>CAYUII010000064.1:0-1558 GCA_964444785.1 uncultured Bacteroidales bacterium | reverse complement strand
AGATGGATACGATTAAAACAAAAGGTGTTCATTCCGAGATTTCCTTATCCGCTGCGGTCTTCGGAGAAGGTGACCTATTGAAAAGCCTGACTTGTGTCTCCGGCGCTATGCCGCCATCATCGAAACAGGCATATCCTGGACTAGCTTACTAGCATCATAGCGACAACCCTTACGTAGTAACGCATAAATAACTCGGATCAATTTACCACACAAAGCGATCACAGACTGCATTTTGGTCAAAGGGTTTTGATTGCGTGTGATGTTTCGCTGGTGCATCGCGCGAAACTCAGCGTTATTTGCCAGCATGGGAATCATCACGCGAAATAAAGCTTCCCTTAACCGTTTGCGGCCTCGCTTACTAATGGTAGTTTGTCCCTTGTGTTTACCTGAGCTATTTTCCTTTAAACTAAGTCCAGCTAAGCTTATAATCTGCCTCGGGCTTGAAAAACGTTGAATCGTTCCAATTTCGCTGATAATCACGGCCGTGCTGAACTTGCCGATTCCCTTCACATCTAAGAGCGTATCGGAATGCGGAACAGTAAGAACTAATTCCGATAAAAGAGTTTCGATCTGCTCTAGTTGAGAACCGGCCATTTCATACTGCAGAAGCAAATTCTGCAAAACGAATTCAGCCGTTTTACTTCCGGAAATCCTTCCGATAGAGGTCTGGGCCGCTTGGAATAATTGTTGTGCTTTCAGAGTGTGATTTCGCTTAACATGTTGCTGCCAGAGCGCTATAAGCCCTTCTGGGCCGGCGTGCACTACTTGAGCAGGAGTTGGAAACTGTTTCAAGGTTGCAAATGCGATTTTGCCTTTCCAACTCTTAAAAACCTTTGTGAATTCTGGAAAGCGAATATCCAACCAGCGAATGACCTGGTTGCCGAGGGCTGTCATTTGTTCCACCAATCGCTCGCGCTCTAAGACCGCTTCGCGCAGCTCCTGGTAGCACTCTGAAGGAATGTATACGTCGCGATAGCGCCCGTCTTTTACTAGCATGGCGATAGTTTTGGGGTCCTTGAGGTCGGTTTTGGTCTGCTTGTTGTCATCAAGCTCTCGGGCGCATTTGACATGATATGGATTCACAAGGCCTAGGTTGTACCCTTGCTTTTCTAGAAAGTCTCCCAGGGTAAACCAATAGTGCCCGGTGGGCTCGAAGCCTACGATGGCATCGGTTTTTCCTTTTTGCTGCATTGTCGATTTCATCCATGTTCGTAAGGCGTTATAGCCTGCGGCGCTATTGCTAAATCGCAGTAGCTTGGCCAGTTCAAGACCACGGCTGTCAAAGGCGCGGGCATAGTGTGTGTCTTTACCAATATCGATACCAACAACTAGCGTTTCATTTTTGATTTGCAAAATCTTTTCATTTTGTGTACGCTTCATAGTGAGACGCCTCCCAATACATTTACTTGTGCCTTTCTTGCCGGATCAGCACACATGTTTATTGTATTGCCGGGCGTCTCTTTTTTCAAAGTCCATTTTTAGGTATTACAGGAATGCTCTGTTACTCTGTGTACCGTTCTTCTCTTGCGGATTCTCCCGTGACTCCCGCGACTCTTGT
>CAYUII010000063.1:656-1650 GCA_964444785.1 uncultured Bacteroidales bacterium | reverse complement strand
CGAAAACAATAAAGTCTTCCGCTGTATAGCAAATGTCGGTATAGCGCTTATGTGCCTTGGTGGTGTTTAAGTAAAAATTCTTCCCCGGATATTTCGCCTGCAGTTCTGTAAAACTGTTGTGGTAATATATTTCCACCAGGTGCCAGTAATCCAGTCCCGCCCGTTTCAGATACCGGTCATCCACTGAGAAACCGAGCGGTCTTATCAAATGAAGCTTGCAGCCGGTGGCTGCGCAGAGCCGCGCGATATTACCCGTGTTTTGCGGAATTTCCGGCTCTACCAGAACTATGTGCACACCCGGTCCCCCTTTCAAGCAATATGCTTTCCAGAATCAGCGCAAACATACCTTTTTCGCCTTACTGGTTTTCTGCGCTCGCGCGTTTTTCCTTCAGGCTGTGCCAAAGGTCGCGGGCCATGTCCAGCACTTTTGCTTCTCCATGGCTTTGCTGGTTTACTACTTTCCCCAGCCATTGTACAGCCTGGTCGTACTTTCCGATCCGGTCCAGCAGATTGGCGATCAGATACCCCATTGTATTCTCCGTCATTTTGCCGATGGGAAAGCGCTCCGTGCTGAAAGCCTCCATATAATGCTCCACCGCCTCTTTCAGGTAAACCTGTTCCGCCTCTTTATCTTCCATGTCTCTATACAGCCAGGCCATTTTGAGAAACAAACCGGCGATTTGGCTTTGGGGAAGTTTCCGTAATTGACCAAAGTAGATCGCCAGCTTATAACTTGCCAGAGCTTGTTCGACAGTACGTTCCCCCTGTAAATTAATGCCTACTTCTTTGCCCGCCAACGCTTTTTTCAGCACAGCTGTCTCCGTCTCTTTCAAAGGACTGAAGGAAGTGTCCTGGGCTGCATATCCGCAATGAGGGCACACCCATACCGCATACAGGTTGGGTTCCACGCCCTCATATTTCATGTGAAAATCCGTGTCCATACTGATCAGCTTTATGCCGACCCGGGTTTTCATAACTTTAAAGGACTTATCAC
>CAYUII010000063.1:0-646 GCA_964444785.1 uncultured Bacteroidales bacterium | reverse complement strand
GAAGACTTCGCTGGATATTACTCCAAAAAAGCCTTCTTTTCCATTGAAGGATTCGCCTCTTTTCCCGCAAATACATGCATTTCAAAATTATTCGCCAAAAAATAACAATCTCCTACCGTTTTGCCCGAGGCTTCAACAGAGGAGTTGTTTTTTATCAAAAGCTATTTCAGTTACCAAACCCGGACCGGGCCGTCACTTCCCGCGCTGCCGATCAGCCGCAGACAAAGCTCCCGCCGGCGCGGCCCGTCAAATTCGCAAAAATAAATCCCCTGCCAGGTCCCTAGTTGCAGTCGGCCGCCGGCCATGGGGATCATCAAGGAAAAACCGCAGAGACTTGCTTTAATATGCGCGTCCGAGTTCCCCTCACTGTGCCGGTATCCATCCTGCTGAGGAATAAGCGCAGTCAGTTTTTGCCGGATGTCCCGCATTACGTCGGGATCGGCGTTTTCATTTATGGTAACTGCAGCGGTCGTATGCGGTACATAGACATGGCATACTCCTTCAGACATGCCTGACCGGACAAGTGTTTTTTCCACTTGTCCGGTCACATCGATAAACTGTATGCGTTGTTCACTTTGCACATCGATTTTCTGCATAACAGAACACCCTCTTGTTATTCGAGATTCATGATTAAGGCAATCTCATC
>CAYUII010000062.1:0-1905 GCA_964444785.1 uncultured Bacteroidales bacterium | reverse complement strand
CATTTTTTCAATAGCAGCTTTTTCGTCCATGAATAGAATACTGAGGCTTACCTTTAATGCTATTTCCTGCGCCCAAACTGGATCAACTACAATGTTTCGATTTATCAATTGCATAATGAATCAATATTACTTAATATTGCTTTGGAATTAAGACAATACCAAAATTTCTACTAGCTATCTGGAAACCCCTTTATGAACGCCCCTTTCCTCCATAGATCACTTACTGAATATAAGTACTCTTTCTTAAACAGAGTTCTTACTTCTGATATCATCTATGGAGATTCCGGCAGTTTTAACTCCCGTAGCAATATTTGGACATATCAGTATGAACAGGTATTTCCTATGCTGTATGGTGAAGGATATGCCATACATGAACACCTAGCTCCTTTCGAATTAGTCTACTTGAAAGAACGTACAGGATTCTTCGCCGAGGGACCCGACATCGGAACTTGTGGCCTTTATAATAATCTCTCTATCGATGATGATTTGGGGAATGTAAATTCTAGCATTGAAACTGGATGCAATACTCACAGGCAGACGGATTGGGTTAAAGACAAACCCGGACAAGAAGCTTATTTTGACAAAAATGTTACCAGTAAAGACGATCCCGATCTGAAAGGTAGAATTTCCGTTGGAAAAACATTTATTGAACTTCGGGAAAACAATTTCCTCTACTATGGTGATGAGGAAGGGGATTTATATCAAGATCCTCGTCCGATATTTGGCTTAAAAGAAGATACTAGAGAAGCCGATGGACTAGGGGTAGATTTCTCTTTGGCTACTATGTACACTCATTTTCAATTTGGCGGAGGAGAACCTATGACAATAAACATGTCATCTGTTAACATTGGTGGAGCTACTCAAAAACAACTTGGATTAACTGGTATGACGGTTGGTCAAACTCGTTCTGTAAATTTATTTAATGCAGGTCCATTAAATCAAGCTGCATTGGCTTTTGGAAGAGTTATAATGCAATATTATGGTAATGACCAATTTTCCATTGTTGGTGATAAGTCTTCTCGCTTTGACTTTTGGCCATTAATAGACACTAAAGCATCAGCAGGTAGAAATGCAGGTAATCTTTTAGGTGCAGCTATTAATTACAATTTAATAATAAGCCCAGCTGCAATATTAATACCATCCATTTTTGGAGGACCATATGATGTAAATTTTACTAGCACAACTACCATTCACAAATAAAGGTCTGATTATGAAAAACTACGCATTATTTTTAACAATAGCAATCCTTATGATTTTAACAGGTTGTTCTAAATATCCCGATTTAGGAGACGGATATAAATTCAATTACGATGGTAAATACACATTATCCATCGTCAACGTTAATAATAATATAGTGATTACTGAAACAATTTTAGATTATGCTTTCGACTCGACTTTTATTATCGTATCTCAACGCCCATGGGACACTATCCCCAATATTAAAACAATGAATTACTCAGAATCTAATAAAGCCTTTGAAAAAAGCACGTTCCGACAATATTGGATAGTTAATAAAAAAGAGAAAAGCGAATATTCTTTAGATACATTAACAAAGCTTGCTCGATACTCTAATGTTTATGGACCATTTAAAAAAGGTGATTATCTAAGAAAACGTGAGGAATTAAATGTACCCCAAAAGCTTGTATTAAAAGAAGAATAAATAAAGAAGCCCGGCAAGTCCGGGCTTCTTTTATAATACTAAGTACGTTTGTCTTGCTTTAAAATCACGGATAAGAGAACTAACCACCTTCAGGATAGATTTTTTTTCATCTTCGGGCAGCTCGTCCAATATTTTAAACTCCTTAATCAGTTCAGTGTAAGCATTCGGTCTAGTACGTCTTGTTATTACCATAATTCATGATAAATCTTTGATTTTACCAGGACACTATCCACGTAAGAAAGACC
>CAYUII010000061.1:0-2077 GCA_964444785.1 uncultured Bacteroidales bacterium | reverse complement strand
AAAATCAAAAAATATAAACCTCAGTTGGAACAATCCACTGCATAATCTGGGATAAAGCTTTATGAATTAAGAATAGAAGGTTGGCATTTAGCGTCATAGTATAGAGAGCCACCCATACAGCATTTGGGAGTTGGATTTCATGATAAAGCCTTTCCGATTTAGATTTTGTTGTTGCTACAGTGGATTCATCTGTAGTCAATGTGATGTTTACTGGTAAAAGAGATTCTTGGTTAATTTTTCTGCCGTTTTGTTCCTTGTGGACCTTTTCTATAAAATAGAAGGCTCTTTAATCAATCCCCTTTTGGTTACTAAATACCTTCATCAGCATGCAACTCCTTTTGGATTTAAAGATGAGATCATTCCAATAATCCTTCATTTTGGTCTCTAAGTTTATTCTCCAAGTGTAAAATCATAAATAAGTCTGAAATTTTTTTCTAGGGCAAATACTTACATATAATCAAATACGATTTATCTTAAATCGTTAGAATTTTGTTAGAATCCGATAATCTGTTACCTATTAAGGTTCTTCTGCATTTGCTGTTGTGAAGTTAATTAATAGTGTATCTCATGCATACCCCGCTTCCAATTCCCCCACATTTTATTACCTAGAAACGAAAAGTAGTCGCCAGAGTTATGTTAATTGATTGCTGCTCCTCTTCTGCAAAAGTGATTCCATAGGCTTTAAATTCAAGGTTTCCTGATCCGATATAGTCCAGATTTAATCCAAACCCAAATCTTTCGGTAATATCATATCTTAGTCCTGTGTTGATCATATAGCCTATTGCATAGGGGTTGATCTCGGGAATATCAAGTCTTGAGCCATTATCAAATAGAATAGTGAACTCTGGATAGGAACAGGTGTATACTCCTATACCAAACTTGGCTGTAAAAAGCAGGTCATCTGCTAAATGGAATCTTGAGGCGACATGAATCCCGTCGAAAGTATTGATTAAATTATCTTCCAGTATCCTGACGTTGTATGTGAATCCATTTAATGTAACTCCCATGCCAATCGTATTGGTAAAATAACGGGTATAGCTCAATCCGAATATAGTACCAGGATCGTAGTCATTTGGGTTGATTAAGGAATAGCCCAGTTTAATACCAACTCATTTTTCTGCGCAGAAACAACTCCAGTGAATGATAACACTATGAGGATAAATAATACCAGTTTTCTCATGATTTGATTTTGATAAATTATGCCCAAAATTAAATCATAATTCAAAGATTCCAAATCTCCATTAACCTTTATAAAACTAGTTCCCTTTTCTTTTAGCTTATTATTATTCAAATTGGTAGCATTCCTCTTTATTCACTAGACGTAGGCTGATTTATCAAGCTCATTGATGGTTACCAGATCGATTTCATTTTAACCATATTTATCCCAATGACCACCTATACGAGTATGGCTCATTTGCTTAAAAAACTGTGACATATAATATCGTTCTAGTATTTTTCAGTTGAACGTAGGATCATTACAAAAGATAATCTTTTTTGGTAGGTTATCCTCCTATTTCTACGATGTGGCTGTATTTGTAGATGACGCGACCCCAAAATGTAAGATATTTAACTTCTAATGTATAACCTACATTTTTCTTAATAGAAACTACTGGTTCCGAAATGCATGTTTTGGAACTGTAAGTATAGAGAATACATTTTATAAGAACACCCCGATTACCTTAGTTTTGTGTCTTTGAGTAAAGAGATTAACTCATTGATTACTAAATGGTTGTGTGTTTTGTAGCTTCGTTTTGCAACCCGTTGATTTACTGTGCGTTACAATCACCTCTCCATTGCCTCTCCCTATCCTCTCCATTGATGGTTCCATTAGGCCATACTTGCTTTGGTTTTTCAGCGGGTTTATTCACGGTATTTGAAGAAGATTGTTTACTAAGATCCTTTGGATTCTGTACTGAATTGGAAAAATGCTTGTCCTTTGGCGATTTTGTTCAAGTCTTAATACCCTTTCTATGTTTTTCCTTTTTATTCGTTCTTTATATGGACAATCATTGGAGAGGTAACGGAGAGGATACGGAGAGGTTCTGTGTTGATATCCTAATTTCCTGACATTTTTTTT
>CAYUII010000060.1:0-2943 GCA_964444785.1 uncultured Bacteroidales bacterium | reverse complement strand
TTATGATTTAGGTGGAAAGATTGCTGTTGGCTATGGAGCTAGTGGTTCTGTGAAAATTGGATTTATTTGGAATTTTTAATAATTAGTTATGAAACAAAGAATTATTATATCCTTAACATCTTTTTCTATAGGTTTTATACTTATTCTATTAGCCTTAGTTCCTCTTCGAATTAATTTCCAAGTGCCTTTTATTATTGGGCCTATAGGTCTAACTATACTGTTAACAGCTTTTGTATATGGCCTATTATTATTGTACCCTAAGAAAAAGCAAGACAGCAAATTAATATCAAGCCGATTAACACCAGTATACAAATTTTACTTCCCAGTAACTTTTATGGCTTGTTTACTTTTTAATACTCTGCTGATTTTACTAAATATATATCCTGGTAATGACATCAGTATATTTATTATTTTTGAAATTATGTTAATTATTTGGTTAGCATTATTCATTCCATGCATTAGGTTACATTTGATACATTTAAATAATAACCAGATTGTTACATCTAATTTCATAGAAGAAACTACATTGCAGATATCTAGTATCAAAATTGTAAAACGCTATTTTATATTCTTTTACAGGCTTAATATTGAAAAAGAAAAAAACTCACAAAAGATTATTTTTCTACCTCGATTGATGAAATTTTCCAACATATTTATTACGCCCAGGTATATAACAGAACTCAAATATTTAATCAATCATTGATTTACAACGGAGGTGGTTTCACTGCACATTAAGCAATTGATTTACCAACCTGGTTAAAAAGGTTATGAATACATGGGTAAGTGCATCTGGAAAGACAAGGATGGTCACAATGGAGGCTTTTGGAAAGTCTTTGAATCTGAAGGAGGAAGGCTGAAGAGAATAGGTACTGTAGATGAGCATCTAACCATTTATAAAAATAATAACATGGAAATGAAATTAATAAGCTCGAACAATTTCGATCAAAATTTCCAAAATCTCTATAAACATTCAGCCTAATACATCTTGTTTATCTCTAAAAAAGAAAAGAGCCTCGGCTCTTTTCCACTGATTCCGGATAATTATTAGATAGAGTTTTTACGCCAGTGTATTGGTAATAGCTCGGTCAATTTCTGTATTGAATGCCCTTGATTTAATTCAAGACGTCGATTAACAACTCTTAAGGATATACTTTAGCAAGACGACAACCGCCTAATAAGGTATATGCAATAGCTGCAATCTTGGCTGCTTCGTCATTCCAGTAAAACACAAGAATATAGGGAGAAATGAAAGATATTGATCGTGATTCATGATAAAGCATTGATTTTACCAGGACACTATCCACGTAAAAAGGACCATATTTGAATATATTCCGTGGTATACTACCTTGTACTTTAACAGGGATTGGATGAACATTATCATGAAGAAAAATCCCATTTTTGTAGTACCGTATGTATGCTAGTCGTAAAACTCTTAATAGTTACCTGAGGATCCCTTTATGAACAACCTTTTCCTCCATAGATCACTTACTGAATATAAGTACTCTTTCTTAAACAGAGTTCTTACTTCTGATATCATCTATGGAGATTCCGGCAGTTTTAACTCCCGTAGCAATATTTGGACATATCAGTATGAACAGGTATTTCCTATGCTGTATGGTGAAGGATATGCCATACATGAACACCTAGCTCCTTTCGAATTAGTCTACTTGAAAGAACTTACAGGAATCTTCGCCGAGGGACCCGACATCGGAACTTCGGGCTTTTATAATAGTCTCTCTATTGATGATGATTTGGGGAATGTAAATTCTAGCATTGAAACTGGTTGCAATACTCACAGACAGACGGATTGGGTAAAAGACAAACCCGGACAAGAAGCTTACTTTGATAAAAATGTTACGAGTAAAGATGATCCCGATCTGAAAGGTAGAATTTACGTTGGAAAAACATTTCGTGAACTTCGGGAAAACAATTTCCTCTACTATGGTGATGAGAAAGGGGATTTACATCAGCTTCCTCTTCCGATATTTGGCTTAGAAGAAGATACCAGAGAAGCCGATGGGCAAGGGGGGCATCCTGCTGACCAATATGGAAGCACTCCAGGGGAAAGGGCTTCAAATCCACAATTTTGGATTGATCTGCTGCTAAGTGAAGGAGGATTTGCACCTGCCCCTGGTGTCCAAAGTGTTACTATTGCTGATAATCCTTTGAATTGGGTTATGGGTGGAGGCGGAGCTTCTGGAGCGAAGCTTTATAGAGGGGCATTAGGTATATTTAAGTCAACTCTCTTAACGAATGTTGGAAGAGCTTTAACAAAACATCCTGAGGTTCTTGGTTATAGTAGCACGGAAGCCTTGATGCAGATTTTTAGAAATCAAGCAGCAATAAACAAAGCGGCATCAACTGCACTTAAAAATATAATGAGAACTGGAATTAGACCATAAAGTACTAGTGCTCGTTATGAAAGTATTATTACTTATCAGATTGAAGGTGGTTATGGTGCAAGGTGGTATTCAAATGGAGATTTTATTGGTTTTATAAATCCTTAACTATATGAAAAACATAAATAATTTGCTATACAAGAAAGCATCTGATATAAATCTTGAGTATCCTATACTAGAGGTCTATGATGAAAAAGAAATGGTTATTGATATTGAGATAACTGATTCAAAGGAATTAAAGGTTAATATTTATAAGCATAAAGAAGACTTTAGATTGAATATAGATTTACTTCGAGAGCTTATAAACAAAGCTGATGAATTTTATAATAAAGAAGTATAGCATAAAAAACCCGATTTCTCGGGCTTTTTCCTTTAAAAAGCTGCAATATTTTGATTAAAGAAGTCTTTTGAACTTTTTTTGGTGAACAATGAATCAATAATTTTAACCATCACCGTGCAGTCATCGTCGTCAAGCTGTTTAGACAGGTTCATTTTTTCAATAGCAGCTTTTTCGTCCATGAATAGAATACTGAGGCTTACCTTT
>CAYUII010000059.1:0-3999 GCA_964444785.1 uncultured Bacteroidales bacterium | reverse complement strand
TTGGGAGACGGAAGAACAGACGGAAGACGATCAGAAAATTTATAGTTTCAATTCCAGCTTGGTGCGATTGGGAGTGTACTTGCAAAGGTTAGTTCAACATACATTGCGTTGTTTCAATTCCAGCTTGGTGCGATTGGGAGAAGATCTTGTTGAATACGAACAAATTCAAACAGCAGTTTCAATTCCAGCTTGGTGCGATTGGGAGGAAAGACCCGGATGCACTGGTTAGAGTTGCAATAGATGTTTCAATTCCAGCTTGGTGCGATTGGGAGCAGCTTTGGAATATCCTCATCTCCATCCGTAATTGTTTCAATTCCAGCTTGGTGCGATTGGGAGGATGAAGTTAAGTTACCAGGAAAGATGTCGGGATTAATGTTTCAATTCCAGCTTGGTGCGATTGGGAGAGTACTCTTTGGAGAAGTCTATTAATAAGGAGTATGTTTCAATTCCAGCTTGGTGCGATTGGGAGGGCGAAGAAATAAGCAAAATTGTTGCTGCTATATCCGTTTCAATTCCAGCTTGGTGCGATTGGGAGCCCTCACATCAGCGCTCAACCAATTTGCAGTTTCGAGTTTCAATTCCAGCTTGGTGCGATTGGGAGGATGCCGCCAAACAGACGCTTAGAGGATGCTTCATGTTTCAATTCCAGCTTGGTGCGATTGGGAGACTCATTATGTTTACTCATGCCTTTGAGATTTATTTGTTTCAATTCCAGCTTGGTGCGATTGGGAGTGAGTAAAATATCTGGTCATCGGATACGCATCATTTATGTTTCAATTCCAGCTTGGTGCGATTGGGAGCTTTTTTTTCAGGGTCAACAGTTACTTCAGGTATGCCGTTTCAATTCCAGCTTGGTGCGATTGGGAGTTCTGACAAATCGGATCCTTACATCTTTAGAAACCGTTTCAATTCCAGCTTGGTGCGATTGGGAGTTAAAGACTTAAGTCCGTTCAAGATTGAAATTATACGTTTCAATTCCAGCTTGGTGCGATTGGGAGCTCCTCTCCAGTAGAATTCCTACGAAAAAGCCGGCCAAGTTTCAATTCCAGCTTGGTGCGATTGGGAGTCTCCTGGAAAGCGGGGATCTATAGATCTTTGTTCGTTTCAATTCCAGCTTGGTGCGATTGGGAGCCCCCTATACTTTGACAGTATAACAGAGTTTTGAGGCGTTTCAATTCCAGCTTGGTGCGATTGGGAGTAGATTCATCAGGTAATTCTTTACATGGCACCGTATTGTTTCAATTCCAGCTTGGTGCGATTGGGAGATAGTAGAGGTAATATACGAGAAATTGATGCAATTTTGTTTCAATTCCAGCTTGGTGCGATTGGGAGTTCAACTGTATTACTACCAAACCGCTTGCGTGATTCAGTTTCAATTCCAGCTTGGTGCGATTGGGAGAAGGGGTACAAGGTTAAACGGAACTACTTTTAGGCCGTTTCAATTCCAGCTTGGTGCGATTGGGAGAGATAGGGGACGCATGGAAAGAGTGCTCTACTGCTCTGTTTCAATTCCAGCTTGGTGCGATTGGGAGGAATACCCCAGACCTATCACTTACCTATGCGGAGGGTTTCAATTCCAGCTTGGTGCGATTGGGAGCTAATGCGGAGGCCACCTACGCAGAGCAAATGGAGTTTCAATTCCAGCTTGGTGCGATTGGGAGATACGGCCTGAATTTGTTTTTCTCTTACATAGCACTTGTTTCAATTCCAGCTTGGTGCGATTGGGAGCCCGGGAACGCGATGGGTGGTATACCGGCGGTCGGATGTTTCAATTCCAGCTTGGTGCGATTGGGAGGCATCAAGTTCCCCTGCATTCCAAGCCTTATCCACCCGTTTCAATTCCAGCTTGGTGCGATTGGGAGCGGCCTAGATGGTTGCAAAGGAGTTTTAACGGCAAGTTTCAATTCCAGCTTGGTGCGATTGGGAGCCTCGACAAAAGAAACAAAAGGGGTTGAGTTCAAGAGTTTCAATTCCAGCTTGGTGCGATTGGGAGTGATTTACCAAGATATATCAAGGCATTAAACCCTAAGTTTCAATTCCAGCTTGGTGCGATTGGGAGCTATCAAAAGGTTAAATGACCTATCACCGCAATATCTGTTTCAATTCCAGCTTGGTGCGATTGGGAGACTAATAACGCTATGCAAGATTCTATTGATCGAATAAGTTTCAATTCCAGCTTGGTGCGATTGGGAGTTACTGAGATAATTTGTGAGGTGGTAACATCGCTGTTTCAATTCCAGCTTGGTGCGATTGGGAGCGGTGAAGGAGTAAACAAGCTCGTGCCGGTCTTCCAGTTTCAATTCCAGCTTGGTGCGATTGGGAGTCAAAGTAACTGACAACGTTCTAACAAAGAAAGCGTTGTTTCAATTCCAGCTTGGTGCGATTGGGAGTCGTAGTTATTTGGCTGAAGCGAAGCTATGACACGGTTTCAATTCCAGCTTGGTGCGATTGGGAGTAGAAGTAGACGCACTCACCAGAGAAGATGTTGTTGTGTTTCAATTCCAGCTTGGTGCGATTGGGAGCCAACTCAGGAGTAATATCTTGATGATCTAAGTTCCGTTTCAATTCCAGCTTGGTGCGATTGGGAGCTACTTTAGTGCTTGTCCTTTTCGCTTTTGCTACCAGTTTCAATTCCAGCTTGGTGCGATTGGGAGCGGGTTGGCAACCTGAATACTCAGGGCTTGTTTGTGAGTTTCAATTCCAGCTTGGTGCGATTGGGAGTACGTCTCGCTGGATGGGGTTAACTTCAACGAATACCGTTTCAATTCCAGCTTGGTGCGATTGGGAGTACCGGAGTGCGTGACGTGTTCAATGCGGATCTGAAGTTTCAATTCCAGCTTGGTGCGATTGGGAGCTTAACAGCTACTGAGGTGCTGCAACTTTACAACAAGTTTCAATTCCAGCTTGGTGCGATTGGGAGTTTCTAACAACATCATATTTTAGCTTATGATATTTCGTTTCAATTCCAGCTTGGTGCGATTGGGAGCCTAACCCTCTCCATCATATCGGGCAATCAAAAGCAAGTTTCAATTCCAGCTTGGTGCGATTGGGAGTCGTTCGGAGTAAACACTTTTACAGGCGAATCGTTTAGTTTCAATTCCAGCTTGGTGCGATTGGGAGAGCCTCCACATCATCCGCTGAATTGCCTCTTCGATTGTTTCAATTCCAGCTTGGTGCGATTGGGAGCCTATACCTCAACCGGGTGGGGCATAGCTTATGAAACGTTTCAATTCCAGCTTGGTGCGATTGGGAGCAATCGGACGAGCCTTGATAACAGGCGCCCACCTCTCGGTTTCAATTCCAGCTTGGTGCGATTGGGAGATCAAAAGCCCCACAAACGATCTTTTTTTGCCGTTGTTTCAATTCCAGCTTGGTGCGATTGGGAGTCCGGGTCTTTCACCCCGAAGTCCATACCCCAAACCGGTTTCAATTCCAGCTTGGTGCGATTGGGAGGGTAATTTAACCATTCAAAAAACAGGTGCTGGCGCAGTTTCAATTCCAGCTTGGTGCGATTGGGAGGGTATAAGTGGGAAGGCTTCAAGTTGGTAAGGGGCAAGTTTCAATTCCAGCTTGGTGCGATTGGGAGTACTCCCGAAAACCTGCCCGAAATCGCACATCGGAGTTTCAATTCCAGCTTGGTGCGATTGGGAGAATATACTGGCCTCAGGTAACCTAACTAACGTTCAGGGTTTCAATTCCAGCTTGGTGCGATTGGGAGCTCAACGGTTGGAATCAATAAAGTAGCATTATTTAGTTTCAATTCCAGCTTGGTGCGATTGGGAGAAGCCCGATCTTCATACCCAAAAAGCGTCACTGGGGTTTCAATTCCAGCTTGGTGCGATTGGGAGCTTACCTCAACCCCTTTAAAGGGTAGCGAAAAACAAGGTTTCAATTCCAGCTTGGTGCGATTGGGAGTTAATAGCGGCCAACAACCAAATCCGCTATACTATAAGTTTCAATTCCAGCTTGGTGCGATTGGGAGACACGATCCTTAACATG
>CAYUII010000058.1:0-4132 GCA_964444785.1 uncultured Bacteroidales bacterium | reverse complement strand
TTTAGCGCCCAGATCACGTTCTCCGGGGAATAATGACTGTGTGATACGAGCGCGTTCAGGAGACTCTCTTAAAGAGGAGGAGTAGGCTATCTCATTACCAAAGGGTCTGTTGAAGACACCACCTGTGAGTGAGACAAAAGTTAAGTTAGGATCCATAAGAACTAGGTATGCATCTTTAATGCCCACCCCTTTTTCGGTTGCATCGAGCTGAATAACTGCTTGTCCGTAGGTATTCGAGTAGCTGAACTTGACTCTACCCCGACGAACACCAAATCTATTTTTAGAATCAGCAGTAAAATCGCCAGCTCCAAATGAATTTTTAGCACCCGTGGCTTCAATCCATTGCCACTGGCCTTGAACATATCCACTAACTTTAAGATTGTTTAGTTTCGCAACAGCAGCTTCAAGATTCTCAGTACGTTGCTCCAGTTTCTGCACATCGGTAAGCTCCTCTTCCTGCGCACTAATAGAGGTAGTCAGACTCAAAAAACCTAACAATAAAACAGCGGAAATACACTTTTTAAAAGATCTAGTAATTGCCTCCATGTGTGTTTTAGTCATTATTATTTTATAAAAGATGGGGCCTCCTATCGTGACAACCCTGCATTTATGTTGTCCTCAGTTTGTCAAACGATAATCGAACTCCAGTAAAAATCCATTCCTAAATTTGATGATGCAAAACTAAGTGGCAACAATTACCCTAACCTTAGCAAATAATTAAATAAAAGTGTCCTTTATGTTAAACTAATATTAACAGGTGATCTCGGCTTTAGCCTAAAGTGCTAAATGGTAATCCGTTTTATGGGAAACACAAGATGCACTTCGTGCATCAGAACATAGGCACACGGATTTAACGGATTTAAACGGATTCCACAGATTGATTAGAACACTGATGACACAGATTAGGCGGATTTGCACTGATAATAGAATTAGACTGATCGCAGAATATCTAAAGAATAAATAATTGACGTTGAGACTTGGAGATGGGGAGACTTGGAGATGGGGAGACTTGGAGAGCCAAGAGGCACATGATCGAGGTTTTTTGAATTTTGAATCTCGAATTCCGAGAGTAGAAGCGTAACACCGGCAATATTTGAGTGAAAATATTAACCTAAACCCCATTTAAAGACAAAAA
This sequence comes from uncultured Bacteroidales bacterium, assembly GCA_964444785.1. Lineage (GTDB taxonomy): Bacteria > Bacteroidota > Bacteroidia > Bacteroidales > TTA-H9 > JAJTBW01. Next base: position 2,997 of record CAYUII010000058.1, on the reverse strand, counting down.
GTTGCAAGTAATAAAGGATCCTAGTTGAGTGAAGAAACAATGGAGAGGGAGCGAAGGGGAAGCGAAGATAACAAAGCTTAGCGTTATACTTCAGACATTTGATTGGACTGAATTGAGTACAATTATACTGCTGATGGCAATCCCAGCAAGATTATAATGAATGGAGATGCTGCGCATGCGATCTCATATAGATATAACCTATTAGGTAAAGTTGACTCCATTCAGGATCCTCATCTAGGTAAAATCACCTATCTTTATAGCCCCTTTGGTGATATTATCCGGCACACTAACGCACGTAATCAGGTGACCAGCTTCAACTATGATATACTAGGACGTCCTACGGTTAGTTCTTCACCGGAAGGCGTGACACGATGGTATTACGACAGTCAGCCATATGGCATTGGACAACTAGATTATTCTCAGTTCGTCTTCGATAATGCTCAGTACTATAGATTAACCAAGAGTTGTAAATATGATAAAATGGGTCGATTAATTAGAAGTACTCAAGATATTGATGGCGATACCACTTCTTATGCCTTTAAATATAATATCTATGGTTATCAAAAGAAAATTGTCTACCCTTCAGGTTTTGTAGTCCAAACAGAATATGACAAGAGAGGTTTTACCTCAAAAATCTCAAACCCTGTCTACGGAACTTTATGGAAACTTGTCTCACAAAATCCTTTTGGAAGTGTTAATAGTTCTGAGTTAGGTGGTGTATATTCATCTAACAAATGTTATAACTCTCAAACGGACCGCTTGATAAAAATTAGATTGATGTCAAAATCACCCTACAAAGTACTGTATGAAGGCAAATACAATTGGAATATACTTGGAAGCAACTTTAATTCACGAAGTGATATTGGGTCATTTACCTATGGCGAAAACAATGCTGGGCCACAAGCTGTAACAAGTATCCAGACACAAAATGGAGTCTTCCCATCAACCACACAAAGTGTTCTTCAATATACCTCTTTTGAGAAAATCAAAGAGATGAATGAAAATCCGTGGGCTTTGAAAGTGTTGTATGACGAAGCTGGACAAAAACTAATACAGTCGATTACAAATACTCAATCACAAGAAACAGCAACCACCCTATATCAAGGGTTCTCTGAAAAAGTCACCAACAATGGTATGGTGAAAACCACAGACTACATAACTTCACCAGAAGGTATTATAGCTATCTTCGCTCGAAACAATAATACTGACAGCACATTACACTATATCTTAAAAGACTATGCTGGTAGTATGATAGGGATCCTAAACCCCAATGGCACGTACGCTCAAGAAATGAACTACGACCCATGGGGTCGCCGACGAGACCCAGCTACCTGGCAGGCGTTTAATAATACACCACCCCCTGCTCTTTATAGTCGAGGATACACCATGCATGAACACTTAGCTCATTTCGGATTAATCGATATGAAGGGGCGAGTGTATGATCCTTTGGTTGGTCGTTTTCTTTCTCCCGATCCATTTATTCAGGCACCTGAGTTTAGCCTCAGCTTTAACCGATATAGTTATTGCCTTAACAATCCATTACTTTACACTGATCCTACAGGATTCTTCGCCGAGGGACCCGATATCGGAACTTCGGGCTTTTATAATAATCTCGCTATCGATGATGATTTAGGGAATGTAAACTCAGGAAATGAAACGGGAGGTAATACTGAAAAACAAACCAAATCAAAACGAAATACCGCTGAAGAGAATCTGAACGATATCAATGATCCATTTATATTATCAAGAATTATTGCAACCATATATTATGATGCTAAACACGCCATCTCTGAGTTTTTATTGAATAGCAATAGTATTATGGCTTATTCAGGTCTTAAATGGCGAGTAAAGTACAAAACTGATGAAAATGGTAATGAAATATTTGGCACACAGATAACCATAGAACCGGCGGGGTCGTTTATAGAAGAAGGTGTTAGCGTGCTTTTAAATGGATTAACGTTATACTCATTTTATATTGGGGAAGGTGTTAATAGATTATTTTCTGAAACCGGATCAAATACTCAGTTTGTTAGAATTGCCAGAGAAAGTGTTTCCGAAAGTGCAAAGGCCGCTAAAACAGGGACAGTCGCCTTTAGGTCAGTAGGAGCAGCCGGTAAAGAAGTGTTTAATCCAGCGAACTTTAAAGCAGTTAGTCAATCATATTTAAAAAGTATAGGGATAGAAGACATTCATGCATTTAGGCAGAATGGCTTGGAACTAACCAAGGATTAAAGCTATTTGATGTTGTAAAAAATACGGCGACTAATGAATTATTGATAATAAGGAAGACTACACAAGAAGTTGTTGAACGCACTTATATTATTGGACGATGATTTATTTATCTAAAGCTTATACTTATTTTATTGTATTTGGTGAAGAGTTCTCTCCTTCTGAGCTTACTAATCAAATAAACATACAGCCAACGGATTTTGGTATAAAAGGCGACAAGCGCAAATCAGGAGCAGCATTAAAAGAATCTTTTTGGAAATATCAACTAAATAAGACAGATGTTTTAGAAGGAATTGACGAATCTCTCCTGAGTCTATCAGAGGTCTTTAAAGACAAAATTAGTTTATTAAAAGACTTCATGTCAAAGAATGGACTAAAGTCTAAGTGTTTTATTGTTATTGAATCTCAAAATGAGGAAAGTAATGGTGTAACTCTTACCCCTGATTTTATTGATTTCTTACATAAATTAAACACTTCCGTTGAAATAGATATTTATCCTCAATCATGATTAAAATAGCAAAAGCCCTGAAAGGGGCTTTGTTATTTTATAAAAGTGCTACATTCTTTTGAAAGAAGTCTTTAAACTTCGATTTTGTAAGCATGGTATGAATAATCATAAAAACCACCGTGCGGTCGTCATCGTCACGCTATTTAAACAAGTTTACTTTTTCAAAAGCTACTTTAACTTCCATGTATTCTATGTTTGATCCTCTGTTTTCCTCATCAAAAAAAATATCATCAACCAATACTTCTAAATTTTCAGCAATC
>CAYUII010000057.1:0-4797 GCA_964444785.1 uncultured Bacteroidales bacterium | reverse complement strand
TGGCATCGGTCACTTGGGTTATCCGTCCCAGGATATCCAGACGGCTATAGGTTGAATAGCTCCCTGCGGCTCCATTATCATCGGTGACACGAACCGGTCGCCCCAAGGTATCGAGATCAATAACCTGAGGGGTATTGTTATGTAGCAGGGTTAGAGTGGCGGCTCGTTGTTGGGCTACACTGACCACACTAACATTCACTATCGTGAAGGCTTCGCCATCCTCGGCTTGTACCTTGGTCTGAAGCTCTCTCCCCAGACCATCACTCCATGTATAGCTCGTTAACCATCGACTGTTGGCACTGCCATGAACCTCACGTGCGGAAACGCCTGCCACCACCGGTAGTTGATGTTCCATCCAGTTATGAAGATTATAACTATAACTGATGGTTGGACTATCAATTGTATCCCCTTCTCCCGATGCTCCTTGTACGATACTTCTGGTCACCATTCCAAGTCCATTGAACTCAAAAATATGGTTCATACCATTGGGATCGGTGATCTTATAGGGCCGCATCAGACGATAGTTGTTTACTAGAGCAGAGGCCAGACCCATCGGATCGGTAACCTTCACTGGTAGCATCTTCTCACTATCCCATTGAAGAATGCTCTGCTGCTCCATCGCATCGTAATAACTTATTGGAACGAAGAACTGATTAACATCCGGAACCAATCGTTCAGACCTAGACCATATAAGGGTACCCGATTGTTCTGTCTCATAGCCGGCTCCACCAAGTAGACTCTGTATCGTTTCTACCGTAGGCATAAGCGTATTGGCAACCCCTTGCTCTATATTGAAAGCCACCAGTTGTTGAAGCGAGGTGGTATCGAAAGCCAACGTCAGCGTATGGTAAGGTTGCCCGTGTGCCGCAATCTCTCCTAGTGCAAGACGCTCGCTACAGGCTGTATTATAGAAGAAGGTCTTTTTGTGGCTTAGCAGACGCTTAACAGCCGCAGTGCCGACTGTTGCATGATGGCTAATGGTTGGCGCACTATTCGTGAGAAGATTAAAGATTTACTAACAACTAAACTTAAATGCTTCTCTTTCTGTATACAGAAAAGTAGTTCATTCTCTATAAATGTATGTAACCTTATATATTTTGTCTCCTCTCCAATCGGTAACAATGCAAACATTAGCCTCAAATTCTCCAAGTAGTCTAAAAGCTTTTACAAAAATTCCTTTTTCCCTGTCTAATAATTTAAGTGCCCCAAAACACTCATCAAATTCATCAAAAATGACGGGAATTCTTTTGTTCTTTAAAATGTAAAATCTGTTAGTATGCAGGGCTAGATACCCACGCCAATAATCAATATCACCAATTGAATCAAAGATTGAACAAGAAGAGCAGTACTTATATAGGCCAATATATACTGCTGTATCGTCATTGCTACATGATATTAAAAATGACTCATCAGTCCCAAGTTTTATAACACCTCTATCTATCGCAGTATTAAATATAGTATCAACAGTTGGCCCAAAATAATACTGGATGATATTGGAATTATCTTGCGCTCTAACTACAGAAAAGATGAATAGTAATAAAAAAAACGAAATAACAACTTTGTAATTATCTCTTATATCCGGAATTTGTAAGAAACGCATCTAGAATAATATTAAATTGTTTTATTGACTTCCCAAGATTATCAATGAATCGTTCTAGGACGAGATTCACCGCATCTCATACTGCAATTCATGCAATAATTCTACAAGAGTATCTTCGTAATCACGTGTATTTTAACTTGAAAAACAATATTCAAATCTTTCCATTTACCAATCACGCAGTTGACTTTAAAAAAATATAATCATACTACTATAATAATACATGTACTTTAAAGGCTATATCTTTTAGCACGCCCCCAAACAGAATTAAAATGAATAGCCTTATATATTTCATTTAAATATACTACATCCTCATCTGTAAAATTAAAAATATCTCCCATAAAACTGACTAAATCAATATTTACGTAACTTCTAGACCACTTGTTTTGAATTCTAAATAATGAATTTGAAGGACTAACTAGTGATTGCCGATTATCAATATCTAAATACCTTAAATTATGATTATTAACCATCTCACATAACACATAAGGCACATGGCTAAAATTATTATTACTAATATTAATCGCATATAGATTAAGATCTCTAATAACGTCTGGTAACGAATCTAATCCATTGGCTGCTAATATCAAACACATTGAAACAGATGATGAAACCAATTTGGTTATAGATTTAAAAAGCTTAGCTTGCTGCTTATATGGTAAGCTTCCAATTCTGTTATATGGTAAAGAAATAAATTGAAGCTCCATTTTTTTTTCAGTACATTCTATCTTTTTTATTATGTTGTTATCAAGAATTAATTCTTTAAGATTAGGAATATCAGCTAACTCTTTTGGAAGACAAGAAATATTACAATGGCGAATATAAAGGGTATGCAACTCCTTTTTATTTGCTAATTGGCAAAATAATTTACTAAGATTCAAACTATTACAGTCTTGAAACATAAGAGTTTTAAAATTTTGGGAAAGTATCGAATCAGGAAGTATTTTTAAATTTGAGTATACCACCTTGACAGTTGATGTTCGTTCATTATATGAGATTTCTCCTGTGAAATCATCTTGAGAATATGCATTTATGCTTAAAAGCATAATAAAACATAAAGCTACTTTTTTCATCTCTCACCTTCTTTTATATTGAAAAACCAGTTAAATGGTACTGCAACTTTTACTTCTAAACTATCTATAATATAAACCTTTTTGAAACATGGTTCAATAGTTATCTCTAATGTAGAGCCATATCCTTTATCATATCCAGGAGTAGGGCCCTCCTTTCCAACAACATAAAAATTCGCTTTCATAGCATTTTCAGCTGTCTCACAGGCCATATATCTCACTCTTCCGTCAGCAGATTTAGTATATTTATATGTTCCTATCGGTGATTCGTAATACCCACCAGTTGGATGATCATGGGATAAATATTCCTATATGCTATCGGTAATCTTTAATCTGATTCATTTTCTATGAAAGTATGTAACCTCATATATTTTGTCTCCGTGCCAATTGGTAGTGATACAAACGTCGGATTCGAATTCACTTAACAATCGTCTTCTCCTCAATACAATCGGATACTTTTCTTCATTTATTATCTTAACGACCCCAAAGCAAGGATCAAAATAGCTAAAAATAATTGGAATTTTTATATTTTTAAATATATAGAATCTGCTGGTATACTTTGCTAAATATCCACGCCAATAAGCAATATCACCAGTTGAATCAAAAATCTGACATACAGAACAATACTTTAATAAATAAACATTGACTACTGTGTCATCATTGCTACAAGATATTAAATATGACTCATCAGTTCCAAGTTTAATAATATCTCTATCAATAGCAATATTAATTATCGTATCAACCTTTGAACCAAAGGAATACTGGATAAAACTGGAATTAACTTGTGCTCTAATTATAGAAAAAATAAATAGTAACACAAAACATGAAATAACAACTTTGTAGTTATCTCTTATATCCGGAATTTGTAAGAAACGCATCTAGAATAATATTAAATTGTTTTATTGACTTTCCAAGATTATCAAGTCTCCCGACAGGAACTTGGATCTGTCTCCCTTTTTCTGTTGTAGTATTCAAGCCTCCCCATTGATCAACTTTATAAATATATCCACTACCGTCATAGGATTGAATTGCATAGTAAGGAAACTTATTAAGTATAGCTCCCGCACTATCGCTTTTTTCACCCTCTGTAGAAACACCTGGTGCATTTCTCTCTATTTCATTAAAATTAAACGTTACAGATGACAAAGACAATAAGTCCCCACTTTTGCTACCAAGCAGCAAAGGGTGAGTATGAGCCTGTCCAACTATTATATAATTCCTATTGCCATCCAAAAATGAATAAGCAGAATCTTCTTCAAATTTATCACTTATTGATTTATTAGTCGCTTGCGAATCTGTGTTGATTACCGCTCTCAAAACTGGATTCTTTTTGTCTGAAACATCAAAAATTATAAAAAGAGACCGCTCAGGTGAACCTTCAATATCTCCTCCCTTGTTTATCTCTTTAAAAGCATTAAAGGAACTCTCGTCTATTCTAATCAAACTACTTTGACTTTTAACTGTTGAAGTTGGAATAAAACTATCACCTTCTATTTCTCCATAATTTTTCAATGCATTAAAATCACCAACAGAAATCGCTCTGAGAGCAAAACCATTCACCAAGTCAGATTCGTTTATACCTGTTGACTTAAAATTATCGATTTGACCAAGATATTTCCCCGTTTCAATATTAAAAAAGAGAGTCTTTTGAGCCTCATCATTAATTGCATTCGCTTCCTCCAACCCATCCAAATCAATATAACTCACCGGCTTATTACCCGCATACTGATAGGGCGTGTAATGCGGATACTTAAACTGCAACGGGTCTACACTCACAAACCGGCATAACCATGCCGCATAATACCTTGCCCCATAGTAATACAACCCCGTCTCCTCATCTCGCTCCTTGCCAACATACTTGTATCGCTTCTGCGATACCTCCGTCTCCGTCCGACCACTTCTATAGGAGGTCGTCCCAAAAGGATGATACTCCTCTTAAGAGATAATGGCCGCAGTCTGATCTAGCTCAAGACTGGCGGAGCCCAGATGATTGTCGTACTGATAGCGGATGGAGTTAGTCGCTGTAGAGAGGGTTATGCCATTGTCTATCGTTAGACGGTCAATTAAGGCAAAGCGGTGACGATCATCAATGATATGAAGAGTCTGACGCTCGGTCTTCAGGATGTTGTT
>CAYUII010000056.1:4962-5080 GCA_964444785.1 uncultured Bacteroidales bacterium | reverse complement strand
CTATTTCCGATGCTACGCACCTATTCGTTGCCTCGTGATGTTATGGGGTCAATGCCGACTTATGCGAGATTCCACGAATTAAGGAATCAGGTCACAGAGAACTGGTTCGTAAAACCAA
>CAYUII010000056.1:0-4862 GCA_964444785.1 uncultured Bacteroidales bacterium | reverse complement strand
CATAATTCATAGAACCACGAATTAGCGAATTAGGTCATAGAAGATTGGTTCGTAAAACCAACATAATTCATAGAACCACGAATTAGCGAATTAGGTCATAGAAGATTGGTTCGTAACAGCAATATAATTCATAGAACATCTCTAGGCGACGTATAGGTGCGTAGCATCGGAAATAGGATCCCTAATCGAAGCACCACATTTTGGGCAAATCCCCTGCAAGGTGCGTAGCACCGAGAATATTTGTAGATGGAGGTGCGTAGCACTGGAATCAGGATGCACCTATTTAAAAAAACCTAAAGGTGCGTAGCACCGGAAATAGGTTGATGTATCTGATGTATTGGAACACAGATGACACCGATTAAACAGATTCACACTGATATATAAACGCCACCAGTAGAGATGTTGCATGCAACGTCTCTACCTGCGAACCATGGATCCCCTGATTTTGTTGGATGAACGAATTGCGGCATCAGGCATCTGGCATCTGGCGGTCTCAACTCCAGAGTTTTCGGGAATCTGATAACACTGTGGAACACTGTAATACACGGGGGAACACTGTGACCTAATTTTTTATTCGCATAAATTCTCATAATGATCGGGCGCAATCTTTGAATTTTGAATCTGGAATCTTGAACCCAGAATCTTGAATCCAGTCAAATGCAAGATCTCATACATGGTAAAAAATACCCTCATAACTACCCAATAATCACCATATTTTCTTCTGCCCAGATCCGGTACTTTTGATACGATTCCTTATAACAACAACCTCAAATCAAAAAGTCATGCAATACATTACCCCATTTATTTTCAGGATAAGAAATTACTTTTTACTCCTATTAATGTTGTACACACTCAACGGTTTCGCTCAATACCCCGGGTGGCAGCAATACATCAATCGTGATGATATCAACTCGATGGTTGATGATGGCGACCAATTATGGATAGCCTGTAACGAAGGGGGTATCCTGCTTTTTAACAAGATCGACCATACGGTCAAACAGTTCGACAAATACAATTCAGAGCTATCTAAGACCGAACAACCCGTTAAATCCATCTGTTTGTTAAAGCCTGGCACCATCCTGTTTAGTTCTAATAACCTCTACACATTCAATGGCACTAGCTGCCAAATTTACAATGAATCATTACCTTCAGTGGGCACACCGCAAATAGAGGTTTACAATGATACGATTTATTGTCTTTGTGGAACCAATTTATTAAAGCTTCACGACAATTACAATGAGTATATATCTATCCCATTATACGATCCATGTATTTTTCAAATTACAGCAGATGGATCCATTTGGGTAGGATCGAATAGTAATGGATTCGGAAAGTTAACAAATGGCACATGGCAGATCTTCACCGAGTCGGAGGCAGGTTTTCCGATTAGACACCCAAGATGCATTGCTGAAGATCTCACGGGTAATATCTGGTTCGGAACCGAGATTGACGGTCTTTTAAAATACGACGGGACGCAATGGTATTCTTATACAAGTTCTAACTCAGGCGTCATCGGAAACCATGTTGAGAGCATGGCAATAAACAACGATAACGTTTTATTCTTCAGCATTGGGCACAGCGACTTTAATCCCGGTACTTTGATTGGTGGCATCGACGACTCTTATGGTATACAACAGTTCAATGGCATCGAATTCAAACACTTCAACGATTCTACAGCTGGGTTTCCCTGCAATCGGTTTCATTCAATGGTTTTTGATAAGGATCGAGAACTTCTCTATCTGGGAGGGAAAAGGCTAGGTATATATCCCTATCTTCTTAAATGTCAAGGAGGGTTCTGCAGCTTTGACGGATTGACCTCGCAGATCTATGATATAAATAATTGTGGTATAAAAGAGTCAGAAGGGACAGTAATCTTATCTGATAAGAATCAGAATGTGTGGTATGCAGATGGTTCTTATCATGGACTAAGTCGCTTTAATAACGGAATATGGACAAATTACAATCCGAGGAACTCGGCGATGCCATTCGAACATATTGTTTGTATGGCGACAGCGCCAAATGGAGTTTTATGGTTTGGAGCTTTTTCATTAGATAGTAATAACAGTTGCCTGAATTCATTTGATGGAACAAGTTTCAATAGTTATAATTACCATTCTATAACGTTAAACTATCCATATTTACATCCTTTCCGTATTACGGTTTCTCAAGACGGAGCAGTCTGGTTTGTGACATATAATACAACAGGAAATTTATGTCTTTATCGCTTCAAGGATGGAAATTTCACTGAGATCACTTTACCTCCTGATTTCATTTTACCTTCTAATTACTATGATATTTTGATCGAACACTGGAGTTTACGGTCAACGGATGATGGGAAGATTTGGCTATATATTATGTCAAATATTGATGGAAAAAAGGCAATTGCCTCATATGATGGTACTACTTGGGAAATCATAAACGATGAAATGACAAATAGTCTCGATTTCTCATTCACAACCTATAAAAACGACCTCTATGCAGCTGGTTCAAATGGTTATATCACGGGTATATTCAAAAGAGAGAACAATAACTGGACACTCATAAAAGAAATGACACTAAATTATGGGGGTAGGAATATTGAAGCAAATGACGACATCATAGTATTAGGTTACCAAGTTTATAATTATGACAACGATTCAGTCTATCATTTTGATCCGGAAGACAGTCCACTTCAGCAGTGGTGGTCATCCTCTACAACTATAGACCAATCAAATCATGTATGGTGGACAGAATTTGGAATAAGTAATCTGGATTATAACACACTTCCAACGGGTGTCGGTATTTCCCAGCATCAGGAGAATAACCTTACCCTCTATCCCAACCCTGTCTCTTCAGGAGCGCCTTTTTATACAAACCTCGAAAGTGGGAAAGGAGCCTTAATAGAGATCTATGATATGAATGGGAGGCAACTCTTCAAGTCACCTATAACTTCATCTGAAGCGATCAGGCCACCATCGTTTAATATTGGCGTTTATGTGGTAAAAATCGTCAGTGAGAAGGGGATTACGACAACTAAACTGGTTGTAAACAGGTAACAAAAAATGCCGACTTATGCGAGATTCTACGAATTAAGGAATTAGCTCACATTGGATCACAGTGGAATACAGAGGACCACAGATGTATAAACGCCACCAATAGAGACGTGGCATGCCACCTGTAGAGATGCGGCATGCCACGTCTCTACCTGCGAACCATGGATCCCACTGATTTTGCCGATTAGGATATCCACGCCCCAAATGATCCAGCACAATTTTTGAATCTGGAATCTTGAATCTCATATTCCCAGTCCTAACGCATAAGATACATTTACCTATTTCCGGTGCTACGCACCTCTAAAAATTTCTTGATCGGCGCTAATTGATTCCAGTGCTACGCACCTCCATCTACAAATATTCTCGGTGCTACGCACCTTGCAGGGGATTTGACCAAATGGGCTGGCTTCGATCATGGATCCTATTTCCGATGCTACGCACCTATTCGTTGCCTCGTGATGTTATGGGGTCAATGCTACACTAGAACCATACCCACTACTGATTTTGCGGATTAGATGTATAAACCCCACCAATGATCAGGCGCAATCTTTGAATTTTGAATCTGGAATCATGAATCCAGAATCAGCAATCAAACCAGGTAATCCCTTAAATGTCTTACTCCTGTGATTCGGAAAGAAAAACAATCGTTCACCCCTTCTAATATCTTGTAATGGCATCATCAGAGGAGCCAGATCAAGAGCCAGATTAGCAAATTCAGAGAAAAATTCTAGAATCGCATAGTCTTCCTCCTTGTCCCAAATAACCGCAGCAACATCATTGCCCCAAATACTAACTTTTAACACCACCTCGGTCATTCTCTGTTTCGTTTAATTTTGCTGTTATATAATTGTACAGGACTCTTCATTGGCTCGGGAATTAAACTTTCAAAATTCTCAAGTAACTTTAATATTCGCATGACAGCAATCAATGAACCCAATGAGGTATTTTTTCCATTCTCCATTTGACTCACAGTAAAAGAGCTAATCCCAGCTCTCTCGGCAAGCTCTGCCTGAGAATACCTCTTCCTCTTTCTTGTCTGTTTAATCCGCCTTCCTATTTCAATCAAGATAAGGCCATCTGTCATACCATACCAATCCATATCAATAGCGTTATTACACAAAGATACACTAATTACACTAGATATATCTACAATTTTATGCCATTTAATATGATTTCATTAGATATATCTAAAATACATGTCACTTGTTTCGCAAAATAAGACTGCGAATTCAAGATTCAAGAATTCAATATTAGCAAAGAACCCAACGACTGCCTGTGGCCAGATGCCAAAAGCCAGCGGCCAGTTCTAATATTAGTGTTCTAATCAATCCGTGGTATCCGTTAAAATCCGTTAAATCCGTGTGCCTAGGTTCCGATGCACGAAGTTCATCCACACTGTGATACACCGTTTTCCACTGTGAAACACTGTGACCCAAAATATCCGTCGAATCGGTTTAAATCCGTGTGCCTATGTTCTGACGCACGAAGTCCATCAAATCAGTGTAAATCTGTCTAATCAGTGTCATCTGTATTCTAATCTATCCATGGAATCCGTATAAATCCGTTAAATCCGTGTGCCTATATCCGATGCACGAAGTGCATCCAATTTCTCTTCATGTCTCCCCTTCCCCTTCGCTTCTTCTTCGCTCTTTCTCCATTCAACTCACTTCCAAAAAATGATCCTAAATCATTTTCAAAAAGTCAACCATCCCATCAAAACCCAAATACTATTCCTTATCTCTCCATACTTTTCCACTCAAATCAAACCCATATATGGAGAGGATACGGAGAGGTTCTGTGTTGATATCCTAATTTCCTGACATTTTTTTT
>CAYUII010000055.1:0-7404 GCA_964444785.1 uncultured Bacteroidales bacterium | reverse complement strand
AAATCAAAAAGTCATGCAATACATTACCCCATTTATTTTCAGGATAAGAAATTACCTTTTACTCCTATTAATGTTGTACACACTCAACGGCTTCTCTCAATACCCCGGATGGCAGCAATACATTAATAGGGATGACATCGACACCATGGTTGATGATGGCAACCAATTATGGATAGCCTGTGCCGAAGGCGGTATCCTGCTTTTTAACAAGATCGACCATACGGTCAAACACTTCGACAAATACAATTCGGAGCTATCAAAGACCCAACAACCTGTTACATCCATCTGTTTACTAAAACCTGGCACCATCGTGTTTGGTTCTAATAACCTCCTTTACACATTCAATGGCACCAGCTGCCAAATTTACAATGAATTATTACCTCCAATGGGCTCAACGCAAATTGAGGTTTACAATGATACTATATATAGCCTCTGGGGAAATCAACTCACTAAAATCAATAATAGCTATTACGAAACAATTCTTCTACCGTTCAATTATGTTGCTACTTTTCATATTACTCAAGACGGGGCAATTTGGATAGGATCAGGTTATGATGGGTTTGGGAAACTTAAAAATGGCACATGGCAGATTTTCACAGATTCAGAGGCAGGATTTCCCTTAAGATACCCAAAATGTATTACAGAAGACCTCTCAGGGAACATCTGGTTTGGGACTGAGATTGATGGTCTTATAAAGTATGATGGAAGCCAATGGTTCTCCTATACTAGCTCAAACTCAGGGATAATCGGAAATCTTGTGGAGTGTATGACAGTTAATAATGATAATACCCTCTTCTTCAGCATAGGCCACAGCGGTTATGATCCTAATTGCTTATGTGGCAGTATCGACGACTCGTATGGGATACAACAATTTGACGGCAATGAGTTCAAACTTTTTAATGACTCAATAGCCGGCTTCCCTTGTAATAGATTCCATTCTATGGTTTTTGATAAGACCCGTGAACTTCTTTATCTGGGAGGGAAAAGGCTAAGTGTAGAATGCTTTGTGCATAATTGTCAAGGAGGTTTCTGCAGTTTTGACGGATTGAACTCGCAGATCTATGATCTAAATGATTGCGGTATAAAAGAGTCAAATGGAACTCTAATTCTTGCAGATAAAAACCAGAATATCTGGTATGCGGATAGTTATCATGGGCTAACCCGGTATAATAATGGAACATGGACTAATTACAATCCGGAAAATTCTGAGATGCCCATCTGGTATATTGAATCCTTGTCGGTAGATGTTAATGGTTTATTATGGTTTGGCGGCTTCAGTTATGGTGATACGAATAATTGTCTAAATTCATTTAATGGTTCAACCTTCAATAGCTATTACTATCCAGATAGTCTATCCATTTTCTATCCAACAGCAATAACTAATACACCTGATGGAAAAGTATGGTTTTATTTATCTACAGAGAATTTATGTTATTTCTATAATGGAACCTTCACCGAGGTGGCAGTGCCCTCAGGCTATTATGCTAATGATTATGAATTTATGAGATCAACCGAAGATGGTAAGATAATAATAAGTCTGAATAATTCTACCGGTAATCATGCCCTAGGAGTTTATAATGGGGCCAGTTGGGAAATCATTGAAGATGAAATTACTAATTCTCCCTATTTCGCATTTACCACCTACGAAAACGACCTTTTTGCAGTAGGTTTAGTCGGATGGACCAATGGCATCTTTGAAAGAAAAAACAATAGCTGGATCTTAATAAAGGAGACTCAATCAAACTATAGGAAAAGCAAGTTAGTGGTGAATGATGAAATCATTGTCTACGGGTATCAGGTATTCAATCGAATCACAGACACTGTTTATCTATTCGATCCATTAAACAGTCCGCTGCAACAATGGTTTGAGACTGATTTAACCATAGATCAATCAAATCATATATGGTGGGCAGAGAAAGGAATAACTTCTCTAGATTATACCACTCTTCCAACCGGCGTTGATATTTCAATGCCACAGAGGAACAATCTCTCTATCTATCCAAACCCTATTACCCCAAATATGCCCTTTTATACAAACGTCAATTGTGCGAACGAAGCTTATCTGGAAATCTATGATGTGAACGGAAAATTGTTATTTAAAACAAATTTTAGACCATCAGAAGCCATAAACCCACCTTCGCTTAACCATGGAGTATATTTAGTAATAATAACAGATAACGAAGGAATTGTTTCTACAAAGTTAGTTGTTGAATAATAACCTAAACAGGAGGAGCCGAAAACCATACCTACATTGGGAATTATTCTGAGATTATACTAAGCACCTATTAGTGATTACAAAAATTTCTTTGCAACAAGACAACTATTGAAAGGTAATTGCTTACAGTATTGGTTTATACAGGCACTCAAAGATTAATCTTTGGGTGCCATTTTATAGTTCTATCAGTTTCATCCGCACAGCATTAACCACTATCTCTACCACCGTTTTGACATTCATCTTCTCTTTGATATGCTCCTTATGCGACTCCACTGTATTAAAATTTATCCCCAATATCGTTGCTATCTCTTTTGAACACAACCCCTTTGCTAATAATTCAACCACCTCTAGCTCTCGCTGTGATAAACTTACGCACTCTCCTTCCTCCCTATTCTTCACAAATCGCTCAAATGATAACCTCGGAATGGTCTCCCCTAAAAAGAACCCACCCCCTAATTCAACCGCTTTTATCACCCGCCCTATCTCTTCAGCGGTCGTATCCTTCGATAAATAACCTCTCGCTCCCCCTGATATGGACTGCAATATATAACCTACACTCTTACTATACGATAGTGTAACCACTGACACCTCAGGACAACTCTTCACCACTTCTGATACCAACAATAATCCATCTCCTTCCTCTTCAAATGAGGCATCTAAAAACAAAATCTCTGCATGACTCTCCTGAACCACCGCTATAACGCTTTCACGATCGGTTACAACCCCTACTACTTCAACCTCAGGAATGCCCGACAAAATGATCTTCATCCCCTCTAAATGGATCGTAGAATCATCAGCTATCACTACTCTGGCCATCTTCTTCGTTTTTTTTAGGTAATGTAATAATAAATTCAGAACCTTCTCCAACCTGACTTCTAACTTCCAAATCTCCCCCCTGACGCTTTACATACTCATAACAGAGCTTTAACCCTAATCCGTTACCCTGCTCGCCCTTTGTCCCAACCCTTCTTACTACCATCCCCTGCTCAAAGATAGCAGCAACAACCTCACTCTTCATCCCAACTCCATAATCAATAACCGTAATAATATGCCCCTCCCCTCTGCTACAATCAATGATCACCTCTCCTCCCTCCTTCGAAAACTTTATCGCATTATGAATTAAATTCCTTAATATTAAAGATAACATCTGATAATCGGCATAAACAACCTCCTCTACTCTTACTCTTGAGAGTAAAGAGAGTGACTTCTCAGCAGCTGCCTCTGCAAAAAGAGCAAACAGATCCTGAACCAATGAATGGAGAGGGATATTCTCCTTCCTCACCGGCAAATCACCCCGCTGGGTCATCGACCACAACAGGAGATCATCGAGCAACTTATTGGTGCTTCTGGAGGCCAAACTCACCTTCTCCAACTGCTCACGTCTAATTTCATCGGGAATCCGCTCCCAGTTCTGAACCATCGATGTAAGTAATGTCTCAATAGATCGAAAGGGATTCTTCAAGTCGTGCGAGATGATGGAAAAAAACTTATTCTTGCTCTCAACCATCTTCTTTAACTGATCACGCCCCGCTCTCAACTCCCGATTAGCCTCCTGCAACTCAGCCGTACGATGACTCACTACTTCCTCTAACATCGCATTCTGTCGCTTCAACCGAACCTCCCGTCGTTTGATAATCAAAACAACAAACGATACCAACATAATAAACCACATCAACAACGAGATCTTCCTGAGGTACCATGGCGGATCCACCTCTACCGTTATCATTTCAAGAGGGAGATACCCTCTACCACTATGATCATCATACGCTATCTCCAACTGATAATGTCCCTCTTCCATTCTCCCATAAGTGATCAGAAAAGCCGGACTAAGCAATTCATGCCAGCTCTCTTCGAAACCTCTTAACCGATAACGCAAGGCGATCTCATTGACCAGTAAAGGCTGACTGACCATGGCTCTTACCGAAAACCCCTTGCTCCCTGTTGTTTGATACAACCTCTTCAAGAGTTTATTAGATGAGAAATAGACCTCCTCATCATCTATTCTCAACTCTTCATACCTCAATTTAACCTCTTTTCTAAGACTCTTCAACACCCGCCCCGGATCAAATAACACCACACCAAAACTACCACCAAAACCAATCATACCGCTCCGTAATCTCACAACCGACGAGGAGAATAGCGCCCCTCTAATAGCTGCAGTCACTGGAATATGGTGCAAAATATCCTTTCCCGGTAGATAACAGTATAGTTCGGTTCCATTCACAAACCATATATTACCCGCCAAATCGGAGACGATTGCCTTGACAGGCCCCGAGCATCTTAGGAAGGCTCCGCTGATCCCCTTCACCCTACCCATTGCATCCCTGAACAGACCTCTAAGGCCAATCTCACTTCCGACCCATGTGATCTCTTTATGACAGTAAATTGCTGTGATATTAGTTCCACAGATCATGGAATCCTGGCTGCCCGGATAGCCAAAATGATTGACCTTATTGTTGGTGAGATCGACATAATTTAGACCAGCGTCGGAGGTTCCAACCCATAGGTTATTCTGTTGATCCTGTGCTATGACCGTACAAAGACGACTCGACAGTCCGTCAGAGGGATAAGGAGGTAAGACTTCCTGATTACAACTATCTCCTTGCTGAATCAACCCCTTAATACCGGAGGCGGTCGACACCCATAACTTCCCGGAGGGTTCTTCCACCAATCCCCAGCAGTCTTCCTCTACTTCGTGGGACAGAAGATGGGTCTGTGTCTTGTGGAGAATTCCCTTCTTGTCGATCCTTAACAGTCCCTGGCGGCCTGAGATCCACCACCCACCAGAGGCACCTCTCACCACCCGTCTAATAGAAGAGGGAGTCATCGGCGCAGGGATCACCTTCCAAACCGTAGCATCATGTTTGGAGCGATCAAAGCGACAGATCATCATCCATTGATCTGAAGAGATTATAATATCGTCACCACTTCCCCCTTCAATCCATCGTAAGAGACCTCTATTGGGTATCCCCTCAACCTTGCGGATATTCAAACCTTGGGGAGTACAAGAATAGATGCTTGAACCAGAAGCATAGAAGATCATGTTTTTATGAATGGTAAAGGCTGTGATCTCTTTGCTAAGCCGATCGTTAGGAAAGCGAGTAAAAGAGAGCTTTCTAAGGTTAAAAGAGAGCATCCCACCGGCACTATTTAGCAGCAGTTCATCCTGTGAAGGAGAAAGGGTAATAGAATACAATGAATCCAGATCATGATATCCTGTCGAAGGGTTATACCTATAGAGTTTAAAAGCTCTTGATTTTGGGATAAAGTGCAGCAGACCGCCCGAGGTTGCAATCCATAGCTCTTTGTGATGGAGTAGTGCAGCCTCATATCGCAAATGGATGGGAAAATCGGGGATTAGATGAGCCTTAAAAGAGGGGTAATATTTATCTAGGTCATTTTTAAATGGGATCTCTTGAGGGAGATTACCGGCAAAACGATGCACTGTTGAGTCGTTAAAGTCGAAGTAGCCGAGCATATCATGTCCGATAAGCCAGAGTTTCTTATCGGCTATATTGTTGATCAGGGTGTTTACGGGGTGACTAAGACGGTTGGCGCCAAAGAAATGGATTGGTTCAAACGATTTTAGGGCTCTGTTAAAGCAGTTCAAGCCCAGGGTTTCCCAAGTGGTACACCAAAGAAGGTCATGGTTAAGATTATCCTCAACGAAACCGCCGTACCAGTTGGCGCCGAATGGATCACCGGAAAAGAGCGTGTAAAGCTCTTTCGGACGCAATCCCCAAAGGGCAAATCGCTCGAAATGGTTTTCATTATGATTCCAGATATTGAAGCCACCCGCGCCGACGAGACCAATGACAAGGTCGCCGTTTTTCAGAGGCGTGATGGAAGAGACTCTATTTTCGTTAATAAGTTTGAAAGAAAGTCGGCTCTGTCGGAAATTAGGATAATTATTAGGGAAATTCTTTATTGTATGCCCCTGACTAGATTTTATTACTCCATGAGCGGCATAACGAGCGAGGTTCTCACGTTCACGAAGGAAGGTATTTAGGGGGATGTTATCGGTAAGAAGTGAATATTTTAGATTACCAAAAGAGAGGTTTTGGAGGGTAAGGGTATCGATACCATCCTCCTCATAGCCGATCCAAAGACGACCATCAAAGTCTTCGGCCAGAGCAGAGACTCTATTCGATGACATAGAAGAACCTTGAGTTTGTCGGAGCCAGAGGAGTTCATTTTGTGATCTATTGCAAATGGAGATTCCATGGTCGGTGCCAATCCATACATTATTATCTCGGTCGACGAAGAGAGTGTTAATTTGATTAGAGGCGAGACAAAAAGGGTTGTTATTTTGTCGTGAGAAGAGTTTTATCTTTTTTCGGATGGGGTCAACAAGTGCTAATCCGCCACCATTACCTCCAAGCCAGATTAGACCAGAGAGATCCTCAACGGCATCATAAGGCACAAAAGGAAGGGAGAGCCAATCAACGTTTACGAAAGGCTTTTCATTATTAGGGAACCAGCCAAAGGTATTATGGTCAGTACCGATAAAGACCCCTTTCGTTCTAAGGTTTAATAGGCAACCAGCCTCAGCGCCGGCCTTATAGACACCGAGGGGAAGGTCAGGAGATACGGTGTGGTCGTTCGCACTAAGACGAGCCACGTAGAGACATCGTCCGCCGAACCAAATATTACCTTTATTGTCCTCTACAAGGTGATGGTAATAGTAATCTCCTTCAAAATCCCCTCTTTTATGATGAAACTCTAAAATTTCTCCAGAGGGTTTAATACAAAGGAGGATCCCTCCTTTGCAATCGGCCCAGATATCGCCAGAATGGGCTCTCAGTAGAGCTTTAATACGGATGTTTGAGTAATCATTGGTTTTATTGGTAAGGAGGATTATTTTCCGGAAGGAGTCTCTATTAGGGTCAAAGACGGCTATACCGGAGGCGGTACCAATATAAAGAGAGCCATTATAGGCAATAGCGAGGGAGGTGATGAGGTTATTAGGGAGCGAGCCCGGCTTTTTTGATGAGAGATAGGATTTAATATTACATCCATCGAAGCGGTTTAATCCGTTACGGGTAGCGATCCAGATACATCCAGAGAGATCTTGAATAATATCGAGGATGAAGGGATCAGAAAGGCCATCTTCAGTTGAGATATTAGTAAAACGGCTTAGTACATGACAAAAAATTAATCTAATGAAAATCAGTAAATTAAGGTAAGAA
>CAYUII010000054.1:0-8969 GCA_964444785.1 uncultured Bacteroidales bacterium | reverse complement strand
TCTTACCTTAATTTACTGATTTTCATTAGATTAATTTTTTGTCATGTACTAAGGTGATTACTTACAAATGGTATAATAATTATGCCTTGAAATTGATTGTATGAAATTCCTCAGACTACGTATATCTAAATCACAATTAGCTTATTTTGGAATTTTTACCTAATTTTATCTGACCAAAGATTGACACAGTTGGTAGAGGTAATCTTGTTGGTAAAATAGTATTTGTTCCATTATTTGCTTATATACAATTATATATGCGATAAAATAAGGTAGAATATCAAACGGTTTTAAATGGGTTTTAATCTTGTTAAATAGTTTCTATATTTTTAAAAATAATCAATCAGAAAAATAGTATGGAAAGTAATTTAAACCTTGCTTCAATTTGTGGTTTATTCTGTGGCTCATGTAGCCTTTATATTAATACACAAGAAAATAATATTGATAAACTGGAGGTTATAGCAAAATCGTTAAACCAAACTTTGGAAGAAACATTTTGCGATGGATGCAGAGCTGAGAGAAAATCGGCTCATTGCACTAGAAATTGCGTCTTTTTTGATTGTGCTAAAGAAAGAAATATATCTTTTTGTGGAGAGTGTAATGATTACCCATGCCAAGAATTAAAGAATTTTCAAACAAAGATGCCTCATCGCCTTGAACTTTGGTCGTCGCATGAAAGAATTAAAGAAGTTGGTTGGGAAATTTGGATGAAGGAAATGATGGAGCATTACAAATGTACTTCATGCGAAACCATAAATAGTGCATACAATGTTTCGTGTCGAAAATGTGGATTCACACCAGGTAACAACTTTGTTTTAGCGCATAAAGAAAGCATATTAAGGTTTATATCAAGTAAGTAATATTAAACCCGAATTATACAATGGTTTCTAATTTGATGAGGTAAGTACCCAACGTTCATATCTTAGCGTTATAATGTAATCATCGAAAAAGTGAGCGGACTACTACCATACGAATATAGTGATAGGAAGATATCTCCTTGGGGTGGTATGAGGCTGATCAAAGAACTCTATGACCGCATTGGCATGTTTGACAAACTTCGTAGTCTGCTTTTGCAAAATCATGACAGTGCTATAGGAGTTGAACATTATGAGATAATTGAGAGCTTTATAATGAGTGTTATACTTGTTGCTGGAAACTGCAATAACGCCTCGCAGATCGGTTATGATAAAGTATAGAAAGAGATCTGCCTGTTGAAGAAAGGCATGCCGTCTCAAAGCACCCTGTCAAGGTTTTTCCCTATGTACGATCATGATTCAAGTGATGTGATATTTTCTGACTTATTAAGTTGGTGGTTTAAGAAAATAGGAAAACAACTTGCCCCTTGAAATAGATTCAACAGTCATCACCCGCTTTGGGAACCAAGAGGGGGCAAAAAAGGGGTATAATCCGAAACGACATGGTAGGAAGTCTTATCACCCAATAATTACTTTTGTAGCGGAAATGAAGATGGTAGCAAATGTTTGGATGAGAACAGGAGATAGTACTAGTGCGACAGAGTTCATAGAGTTTCTTGACAATACGTTTGCGGTGATTCCGAGAGGACAAATCGGTTTATTAAGAGGGGATAGTGGATTTAGCGGAAATAATGTGTCGACTTATTTGGAAAAAGCGACTGCTAAAATACAACATAGCCATGCCGCTGAAGTCAGGTTTAGTGGATACTATCCTAGTACCTCACAAGTGGGTGGCTTCATGAAGACAAGAGGTAGATCTCTGTTTATTTCAATACAAATGTAAAAGTTGTTGACAACTACGAAGAATTGTTGTGGTGCGTAAGGATACTAAGAAATTATCCGACTGCGGTGGGAAAACGTTATTTAGTCATGAAGACGTAATAATCAGCCTAAGGAACTCAATTGCGGTTAGCTAGGAAAAGCACACATTACCAACACAAAATTTCTCTGGATTGCAATCGGAGCATATTTAGTCTCGACTAGTCGTCAAAAGAAATTGATGTTGACAGTTTCTGGATCAAAACGTGATTACATAGAAAGTCTTTTTCAAAAAATCAAGAAATATAAACCTAAGCTAGAAAAATCTACTGTATAATCTGAAATAATAATCTGAAAATCAAGTGAAATTTTCAACATATTAGTTATTTTGTTTCTAAAAAACGGATTGACTTTAGGATTTAGGGAAAAATTTTATATTTATGAACTGCAAATGTCCCACGAACTCACAAATGTTTTACGAATCCCCAAAGTCCCACGTATCCCAATAATCTAAAAAGTTCAAGTGGTAAAAAAGTGGTAAAACGCTAAAAAGTGATTTGTAGCTTCAAACGGTGTGTTATTTTTGAAGTAGAAAATATAAGCAATATGCCTCAATGGCAAAACTATAACATAGCATTTTATAATGAATAGTGGTAATAAAAATAACGAAGGCTTTATACCCAAACATGGTGGTTACCGCAAATTGTTTAGCTATCAGAAAGCCGAGATCATTTATGATGGAACAGTGTATTTTACCAATCGTTTTTACAACAAGTATGATCGCACTGTAGGGCAAATGGTACAAGCAGCTCGAAGTGGTAAGCAAAACATAGCAGAGGCTAGCTTGGCATCAGCAACTTCAAAGGAGACAGAAATAAAGCTTACTAATGTCGCACGGGCGAGCTTGGAAGAACTTCAGCTAGATTATGAGGATTTTTTAAGAACCAATAAACTGCCCATTTGGGATAAAGGACATCGTTTGGTTACCAGACTACGAGAACTTAACAAAAGTATCGCTAATCCAACTTACAATACTTTTGTAAAAGCCATAGAAAACGAAAGCCCTGAAATTTGCGCCAATACGATGATTACATTGATTAAAATATGTACCTACCTGTTGAAACAACAGTTAAATCAGTTAGAAATTGCCTTTGTTAAAGAGGGTGGTTTAAAAGAGAAAATGACCAAAGCTAGAATTGACGAGAGAAATAAGAAGAAATGAAATAGCCTTTGTCGATACCAACGACTATTGAAGATATTCACACACACACACTCATAAATGTCATAAATGTCCTATGAGTCACCAACAGTCCTCAAAGTCCAAAGAGTCATAAAAATCTACTTTTAATAACTCTTTATTTAAAATTTGTTACTTTTACCATCTATTTGGTATTCTTCTTCTATAAAAAACCAAGACAATCATGAGACAACAAATTCTAGCTGTTATTTTCTCAATTATTGTGATTAATAGTTTCGGCCAAATTGTTACATCGAGTTTTACTGAATTTGATGAATGTGAAACAGAGATGTTCTTTGTTCAGGTTGAACAAAAACCAATCTTTTCCTGTGATACAATTGCTTTATCTGGCTACTTTAACCAGGTAGTAAGTAGATCTGAGAATTTAAAAAACTTTTCAGGTAAGATTTTTTTAGGAATAGTTATTTTCGAGGATGGAAGACCCTGCTGTAAAAGTTTTTCGGACTTATCTGAGGTAAAAATAGATCCAATAATTTTCAAGGATGCTGTAAATAAGATGCCATATTGGACGCCAGCAAAACAACAGAATATCCCAATTACCTTCGTGTTAAATATTATTCTTCAATTTAAAGAGGGACATGTTGTAAATCTTTAGTTTGGAAAAGATATTGGTATGTTTAAGGTATTTATGATGAGGCTATTTTGTGGTTGGCCTAAGAAGTTGGTTTTATATCTTAGTTTTTTGGCTGATTTCAGGTAAAGTTCTGCCCGGTTTAAAGCAATTTTGTATTTATCTTTTGCCAATTATAAATAATTAATACCCAATGGTTGACGATTTAAAGAATGTAACTTCTGATTTGATAAAGAATTATGTTGATTATTTAGAGAATAACGGTGATCCTTATGAAGCCTATAAATACGTGGCGTTCGATACTTTTCAACAAAATTGGGATTTAGATGCAATTGATTTCTATCAGATGTTTAGAAATTCTTTCAGTAAAGCAGCTAATATGGTTTATCAAAATTCGATGGGCTTTATAAATCTCCTAGCTCAATCTTTTCCTAATGATGTAAGGAATATGTTTCGTGATTTGTATGATGAATCACTAGATATATCACAACGCATTAAGTCTTTTCAAGCAGCATCTGATAAAATGTTGCCTAATCTTAAGGTAGCTTTAAATCGTTCAAATCTTAACGCCCAACAGGACGAAAGGACAATTTCTGTCTATCTTGCATTTCGCTTTCCTGAGAAATATATCTTTTATAAAGCCGACTATTACATTTACCTCTGTGAAAAGCTTAATATTAAGCAACACAAGCCTGGTGAACGGTTTTTGCATTTTCAAGAGTTGGCCAATCAAATGATTCAGGAAGGACTTTTAAATGATGTGACTTTTATCAATACTTATCGGAAGTTTTATAAACAACCAGATTGGGATGACCGATACTTGATGATTCAGAATGTTCTATTTGTAACTTTTAGAAATAATAATCAGATGAAAAGCTTTGAAGATTTTGTCCAACAGTTTGGTGAATATATAAATGAAAAGTCAACCAAGTATAGGCTTGGACGAAATGAAGAGAATTGGGTCTGGATTCTAGATAAGGATGAATTAATTAATTATGGGAACTTCCAAAAACATAAATTTGATTTTTTCTTTAATCGACAAAGCCTACCTACAGAAGCAGACTCTGATTTGAACCTGAATTGTATTGAGCTTTTAGGATGTTAAAGCCATTTTGCTATATATAATGTACTCTTAGATCATATGATTTTCTTATTGGTTGAATGCAAAAATTATTTAGAGCTTAAGTTTGTTATTATTATTGTTGTTCTTGGGGTTTAACCCTTTATGCTACTTAATCTGATAATCTGTTCGTACCTACACATGTTATAAACCAAATTATCGAGGCCAATGATCGCAAAGGAACGTGCTAATCCGACACATCGAACCGTTATTCGATGCATTGACTGTTCCATGAATCCAAAAATATGCTCTACCCTAGCTCTGGTTTTAGATTTTATACGATTATTAGCTTTCTGTGTATCAGTAAGTGGTCTACCTTTATATCCTTTTTCATTCACTTGATTGACCATATCATACTTTTCTATTATCTCATCCTGTAAAGCACCTGTATAAGCGCTGTCTGCGTATAAAGGTTGATTGGCATCTGATTCTTCTAACAAATCTTCCAGTACTTGTGAATCATGTACGGATGCATCTGTAACAACATAGTTTGTAATAAGTTTTGTTCCCGGGTCTGCCTTAACATGATTCTTGTAGCCAAAATAGGTTTGACCATTCTTCTTTGTCCATCTGGCATCGATATCCTTTTGGTATTTTTTATGCGGATGATCATTCCATAACTCATCTCCTTGTCCTGCTTTGATTTTTTCATTCTCCTCCCTTGTGTTTCTTTGGCGTGGTGCCTCCACAAAGGTTGCATCAATCATTTTTCCTTCATTGATCATCAGGCCATTTTCTTGAAGTAAGGCATGAAAGACATTAAAGAGATCTGAGACCGTGTCTTTCTCTCTAAGCTTTTCTCTAAACGACCAAATGGTATTTTGATCAGGAACTTTATCACCACTGGCTAAACCAAGAAAATTCTTAAAACTTAATCTATCTATGATCTGATATTCTGTAGCTTCATCACTTAGATTGTATATCCTCTGAAGTATAAGAATCTTGAATAACAATACAGGGTCATAAGGTTTTGCTCCCGAATTATTCTTCTTATTCTTGTTCAACACGGCATCTTCCAAGATGGGTCTGAATAACTCAAAATTGATTACTTTAGAAATTCTCTCAAGTATATTCCTTTTTGAGTTAAGCGCCTCAAGTGCGAAATCTTTGTCGAAGAATCCTATCTTGCCGTTTCTCTTAAAATATGCCTTCATTATTCACTGTTTTATATTGCAAATATACAAATAATTACTTGAATAACAATGAATTAAATTTTGGAAGTCCCCTTATGAATATGTTCATTACGAGTTGTATTTTTCTAAGAACAAAATTTCAATTGACCTTCACTTTGAATTTAACAAGAAAATTGCTTCCGAATTTAATAGTCTGTTCAACGAGCTTCCGGAGAATCTTGAATGGATGGAATGGCAACAAGGTGTTCCTAGTATTACTCATAAGAAGAAAGTTGATATAAATGATGATGGACGCTTTGTGAGAACACTTAAGGCTCTTGATGAGTTATTTGATTTCACATACCCCAAACTTAAAACGAAAGTTGAATCTATGAATACACCTAAAAAAATTCCACTGAACCAAATTCTATTTGGTGCTCCCGGTACGGGGAAGACATACAACACGAAAAAAATTGCAGTTAAAATTATTAACGGTTCCAATTCAAATAATCGTGATGAAATTATTAGGGAGTTTGATGAGCTCTTAAATGCCGGTCAAATTGTATTTACCACCTTTCATCAGAGTTTAAGCCATGAAGAGTTTATTGAAGGAATTAAGCCCGAAATAGTTGATGGGAATGTAACTTATGAAGTAAAAGATGGCATATTCAAACGGTTGTGTCAAAATGCTAATCCGGAGAATACTGTGGATTTTGAAAACGCTTATAAGAAGCTTCAACAAAAACTGAGTGAGAATGATTTTTTGGAACTTCAAACACCAACCAAAAAAAGCTTTGCGATTTCTCTAAACCGGAATGGAAATTTATCACTTATGACGGGTACTAAAAGGGAGAAGCAAGGAGTTTTAACTAAGGATAAGATTTTCAAGCTACTTAATAATGAAAAGATTTATGATGGTTGGGATGGTTATTTTAATGGTGTTATTAATTACCTGAAATCAGAATTTGGCTTTAAATCAGTTGAATCTAAAAATATAAAAAGATATGTTCTTATCATTGATGAGATAAACAGAGGCAATGTCTCTTCAATCTTTGGTGAGTTGATTACACTCCTTGAAGAGGATAAACGGAAAGGGAATGTAGAGCAGATTGAGGTAACATTGCCCTATTCTGGTGAATCATTTTCTGTTCCTAACAATGTGTATATTATAGGAACTATGAACACGGCAGACCGAAGTGTGGAAGCGCTGGATACTGCATTAAGAAGACGATTCTCATTCATGGAGATGCAGCCTGTTCCGCAGATCTTAGAAAAGAAAAATCTTGATGGTGTTGAATTGCAAAAATTACTGGAGGCAATCAATCAACGAATTGAGGTATTGATTGATAAAGATCACCAGATTGGGCATTCCTATTTTCTTGGATTGGAGAATTTAAGTGATTTGAAACAGACATTTAAGGATAAAATTATACCTCTCTTGGAAGAGTATTTTTATGGTAACTATGGTAAGATTGGTTTAGTTTTAGGAGAAAAGTTTATCACTCAATTACACTCTAAGGTTAGCTTCCCATGTGGATTTGAAGAAGATGCTGCTTTTCTGGATGATAAAAAAGTTTATCGCTTTACCTCCGATGACTATTGGGACAGTGCTGCCTTTATTTCAGTTTATCAAAATTCCTCAAATGAAAAGTAGAGAGGTCATTCAAGTTTTTGAGCATCAGAAATTACGTTTTGATGATTCAGGACTTTTTCGTCGTAGTCATTTTGATGCTATGGTAAAGTTCAATGAACTGCATCAAAACAAGTATTTTACCATAATTCATAATGGAATCTGTTTTAATAGTTATGTTGGCGTCATTCGTATAGGTGATTTGACGATTGAAATTCTGCCAAAAGCGGATAGAAACAGGGATCAGGAGAAGAATAAATGGCATAGTATTTTGCTTGATATGTTAAAGGTTTGCAAACTCATCGAAGTAGATTCTGTTTCGGAAACCCAACTTAAAAAACGGTCTAGTTCAATTTTTGATGCCTATTTAGAGATTTACCTGAGAGAGGTAGATCAACTTATAAGAAAAGGTTTGATAAAGAGATACAGGAAAAATCAATCCAATCAAAACGCATTAAGAGGAAAGATCCTTTTTCCTCAAAACATAAAGAAGAATCAAGTGCATAAAGAGCGTTTTTACTGTGAACATCTGATTTATGATAAAAACCATCTATTACATCAAATTCTGTTTAGGGGGCTGCTGATATTAAAGAATTTGGTTAATGAATCTCATACTGATAAATTAGAGAGACTACTATATGAGTTTCAAGACATAGAAACCGTTAATATTCAAATGCAACATTTTGAAAGAATTGTTTATCATCGTAAAAATAGTGAGTACCAGAAGGCAATTGATATTGCTAAAATCATTATCCTCAATTACTCACCAAGTTTGAATTCTGGTAGTGAGAATTTACTTGCTCTTTTGTTTGATATGAATGTTTTATGGGAGGAGTATATCTTCCGTATTCTAAAAAAACATCAGAAGAAGGGTATTGAGGTTTATTTTCAGAATTCTGCCAAGTTCTGGGAGAACAAACGAATTCGTCCCGATATTGTCGTGAAGACAACGAAGGAAACTTTTGTGATTGATACTAAATGGAAGAGAATCGAGACCAATAAGCCATCTGACGATGATCTTAAGCAGATGTTTGTTTACAACCTGCATTGGGGTGCCTATAAAACTATGTTATTATATCCTGCTTCCGATCAAAATAGTGATGTTTCTGGCGTATTTCATTATAACAACTCGGGTTTGAGTTGTAAGCTTGGCTTTGTGGATATAACAGATGAACCTGCTAAAAACAGTCATATAATTGCAAATAGTATCTTCAGCAAATTAAATCTGGCTTGCAATTCCATATCAACTACTTGACAAAGATTAAAAATCACAGAGCACTGGTTGTCCCCAAAGTCCTCAAAGTCCCAACGGTCCCAATTCTAAAAATTGAATTTCAAATTAAACCTAGTTTATAAAACCTTAGTTTTCTATAAATTCTATTCTCTCACAATCTTATAAATCTTATTCTCCTCAATAATTTTCCAACCACTATTTAATTTAATTTCATATTCATCTCCTTTTATAACATTAGAAGAGATCTCTTTAGGAGGAAGCTTAGTACATGACAAAAAATTAATCTAATGAAAATCAGTAAATTAAGGTAAGAA
>CAYUII010000053.1:0-9706 GCA_964444785.1 uncultured Bacteroidales bacterium | reverse complement strand
AAGCGCTTTTGCTTGTTGGATGACCTCTCTCACCTCCTTGACCCCACTTGAAATAGCTGAAAGGGTGAAAAAGGTTTTCTTTGTCTGGTTTGCGATAATATAAGCTAGCGTTGTTTTTCCCACACCGGGAGGCCCCCAAAAGATCATAGAGGGAATGCCTCCCGAGAGTATGGCATTTCTTAGTATGGCTCCTTCTCCAACGAGGTGCTCTTGACCAACGTAGGTGTCAAGCGACTGGGGACGGAGCGTCTCTGCTAGCGGTTTACTCATTAATGCATTTATTAGCTATCGCATATCTACCACCTCGGCGCCGGGGTAATCACTCTTTTTAAACTCAAAAGTGCCGGCTTTTAGGGTCGCGTTTTTCTCGAATTTATTTACTGCATAGGTGAAAACCGTACCGCTTTTATCGTACATCAAGAAGCTAATCGGTGAGGCGTTCTTCGTCTCAATATAGAGCCTTACCTTAAAGAACTTCTGTCCTTTTATAGGGATCATATCGGCGATGAGGATCTCTTTTCCGTTACTGTTTTCCTCTCTGATATACTTGATTCTATATTTGCTTTTGTAGTTATTAAGGAGGCTGGTTGGCGATAGTTGATCAGATTCTTCTTCAACAGGGTTAATTTGAACCTCTTTTGCTTCGGGAAGGTAGGTGTATACGGCTTTTCCGTCGTTGATGATGATCTTGCCATCAAGTAGGATACGAAATTTATTCTTCTCAACAAGAATAGTCCCTTTAGTCTTTTCGTGTAGTTTCTGTTGATCGTTATCCATTTGGTATGTGAATTCAATCCGCATATTGGAGAACGATTTGAGGTTCGATGCAAGTTGATCTATCAGACCGGTTGCCTTAGAATCATTGTTCTGAGCTGAGACAGAGGTGATGAAGAAGATTGCAGATAAGATGCAAGCAATAGTGCGTTTCATTCGAATGTTATTTCGTATTTAAAATGTGTTATTTTCTCGGCGTAGCTGTTGCAAATACTGTTCCAGAGCTGCTTCGGTTGGGATCTTTACCTCTCTGGCCTTTGATCCTTCGAAGGGTCCTACAATTCCAGCGGCTTCGAGTTGGTCGATAATACGTCCTGCACGGTTATAGCCTAATTTGAGTTTTCTTTGAAGTAGGGAGGTAGAGCCTTGTTGATTCATAACAATAACACGGGCGGCCTCTTCGAACATCTCATCCCGTTCATCGGGATTGAGGTCTTTAGGCTCATCCATCTCATTGTCATCGGCAACTGGAGGTAGGAGTAATGCGTCTGAATATCCTCTTTGTGAACCGATGAAGTCGGTCAGCCCATCAATTTCAGGAGTATCGATAAAGGCGCACTGTAACCGGATAAGGTCATTTCCGGTACTGAGAAGCATATCCCCCCGTCCGATTAATTGTTCTGCTCCTGAAGCATCTAAAATGGTTCTTGAGTCTATTTTTGAACTAACCCTAAAGGCTATACGGGCAGGGAAGTTGGCTTTAATGGTACCAGTAATAATATTGACCGAAGGTCTTTGGGTGGCTATGATTAGATGAATTCCAATAGCACGAGCCAGTTGCGCCAGACGTGCAATTGGGGTCTCTATTTCACGACCGGCGGTCATGATTAAGTCAGCGAACTCATCCACCACAAGTACAATATAGGGCAGGTACCGATGTCCTTGCAATGGGTTTAGTCGGCGAGCAATGAACTTGGCATTATACTCTTTAATGTTTCTGACCTGGGCATCTTTGAGGAGTTCATAGCGGTTATTCATCTCAATTGTAAGAGAGTTGAGCGTTTTAACCACCTTGTGTGTATCGGTGATGATTGCCTCTTCACTATCAGGCAGTTTTGCCAGATAATGACGTTCGATCTTACTAAATAGGGTAAGCTCTACTTTTTTCGGGTCAACCATGACAAATTTGAGCTGCGAGGGATGTTTTTTATAGAGCAGTGAGGCAATGATGGCATTCAGTCCTACTGATTTACCCTGGCCAGTAGCCCCTGCCATTAGCAAGTGAGGCATCTTGGCGAGATCGGTAATGAATGGCTCATTGGCAATTGTCTTTCCAATAGCAATGGGTAGCTCAAATTTGGAACTGATGAACTTCTCATTTGCTAACATCGATCGCATGGATACAATCTTTGGGTTCTGGTTAGGAACTTCAATGCCAATGGTTCCTTTTCCAGGTATAGGCGCAATGATACGAATTCCTAATGCAGAAAGGCTTAGTGCGATATCGTCTTCAAGGTTTTTAATTTTTGAGATTCTGATACCAGGAGAAGGGACGATCTCATAAAGGGTGACTGTTGGGCCAATGGTTGCCTTGATCTTCTGAATCGTAATCTGGTAATTTCCCAGAGTCTCAACAATTCTTTTCTTATTAGCTTCTAGTTCATCCTTTTGAACCTCAACTTCTTCGGGTCCGTAATCCAGTAGTAGCTCAGTAGCTGGTAAGAGATATTGCGGTAGGTCGAGCGTTGGATCATAAGGTTCATCAATGGTGTGGTGAAGCTCAGTGTTTGCATCTGTTTCCTCACTATCTGATGAAGCAGCGTCGGCAGAAGGTTGATTCACGCTGTTGTCGGGATTCATTGAAGAGGCAGGACTACTCTGATTGTTGATAGTAGTTGTAGGGTTAACTATTTCCAGATCGGTATCATCAATGTTCGAAGTGTTCTTCTTGTTTTCGCTAGCAGCAGAGGTAGAGTTGTTCACTTCGAGTTCTATCTCGTTATCTTTGTTGTTGAGTGGTTGAGGCTGTTGGTTGACGGTTGATGGGTTATTCATACGGTTCACCTTGGGCTCAGGTTCAGACTCTCCGGTGCGTTTGTAGAACTTGATTTCCCCTTCCTCATACTCTTCTTCATCATCTTTGACCGCATACTCTTCCGGGTTATATGTGCCCTCTTGTTCTGCCACTCTGATTTGATTATTCTCTTTTTCAAGTCGGTCTCGTTCAGTTTTTTCTTTGTATTGTTCCCATAGTGGTTTAAGCCAACGATAAGGAATGTTCCATGTGATGGTAGTAAAGGCAGCTAGGAGTAGGAGTAAGAGCATGGATTCACCGGGTATCCCAATGGTGGTGGCTAGGTAGTCACTAAAGACTCTTCCGAAGTTTCCTCCCAGTACACTCCATGAGTCAACGGCATTTGAGGTGATTAATCCGAAGGTCACCGATGACCAAACAAGCAGATAGGTTGACCAGCGAAAGAACTTATCCAGCTTCCACTGAATTGATTTAAAGGTAAAACGAAGGCTTAGTACAAGGAGAGCCACTGTGATAAGAATGGATGATACCCCAAAACCGCGGTAAATGAGTAGATGTGCAATAGCAGCGCCCACAGAGCCCATTAGGTTTCTCATGGGGGTCTGTCCGTTGATAATCTCCCAGATACCCACCGAGCTAATTTGGCTATAGTCAGCATCCCAGGTGAAAATATAACTTATTTGAGCCAGGATGATATAGGTACTTAAGACCAGAAGAGAGTAGCCGATCACTCGTCTTTTTCTCTCCTCCTTTACAGGATCTTTTTCTTTTGTTGTCTTCTCCTTTTCCTTACCGGTATTGCTCTCTTTTTTCTTCTTGGGAGAGCTTTTCTCTTCAACCGGCTTTTCTGGTTCAGGAGATTCAGCTTGTTTTTTTAATGTGTTGACCTGTATAGCCATCCCGTTTCTGCTTTAGTTCATTACAAAATTAAGAAAATAAGTGCTCTGCCGTTAAACAAAAGAGGAGGATTGTGATCCCCCTCCTTCGTAGATAAATTATTACATTTTAACGAGGTAGCGTAAACCATGGCTTTACAATTTCCATTTTATCAGCTGTTTCTGATTTATGGGCAAACTCATTTTTTCTGGGGAAGTAGATGTAGTCTGACGACATGCTGCTGTAGTTAAGAGAGATTTCGCGTACCCCGTGGGCAACGAGTTCGAGCTCTTGATCTGTCATCGTTGGATGTAGTGATAACCTGACCCAACCTGGCTTTTCGCTGAGGTCTCCAAAGTTTATTTTTTCGGTGATCTGTCTTGATTTCTCATAGGAGACATCGAGTAAGATGTGTCCATAAGTTCCGGCGCAGGCACATCCACCTCTAACCTGAACGCCATAGAAGTCGTTGAGCATTTTTACGGCTAGGTTATAGTGCACCTTTTCGATATAGAAAGAGAGGATCCCAAGACGTTCCTCGATGTTATCGGCGAGAATATGAACGCCGGGAATGGTTCTAAAGAGGGAGAATGCTTTTTTTACTAGCTCTTTTTCTCTTTTATGGATGTTATCGATGCCCATTTGATCTTTAAGGTCGAAGGCAAGGGCTGTCCTGATTGCTTGAAGGAAACCGGGTGTACCTCCATCTTCTCGAGCCTCGATATCATCAATGTATTTATGTTGACCCCAGGGGTTTGTCCAGTCAACGGTTCCGCCTCCGGGTTGGTCGGGTACTGGGTTATGATATAAGTGTTTATCGAAGATCATAACCCCTGATGTGCCTGGACCACCCAGAAACTTATGCGGTGAGAAGAAGATAGCATCTAGTTTTTCGATCGGATCGGCGGGGTGCATATCGATTTCAACATAGGGAGCTGAAGCGGCAAAATCAACGAAACAGATGCCTCCATGTTGATGCATGATCTTCGCCATCTTATGGTAAGGTGGGATGATACCGGTGACGTTGCTACAAGCGGTGAATGATCCGATTTTTAATCTACGGTTTTTGTATTGAATTAGCTTTTCTTCGAGGTCGTTGAGGTCGACGAGAAGGTCGGGGGTATGACCTACAAGGACCACTTCGGCTAAGGTCTCCAGCCAGGAGGTCTGGTTTGAATGATGCTCCATGTGAGTGATAAACACCACAGGGCGTTCTGTTTCACTAAGGCAGGTACTGTTAAAGAGTTTACCGCAGAACTTGAGTCCGAGGATACGTTGAAGTTTGTTAACCACACCGGTCATTCCATTTCCGGCAGTAATAATAACATCATCGGGACCGGCATTACAGTGTTGTTTGATGAGTTTATGAGCCAAGTGGTAGGCTTTCGTCATCATGGTTCCGGTTTCTGAGGTCTCAGTATGGGTATTAGCAACCCAGGGGCCAAAAATATCTGAGATCTGTTTCTCTATTGGTTTGTACAGTCTACCACTAGCGATCCAGTCAGCATAAATCAGTTGTTTTTCGCCATAGGGAGTCTTGAACATCATGTGGTGCCCTATGGTGTTTTGTCTGAATGGTTCGAAATGTAGTTCCATTATATTGTGTTTGGTAAGGTGTGCAAATTTAGAGATTTTATTCAATCAGATTTGAATATAACGGGGATTGTTGAGGGGAGGACTGGTGGCTTTTGTCTGCTAGTAGCCAGTAGCCAAAAATCAGCTCCCAGAAGCTCGCTCTTCGCTTCTTCTCCGTTGCTTCTTCGTTTCTTGATCGAATAATTGGGAAATTGATAGGAAGCAAATGGGGAGTGATGGTGTTAAATTATAGGATGGGTAAAACCGTAAAAAGGATTGAATTAAGGTTGAATTTTTTAGAATGTGATAAAAAAAAGGGATCTATGGATGGTGTTTTTTGTTAATTGGAGAATGGGTAAAAGAGGCGATATATGGAGAAGGAGCGAAGAGGAAGCGCAGGGGTAGTTTTTTGCGTTAGAAAATCAATTAAAAAGCCGTGATTGAATTTCAATCACGGCTTTGTTGAGTTTGATGAGGGATCAACTATAGATAAACGATCACTATCATGGTTTAAGGTCAGTTAGACGGAGAGTTCGAGAATCTTTCTGCTTACTTCAAGCGTGATTTTTCCTGACTCTGATAGGGCAGTTAATCCATGAGCCTCTAGCTGTGCGACTACTGACGGAATTTGATCGGCATTGACTCCATGTTCTGAGAGACGAATCTTTAGACCGAGACTGCGGAAGAACTCGCGGGTTTTTTCGATGGCTTGATCAATTTTCTGTTCGTCGTTGCCTTCGTTTATGCCCCAAACCCGTTCGGCATATTGGAGTAATTTGGCATGTTTCTGTTCGCGACAAACCTCGAGCAAGGATGGAAGAACAATAGCAAGTGTCTGTCCATGATCGATACCAAATAGAGCAGTAAGCTCGTGACCGATCATATGGGTAGCCCAGTCTTGAGGTACGCCTACTGCAATGATTCCATTGAGTGCCATGGTGGCGGCCCACACATGATTTGCTCTGGCATCATAGTTCTCTGGCTCGTTTATAGTTGTGGTGCCTATCTCAATCAGCGTCTGAAGGATCCCTTCGGCCATCCTGTCTTGAACACGGGCATCAACAGGGTAGGTGAGGTATTGCTCGGTGACATGGATGAAGGCATCAGCAATACCGTTGGCTACCTGGATCTTTGGTAAGGTAAAGGTATAGGTGGGATCAAGAATAGAGAACTTGGGATAAGACATCTCACTCATTACCGGAAACTTGCCATGGTTGTAGCTTATTACGGCTCCACTATTCATCTCTGATCCTGTGGCAGGAAGGGTTAGAACGGTGCCGATGGGGAGTACTTTAGGTACTGTTGATGAGGTAATAGACTGGAAACCGAAGTACAATAGATCAGTAGCTTCTCCTTGGTAATGAACCGCCAGGGAGATGAACTTGGTGCCATCAATGACAGAGCCTCCACCTACGGCAAGAAGAAAAGTAACTCCTTCTGCTCTGATGATCTCGACAGCCTTCATCAATGTCTCATATTTTGGGTTTGGTTCAATCCCCCCAAACTCGATGATTCGACGATTGCCTAACTCGGCTTTTACTTTGCCAATTAAACCACTCCTGATCGCACTTCCGCCACCATAAGTAATCATTACTGTTGCATCCTCTGGAATGTTGGTTTGCAATACATTTAAACGGTCTTTACCGAAGAAAATCCTTGTAGGATTATAGAAATCGAAGTTGTACATATTATGTTTATTATTAAGATTTGAGTCTTTGTGATGAGGCCGCTGGCTACTAGCCGCTGGCTACTGGCGGGGGGAATTCATGAATTCAAAATTCAAGAATTCAAGATAAAGGCTGCTGGCTGCTGGCCGCTGGCTGCTGGCGGGGGAAATTCATGAATTCAAAATTCAAGATAAAGGCTGCTAGCCTCTGGCTGCTAGAAGCCAGTTGCTAGAAGCTAGAAGCCAGCAGCCAGCAGCCAGCAGCCAGCAGCCTCCTATCTATTAATCATGCTCATGGTCTTTTCTGAATAGCGCTCACCTTTTATCTGTATCTTTTTAGTTGCTTCCTCTAAAGAAACAAGTTGGTCGCCAGAAAGTTTGATGTCAACGGCACCAATGTTCTCTTTTAGTCGAATCTTGTTAGTAGTGCCGGGAATGGGTACGATCCATGGCTTTTGAGCTAAAATCCACGCCAAGGCTATCTGAGCAGGGGTGGAATTATGCGTCTTAGCAAAGTCTGTGATGATCTCAACCAAGGGTAAATTGGCTTTTATATTTTCTGAAGAGAATCTTGGGACACTATTTCTAAAATCGGTAGGCTCGAAGGTGGTGTCCTGTTTGATGGCTCCTGCAAGAAAACCACGACCTAAAGGACTAAAGGGAACCAGACTTATCTCTAACTCTTCAAGTGTGCTTAAGATGCTCTCCTCTGGTTCTCTCCACCATAAAGAGTACTCGCTTTGAACGGCAGTGATCGGTTGAATGGCATGAGCCTTACGTATGACCTCTGTGCCAACCTCAGATAGGCCAAAATACCTTACTTTTCCTTGACTAATAAGATCTTTTACGGTACCAGCAACATCCTCGATTGGAATAGTGGGGTCGTATCGATGTTGGTAATAGAGGTCGATTACATCTGTCTTAAGTCGTCTTAGCGATTGTTCCACCACTCTTCTAATGTGTTCCGGACGGCTATCGAGGCCGCCTAAAGGACTTTCTCTGTTCCCTTCTGTGTCGAAGCCGAATTTTGTTGCAATGACTACCTTGTCACGAATCGGTTTCAGCGCCTCGCCTACCAATTCCTCATTTACGAATGGCCCGTACACTTCCGCCGTATCAAAAAATGTAATACCTAAATCGACCGCCTCACGAATCAAGTTTATCATCTCTTGCTTATCACGAGGTGCCCCATAGCTGGTGCTCATTCCCATACAACCTAATCCGATAGCCGAGACTTCTAAATCACTCTTTCCCAAATGTCTTTTATTCATATAATAAGCTTTTTAAAAATTTATAGTTTTTTCTGGTGCAAAGATGGGGGCATTTGACCAGCGAGAACTTATACTAATTACGGTTTTTATTACCATTATCACCGATTAGAGGTGAAAAGGCGAATGGTTCCAATGAATGGTTTTACATTTGTCTGAGCTAAAAGCATGAAAATTATGGAGATTTTGCACAGAATAGAGTCCATTACTCAGTATAATGACCTTAGAAATCATGAGACATTTCATCCTTTGGTTAGTGTCATCGATTTGGAAAGTTCTCCTCAGACTCAGATAGGTCGAACATACATCGGCTTATATCTAGTCTTCCTAAAGGAGAAGATTTGTGGTGAGCTTCGATACGGTATGCGTACTTATGATTATCAAGAGGGTACCCTGGTTTTTATTGCACCCGGACAGGTAATTGGGGTGGATAAGCCGGTTGAGAATTACCAGCCTAAGGGCTATGCCTTGGCATTTCATCCTGATTTAATTCATGGCACGACCTTAGGACAAAAGATTAAGGATTACTCTTTTTTCTCATACGATGTGTACGAGGCCTTGCATTTATCGGAGCAGGAGAAGCAGGTTATTGTTGACTGTTTAAAGAAGATAGACTATGAGTCGAGGCATGCCATTGATAAGCATTCTAAGACCTTAATAGTATCCTACATTGAGCTTTTTTTGAATTACTGTTTACGGTTTTATGATCGACAGTTTATTACTAGAGAGCCAGAGAATCGAGATATCATATCAAGATTTGAAAAGGTTCTTGATACCTATTTTGAAGCTGGAAAGCCTAAAACAGAGGGGCTGCCATCTGTTCGATATTGCGCCGAACAGATTCATATCTCAGCTAATTATCTTGGTGATTTGTTGAGGAAAGAGACAGGGAAGAGTGCGCAAGATCATATCCAGCAGAAAGTTATCGATATTGCGAAAGAGCGGATCTTTGAGCCCGGGAAAAGCCTCAGTGAGATTGCCTTCGATTTAGGGTTTAAGTATCCGCAGCATTTTACCCGCATGTTTAAGAAGAGCGTTGGGTATACTCCGAGCGAATTCAAGAACCTCAATTGAGGAATTCCTAAGATTGAATGAAGTTTTTTTTGCGTAAAATGATTTTGAAAATCAGCGAAAAAGCTTTTAGTGGTAGGAATAATTCAAGGAGACTTCAGGATAAGATTTGGAGGAAAATAGTTTTTTTGTACCTTTGTCGACGGAGAGATGGCAGAGTGGTCGATTGCGGCGGTCTTGAAAACCGTTGACCTGAAAGGGTCCGGGGGTTCGAATCCCTCTCTCTCCGCTGAGAGGTCTGGACAATAACAGACAATAACAGTATAAAACCTACAAGGCAACAACTTGTAGGTTTTTTTTGTGTCCAACATGTCCGTCACAAATGACACGAAAAAGCCCCAAAAAGACGCAAATTTGTGCTTAAATCTTTACCGATTCCGTTCCGGACAAAAACGGTAACGATTTGTTCAAAATTGACCTCTTGCTACACCCTATTTGTACAGCCTATATATATCTCACAATTAATACATTAAAAGTAATTTTGTAACATTGAAAAGTGAG
>CAYUII010000052.1:0-10689 GCA_964444785.1 uncultured Bacteroidales bacterium | reverse complement strand
TCCGGTGCTACACACCTTTACGTTGCCATGTGAGGTTTTGGGAATACTAACACTGTGGTACACTGTAATACATTGTGGTACACCGTGACCTAATTTCTTAATTCGTGGAATTCGTTTGAACCACATGTTAAATAGGAATTAGATTGAACCCCTTCTTGCTAGCCTTATAAACATCACGAGGCAACGAATAGGTGCGTAGCACCGGAAATAGGATCCCTAATCGAAGCACCACATTTTGAGCAGATCCCCTGCAAGGTGCGTAGCACCGAGAATATTTGTAGATGGAGGTGCGTAGCACTGGAATCAGGATGCAACCATTAAAAAACAACCTAGAGGTGCGTAGCACCGGAAATAGGTAGATGTATCTTATGTATTAGAACACAGATGACGCAGATTAGACAGATTTTCACTGATATATATACGCCACCAGTAGAGACGCGGCATGCCACGTCTATCTAGAGTTAGAGACGCGGCATGCCACGTCTCTACAGTCCTGTGGTTCGATGTTAAAAAAAAGTTGAAAATATCATTAGAAACCCCTTGACACATCTTAAAAATGAACCCATATTTGCATAGGATTCGTTAGTCAACTAATTACGATAGAGTCATAAACGACGGCAGCATGATAAAAGTAGGGAAAAGCCGACAAATAAAAGCTGAAAGAGCTTCACACTCAAGACAATCAACTGAAAACAGAAACGAGACCATTGCAGTATGGATCGCTGCAGTCATTGGTGTAATCGCAATTATCTACATCATTCTGCACCTCATTCATATCTACTAATAGAGATTTCCTAACAGTTACCCGCTGTTCTACCGCTCATTAGAATAGGGTTTCCATCCCTACTCAGGAAGCATAAAATCATTGATAAAACGAGTAAAATCTTTGTACCGACGTTCGCTGATCTTTAATGAAAGCGTCACCTTGGTCAGTGGATTTTTTAACTTACATTTTCTATCACAAGAGCTAACCGAAAAAAGATAGCGACAATTGATCGTATGCCGATCATGGATCCTATAAAATCGATCTGCCGGTAACCGATCCTCAACCTTCGAGAGATTTAAACTTACCATTAAAGTCTTATCCATATCTATAAAATGTAGGATACAGTAACTTCCTGCCGCCTCTAAAAAAAAGATATCATCATAATCAATATAATACAACTCCCCCATCGATCTGATCATCATCTTGCCCTGCTTGATTATTAAATCATCATCTTTAATCCGCCCCTGATCCCCCTGCGAAACCCGCTTACGTAGCCTTATAAATGCTTCTCTTACCTTATCTAATGTTAACGGAAACAATAAATAGGCTACAATATTCATCCTAAAAGCATCCCCTGGTAACATGTTCTCCTTTCCCATTAATACCAAAGGCATATCAGCCTCATCCCTCCTCTCCATAATCGACAACATAAGATCTCCAGCAAAGTCTACATCACAAAAAATCAAATCATGCTTTATATCACTGGAGCCTTTTTCAAAGTCATCTATGCTGTTAAATACTCCCGCAATCTTATTGTTCTCGTTTAGTTCTTGTATCAGATCTCCAAGTTCCCTGATATCCTGCTTAAAGCGGCTAATTATTACAATATCCATATTTACCTCCTTTTATCCCATTGCAACCCTTTCTGATTCAAGTCAACCTTACATACCCCTGCGGACTATCCAAAATGTACCATCAGAACTTAACAATAAGATTACAAAGTCATTTATTTATGTGGTGATTTATTCGTTCGAAACTATAGGTCTTCCTATTTAGTTTCCATTTATTCCTCATTCATTCATATAGTCAAGCCTTGAAATTAAATAAATATCTCATTAGCCAAACTATTGTTAAATATTTTTAACAACTTTCACATTTATTAAGATTTTGCAACATAAACACTAAAAATGACAACAACAACAGTTGCATCCGATATCCGTTTGGGTTCCAACAATATTACGATTGGAAATGGAAACAAATCGGAAAAACTCACTCTTGTCGGAATAGCTTTCAGTATCATTCAAGAAAACCCTCGATAGATCAATCAAAGTCAAATGTGGCTGTTCCAAAGCGTGTAGTTTGCTCTGGTAATCGTTCGATAGCATGATAAAGGGATCAGAGGTCAGCGATCTGATAGCAGCTGTTTGGTCGTGGAAGGCGATCAAAAAAGAGAGTAGTATGAATAATAAATAGGTTCTGCTCCATATTTTGTCCCGGATGATCTTGTTAAGATAAACATCCGGGATAATCTCAAAAGGGGTTGAGTAGAGTCTTTTGATTATCTGAATACGTTTTATGATCAATTTCGGCGGTTTTTGTTGAAAAGGAACTCATTAGGATTAACACATCTAAACCAGTAACATTCTATAAAACAAACTGAAACACATTACCTAATCGTCTTTTCGACCGCAAAATTAACCAGCATTACAATACTCAAATAAAGAGAGTAGCCTACCATTTTACCAGCGTGGCAGAAATGTTTACAAGTGATCCTCTCTTAACTCTACATTACCCTCTACTCCCTCTAATGCCAAATCGTTGCCCCCTCTCCTCCCTAATCCCTTTATAAAATTGAAAAAAAACGGAACTTATTTAGAATTTGTAGGCCTATTAACAAATTTCCAATGTAATGTTGTCGATAGAAACCAAACCAACCTCACTAGGAAAACAGTACTTTCATTGCCAACTACTTAACTACTTCCTTTAATGTAATTTTTTTCTTGGTGATTATTGTCTAATAAACGATAAAACTATATCTTTGTCTCACTTTAACAAACTCTCTAATAATTATATTTACCTATGCGGCACACTGTAGAGATACACTGTGCCGTTCTTTATATCAATATCCTCTATATAATTACCAAAGATCGAGATAGTTAAAAACAGGAGCCTTACTCCAATCATAACTTTGATCAAAACCATCTATGTCACAAAAATTATAATCTGAAAGCCATCTCTGGTATTTATTTTCGGCACTTTTCAATCCGTAATACGACTTAAACATCCTCAATAGATTGAGCTCCTCAATCTTTGGTTGCTCATAATCAAGATCTCTTGGATGGATATAAGCCATTAAGTAGTCTGATGATTTTGAAAAAAAATTCATTGCCACATAAGGAAATAATCGAAAATATCCCCCTCCGGCAAAAGGAATTTGAATGCCTGCCTTATAAAACGGGACAATAGGATACTCTTTTATCACTTTACCCGAAACTTCTATTTTAAAAGGTTTTAACGCTGGGAGTTTTCTTACTCCCCCATGGCCACTCTTTGGTAGAAATAAGGATGAATCACGCTCTATGCCAAGATCTACCATAATAGGCCACACAAATGCTGTCCTCTCAATAATGCTAAATCCCGGAGCCCTATATGAGATCACCTTTTTTCCCACCTTTTGCTCTATTGTATCAATAGCAACCCGTGTATCTTCATAAAACTCCCGCTCTGTCATACCACTAACCAACGTATGGTTCATGCTTTGACACGCTACCTCAAAACCAGCCTCATCTATTAATTGTATTATCTCTGGATGCTCTTTTGCCACCCAACCCACCACATAAAAGGTAGCCCTTCTACCGGTAGACTGTAATAATGCTATAATACGCCGTACCGGATCTTCCATCCTCGATGGCAATTGCCGCCATCCCTCCACATCGCTCCCTATAGGAGTCTCTAAAAGATGAAACCAGTCTTCTATATCTACACTCATTATTCTCATACTACAAAACTAAGAATAATCAAAACACCCTATAATTACCCCAGGTTAAACGTTTATCAACCTATCAATAAATCCACTTCGCAATACTCCTTCCAACATAAACCGCAAGCCTATAAGGCACATGACGCCATACCCACGAAAGCCACTT
Organism: uncultured Bacteroidales bacterium; assembly: GCA_964444785.1. Lineage (GTDB taxonomy): Bacteria > Bacteroidota > Bacteroidia > Bacteroidales > TTA-H9 > JAJTBW01. The sequence goes on along the minus strand of CAYUII010000052.1, from coordinate 6,837 downwards.
CTGCGATCGGATCCCCCCTTTAACCTCAGGCCAACTCACCCAACTCAAAGCAACATCCTCTGCCCCCCATTGCAACTTAAACCGATGAACACCGCTCCCTTTCGTCGATCTTCCAAAACTATATAAGGTATACCCTAACTCTATCGCATGACTTATCATATGCCACTGCAACAGATAACTCCCGTAATGGTCTCGTGCACTCCCAACCGTAGCAAACCAACAATTCTCATATAATAAACCATATCCTATGTTAATCCCGCCACCAACCACAACCCCTTCCTCCTTTAAGATCCACACATCAACCCTCCCCGGTGCCTTATATTGTCGAATTAAATTTCTGAAAAATACCGGCGTCAATGAAGCTGAACCCATCTCATACATCCTTCGCTCATATACCTTCATAAAGGCCGATAAGAACTCCTCTCCTCCAACTAAAACCTCATACCTATGCCTAGACGCCTTCCCTATCTTCCTCCTTAAATTACTCGAAAAACCCCTCCATAAAGCCTCATTCTGCTCAGGAAGCTTTAACCACGAAACTACCTTATTAACCGCCCCCTTCAGTACCTCCTTCTCTGTGTCACTACCCCCAATCATAGCACCAACCTCCGGATACCTCCACTCAATCCCATAAAACCCCTTCACGAAATGCAACTTCGACAGATTTGTAAATAGATACTCCCTGCTCCTCGCATCCTCACTCAACGCTCCAAAACTGCCATAAGAGAAATGCGGCAAAGAAACAATGCTTCTCCCGGTACAGATTGCAGAGAAACCACAAACCTTCACCCTCTTCCACCCAAATGAGGTAGCAATAATTGTGGGAAGATCCGGATGGTCGGTGATTAACCCTCTCTTTAACCCATTCCCCCGCTCAAAATGTCCAGCCCGCTCTCCTTGCTGCAAATATCCATCTATTCCACACGAACAGTTCACATAGCCAAGCCTCAACTTAATCGCCACCACTATAATAGAGGATATCAGAACAACCAGAAGATCTAGCCAGAAAAAGAGAGAGGCATGCAAAAACCAATAGGTTAACAACTCATACCACCAGGCGACAGTCACCGATATCACAGCCACCCAAATGGAGAGTCGCCTCCAACGCAACGGACAAGTCCCAAGCATTGAGGCCAAATGCCAAGCAAAACCACCAAAGCCAAACCCCAAGAGTGGGAGTCTGTCCCAAAATGAAACACTGAAGTAGACCATTAGAGAGGTCAGACCCAAAAAGAGAAGTAGACCGAACGAACTCTTCAGAAACCTCCATAATACATGCAACGAATTCATGATCAAAGATCATAATTATTTCCTTCTTAAAAAGCCATTATTACGGTAATACAGAAAAAAAAAGACTTCACGCTGCATCTCGCATAATGAAGTCTATTCAATTAAAACAAAGAAAACTATCTCGTGGAACAGGAAGGTTATTCACCATTCCGCAGACATAGTACACAATCGGTCAATTCTCAATTGTCCTTTCATCTGAAAGGAATTACCTCATTCTGTGCTCACCTCCCGGTGATCCTCAATAAGAAATGAGTCGCGGTTAATAACGATTCGAAACAAAGATAGCTCAACGGTAACTTGCTGATACCCTCATACCGTGATCTTCTTTATAGACGTTGATAAATACATTGCAGGTGTATTGTCTTATCCTGAAATAATCCAATCTACATTAATTAATCTATATTGAATACGAGTAATAATAATCACGACAATTAACATTTTCAATTCAAAACAGCTCTTGATTTCCAAATTTTGGAATAGAATTATCTCCTTTAACGGAAGAAAAACCTTTCAAAACACCAGTAAAATAAAGGATTTCGTAAAAAAAGTAAAAAATAAATCACTTTGGTACACTTCTTTGTTATACTATGGCATAGAAACAAAAACAAAAAAATCTAAACCCTATAAAACAATCTTATGAAAAAGTTTAGCAAATGGATGGTCTTAGCAGTAATCACTCTGGTTTCCTTCGGATTAACCAGCTGTAGTAAAGACTCCGACAACAATGATGTCACCACTACCAAAACAAAAATGAGCGAGCTTAAGGTTCCTGCAGGTTTTAACTGGAACACAAGCCGTAATGTAAACTTAAACCTCGTTTATAACATTGAGAATGCCTCCGGACTTCTCTCAAAGATCTCTGTATATGCAGGTGATCCTTCTGTTGATGGCAAGCTCTTGGTCAATGGATCTATTGGTTATGGTTTCCCAATGAAGAGCACCGTAGCCGTACCAACCAGCCTTAACTCACTATACATTAAAATAGAAAAAGCGGAGGGTGGTTCTGAAGTCATCTCAGCAAACATCTCCGGTAACTCTCTAAATTATACCTTTAGCGGCACAACAAAGCAGACAAAGGATGCCCTCGCTATTGAAACGGGTCCCGATTGCAATACAGGTTGCGATGTTGAGATCAGTGGGAACTCAAATGTCACCATTAACGGCGGAAAAACCTATTGCATCAAAACCACCTTCACAGGGAGTATCAATTTTGAATCATGGCAAGGAGGTGGAACATTAAGGATTTGTGGAACTGCTAATATCAGCAACATCAATGGGGTTAGCAATAACTGCAACATCATTGTTAGCGATGGTGGCGTGTTCAACACCAATAACCTCGTTATTGAAGGCTCCTCCACTTTTAAAGCGTTCGAAAATAGTCAGGTCACCATTGGTAACTTCAACATGAACCAAACCTTGGCCAAACTATATATCTACACGAACTCATTCACTATCAATAGCACTTTCTCTACCAATGCCAAAATTTATAACTACGGAACATTCGCTATCAATGGTAACTTCAACATTAATAGTAACGCAGTTGTAGAAAACTATGGTGATATCAATGTCTCCGGTTCTTTTGAGGCTAATCAGAACTTCACGAATGAAGGAAAGATCTATTCACAGTCTCATATGAACTTCAACGCAAATGCGGTCATAGTGAATAAGTGCCTCATCAAAGCCGATGGGAAGGTCAACTTTAACAACACAAACTTCACTAACATTCATGGAACAGTCATCTCGGGTGATGAAATGCATGTTAATGGCGGCGCTCAACTGATTCTTCAAAACCAATCTGAAATCATGGCCAACGGTCTTGACGTCAATGCCGACATCACAGGTTCAGGCAGCCTCAACTCGATTGTGGTCAATGGCACCTCAAGAATTAATGGTCAAAATAAAATTAAAGGTGCAATAGAGTTCGCAGATAATGATGGTGTTCTTGCTAATGGAAGCTCAAGTAATTTCACCAACGGAGCTACCTTCGTAACCATTGCCAACGCTACTAACTATATCCCTCAGAGTGCATGTAACCCAGTTGGTATTGGTACTCCTTCTATCGTTGATACCGATGGTGATGGTGTTGCAGACGACCTCGACGATTATCCTACCGATCCAGCTCGTGCCTATGATAACTACTTCCCATCAAAGACGGGCTTTGCTTCACTAGCTTTCGAAGACCTATGGCCCGGTACTGGCGACTACGACTTCAACGATCTAGTGGTTAATGTTCGCTTCAACCGTGTTACCAATGCTTCTAACCAAGTAGTAGAGGTTAAAAACAAATACTATGTAGCCGCAATTGGTGGTTCTTTAACCAACGGATTTGGTGTTCAGTTCGATAACCTCTCTCCTTCCGATATTCAAAGCGTAACCGGTACCGAAGTTGAAGGTGGAAACTACAGCATCAGTGGCAATGGTACCGAGAATGGCCCCATTAAAGCTGTGGTCATCCTTTGGAATGATCCAAGAAACATCGTCACCTCACACGGTGGATCAATGTTTAATACCATCGAAGGCAACCCAACCGGTGAATCAGATACGCTTAATCTCGTGGTTAAGTTCACCACACCTAAGGCTCCTGAACTCGTTGGAACGGCTCCTTTCAACCACTTCCTCATCAAGAATAACTTAAGAGGTGCTGAAATCCACCTATTCAACGCACTGCCTACCTCTATGGCCGATATGACGCTCTTCGCAACAGCCAACGATGCCTCATCACCCGCCGATGGTCTATACTACCGCACTAAAGATAACCTCCCATGGGGTCTCTTTATCCCTGAAATCTTCGCTTATCCTGCTGAAAAAGATGATATCTTAACCGCCCACCTCAAGTTCGGTGCATGGGCTGAATCAGCCGGTGCTACTAATACCGATTGGTATAAGAACATCTCCGGTTACAGAAATAACGATAATATCTACGGAGCGAACTAACTTCTCTAAAATATTCTTCATTCCCAGTAGAGACGTGGCATGCCGCGTCTCTACTGTTGTTATATAAAATAATCAGTGTAAATCTGTTTAATCTGCGTCATCTGTGTTCTGGATTCATGATTCCAGATTCAAGATTCCAGATTCCAGATTCATGATTCCAGATTCATGATTCCAGATTCAAAATTCAAAGATTGCGTCCGATCATTAGGAGGATTTATGCAAATTAAGAAATTAGGCCACAGTGTTCCACAGTGTATTACAGTGTTCCACAGTGTTATCAGATCCCCGAAAACCCCGGAGCTGAAACCGCCAGTAGCTAATAGCCACTGGCTTCTGGCTGCTAGCCGCTGGGCTTTGCCAATTTTGAATTCTTGAATTTTGAATTAAATCCCCCCCTGGAGCTGAGACCGCCAGTAGCTAATAGCCACTGGCTTCTGGCTGCTAGCCGCTGGGCTTTGCCAATTTTGAATTCTTGAATCTTGAATCAAATCCCCACCCCTAGAGCTGAGACCGCCAGCAGCTAGCCGTTGTGGGCTTTGCCAATTTTGAATTCTTTGAATTAAATCCCCCCCTGGAGCTGAGACCGCCAGTAGCCTGATGCCAGCAGCCTGATGCCAGTAGCCTGATGCCAGCAGCCTGATGCCAGTAGCCTGATGCCAGTAGCCTGATGCCAGTAGCCTGATGCCAGCAGCCTGATGCCAGTAGCCTGATGCCAGTAGCCCGATGCCAGAATAGGTGCGTAGCACCGGAAATAGGTTCCCTGATCGAAGCCTGCCCATTTGGTTAAATCCCTTGCAAGGTGCGTAGCACCGAGAATATTTGTAGATGGAGGTGCGTAGCACTGGAATCAATTAGCATCGATCAAAAGTTTTTCTGTAGGTGCGTAGCACCGGAAATATTTGTAGGTGCGTAGCACCGAAAATAGGTTGCCGGAATTCGTTAGTCCGACAAAATAAAGGTATCCATGGTTCTCGAGTTGTGACAGATTCGTAGTATGCTATTGATTACCCACCGAGAATAATCAGATCAAAATATAGTAACCTCGTTTGTAACTTTACTTGGTCAGTTAATTCAAAAAATTCTTTTTCTTGCTGTTCGGTACTAAAAAGCTCAAAAAATCCATTTTTTGAGTAATACCTCAATGTATTTAAAGTATTGTATGCATCAACTACAATAAATCTACATCCCGTTTTATTAGTACCATCAACAAACCAGGATTTAATAAAATCCATTAATTGATTACCAATTCGATGTTCTTCGCCTTTAATTATCCTGAAATCTTTATGAACTCCTAATCTACCAATCAGAACAGCAGGGTAGCTTCGCATCCGTTTTAGTCTAGGTATGGCTTGTAAAACCTTTTTCCTTCTAGAACCTAGAACCTGGAAGATTTAATACTTTTATACTATCATTTGAAATAGTGAATGCACATACAATAGTATTAGGGCTTTCGTCTAAAGTGAAACAATAGCTTTTTCCTAAGAGTTGAGATGCGTATTTAATTGCATCCTTTATAAAAAAATCATTTAGATCTCGATTGTCGCAATCAAAAGGCAGACAAGAATCGATAATATCTTGGTTATAAACTTTAAGGGTACATTTGTCAAGTAAAAAACTCAAGACTCTCTAAATTTTTGCTTTAGCTAAAATCTTAATGGACTCTGCTTTCTGCTTTGAAAAATCCACAGTAAACTTCTTAGCACTATTTTCTGAGGCCTTTTGATTAAAGGTAGTTGCAGCTTTCCCTTTTAAAACAGGTATGGGTTTAATCGTTATAGCCATCGTTATCCGTTTTGAATACAAAGGTACATCAAAATCTATAAAACGCGTTGATCTTCATAAGATCACGCAAAATCCGTATAAATCTGCGTCATCTGTGTTCTGGATTCATGATTCCAGATTCGAAATTCCAGATTCGAAATTCAAAGATTACGTTCGATCATTGGGAGCTCATGTAGAGACGTGGCATGCCGCGTCTCTACTGGTATCGTATATATATCAGTGTAAATCTGTTTAATTGGTGTTATTTGTTTTCCAATACATAAGATACATCTACCTATTTCCGGTGCTACGCACCTCTGGGTTGTTTTATTTTGGGGTGCATCCTGATTCCAGTGCTACGCACCTCCATCTACAAATATTCTCGGTGCTACGCACCTTGCAGGGGATCTGCTCAAAATGTGGTGCTTCGATTAGGGATCCTATTTCCGGTGCTACGCACCTATTCGTTGCCTCGTGATGTTTATAATGCTATCAAGAAGGGGTTCAGTCTAATTCCAATGATAGACACCTCTAAGAAGATGAGATTCAAAATTCCAGATTCATGATTCCAGATTCAAGATTGCGCTCAATCATTGGGAGGATTTATACAAATTAAGAAATTAGGCCACAGTAGAGACGTTGCATGCAACGTCTTCGTAGTCCGATTCTATTTAACATGTGGTTCAAACGAATTCCACGAATTAAGAAATTAGGTCACAGTGTTCCACAGTGTATTACAGTGTTCCCCAGTGTATTACAGTGTATTACAGTGTTCTCCAGTGTATTACAGTGTTCCCCAGTGTTAGTATTCCCAAAACCTCACATGGCAACGTAAAGGTGTGTAGCACCGGA
>CAYUII010000051.1:3423-12112 GCA_964444785.1 uncultured Bacteroidales bacterium | reverse complement strand
TATCAGGCACATTCTTTGAATTTTGAATCTGGAATCATGAATCCAGATGATCAGGCACATTCTTTGAATTTTGAATCTGGAATCATGAATCCAGATGATCGGGCACAATCTTTGAATTTTGAATCTGGAATCTTGAATCCAGATGATCGGGCGCAATCTTTGAATTTTGAATCTGGAATTTTAATCCAGAACACTGATGACGCAGATTAAACAGATTTACACTGATTAATTTAAACGCCACCAGTAGAGACGCGGCATGCCACGTCTCTACTCACCCCTTCCTCTCGATCCCATACTTCACCATCCTTCTATCCAATGATTGCGGCGTCAACCCCAACAAGATCGATGTCTCCTTCCGCTTATAATTACACTTCTTCAACGCCTCCAGGATCGTGTACTTCTCAATCTCCTCCAAATTCAAATTCTCATTATCAAACAAATTAAAAGATTTCGGTGTGGCCTTATAAAACTGAAAATGCTCCGCCACTATCTCACCACCCCCCGATAAAATCCATGCCCTCTCTATCGCATTACGTAGCTCCCTGACATTTCCCGGATAACTATAGGTCAATAATGCCTGCTTTGCCCCTTCCGTCAAATGTGGCCTCATCTGATTCTTACTCGCCGAAAACTCCTCTAAAAAATAATTGGCCAACGGAGCGATATCATCCACCCGGTTACGAAGTGGCTCCAAATGGACATGAAACGTATTCAACCTATACAAGAGATCCTTCCGAAAAGAACCATTCGCCACCATCTCAGCAATGTTACGATTTGTAGCCGCAATGACTCTGACATCAAACTTCCGCTCCTGCGTACTGCCCACCTTGAAGTAGGTTCGCGCATCCAACACCCGCAATAACTTAACCTGCAACTCCGGCTTAAGCTCGGCTATCTCATCCAGGAGAAGCGTTCCCCCATTCGCAAACTCTAAGAAGCCGGTACGATCGGTGACCGCCCCCGTGAAGCTCCCTTTGACATGACCAAACATCTCACTCTCGAAAAGTGACTCACTCAGCGCCGTACAGTTCACCGCCACGAAATGGTGCTTGACTCTCTCACTCTCCTGGTGGATCTGTCGGGCCACTACCTCCTTCCCCGTGCCACTCTCGCCGGTAATCAAGATGCAGGCATCCGACGACTGACTAATGGTGCTGATAAGAGCTTTAACCCGACGTGTATCCTTGCTGGCTCCAATAAACTTGTGGCGAGAAGCATTCCCCACCTGCTCCTTGAGAAACATCACCTCCTTCTCACGCTCACCCAAGGCCTTGATCAAATTACAATACTGCTCGGTTCGATGAATGGTCTGATCCAGATCTTTAGGCGAGACGGGCTTCTGGAAATAATCATATGCCCCAAGACGAAAAGCCGCAATGACCGACTCCATATCACCCTGACCCGAGACCATGATGACCACCGGCAACTTCTCCATCTTGCTCTTCATGCTCTTCAATACATCTATTCCGGTAAGCCTGGGGAGTTTGATATCAAGAATAACGATATCGGGCGAATGGCGAAGGATATAGTCGAGGCCCTCCTTTCCATTGCCGACCCAATGAGGGTTATAACGAGGATTGAGTTTAAGAAATCCCATTAATCCGTTTGCAATCGCTTCTTCGTCTTCTACAATTAAAATGTTAAGCTGAGTTTTAGAACTTTTCATAGACAAATATCTTGGTTAAAATTGAATCGAGAGGATTTAACCCGGGATCTCCCCGGAGTCTTCAGAGTTTGATTGGTTAGATCTTTATTATTTTGACAAGGATGTGAGGATAGAAATGTTAAACCAGGACGCGGATAATCGTGCCCTGCTCCTTCTTAGGGATGATTTGCAGCCGGCCATCGATATCGGTCAGGAGGCGTTGTACGATACTCAGGCCTAATCCGGAGCCCTCATTAGATCGAAAGTTGAGGTTAAATTTGACAAAGGGACTTACTTTAGAGTACTGTTCTTTGGTAAATCCGGGGCCATGATCCTCAATCTCCAGCATAAGATGTTCACTTTCGAGATCGAAGCGAAAAGAGACTTGATCGCCTACTTTAGAGAACTTAAAGGCATTATCGAGCAGTTCATCGCAAAGTTGAAGCAGGAGCATAAGAGGTAATCGCGACGAGACGGCGTTACCCGAGAAGAAGAGATCCTTCAGTCGATCATAGCGATCAGCCACCTCGAAGGCTTTCTGTTTAAGAGAGGCGTAGACCGGAAAAGGCTGAGAGACCCGTTCCCAGTTACCCAGCTTAAGTTCGAGTTGAATAAAGAGGAGGTATCTTTCCACTAGTCTATTCAATCTTAAGGCGCTGGAGTATATATCCTTTCCGGCAGAGATCAGCTCATCGCGGGAGAAACAGTCGGGATCGGAGGCAAGAAGTTGCCCATAACCCATGAGACCGTTGAGGGGGGTACGAAGTTCGTGGGGGATAGTTCTTAAGATTCGCATGTTCGTTTCCCTGACGGCGGTCTCTTTTATTTCGTTAAAGAGGTGTTTACGACTGAGGCGGCTTTCTATTGCTTGCAGGAGTTCATTTCTTGTGAACGGTTTTACGATGAAGTCATCGGCTCCAAGCTCCATGCCATCGCGATAGTTATTCCGACTGCCCAAGGCTGTGACCATAATGACCGGAGTGGAGGCCGTTTGGTGATGTTCGCGCAGATGTTTAAGGACATCAAATCCATTCATTCCAGGCATCATAATATCAAGCAGGATCAGATCGGGTCTCTTCTCCAGAGCCAGCTTTAAGCCTTCTGAACCCATCGAAGCCTGGACCGTCTCATATCCGGCTCTGACTAGTATTTCGTTGATGCCATCACGTAAAACCACATCATCTTCGATTGTTAATATTTTCATTTTAGCGTTATATTAAAATTAAAATAGAGGTTCATTATTAATCTATTATACTTAATCTATGGGGAGGTGCTTCTTGGGTAATTTTAATGGGGAAGTTTAGAGTGAAACAACTACCAATGCCTAGAGTGCTAGTGATGGAGAGGGTGCCACCATGGAGGCTCATGCCCTCTTTGATGATGCTAAGGCCTAGTCCGGTACCTTCGAAAGACTCGGCATTCGAGGCTCTGAAGAAGGGTTCGCTAAGGTGTTCTAGTTCGTTCTCGGGGATCCCTATCCCTTCATCTCTAACCGACAGCGTGAAAAAGGATTCATTGTAATCGCATTCAATGTAGACAGGGCAAGTCTCGTTTGAGTACTTCAAGGCATTTGAGATTAAATTCGTAACCATTTGAATAAAGATGCGTTTATCGACACGGATCTTTTCGGGGAAGCTCTCTTCGAGCCATACGATACGCTTATTAGATTGTCCCGGACTGAAGAATCCGTCAATGATATTAGTGATCAACTGGTGGAGATCGATGGATTCAGGGTTACAATTGGAGGTTGATTCTTGGATATGGCTCACCTGCATGGTGTTTTTGACGATTTCGGTGAGGTAATTGATTTGGGCGATAATTCCTTTAAGTTTATGAACAACTTCGGAGTAGTCGAGCTCAACCCAGTATTCGAGGAGTGTCTCGGCGAACATCAGAATGGAGGCCAGGGGGGTACGGAACTCGTGAGAAGCCATGGAGACCAATCGGCTCTTCACATCGCCGAGTTCTTTTTCACGTTGGAAATTCTCCTCGAGTGACTTTTTATAGAGCATTTCAGAAGAGACATCTCTCACCAGAGAGATCAACTCATCATCAGATACCGGTACAATTCGACTTTCGTAATAGATGCGTTCATTATCTCTATCGTATAAAAACTCTGACACATCACCGACGCCGGTGGCCAAGACCTTTTCCATTCGACTAAGCTCTTTAACCACCATTTCAGGAGGGAGTAGTTCAGCGATATTCTTCCCCACAATACGGCTGACAGAGAAGGCATGTTTAGTCTTATCCTGGGAATGGACGGCCAGGATAAGACCATCTTTGCGAACTCGGAACAGAAAATCGGGTAAAGCGGATAAGATACTCTCTAACTCTTTCGTTTTGGCAAGCAGCTTGGCTTCGGCATCTCGGCGGTCGGCCACCTCTTCCAGAAGCTGTTCATTGAGGTAGGTCAAAGCCACAGTCCGTTCTCGGACTTTCTCCTCGAGCGTAATATTCAAATCCCTGATCTCCTTCTCGATTCGTTTTTGTTCGGTCACATCATCTACCATGACCAGGGTCGCATTAAGGCCTTTATAGGTAAGGCGGGTTCCTGAGATCTGAACAAAGATGGTTTCGCCATCGAGACGGGTCAGTTGAATATCATCTCGAATGATCTTGCGTTCATTATTATCGAGCCAGGCGATCCATTGCAGATACTTTTCAAACTCGGCGGGGCGCAGCATATCCTTGATTTTAAGACCGACGAGGTTAGCTTGTCCAGATGGATCCATGATATGGGCACCAGCTGGGTTTATATAGACCACTTCGCGATTATGGATAACAGCGACGCCGACTGGGGAGAGGTTAAGCATCATCTCATTTTGGAGGAGGCTTTCTTTAAGGGCATTCTCTTTTTGGGCTCTAAGGATAGTATTACTAACTATTTCGGTAAGGACTTTAAGGAGGTTTATCTCATCGGAGCTAAATTTTCGAGGTTTCTCGACCAGTTCGCAGCCAAGGCAGCCGTAGTAATGGCCTTCGACGAAGAGTGGGAGGGTCAAGACCCCTTTGATCTTATTTACCATGAAGAAGTCATAGGTGGAAGGTTCAAGGAGGTGATAGTGAGATTCATGGATAGACCAGAACTTACCGGCTTTATGTTTAGCGATGATATCGGTTTTTATGGAAAGAGGAGGGGTTGTATAGCCGTAGTAGATAGGGTAAGTTACTCCTTGTCGGCACCACTCAAAGAGGTTAAAAAAGGAGGAGGAGTTTTCATCGAATTTAAAGAGGTAGGTCCTATCGGCTTCTAGCAGGTTTCCCATCTCCTTGAGGAGCTCTTTGAGAGCCATGCTATAGTATTCGCTAGGAGTATTTGTAAAGTTTACACCAACGCGTATAAGGAATTGTTTAAGTTTTTCAAGGTATTCAACTTTTTGTTCCTTGAGTTTAAAATCGGTCACATCCTTTCCGACGCCTTGATAGATGATCGGGTAATCGGATCGGTTCGTTTCAATGCGCTTGATAGACCATCTGAGCCAGATCTCTTTTCCTTTAACTATAAGATGTTGGTAGTGATAGTCAGAGGAAATCCTTTTTTCAGATAGTAAGTTCATGAAGCCTAAAAGCTCATTCAAATCCTCAGGAGGGACATAATCAGCGATTTTTTGTCCGATAAGAGCCAACTCGAGATTGGAGAATGCTTCAAGATAAGCTTTGTTTCCATAGATAATTGTTGTATCGGGGAGGAATCTGCAGATGAGATCGGGAATATTATTAAGAATATCTTCAAAATCAAAGGATGGATTAAAATTAGCTAGATCGATTTGTAGGGTATCCGATTCTGAAAGGTATTCTTTTGCTTCCGTCATTACTTGTAAAAGTTTTTGCTTATAAAATGAGACAAGGCACAATCCCGGTAGACAAATCCATCCAGTTTAAGGGGCGCAGGGGTAATCAAGGCGCGGGGGTATGTTGTTTAATCGTTTTTGGCTCGCTCATAGATGACACTAACTGAAGACAGATTAACGGGGAGAAGAATTCAGGGAGATAATAATCTGTATTCAGGTCATAAGATATAAGAGGATTGGATATTTCAGGGGGCTGAAATGAAGCATCATCTCATCCTAGATATCTCATATCAAGACCTATTAACAAAAGAACCGATCCCTCCAATAATCAACAAATCATTCCCTAACTGTTTTCAGAGTCACTGTCGGAACAGTTGGAGGCTCAAATTTCCGAAAAAAGCGAAACATCCAAAAGATCCGTTAACGGACTTCTCCGTAAAATACACACTCAAAAGAACGAAAGGTTTCTAAAACTGAAAACTAGCTGTTGCGGAAGTAGTGACTCCGTCGAAAACGTTGTCGGGAATGACTTGAAGATTATATTTTGTTAATCCATTGTATGTTTTAAAATGCTATTAACCCAATTGAAGTGTAAAGTACAAGCATATATGTTTCAAACCATACACCAAAAACGATAAAATCAACGAATTCAGGAGAGTATAGAGGTAGAAGAAAAAGACCAAAAGTCCGATATCGGATTAGGTGGATACCCATTGGAGATAGCTTTTGCTATTTGATCGATTTATTATTAATTTCACATTTCAGATAAAAAATACCCTATCAGCTAATTAGGATCCAAGACAAAAACCGACCGAAACAAATTGGGATCACATGAAAAGAATAAAAAGCAACAGATCGCTTTACCTAATCTTTATCTTAGTGACTATTATCTTACTTGCCACTGGATATGAGTACAATTATGTTCAAGTCAAGAAAAACAGAGAAAATGCCTATGAGTTAGTAAATGCAATTGGATTACAAAAATCAGTTCTCCTCGGAAGATGGTTAGATAGTGAGACCAGGGCGTATTCGAGGCTTCTAAACACAGAGTCAATTAGGGAGACGATTATCCAACATATTAACCAGAATAACCTGCAGGCTGACAAAGATCTAAGCGATTACTTAACCAGCATACAAATTGAATATGACTTTATTGATGTTCAACTAGTCGCATCAAACGGAACATTAATTGCTAATACAAATCCACTAAACAAAACAATCTCGGCAGAAGTATTAAAAAGCTTACCTACCGTATCAACAAACGACAAGTTATCCATTGTAGGCCTCAACAAAATGCCAGATCAGCAAAGCATCTATTATGGTCTAATAATCCCTTTTAATGGATTAATGGGAAAAGGCCTTTTTCTTGTTGCCTATATTAATGCACAAAGAAATATTTATCCAATCATCAAATTCTGGCCTACAAAAAGCCAAACCGCCGAGTCATACATTTGTCACGTTAATGGCGATAGTGTACGATATCTTAGTGAGTTAAGATTTAAGGTTGATGCTGCGTTGAATTTTAAGAGAGTCCTTCCTAAATCAGATACCAAAAAAACTATTAAGGTAGAAGGGTTTGATCAGGTATATGAAACCATTGACTATCGAAAAGTCCCGGTTATTTGCTATGCCGGAAAGATTCCGGGAACAGAGTGGACTCTTATCACCAAGATAGATCAGGCTGAAGTAGAACAAGCACATATCAATGTTAGGATCTATAGGTTCATCACTCTATTTCTGATCTGGATTTTTCTTTTCAGTGTGATCTACTTTTTTAATCTCAGAAGACAAAATAAACTTTATCACGATCTCTTCAATCAGGAAAAATTGAATGTTGCATTTCGCAAACAATTTGAAGGGATTATTAACAGTCTTGGAGAAGGTTTAATCCTTACTGACCAGGAAGGTAAGGTTATTTATATGAACCGCACTGCTACCCTATTGCTCAATATTGAATTAGAGATTTCTCTTTATAAACCTTTTACGGATTTTTATAAAACCCATCATCCGAGAACACCTCTCGAAATCATGCAACAATTAGAGGCAAAACCAAAGACATTTCCTTTAAGTCTTGACCCTCTCTATACAATACTGGTTACTTCCACCGGTCAAAGTATTCCTATCGTTGAACAGATTTCCTACTTCGTTAACAAAGAGGATCATTCCAAAAGAATTGTCATTACCTTCAAAGATGATACTATCAAAAGGAAACTCGATAACATAATTATCGAAAACGAAATTTGGCAAAGAACGTTAACCAAAAGTTTACCAGACGGACTTATTGTCATAGATAATAAAGGTATTATTAAAGAGGTCAACAATCAGACCCTTGAACTCTTCGGCTATCAAGAAAAAGATCTTATCGGAGAATCTCTAAATAAGCTGATTCCAATGCGTTTCCACGGAAATCACAATAATAACATTCAACAATACCTTAGTAAACCACGAACTCGTGCAATGGGTAGCGGACTTGACCTTTATGCTACTCGACAAAACGGGACAGAATTTCCGGTTGACGTATCCTTAAGCCCTGTTTATAACCATCAAGAGTTGTATATATTATGTCTTGTAAGAGATATTACAGATGCAAAACGGTCTCAGTGGGCACTTAGAGAGGCATTAAAAAAAGCGGAAGAAAGTGACAAACTCAAATCTTACTTTTTACAAAACATGTTCCATGAAATTAGAACGCCACTCAATGGAATCCAAGGCTTCATTTCTCTTCTTGCTGATCACGATATAAGTAAACTTGAGCAAAAGGAATTTATAGAGCAAATATCTATCAGTGCGGATAGACTCCTTAAAACAATGACAGATATCATAGAAATTTCTAAACTCGAAGCTTCTGAGTTAAGTCTCAACATTGAGGAGGTGAATATTACTGTTCTATTCCAACACTTTTATAACCAGTTCTTAAACAAAGCCCAAACTAAAGGGATCTCTCTTAAAGTTTCTCACGATAGTAGCCAGTCTGATATTAGTATAAAAACAGATCATAGAAAGTTGAGTATTATTCTTGAAAATCTCCTCTCCAATGCAGTAAAGTTTACTGAAAGTGGTTATATTTTCTTTGGATATGAAAAAAATGAGAACGATCTTGTGATTTTTATCGAAGATTCTGGTTCTGGTATTCCTGAATCTGATCAAAACATCATCTTTGGGAAATTTGTCCAAATAGATACTGGATATACCCGTCGTTACGAAGGCAACGGTTTAGGACTTGCCGTTGTAAAGGCAATATCAGAACAAC
>CAYUII010000051.1:0-3413 GCA_964444785.1 uncultured Bacteroidales bacterium | reverse complement strand
CACCTTCTACCTATCTCTACCTCTAAATCAAACCAATCCATTTGAATCTGATCCAAATCTCGACAAACTATAACTCCATAGCATCCGCAAAATAAACAGCATCAGGAACAACAGCCTGACTTGGTACAATACGCTGCGTACAATTATTCCCATAACATTTCAAAGCCGTATAAAACCGCCAAATCTGCGTGCATTGGTTCTCATGGGAGAAGCCCATTCAAACCATTCAAACCATTCAAACCTTCAACTGAAACCGTTCTTTATTGAACCGCTCCATTCTACCCTGAATAATCCCGGGTAACGTAACCCGGATGGTAGTCCCAGCCATATCCTTTTCCATTACCTCTATTGTACCCCCTGCCAACTGGAGCATCCTCCGAACAATAATTAACCCTAAACCAGATCCTTGTTGCGCTTGAACCTTACTATTATACTGAATAAATGCACCCGACTGCTCCAACTCTGCTTGTGTCAGCCCCGACCCAGAGTCGTCAATCTCCAGAAATACGACATCTTCATGAGCGAAAGATTTAACCCGTATAATTTGCCCCGGCCTGGAGAATTTAAAGGCATTCTCAACCAACTCGAACGTAATGACATTGACCACCTCATCAGATAGCAAGGTCATCACCGGCTGCAAATGTAAATCTAAGTCGGTTAACCGATGCTTACTCTGTGCAACCTTCCCAGCAGCATTTAATATAAAATGATGCGCATGTATGGGCGTAACCGAATAAAGTCGATAAGTATACCCCGCCTCTATTTCAGTATATAAAATATAACGTTCCACCAATTGACGCATCCGCTCAGAACTCTCCAACAAATTTAGACCGAAGAACTTCAACTCCTCGTTACTAAAGACCTCAGGAGTATCCTTAAGAAGCTGAGCCAATCCATAAATGCCATTCAACGGAGTACGTAACTCATGCGGAACCGCCTTCAAAATTCTAGATCGTAAATCATTCATTTGATCCTGCTCACTATCCTTAAAATGTTGATACCTGATCAACCTTATCTTAATTGCATCCAGAATTTCATTGATATCTGATGTCAAAATCACATCATCGGCACCGAAATTCATAAACCGACGAAACAGCCGCATATTCTCTTCTTTAGACAAGACAATTATAGGAGTGCATTGTAACTCCTCCTGCAAACGTAAACTTTGTAAAAAAAGAGTAGAATCAACTTCCGAAAGCGGATTTTCTAAAAGAACTAATTCTGGCCTCATCGATTTTATTGAGGCCGTAGCTTCATCGAAAGAATGAACATGATTTACCTCATAATTTTCAGATAGTAGACGAATTTCCAAGGAGGATCCATTACCTGTATCATTGTCAATTAACAATATAAGTGGGGTACGGTTAATATTTTGTTTCATCGAGTTGCGTTCTGTCAGTTTGTAAATAACATCAACAATCCAGTGTTTTTCTAAGGTGCTAAGATTTTTACCGATATCATCAAGTTGTGAAGGATCTCTATTAACTCCTGTTCATTACATCTTTGTTTAGCCGATAAAGAGGCTAAGTGATTCTGAATGATCTCGATTAATTGCCATTGTTCATGCAATAGTTCGTTACATTCTAATATTATTTTTGCAGAATCAGAAGAATTCACTTCAAGAGTCTGCTGATGGATTGGTTTTAGAGTCATTATCGACAACTATATTTGGTTAGGTAGAGAAAATCAGAAAGGGAGATCCAAAAAATAGAGTCAGAATCCGATTTCGGTTTTTTTAATCGAATTATCAATAATAGGGTAAGAACTGCTGATCGTCAGCCTATGACTTAACAAAGACCATGATATCATAATCGATGATAGAATCAAGGATCTTCACGCCTATGCCAGTTGATCTATCAATAAACAATTGATTTCCATCGGGATTATAATTAAATGAACTACCCAGTAGCTGCTTAAGTATATCTTTCTTGGCTCTGCAGGCGATATCCGGGTCGGGACTAATGGTATTTCTAAATATCCTCAGTGCAACTATATGGTTATTAAGGCAGAGAAGTCTTAGTTTAGCACGTCCGGTGAGATTAGGAATAATAGATGAACGAAAGATGTAGGTTAAGGTCATCCCTCGAGCGGAGCTATAGTAATCCATACTTTCCGGCTTACCAAAGTACTTAAAGGCCTCTTTAATTTTAGCGGTTAGCTTGAAGTTTACTTTAAGTGCGTTGGCCACATTGCTGTTTAATTCAAATCCTTCCTCCGATTTAAGGTCGATCCAGTCACGATAATCTACCTCGGTCGGAATCTCATGTTTAAAATAATAAGGGCTTATACCATATAATTCCGTAAATCGCTTAACAAATCTAACATCAAACCGACCATAAACCAATTTTATAAAGTTAATCTCAAAGTATCTCAATAGCATTGTAGTATTATTTGATTCGTAAGTCAATTATATGCAAATTATAAACCATCTAACATATACTACTACATATCAATTTGTTACCACAAAAAAGCAACAATTAGCACAATCCGATAATGGACATCTCAAAGAATAGATTTAATCTACAGCATCTGTATAAATCTTTAACCTGTAGAGATGCGGCATGCCACCAGTAGAGACGCGGCATGCCGCGTCTCTACACTAGAACCATACCCTCCCACTGATTTTGCCGATTAGAATATCCACGCCCCAAATGATCCAGCACAATTTTTGAATCTGGAATCTTGAATCTCATATTCCCAGTCCTAACGCATAAGATACATTTACCTATTTCCGGTGCTACGCACCTCTAAAAATTTCTTGATCGGCGCTAATTGATTCCAGTGCTACGCACCTCCATCTACAAATATTCTCGGTGCTACGCACCTTGCAGGGGATTTGACCAAATGGGCTGGCTTCGATCATGGATCCTATTTCCGATGCTACGCACCTATTCGTTGCCTCGTGATGTTATGGGGTCAATGCTACACTAGAACCATACCCACTACTGATTTTGCGGATTAGATGTATAAACCCCACCAATGATCAGGCACAATCTTTGAATTTTGAATCTGGAATCATGAATCCAGAACACAGATGACACAGATTAAACAGATTCACACTGATATATAAACGCCACCTGTAGAGACGTGGCATGCCGCGTCTCTACATGCGAACCATGGATCCCCTGATTTTGTTGGATGAACGAATTGCGGCATCTGGCATCTGGCGATCTCAACTCCAGGGTTTTCGGGGATCTGATAACACTGTGGAACACTGTAATACACTGTGGAACACTGTGACCTAATTTTTTATTCGCATAAATCCTCCCAATAATCGGGCGCAATCTTTGAATTTTGAATCTGGAATCTTGAATCCAGTCACATGCAAGATCTCTCATATGGTAAAAAATACCCACACAACTACCCAATAATCACCATATTTTCTTCTGCCCAGATCCGGTACTTTTGATACG
>CAYUII010000050.1:7996-17031 GCA_964444785.1 uncultured Bacteroidales bacterium | reverse complement strand
AAACCAACGCCACCAGTAAAATTACTGATTTGTTCCCAATATTAGATACTCCTTTCAAAGGGAAAATCAATCGCTTTAGATTAATGTCGAAGTTTATGTTTGAAACTACCATCAGCAAGGGTTAAACAATCGGCTTTAAGAAGCTTCCACAGATTCTTGATAACAAAATTTATCCACTTCCAATTTGAAGCATATTCACTAAAATCAGAACAAATAACAATGACTCATGAACTCTTATAGCCTTAAAGTTTCAGCATGTGGCAGAAACCTATACTCTCTTCAAATAATCAATTGTCTCACAGCTTCGCCCCGTCAGTCCCATTGAAAATCTCTCAATCGACAGACTAACAAGACTATAACCAAACAAATTCAGATATGCTGCTTTTTAACATATCTGAATTTAAACTATACCTATCTATTGGGTAGGTAGCTGCTAATACTATCACAATAATAAGGAAAAAAACTAAATACATAACAAAATAGAGAGAAATCGATACATCAGCTATATTCCTTCTTTTTTGCTGAATTTTACAAAATCGCATAAAATCTTTAAACGACTGATTAAGTGGTCTTTACCAAATTAAAGCGGACCATTTACAACTGCTTGATTTCATGAACCTTACAACTACCTCTCCGTATCCTCTCCGTTCTCTCTCCCATGACCGTCCTTTAAAGCCACCTCAAATATGAGTTTTCAGATGACAATACTTCAATTTTCAGAATAATGCCTTTGCCGTGATTCTAATGACCCTCAACCTATTTAAAACACTAATTTTTCCGAAATACTCTCATTCAAATCTCAATACTCTATCTATCACCTCCCGGTTTATTCGTTCATTATATGGAGAGGATACGGAGAGGATACGGAGAGGTGATGGTTATCAACGATTTACTTTTTGAGAAAGGGCGGCTGGCTGCTGGCGGCTGGCTGCTAGCTTCCAGCTGCTGACTGCTGGCGG
This sequence comes from uncultured Bacteroidales bacterium, assembly GCA_964444785.1. Classification (GTDB taxonomy): domain Bacteria; phylum Bacteroidota; class Bacteroidia; order Bacteroidales; family TTA-H9; genus JAJTBW01. The sequence continues at coordinate 16,072 of CAYUII010000050.1, read as the reverse complement.
CTAGCTTCTAGCTGCTGGCGGCTAGATGCCAGTAGCTAGTGGCCAGCAGCTAGATGCCAATGCTCCGTAACCAGTTGAAATTTTTTCAAAATAATAACGTAAAGAAATTCTATCTTTGGCGCCTTGTATACTCCTTTTCCAACAATGTCTAACACAGGATTAACTCAACCAAAATGACAGATTTACAATCAATCGATTCAAACTCTTATCCGCTCCCTGACAAAAAACTTCTCGAAACTTCTAGTCTACCTTCATTCTGTACATGGATTCCCGACCAGGTTTACGTGGTTTTGGGTAGAAGCAACCAACCAGAAACATCGGTCTATTTAGACAGAATTAAACAAGATGAGGTGACTCTTATTAAACGCCCTTCCGGTGGTGAAGCAGTTGTTCTTACTCCCTCTATGATAGTAATAGCCTGCACCGACCAAAAAGAGGCTTACGAAAGATCCGTCGACTTCTTTGCTAGATGTAATAACATTATCATCTCGGCTCTTACTGATCTGGGAGTCGAAAACCTCGGACAAAGGGGTATATCTGACATCTCATCAGGATCTCATAAAATACTTGGTTCTTCTATGTTTAAGGCTCCAGATCGTCTTTTCTACCACGCTGTTTTGAATGTAAGCGAACTGCCCGGTACTATCGCCTGGTACATTAAACATCCTACCCGTGAACCAGACTACAGAGGAGGCCGAGACCATACCAAATTCGTAACCTCCTTAAAAGAATTGGGATATAACTCGGGCCACCAAGCTATTATTACCGAAGTCTCGAAAGGATTTATATCAGATTTCAAAACCATCGCTTCGATCTAGCTTCTTTTTAGAATCATTCTAAACAAACTCTCTCTAATTCTTGTTTTCGTACAAAGGCGATGATCGCACCTAATGGTTCGATCAAATTAACTGCTAATGAAGCATGAGTATCTCATTCTTCATTGGTAAGGTATTCCATAGGTCGCCGTGAACTTAACAAACAAGATTAAAATGAATAAATCACTTATCGAGAAAGTTTTTCAAGCCGTCGATGCTGCCGATGCAGTGGCTCTTACCAATTTCATCACACCCAATGGAACCTTCCGTTTCTCTAACTTTCCTGCAATAATAGGACACGAACATATTTTACCTTTTCTTGAGGGGTTCTTTTCAAGTATAAAAGGGATCAAACATAGTGAACTGGAGATTTTTGAAGTGGGAGATGTCATCATCACTAACGGGGTAGTGACTTATACCCGTCACAACGATACCCTCTACAGCTGCAACTTTTCGAACACCTTTAAAATGAAAGGTGAATTAATCGACCAATATCTGATATTCGTTGACAACTCCAAGCTTTATGAAGAATAGATAAAAGGGGCGCAACCAGTTAAAATATCATAGTAAAACGTACAATAGATAGAGACTATTGGATCTTATTTAAACAAAGGGTTAACTCTGGTTGTTAGGTTCTATATTAATGAAAAGTCTGAATCAATGGAAAGAATAGAAAGTTCCATTTGGCCGGACGATCCTTCATACAAAAGTCGTAAGGAGTCAAATCTTGCCGTTTTAAAAGAGTGGCAAGAACTCATGGCAAAAGTGATGAAGGGTGGACCGATAGAAGCGGTAAAAAGGCATCATGAAAGGGGGAAGCTTACCGCAAGGGAAAGGATTGAACTACTATGCGACGAGGGCACGGGCTTTCTGGAGTTCTCGGCATTAGCTGCGAATGGTCAGTATGATGACGCCTTCCCTTCCGCAGGAATCATTACAGGAATGGCTCTGATTCAAGGCAGAGAGGCTGTTGTAATAGCTAATGATGCTACGGTTAAAGGGGGCACATACATAAGCGAAACTATCAAGAAGCATGTCAGAGCGTTAGAAATCGCCTTAGAAAACCACCTACCTTGTGTTTATATGGTTGATTCGGGTGGGGTCTACCTACCTGAGCAATCCAAGGTTTTTCCCGATAAAGATCATTTTGGTCGAATATTCTATTACCAAGCACGACTTTCTGCTGCCGGACTGCCACAAGTAGCCCTTGTAATGGGAAGCTGTACTGCTGGAGGAGCTTATATCCCGGCCATGGCCGATGAAACGATCATTGTCAAAAACCAGGGAACTATCTTTATAGCCGGACCTCCTTTGGTGAAAGCGGCCACGGGAGAAGAGGTTACGGCCGAAGAGCTTGGAGGAGCCGACGTACACACAAAGATATCAGGAGTAGCAGACCATCTGGCAGAAAATGATCATCAGGCCATTGCCAAATGCCGTGAGATTTTCTTAAGTTTTGCCCCTCCTTTTAGACAACCATTGGCTTTTAAAGAGCCCATTGAACCACTCCATTCTCCTCGTGAGTTGGATTACATAATGCCTGATGACCTATCTTCCCATTTTGACAGCAGAGAAGTTATAGCTCGCATTGTAGACGAAAGCAAACTAAATGAGTTTAAGAAAGAGTACGCTCCAACACTGGTCACGGGTTTTGCCCATATTATGGGTATTCCATTAGGAATCGTTGCAAATAACGGAGTACTCTATCCGGAAACGTCGCTTAAAGGTGCTCATTTCATTGAACTGTGTGCTCAAAGAAGAGTGCCCATTCTCTTCCTTCAAAATGTTACCGGATTTATGGTAGGTAAAGATTTTGAACACAAAGGAATTGCCCGTGATGGCGCTAAAATGGTTCATGCCGTTGCAAATGCTAATGTGCCACTTATAACTCTTATCATTGGCAGTTCAAACGGAGCAGGAAACTATGCAATGGCTGGAAGAGCCTTCAATCCTCGCTTTTTATGGATGTGGCCTAATGCTCGAATTTCCGTAATGGGGGGAACTCAGGCATCTCAGGTACTAAAAACTGTAAAGCAAGATAAAAATGAGGAGAATCTAATTGAGAGATATGAGCGTGAAAGCAGAGCCCTTTTTGCTACCTCAAGAGTCTGGGATGATGGCATAATTCAACCATCAGAATCCAGATATATACTGGCCAGAGCCCTATCAGCGGCCTTAAACAAACCTTTTCCTGCACCTCAATTTGGTGTCTTTAGAATGTAAACATTAAGAAAAGTAACCTATGAGCGACAATACAACTCAACAGGAAAGCAATAAAGGAGTAAGACTTTCCTTCGAAAAAAACATTGCCTTTATTACTTTATGCCGCCCGGAAAAAGGCAATGCCCTCGATGGTGAATTGCTTGATCATGTCAGACTTCTTTTCGAAGAAGCGGATCAAAATGATTCTATAAGGGCGGTTATTCTTCAAGCAGAAGGGAAAAACTTCTGTACCGGTGCCGATCTTTCTTGGATGTTAGCTAGCGAAGGTCGAGACATGGAAAAAGAGAGCATCCGCTTGGCTCATCTTATGAAAGCGGTGGCTACTTGCAGCAAACCAACCATCGCCATTGTTCAAGGCTCTGTTTATGGTGGAGGAATAGGCCTTACAGCTGCCTGCGATTTCGCTATTGCAACCAAAGATGCCATTTTTGCCTTTAGAGAGGTCAGACTGGGTCTAGTCCCGGCAACCATCTCCCCATATATCATCCGCAAGATAGGACCTATGAAAACCATGCAATTCATGCTTACCGGCAGAAGGTTCCCTGCCACCGAAGCTGCTCAAATTGGCCTCATAGATGATATCGCAAGAACAGCTCCTCCTATCGAAAAAGCAATGCAAATAATTGAAAAACTTACCATGGGAGGTAGCGAAGCTCAACATAGCATCAAACAGATGATCAACCATCTGTACCCCCTCCCCGACGAAAACACCATCAAGTATACAGCGGCTGTCCTTGCTAGAGCCCGAAGCTCTGCTGAAACAGCGGAAGGAATAAAGGCTTTCTTCGAAAAAAGAAAACCAGACTGGTCGAAACTCAAACCTTAATGCACACCGCTGACCTGCTATTTTGAATTCTGCTGATAACCTCAATAGAACAACTAGATTAGCCCCTTTCTAGGTTACTCAATATAACTTATAAACAGGATGACATTCCATGAAGATGATTAACAAGATACTGATTGCAAACCGTGGGGAAATAGCCCTAAGAATAGCTAAAACTGCTCGGAATATGGGCATCAGTACTGTTGCATTATACACCGATGATGACAATCACGCTCCACATATCAAGGTATGCGATGAAGCAGTCAAACTCAATGGAGAGCTTCTTTCCGAGACATGGCTTAACATCGATGCAATCATTACAGCTGCTCAGCTAGTCCACGCCGATGCCATACACCCCGGTTATGGATTTCTTAGCGAGAACCCTCTCTTTGCTAAAGCTTGCCAGGAAGCTCAGATCATCTTTATCGGACCCGATCCTGATATCATCTCTCTAATGGGCGATAAAGCAGCTGCGCGCCACTTTGTTCATTCAATTGGGCTACCCGTTGCTACCGGCTTTACCATTAATCTGGATACACTCAAGCCTCCTGACAATGCATCATTCCCTCTTCTTCTAAAACCTGTTGCCGGTGGTGGGGGGAAAGCGATGTATGTAGTACATTCTCACGATGAGTTTTATGAAAAATGCACTACAGCTTCGGCAGAGGCAATCAGATATTTTGGTGATGGTCGGCTTTATGCGGAGAGATTCGTCAAGGATGCTCGCCATATTGAAGTTCAGATCCTGGCAGACCATCAGGGCAATGTGATTCATCTATTCGATAGAGAATGTTCGGTTCAACGGAGGCAACAAAAAGTGGTTGAAGAGGCTCCTTCCGCAATGATCGAAAATCAGGTTATCGAAAATATCTACAACGTCGCCGTTACCATAGCCAAAAAGGCGAATTATAAAAATGCCGGGACAATAGAATTTCTGCTCGATCCTTCAGGGGCTTTCTTCTTTATGGAGATGAATACACGAATTCAAGTCGAGCATCCGGTCACCGAAATGATAACCGGAGTAGATCTTATTGAACAACAAATTAGAATCGCAGCAGGAGAACTCCTTCAATTAAAACAGGATCAAATCAAAATAAATGGTCATGCTGTGGAAGTTCGTGTCTACGCCGAAGATCCTTTAAACGACTTCTCACCTGAGGCGGGCGATCTGGTTTATTGGAATGTACCGACTTCAGAGTCCATAAGAATTGACTCGGCCATCCAACAAGGCACAGCCATTACTCCCGGTTATGATCCTATGCTTGCAAAAATTATTGCGTATGGAAACACCAGAGAAGAGGCATTCAGAAAACTTCATTATGCCTTAAATGAGACGACCCTTCATGGCTTCAACTCAAATCTTCCACTTCTAAGGCACTTAACAGCTGCAATTCCAGTAATCACCCCTCCCCCTGACACCCGTTGGCTGGAGCGTAACATCGAAAATATCAAATATCTGATTAGTCCAATTAACCAGCGGATGGCTTTAGTGAGCGCCTTCGCATGGCTCTGGTTTCACGACAGATCGAAGAAAGACTATTCACCTCACGATGCCCGTAGTTATTGGGGTAATAAGGTAACCTCTTCAAGGAGTGTAAAAATTAAAATCAATAATCAGGTTACTGAACTAACCGTTACCTCATATGATTCAACCTCCATGTCATGTTCCAATGAGGGAGAAGAATTTGAGATTGTTCTGCTTTCCCAAACAGAGCATCGACTTCAAATATTATCGAACAACCAACCGCTAACCTTTGAATACTCTTACATCGATAAAGATCAAATTCAAATAGGTCTGGCTGGAAAAGCAACAACAATACTGAAAAGATATATTCCTGAATCGGGCATCGTAATTAACCAATCTTCAAATAATCATAAAAAACAGACTCGATTAACCTCAAGTCTTTATGGACGCGTTATCCATATCGAGGCTCATGAAGGACAACAGGTAAACAAAGGAGACCTATTACTAGTCATCGAATCCATGAAGATGGAGAACAAGATTCTAGCTCTTAATGAATCAATCATAGAGCACATCAAAGTAAAACGTGGAGATCATATTAAGACCGGAATGGATCTAGTAACCTTTCGGTAAAAACGGAATATGTTAAAACAATGAAAAACAAAGAACCAAGATTTATTACACAAGGCCCCTGGTTGACGGATCAACATATTGATTTCAGAAAGAAAGTTAGATCATTTGCTGAAGAGATTATTTACCCGGCAGCATTTGAATATGACAGAGAGGAGCGCTTCCCTCAGGAGGTTGTTGAAGCTATTGGAGCACAAGGATGGTTAGCCATTAATGGGCCAAAAGAGTTTGGTGGCCATGGTGCTGATTTTATGTCATTTGTCGTTTTAGTTGAAGAATTGGCAAGAGTCGATGGATCCATGGCAGGTACAGTTGCTGCTCATAATAGCTTAGGGGTGAATCTGCTCAATACTTTTGGAACCGAGGAGCAAAGAAGACAATGGCTTCCTGGTCTATGCACAGGAAAGCAACTCTGGGCATTTGGCTTAACCGAAGAAAACGCAGGGAGTGACTCAAGAGGCACCGAAACATTTGCTGAGATAATAGACAACCAATGGGTAATTAATGGATCTAAACTATTTATATCGAATGCATCCAATCCGATGACTGCTGGAGTAACTATTCAAGCGATTACAAAAGTAGATGGCAACAAGAAAGAGTTGTCCGCCTTTATCGTTCCGTTTAACTCCCCTGGATTGACAGCCACCAGAATGAGAAACAAGCTGATGTGGAGAGGAGCAGACACTGCCACGTTAGAGTTAAAAGGAGTCACGGTACCTTTGGAAAACATCATTGGAGCACCTGGTGACGGGCCAAGAATAACCCTTGGGGCACTTGATAACGGTCGGCTTACCATTGCAGCCATGGGTCTTGGGTTAGCTCAAGGAGCTTTTGAAGCAGCCCGTAAACATGCTCTTTCACGTAAACAATTTGGTAAAGCCATAGGTGAATTTCAAGCAATAGGTTTTAAATTAGCAGACATGCAAATGAAGATCAACCATGCACGTGCCCATCTTTACCAAAGTGTTTGGCTTAAAGAAAACTATCTTCCTTTCGCAAATGAAGCTGCTATATCTAAACTATATTGCTCAGAAGTGGCAAAAGAGGTTGCCGATGAAGCAGTTCAAATCTTAGGCGGAAGAGGTCTCCTAAAAGACTCTCACGTTGAAAGATTCTTCAGAGACCAAAGAATCCTCCAAATTGGAGAGGGTACCTCTGAAGTTCTTCGTCTTGTTATCAGCCGAAAAATCTTAAAAGAAGAATAAACATGTCAGAAGACAGGAAAAAAGCTCACATTGATCTAGCCCTTAAAGCTCACTCTGGTTTTGCAATCCCTGATCAACGCTTTACCTATGAGCCTATGCTTAGCGCCCATCCGGTAAGTGATCCTTTCCTCTTTCCCTTTATGGGGCGAGTACTTGAGACTCCAATATGGATCTCAAGTATGACAGGAGGAACACCAATAGCTGGTGAGATCAATAGGCGTTTGGCAATGGTATGCCATGAGTTCGGAATGGGCATGGGGCTTGGCTCCTGTCGGATGATTCTTAATAGTGACCAATGGCTGCACGATTTTGATGTTAGAGATATCATTGGCGATAACCTCCCCCTCTATGCAAATCTTGGCATTAATCAAGTTGAAGAGATCTCTATCTCTGGTAGCTGGCACCTAATAACCGATCTAATAAAAAAACTTAGAGCCGACGGTCTTATCATACATATCAACCCTCTTCAAGAATGGATGCAACCCGAAGGAGACCGTCTTAGATTCCCTCCATTAGATACGCTATCCAGAACCATTGACAAACTCCCATTTACAAAACTTGTTGTAAAGGAAGTGGGTCAAGGCATGGGACCTGAATCACTCAAGGCTCTTCTCCAACTGCCCCTCGAAGCCATTGAGTTTGGGGCTTTTGGAGGAACGAATTTCTCCAGACTTGAGATCATCAGAAATGACCAAAGCAGAGCCGCTCTTCAAGAGTCTTTGTCTACTGTTGGTCACAATGCCGAACAGATGATTAAATACGTTATTGATGCGGTAAAGAATAATCTAACCATTAGAACGAAACACCTTATCATTTCAGGAGGTATCCCATCTTTTCTGGATGGATTCTACTTAACCGGGATAAGTCCTCTACCGGCAGTGTATGGCCAGGCTTCAGCTTTCTTACAATATGCTCGCG
>CAYUII010000050.1:0-7986 GCA_964444785.1 uncultured Bacteroidales bacterium | reverse complement strand
TTCGTTCCTACACTAAAGCTCAAACAGAGGGGCTCAGAATGGCCGCATCATACCTTAGAATTAAGAAGTAATTCATTTTAACACATCTAACAAAAGCATAATCGCTTCATTGTTACTTTTAAGCCCCTTGAATTACACTAAGAACGCCAGGTGGGAATTCACCTATTCAATTCATGATTATGATCTCATCTTAGTGTCTTTAATGAAATCCTTTTTATGATGAAGAAAATCGAAGCCTTTAGATCTCTATCGAAATCTGAGCAGATTATACAATTATCTCAAGAGACTAGCAACCCTGATCTAGTCAAAGAGACCCTCCAACTGTTTACGATCGACCATCAAAACTACAAAGACCTCCTAGAAAACCTATCAGAGAATACCATTGCTCTGCATATGTTACCATTAGGAGTAGCTCCTAATGTTCTTATAAACAAGAGATATTACCACGTTCCGATGGTTACTGAAGAGAGTTCAGTAATTGCAGCTGCCGCCTCAGCCTCCTCTTTCTGGGCTGCCCGGGGCGGTATCAAGGCTTCTGTCAACGGAACAACAAAACAGGGACAGGTTCATTTTAAAATAACAAACATTAGTAACGACTTTCTTTTAAATATTGAAAGCCTTAACCATGAGATCCTCCAAAAGACCAACTACCTCACCCAATCAATGAGGAAGAGAGACGGAGGTATCTTAAAGATCTCATGGAGCAAAATGGATATTCCCTTTGAAGGGTATGTGAAATGCGATATCGACTTTGAGACGCAGGATGCAATGGGGGCTAACTTTATCAACAGCTGCCTTGAAGCTATCGCTAAGATCTCCACCGATTGGATAAACGCCAATTACCCTGATGCTAATTGTGAAGTCATTATGGCTATTCTTTCAAACCATTATCCTGATTGTACCGTCACCGCTTCGGTTTCTGCACCACTGGAAAAGATGGAATGGCAAGGTCATGATGGAAAAACCATGTCTGAACGATTTGTCAATGCAGTTCTCATAGCTAATCATGAAGTACAGAGAGCGGTGACACACAACAAGGGAATAATGAATGGCGTCGACTCTGTCGTTTTGGCTACCGGTAATGACTTTAGAGCCGTTGAAGCAGCCTGTCATGCTTTTGCTTCAACTTCCGGACAATATCGCTCGTTATCCAACGCATGGATTAATGACAACACCTTTACTTTTTCAATAACACTTCCACTAGCCTTAGGTACAATTGGAGGACTCACCAAGTTGCATCCATTAGCTCAAACATCATTAGAACTATTAGGTAATCCATCAGCTAAAGAGCTTATGATGATTGTCGCATCCATCGGATTAATGTCAAACTTTGCAGCCGTTAGAGCTCTCACCTCTACCGGAATCCAAAAAGGACACATGAAGCTTCATCTCTCAAACTTACTTTTGTCAAATAATGCCTCTAAAGAAGAGATACAAAAAGCAACAAATTGGTTTAAGGATAAAGAGATCTCAAGCTTAAGCGTGAAGGTCTTCCTTGAAAACCTTCGAAACCCAAACCAAACCATATAAAATGGTTAACAATAACAACACTTCTCCAGATACCATCTCCTTCTCCTCTCCTGGAAAACTGCTTCTTACGGGTGAATATGCTGTCTTGCTCGGAGCTAGCGCACTGGTTGTTCCCATAAACCTAAGACAATCGCTCAACCTCCTCGAAAACAAATCTGAGATAATATCTTGGATATCTATGTATAACAACAAGGTCTTCTTTAAATCTGAGTTGAAAACGCTGGATCTTGAACCATCCAAACCCTCATTCTCTTCTCGTGAACGATTTATCATCAGTTTATTAAAGGCAGCACGATCGTTAAACCCCACTTTTCTTAATGGCAATGGATACTCCATAATCACTAATCTTGAAGCCAATCCTGAATGGGGCTTTGGTAGTAGTGCTCAGTTAACCGTTAATATTGCGAGATTATCCAAGATAGCACCATGGCATCTACATAAAGCAGTGTCTAAAGGAAGTGGAGCCGATGTTATTTGCGCTGAAATGGAGCATTCGATTCTATTTAGTACAGATGGAACGAACTATTCTGCGAATCCTGTAGATTTTAACCCACCATTCCTAAAAGACTTGATATTGATTTACACAGGTCATAAACAAGATACGGCAACAGGAGTAGAGACCTTTTTATCGAAAACATCAATCAATAACCCTATAATTGGAAAGATTGATTCATTAACAAGAGAAGCAACAAAAGCAATGGATAAAAAAGAGTTTATTGAGATTATAGAAATGCATGAACGAACTCTTTCAGAACTTCTAAATATTGACATAACCTCGAATATCTGGTTTAATGGATTCCCTGGCCTTCTTAAATCACTCGGTACTTGGGGAGGCGACTACATTATGGCCATCCCATTTGGAGACCCTGAAGACGCAATAAGATGGCTCAAGAGAAAAACCAACCATCCTATCTTCCTTCTTTCTGATCTAATTTTAAATAATACAAGCTCAAAGTGAACAAATAGCCCTCTCTTTTTGCTGATTCAGGAAGACAAATACATTAATGACTTTGAATAAAATGCTAGACGGCTTCTCCGTTGCGTGGAGCGCACCATCAAACATTGCGATTGTAAAGTATTGGGGTAAAAAACCCGGACAGATACCGGCGTCTCCTTCAGTGAGTATGACGCTGGAAAAATGCCGAACCAATACGGAAGTTGCTCTTCGTCATGGCAAGTTTGCTTTAGACTTTACCTTTGAGGGGAACGCTGCTCCCATTTTTTCTGAGCGAGTTAAAAAATACTTAGGCGAACTAAGTACATCGATGCCTTGGATCAACGACTATTCCTTTGTAATTAAATCAGAAAACACCTTCCCTCATTCAACGGGGATAGCATCGTCGGCTTCAGCTTTTAGCGCATTGGCACTCTGTCTTGCCTCCATTCAAAATGAGATGACCCCTTTTAAGGAATCCGAATTTCTAAAGGAAGCCTCCTCTCTAGCTAGGTTAGGATCTGGAAGTGCTTGTAGATCTATTTATCCCGGATTTGCTGCATGGGGTAAAGATGCGACCTCTGATACCTACTCTGACTTTCATGCTTCGCCTATTGCATTCAACCCTGAATTCAATAATCTTCAAGACACAATAATAGTGATCAGTCAAAAAGAAAAAAGAGTAAGCAGCTCTAAAGGTCACGCCTTGATGAACCATCATCCCTTTGCAGACGCTCGCTTCCTGCAAGCTAAACTAAACTTTAGAAAGTCCATTCAGGCAATAGTAAACGGTGATAAAACGACTTTTAATAGCATCACCATTGCCGAAGCCCTTACCTTACACAGTCTCATGCTAAGCAGTTTACCTCCTTTCATGCTTCTGGAACCAGAAACAGTAGCTATCATTAACTCACTTCTCACCCTAACTTCTCAGAACCATGTTCCTTTTGCCTTTACACTTGATGCCGGTCCTAACATCCATCTGATATATGACGAAAAGGAGAGTGCGTCTATTAGCGAAAACATCCTCCTCAACATAAAAGAGCAATACCCAAATATCACATTTATTAACGATAAGATTGGAGTCGGTCCGAAACCCTTGGGTGAAAGACTTGCTTAATGAACTATATGAAGCAAACCGATCTATTCTACGCAAAGATCCTCCTACTTGGAGAGTATGGAGTCATTCTTGGCTCCAAAGCTTTAAGCATTCCTTATACACATTTCAGCGGTGAACTCAGTTTTATAACGGAAGACAAGTATACCGACTATAATAAAGCGCTTGAATCAAATCGCGATTTAAAAGAGTATGCCAGTTATCTTCAACAAAACCCTGAGATTATTTCTTATTCAAACCTGAATCTGGATCAGTTCATCAAGGATCTCAATGAAGGTCTATACTTTGAATCATCTATACCTCAAGGTTATGGAGTAGGAAGTTCAGGAGCTTTGGTAGCTGCCATTTACAGTCGATACACGCTCAATAACGAATCATTTAATTCCATTACACCCCAAGAAAAGAATAATCTCGATAAACCGGTATCTCACCCTGAATCCCCTTCTTTTCTAATTAATGGAACAGGAGAGACCAAGCCAGTGCCCATCAGATTAAAAGAAATTTTAAGCCGATTAGAGTCATATTTTCATGGTCAATCGTCAGGAATTGATCCGCTTAACGCTTACATTAAGGCACCATTACTTGTCTCGGGCCTCAACTCAATCGACATCGTTAAACTGCCGGGAAAGAATCTAGGAAAACAGAGTGCTATCTTCCTACTAGATAGTGGGACACCGGGGAAAACAGGACTTTTAGTTGAGCAATTCATGGCGAAATGTATGGATCCAGGCTACAGTCAACTCATGAAACAGGAGTATATCCCTTTAATAAACGATGCCATTAATAGTTTAATTGATGCTACTGACAACTCCTTTTTCGATTTAATTCATAAGATATCACATTTTCAAAGAGAGCATATGACCAGCCTTATTCCCGAACCTGTCCTAGATTTATGGGATGAAGGACTAAGATCTAATATTTTCTCACTAAAGCTTTGTGGATCTGGTGGTGGTGGCTATATTCTTGGGTTCACAAAGGACGAAACAAAAGCGAATATGCTATTAAAATCGAGGCAGCAAGAGTTAATTCCAGTTTACAGAGGAGATCACCTTTAAGGATAACGATCAAATAGCTAATAAATAAAGGAGGAGAGGCTTGTAGGGTAAGAATAATATCTTAGTTCATTCAACCATTCAGTCATTGATTTGTTGAAACTTTGAACAAATCATGCTTTTACAGGCAAATATAATTAACTCTTTAACCTTACATTAAAAATGTCAAATCCAGATAATATCAAAAGCTGGCTTGCCCAATTCAGGGTGAACTTCCTCGTTTTAGCTGTCTTACTTGTATTGATAGGAGTCGCTACTGCCTACATGTTTCCGGGTAGAGGAGCGATCTCCGTTCTATCCATTGTTCTGCTAACTATCGGGATGGTTTCGGCACATTCGTCAGTGAATCTCTTTAATGAGTATTCCGATTACAAGACAGGTATAGATCTTGAAACCTTAAAATCTCCTTTTAGTGGAGGTAGTGGAATGCTACCAATGGGGAAAACAAAACCCAAGCAAGTTTTAAATGCAGCAATAATAACATTGATTATATCAGCGGCAATTGGAATCTATTTTGCAGTTGTGGCGCATTGGTCAATACTAGCACTATCGATAATTGGGGGTCTAAGCATCGTTCTATATACCCCTTTCTTGGCTAAGATTGCATTAGGCGAGCTCTTTGCAGGGCTCTCATTAGGATCATTACCAGTGATAGGTAGCTATATTGCCCTTACAGCAGCTCCAGGGCAACCTCTTTCAGAAATTCTCCCTGCTGGGGTAGTTTGGCTATCCGTTGCCCCTGGAATACTGACAGCTCTACTTCTCTTTATTAATGAGTTTCCCGATGTGGAGGCCGACACAAAGGGGGGTAGAAAGCATTTGGTAATTATCTTGGGGAGACGTCGGGCAGCTGTGCTTTATGTTTTAGGCTTAGCCGCCACATTCCTCTCAATCATCGGATGTATCGTTGCGGGTATTTTATCTTGGTGGGGATTATTAGCCCTGTTAACCATTCCGGTTGCCATGAAAGCAGGACTTACCGCTCTAAAGGAATACAACAATACCCCGAAACTAATTCCCGCACTTGGAATGAATGTAGTTACGGTTTTAGCTACCGACTTCTTGTTAGCCTTTTCGATCTTTCTAAGCTAGATCATAAGTGATAAATTTCAGATATTAATCAGGTTTACTAAACAAAAATGCCCTTTTCTAAGTTGTATTCTAGTTAAAGTAAACAAAACATATCTGAATAAGGTGGTAAATTAAACTCGATCTCCACAGCTATTTAATCTTTTGACACGCTAACTTAATTGATCAGGAGTATCTGATCCGAATAGTTTGCATTAATTCTGAAAAAAATCCTCTGCTATTAGGTTTTAAGGGGTTAGGCCTTTTAGATAAACAGAGGTTGGGGACGACCACAGTTAACGCTACGGGCGTCCCCTCTAACGTCACCTTCTATTGGAGATTCCAATGAAGGTGACTTTTTTGATAACTCGCACATCTCACTCCGTCCTGTTTTCCATTGGAGACGAATTAATACTCCACAGCCAGTGTAGATTAATTGCACTTCATTGACCATTCTGTCTTGCTATTGATGCTTGATCAACTTTGCAGGTGGATGTGGCAAATTCGTCACCGCCGCCGAGACACTTCCCGTACAACCCTGTCCGTCGGTTACGGTTACGGTATAGATACCTGCACTGGCAACGGTTATTGTAGGAGAAGTTGAACCATTACTCCACAAATAAGAAGCATAACCAGATCCAGGATCTAACGTCACCGCCACACCTTGACAAGTAGAGATATCACTCAACACAGGTTGCGGACTAACCGAGCTGGTCACCTGGGCAGTTCCATAATACGTTCCAGGACCATCACTTCCAGAAACATATAACAGTGAATAGATCCCTTGTAGCGTAGCCTCGAACTGATATGGCCAAGAACCCGAGTAGTTAATAATGGTGCCCGTCGGATTTCCATTTACGCCCCACGAAAAGGAGTACGGTGGAACACCCGAGGCTATAGAGATCGCTACCTGAGGCGGAGAGCCATTTGGCATACAATAATGGCCACCTCCGGAGATGTTACCTACTGCATGAAAACCTTTTGGAGCAGAGACCGTGTCATTGATCTCGCAGGTTCCATCAGTGAACCAGCCTTTAATAAAATGCTTCACTCCGTCACAAGGTATCTCCTCAATTCTATAATTAGCTATGCCATCAAATGGAGGAGGAATGGAATCACGAAGGCCTGTTGTTTGATCCTCTATGATTAACCAACCTGTATCTGGGGCATATTGAGATGCAATGACACCCTGAATAGAAAAAGTCCCCTTTATGGGATCGCAAGTAGTAGTATCGGCTACTAGATAATTGAATCGACAAGGCTGATTGAACACTAACGAACAGTCAAGAGTAGCATGTCCAGGAGTGGTCAGGTTACCCTGTTCCATAAATATTGTGTAGTAAGGGTTCCAAGAGCCAATATAAGGGGTAATTATATACATATAATAATAATGATCTGCGACTACATTGATGATTTTTTCATGAGGTACATATTCAAATGTAGTGCAGAATAGAATTTTATCTTCAGTTAAACCACAGGTGCAAACATTATCTTGGCTATTAAAACCACCCCAAATGATATAAAGGGTACCCGTAAGTTGATTCCAATCTTTGCTGAAGCGCAACGAGACGGGACCGGAGGTTAAAGCCTTAAAATAAATCCAAGTGAATTGAGTTAAGGCTGCCGAAACGCAGCCATAATTTGCACATGGCTCGCAGTATACTATTCCCCCAATTACTCGAGGTATCGCAATTTTCTTTCCACAAAAAGGCATTGCTTTGTAGCAGGAATCACTACTGGTTTGCCCATTCAAGGCAACACAAAAAAAGAAGAGAAAAAGAGCAAGAAATACTCTACATTTAACGATGGTCATTAGTAGGGGGCTTTACTAGGTTTTGATGTTACACTATGATAATTTAATAATGGATAATAGCTAAAAACAATACATTAGGTTCATTATTGATTTACGAAAATAATAAAATTATTTCCACTCATTATAAATATTGAATAATCAATTTTATTTTTGTCTAATTCACTTCACCCAATGGGGACTGATCAACTATACCAGTGGTTATGGATTGGAAAGATTAATTGGTTGTTGGATCTAATAACACAATGTATAATGAGGCAGTTACCTAGGTATACTCAACCCCATCTGGCCAAAAAACCAGAGGCTCCTCCTATAAAGTTAGCATAAATAAACCAGCTTTGTCAAAGCCATATTTAATTGACAAGATAACTCTTATGATGAGTTTCAAAAAGTACAGTGATGGATCTGCACTGGGGACTAGACCTCTTCGCTCCCTCGTATGTTTGTGGCGATGATAAAGGACCGAGATGTATAG
>CAYUII010000049.1:1432-17789 GCA_964444785.1 uncultured Bacteroidales bacterium | reverse complement strand
TACAACATTAGCTATACATCTCGGTCCTTTATCATCGCCACAAACATACGAGGTAACGAAGAGGTGATTTTGTGCTTTAGATTTTTTTTTAGGGATTTGATAATTAGATAAGGGTTTTAACAATATCTGTATGGGATTTTTTTACAAGTAATCCTTAAATAACCTCAAACAATTGGCATTTAGATTTGTATTTATGTATCTTCGTTTATCATGTAAGCGAACACTTTTTGAATCGTTGAACTCAATTATCATTGATGTCTGGAAAGTCAACAGTATTGTATCGAATCAGAGCACTAGGAGTTGTCTTCTTTTCAATATTCTGTGCCTTAGGTGTTTTTGCACAAAGTCATAGTAGTTACGTCTTTAATAGTGAGAATGGTTTACCTACAGATTTAGTGAAATCTATAACGGAGGTACAAGGCATAGGGGTTTTAATCGGCACGGATAAAGGGTTGGTACTGCATGATGGGCAGGAGTTTAGATCGATTGCCTATCCAGGTATGAGTCCGTATATAAAGTCGATTTTTAAAAGTAGTCAGGGGAGAGTTTTTATCACAGATGATATGGGGTTAAGTGAATTAGTTGTAAAGGAGGGTGTTTATAAGTTGGTTTTATTAGGTAAGGGACTTGTTAACTGGAGTGATCGCTCTTTATGGTATCCTAAGTTGTTGTTTGAAGATAAGAGACATAATATTCTACTCACCGATAACAGCTCTTTATGGCTAGTAGATGATCATTTGAGGAAGATCATTGACTTTACTCCAGGTAAACAGGCTTCTGATAATATACAAAGATCTTACCTTTTGGCTGACGATGATCTTGGTCATCTTTATGCGTTTAGTAGTGGTGGTGTGGTCTATAAGATTAATTCTGCTACATGGAAGTCTGAGCGAATTGAACGTTTGGTTTTCTCTGGTGGCGTCTCTTGGGCTGGTTCTTTTCATCAGGGAGAGGTATGGGTTGTTGAGGGAAATCGTCTAAGACAGTTTGAGACCAGAGAAGATGGCGAGTTATCTAATGAACGTATTCTTATTTCTGGGTTGGATATTAGCTGGATTATTAAAGTTGATGAGACAACTTATTTAGCATCGACTTGGACAATGGGCTTGTTTCAACTCAAGATGATCAATGGTAACCTGACCTATCATAAGATTGAGGAGTATGGCTTTAAAAACGCAAACCAGATAGTTTGTTCTAAAAAGGGGGAGCCGTGCTTCTGCAAGATCGTTTTTTCTCACCTGTAGCCCCATCGTTGTTAAATGGGTATATTCAAGATATCAAAGCTTTAAAAGATAGTGGGTTAGTTGTCTCTCAGGATAATTTTATTCTAAAATTAGATCCAAAAAACGGATTTATTCCGGAAATGATATATCAGTATACAGGGGGTGGAAGTATCTTGAAACTATTTCCAGTGGGCGATGGTCTATGGTTTAGCACAAGTGATGGGAAAATTGGTTTTAGAGACAGTAATAGCAGCGTAAGGATTCTTAATACGGGTTCGTCGGGAGCTATCTTTAATCTGTTTGTTATGGATGAAAAAGATGTATGGTTTTGTCAAGATGGAACCTCTTTTTTGTCGTTGCTTGAGGATGGGTTGAGGGTTAGACGGCTGGGAGTGGAAGAGGGGATTACCTCAAGAATTATCTCCTTAGCGGGTGATCGGCAAACTCTTTATTTGGGAGGAACCACTGATGATGGTTATCTTTTTACTTATGATAGAAAGAGTGGGGTTTTTTCTAATCTTAGCAGGCCACTCTCTTTTGCTCATAATGTTCCGGTTACGGTTAATGATATTGGTTTTTATGATGGCGGGGTTTATTTGGCTACTCTTTTTGGAGTACTTAGGTATTCAAACGGAAAGGTTGAGCGGATTAATACCGGTCAATTCACCTCATCGACTGTAAAAAGTCTGGCAGTGGTTTCTGAGAAGCTTTTCTGGATGAGTGCCAGCGAGGGGGTTGTGAAATATGAGGACGGCGAGGTATTCGTTTTCTCGGAGAGAGATGGCCTTCCTTCCAAAACCTCCACCTTTCGATCCATGATATTTGACTCTAATCGTAATTTATGGAATGGGACTATTTCAGGTTTGTCGGTTGCAATTAATCCTTCAGCGACTGAGTCATTAGCAGCACCTGTAATAGCAGGGATTATGCTGAATGGAGATACTATTAATCTGCATGATTTCAAAAATAGAGGCTTTGTTAATCATGATTTTCTTAAATTAAGGTTTACAAGTGATGGTTTTCCAGGTAAATCAACTTTCTATCGATATAGGTATATCTCGGATATTGACTCTTGTGATTGGATTGAGATAGGTCCCAATTTAGATGTTTACGTTGACCATCTTAAGTATGGCGATTATCTCTTTGAGATCCAGGTTAAGAAAAACGGGAATTATAAATGGAGTGAATCACTTATTTTTCCGCTAAGAGTTCGAGCGATTTGGTATAAGTTGCCAGAAGTCTGGGTGACTATAATTATTGCTTTAATTCTTATTGTTTCACTGCTCCATAAATGGTCAGTAAGGAGACATAAGCAGAAACAGACGCAGTTGGAAGAGATTATCTTAACAAGAACGACAGAGATTAGGGATCAGAAACTATTCATTGAGAAGCAGCGTGATGATTTGGAGAACACAGCCAAAGAGTTGGAATCGTCTAACTCTGAGTTATTAATGGCTAAGCTTGAGGCCGAACGTTTGGTTAACGTTAAGAGTCAATTTCTGTCGACCATGAGCCATGAGTTACGAACACCCCTCAATGCGGTGATCGGTATGACTTATATTCTTTTAGGAGAGAATCCGAGACCTGAGCAGTTACCAAATCTGAATACACTTAAGTTTTCGGCTGAGAACCTTCTGGCACTCATAAATGATATACTTGATTACAGTAAAATTGAGGCCGGTCGTTTGGTCTTTGAGGATGTTGATTTTGATCTTCGTGAAAAAATGAACAACATAGCCCAAGTGATGCGAATCCGGGCTGATGAGAAGAACATACGATTGATTTTGGCTGTTGATAATGATCTTCCCTCTATCGTAACAGGCGATTCAACTCGATTAAACCAGATTCTCTTTAATTTGATTGGCAATGCTGTTAAATTTACTCTCGAAGGGGAGGTTCGTATTATTGTCAAGAAAAGGAGATCTTTAGAGAGAACGTTATGGGTTGATTTTGAGGTTCATGATACGGGTATTGGTATCGCAGCGGATAAATTAGATAAGATTTTTGAGGTCTTCACCCAAGGCGACGCTGAGATCACACGAAGATTTGGTGGAACGGGACTGGGGTTGACAATTACAAAGAAACTTATCGAATTGCAAGGTGGTAGCATTGAGGTTGAGAGTACTTTTGGCATTGGGACAACCTTTAGATTTGAGTTACCGTTTACGATAAGTAATAGTGAGGTTATTACACATACTACTCAGCGTGTTGGAGAGATAGCTCAGTTCAATGGCGAATCGATTTTAGTCGTTGACGATAATCCAATAAACCTATTAGTTGCTGAGAAGTTCTTGGTGAAATGGAATCTTCAGATAGAAACGGCTGAGAATGGTCTTGAGGCATTAGAGAAGATTAAAAAAAATCAATACGCTATTGTTTTAATGGACTTACAGATGCCGGAATTGGATGGGTATAGTGCTACTAGAGAGATTCGAAAAAGAGAAGCTCAGTTTAACCTTCCTCATCTGCCTGTTATTGCGTTGACTGCATCGGCTCTACTTGAGGTACAAGAGGCTATTAGAGAAGCCGGTCTAGATGATTTTGTGACCAAACCATTTAACCCGCTAGAACTGAATAATAAGTTGAAGCAGTTCCTAGATAAAGATAATGGGTGAAAACCAACGGTCTTTAGCCAACCAGAAACCTCCTTCACCTTGAATCCTTGAATCTTGAATCCTTGAATCCTTGAATCCCTGAATCCCTGAATTCCTGAATCCTTGAATCCCTGAATCTTGAATCCCTGAATCTTGAATCCTCGAATTAGTTCAATCAGCCTACCGTTGTTTTTCCTTAGGAGTTTTCTGTTGAAAAAGAGCTAAAACATTCAAGAATGGCTTTATATAGGTCGTAATCGGATGCTTTTAGGATGAAGTCTGAGTCTAATTTGCAATAGTCCATAAATGCCTCCACCTGTTTTGGGTCTTTAAGACCGGTTAGGCGGTAAATAAGCGTTGGATTATAACGGGTAAAAACACGACTGTTTTTCTTATCATTTGCAGTAAGCATGGCAAGTTTACGTTTACTTCTGCCAGTCTGAGAAAATTGATCATAGAGATATTGGATAGGACCTCCGATTGAAATACCGACTGAGCCAGGTGAGATATTAGGAGGTGTTTGAAGGTTTCCAGGGAGGTAGAGGTTAGGTTTTTCTGGTTCTTCTGGTAGATGAAGGTTTTTCACTGCAAGTTTAAACTCTTCCCAGTTTGATGGGAAGGCATAAATAGTCACAGGTTTAAGGGTGTAATTTGCTTCAGTTAGTGATATAAATAGGAAAGAGTTTCCTTCTGTTAAGTACTTTTTTACAGGAAAGAGTTCCGTTTCATAGCTGACATGCATGACATATAGGGTGTCCTCCTTTTTAAGGGGGATCCAAAAGTGACCCATAGAATCGGTTATCGCTCCAATGTTCACTCCTTTAATAAGCACGTGAGCCCCTTCAATAGCTCTACCCTGTCGGTCGGTTACTAATCCTTGTGAAAAGGGGAGTTTCTCAGATTGACTATATGCCACGAGGGAGATAAAAGTCAGTATTGTTAATAGTACTGTCTGGTTTATTCGCATTTTCTCTGTCAGTGTTTGTCAAGATGGAGCCCATTAAAAGATTAAAATCTGCTTCTAAGAGATTAAAACCGATATCAGGTATTTCCTTTATGCGAAATTACAATACAGATATATTTGATACTTAGCGATAAAGGTTAAACAGTGTTAAAATTTGGGTTACAATCGCTGTTTAGGTTTGATGGATGTTGAGTTTAAAGGGTTATCTTTGTGATTATAAATAATATAAGCGTTTGAACTTTACTGAGTTTAATTTTGAAAAGGCCCTAGCTGAAAGTCTTGATTCAATGGGATTTGAGACCGCCACTCCCATTCAAGAGAAAGCAATTCCCATTATTCTATCGGGAAGAGATCTAATAGCATGTGCCCAAACCGGCACAGGAAAGACTGCTGCATTTTTGTTGCCAGTGTTAAACAGTATTCTAAAATCAAGGGTTGATAATACGGATACACTAATCGTTGTACCCACTCGTGAATTGGCTGTGCAAATAGACCAGGTTCTTCAGGGTTTTTCTTATTTCACGAATGTAAGTTCGATTGCGATTTATGGAGGTAATGATGGAAAGGCTTTCGAGCAGGAGAAAAAGGCTTTGGAATCGAAGGCAAATATCTTCATTGCTACCCCTGGAAGGCTGATTGCGCATTTGAATATGGGGTATGTTAGGTTTGAGTCAGTTCGCCATTTCATCTTAGATGAGGCTGATAGGATGCTTGATATGGGTTTCTTTGAGGATATCCTGAAGATATCCGGTTATCTACCTAAAGAGCGTCAAACGCTGATGTTTTCTGCAACGATGCCGTCTGAGATTAGAAAGTTAGCTCATAAGTTATTGGTCAATCCTGAACAGGTGAATATTGCATTAGCAAAACCCGCAGAAGGAGTATTGCAAGCTGTCTATGAGGTGGCTGAGAATCAAAAAGTGGCATTATTGGAGAAGTTATTGCATGGCAAAGATGATTTGTCAGTGATAATCTTTGCCTCCACCAAGATTAAAGTTCGTGAGATTGAGAAAGCCTTAATATTGCGCCATTTTAGGATTAGGTCTATTCATTCTGATTTAGAGCAGCAAGAAAGAGAGTCGGCATTGATTGAGTTTAAGGCAAAGAATATTAATATCATTGTTGCAACCGATGTTTTAGCTCGAGGGATTGATATCGATGATGTAGGTTTAATTGTCAATTTTGATGTTCCGGGTGCTGCAGAGGATTACGTTCATAGGGTAGGGCGGACAGCCAGAGCTGCGGCTACGGGAGTAGCATTGACTTTTGTATCCAGAGTAGAACAGGGTAAGTTTAAACGAATAGAGCAGCTTATAGGTGTGCAAATCAGAAGGATTAATCTTCCTGAAGGTCTGCCCGAACCAGCCATTGAGGTGATGTCGCCAAGGAGTTTTCATGGAAGACCCAGACCCCAAGGGCATGGACAAAGAAATGATCGCTCTTCACATCGTTCAGGCAACGGAAATAACAGGCACAACAGAAAAGGTAATTAAATGGCTTTTTGAGAGAAAGGCATTATATTTAATAGATTGATATAAGTTTTTATTCATTGAGGTTTGTTATATGTAAAGAAAGGTCTAATTTTTGTTAAAGCCGATATCAGACTGTTAACACTCTTTAACAGGGCGCTTAACACATCTTAACCGCTGATAATTCCAAAAAGAACAAGCGAGTTGTTAACTTTGTTACAAAATAAATATTCTGATTTATGATGCAAACTGATATCAAAGAACTCAACGAAAAGATCCAGATGGAAAGTGCTTTCGTTGATTTAATCCGCATGGAGATGAATAAAGTGATCATTGGACAGAAACACATGATTGATCGCCTGTTGATTGGTCTACTGTCAAATGGTCATATCTTACTTGAGGGGGTTCCTGGTCTTGCAAAGACATTAGCTATTAAATCGCTTGCTAATGTGGTTGAGGCTAAATTCAGTCGCATACAGTTCACACCCGATTTATTACCTGCTGACCTTCTTGGAACATTAATTTACAGTCAGAAGAAGGAGGAGTTTGTTGTAAGAAAGGGTCCTGTTTTTGCCAATTTCATTCTTGCAGACGAAATAAACCGTAGTCCGGCGAAAGTTCAGAGTGCTCTTCTTGAGGCAATGCAAGAGCGTCAGGTGACTATTGGCGACAGTACATACAAACTGCCTGAGCCATTCTTAGTTCTTGCCACGCAAAATCCAATCGAGCAAGAAGGAACTTATCCGTTACCTGAAGCCCAAGTTGATAGGTTTATGTTGAAGGTCGTAATTGGCTATCCTGAAAGGGAAGAGGAGAAGCAGATTCTCAGACAGAATATTCAGAATAGTTATCCTTCAACCAGTGCAGTAATAAAGCCTGAGGATATTATTCGCAGTAGGGAGCTGGTCAGAGAGGTATATCTTGATGAGAAGATTGAAAACTATATCACCGATATCGTCTTTGCTACCCGTTATCCTGAGAAGTATCGTTTGGAACAGTATAAGTCGATGATCTCTTACGGGGCATCACCTCGTGCAAGTATCAATCTGGCTCTTGCTGCAAAAGCTTATGCATTCATTAAGAGACGTGGTTATGTGATTCCTGAAGATATCAGAGCTATTGCCCACGATGTATTAAGGCATAGAATCGGGTTAACCTATGAAGCTGAGGCTGAGAATGTAACTCCCGAGCAGATTATTAATGATATCTTAAACATGGTTGAGGTTCCCTAATAGACCCAACCTTTTGCATCATACGAATGTAGTGGTCTAATGAACTTATTAGACCACTACATGGCTTCGACTAGTGCTTCGTATGGTAAGATGTAGTTATTTGTAAACCCTTTTGGGCTGTAAAGCATTAACTTATGAATGCAAACGAACTATTCAAGAAAGTACGAAAGATTGAGATAAAGTCGCGAGGGCTCTCGAATCAGATCTTTGCCGGGCAATACCATAGTGTATTCAAGGGCAGGGGGATGGCTTTTAGTGAAGTACGTGAATACCAATACGGAGATGATATCAGGAATATCGATTGGAATGTTACGGCACGTTTTGATAAGCCATACGTGAAGATGTTTGATGAGGAGCGGGAATTGACCGTAATGTTGCTTATTGATGTCAGTGGTTCAAATGAGTTTGGTACTACTCTCCGTTTAAAAGAGGAGATTATTACTGAGATTGCAGCGGTGCTATCGTTCTCAGCTATCAAAAACAATGATAAGGTTGGGGTCATATTCTTCAGTGATCGAATAGAAAAGTTTATCCCACCGAAAAAGGGTAGTTCTCATATTCTACGGATTATTCGTGAGCTGATAGACTTTCATCCAGTAAGTCAGGGAACAGATATCTCGGCTGCTTTAAGGTTTTTGACCAATGCTATTAAGAAGAGAAGCACTGCCTTTATTCTAAGTGATTTCATTGGAAGTAATTTTGAGCAGGCACTTCAGATAGCCAACCGTAAGCATGATGTTATTGCTTTACGGATCTTTGATAACCGGGAAGAGAATCTTCCGGCAGTAGGGTTGGTTCAGTTTACTGATAAAGAGAGTGGCCGTCAGATTTGGGTTGATACCTCGGATGCTCATGTCAGGAGTGAGTATGCCCGTTTCAATAAGAAACGTAATGCAGCTATCTCTGATACACTGCTTAAGTCAGGAGTTGACCATACATCTATCCGATGTGATCAGGATTATGTCCCTGCATTGATGAATCTCTTTAGAAGGCGTGAATCGCGTGCCTGATTTGTAACCTCAAATAAGGATTAGAGAATGAAAATATTTAAGTTTTTCCTGTTGTCCTGTCTTGTCACTTTTGGGGTGGTTGCAATTGCGCAGCCCTCATTCAAGGCTTCGGTTGATACCAATCGCCTGCTGATAGGACAGCATAGAACGCTTACAATGGAGTTGAGATATCCCAAGGGTTGTGTGCCTCATCTTCCGATTATCAGTGACACGCTGATGAAGGGAATAACGCTTCTTGATGTAAGGAAGCCTGATACACTTGCTGCGGTTAATGGGATGGTTGGCCTGAAGCAACAGGTTGTGCTGACTGCTTTTGATAGTGGTAATTTTGTTATTCCTGCGCTAATGGCAGGCTATTATGAGAAGGATGTGCCTACTCCATCAGTCTTGATGTCAGAAGCAATCAATCTTTCGGTACAGACCGTTGCGGTTGATACAACTAAGGCCTATCGTGACATTGCAGGTATAGAGAAAATGCCCTGGTCTATAAAAGATTATCTGCCTTACTTTTTAATAGGATTACTCGTAATTGGGTTAGTAGTAGGACTGTTGCTTTTGATCATGCATCGGCGTGGAGCCATCAATCTTTTACCTGAAAAGAGAGTCGTACTGCTTCCTCCTGATCAGGAGGCGTTAAACAGCTTAGAGACGCTCAGGTACCGTAAGCTTTGGCAGAATGGTGAGGTTAAGCTCTTTTATACCGAGATTATAGATATTCTTCGCAGATATCTTTTAAGGCAATTTAATGTTCAGGCTGCTGAGATGACAAGTGCTGAGATGCTTGATGCTCTGAGCATGGTAAAGATAAACAGTGTGGCTTATGAAAAGATCAGGAGTCTGTTTCAGATTGCCGATCTGGTTAAGTTTGCAAAGCTAATGCCTAGTCCGCTGGAGAATGATACTGCTCTTAATCATGCAGTTGACTTTGTTAAAGAGAGCTGTCCGGTACAGCCATTAGTCGAATCTGAAGAAAAGGAGAAGAATAAGATATGAACTCATATTTTGATAGGATATCTCTAGGGCAACCCTGGATGTTGTTGCTTCTTTTAATAATACCGATATACATTCTGTGGTATTATTACAGGCATCGTCGACAAGATGCTGCGGTACAGATCTCTGATACTTCAGCTTTTTTTGGGATGCAACCAAACTGGCGGGTTCGATTCAGGCATGTTCTTGTAGGACTGAGGTTAGTGGCCTTGATGTTTATTATAATTGCTTTGGCTCGTCCTCAGAGTAGTATATCCAGGCAAGATGTCAGTATTGAAGGAATCGATATCGTGGTAGCTCTGGATATTTCAAGTTCTATGTTAGCAGAAGATTTTGATCCCAATCGTTTGGAGGCTGCCAAGACAGTTGCCGGAGAATTCATAGATTCCAGACCTAATGATAGGATTGGTTTGGTTGTCTTCTCAGGCGAGGCATTTACGCAGTGTCCGCTGACAACCGATCATGCCGTTCTGCATGATTTATTCTCGGCGATAAAGAGTGGCATGATACAGGATGGTACTGCAATAGGCGATGGATTGGCTACTGCAGTTAATCGACTAAAGGAGAGTACTGCCGTTTCAAGAGTGATTATTCTTTTAACTGACGGAGAAAATAATGCGGGTAATATAGATCCGCTGACTGCTGCAGAACTTGCAAATACATATGGAATAAGGCTCTATACAATAGGAGTTGGAACCATTGGAACGGCTCCCTATCCGTTTGATACACCTTTTGGTAAGCAATACCAGAATGTTGAGGTTAAAATTGATGAGAACCTGCTCACCAAAATGGCAGGGGTAGCCGGGGGGCAATATTTCCGTGCCACAAATAATGAATCTTTGAAGAAGATCTATGCTGACATTGATAAACTGGAGAAATCGAAAATTGATGTCACCGAGTTCAGGAAACATAATGAGGAGTTTTTACCCTTCGCTTTAATTGCCCTAATACTACTCGTAGCCGAGTTGCTACTGAGAAATACTGTGTTTAGATCTATTCATTAATCTGAAAAAGACTGATAAGATGTTGCAATTTCAATATCCACTATTTTTTTATGCTCTTATTATCCTTCCTCTCTCTCTTGTCTGGATGTTCTGGATACAGAAGCAGAGGAGAAAGAGTATTCGGACATTTGGTGATGTCGAATTGATGGATCGGTTGATGCCACAATATTCGGTTAGAAGGTTCTGGGTGAGATACTCTATTTGGTCATTTGCAATGTTGATGTTGATCATCGGGCTAACTAATCCACGAATAGGATCTAAGTTGGAGAAGGTTAATGCAAAGGGGATTGATATCATGATTGCTCTTGATGTCTCTAATTCCATGTTGTCGGAAGATGTTAGTCCTAATAGGCTTGAAAGTGCTAAGCTTGCGATTAGTCGATTGGTAGATAATCTGAGAAGCGACAGGATTGGTATGGTTGTCTTTGCAGGTAAAGGTTATGTACAGCTTCCGATAACGACTGACTATGCCGCGGCAAAGTTGTTTTTAATGAATATTAAGACAACCTTAGTACCCACTCAGGGAACCGCTATTGGCAATGCTATTGAGTTAGCATCTCAATCGTTTAATGATGAGAAGAATAGCCGTGCGATTATTGTAATCAGTGATGGAGAGAACCATGAAGATGATGGTTTGTCTGCTGCTAAAGATGCTGCTTCTAAAGGCATTAGGGTGTTTACGATTGGCATAGGTTCTGTTAAAGGAACGCCTGTACCTGATGTAGATGCCAGCGGAAGAGCCATTGGTTATAAGCGGGATGGTGATGGAAATACGGTAGTGAGTAGGTTGAATGAGAAGATGCTTCAGGATATTGCTCAAGCTGGTGGCGGGATGTATGTTTATGCTTCAAACACCGGTGCTGCATTGAAAAAGGTGAAGGATGAGTTAAGTAAGCTTGCGGAAAATGAGTATGATGCTCAGCTCTATTCCGATTATATTGATCGTTTCTCCTATTTTCTAATGGCCGCCCTGGTTATATTATTACTGGAAATGCTAATCTCTAATAAAAAGAGCCGTTGGGAAGGTAAAATGAACCTGTTTGGTTCACGTGAGGTTCCGAAAAGAGATGCAAGAATTGCTTCAGTTGTCTTGTTGATAATCTTTAGTCCAATCATGCTTATGGCTCAAAAGGTTGAACCTGCTGAAAGGCAAAATGTCAGAGCGGGGAATAAGCTTTATGAGCAAGGTAAGTATCAGGAGGCGGTAGTAAAGTATATGAAGGCTCTTGAAGCAAATCCTGGTTCTGTTCCGGCTGCATTTAACCTCGGTTCTGCCTTATATAGAAATAAAAATGGGAAAGAGGCCAGTCAGCTTTTTTCGAACAATGCTCAACGAAAAGATATCGATGAGAAACAGGCATCGAAACTTTGGTATAATGCAGGTAACTCTTTCCTGCAACAAAAGGATTATCAAAATGCCGTTGAGGCTTTTAAGAATTCTTTAAAGATAGATCCTGATAATGGTGATACCAGATACAATCTTGCCTATGCTCAGAAAATGCTAAAGAACCAGCAGGATAAGAATAAGGACAAGAATAAAGACCAGAATAAGGATCAGAATAAAGATCAAAACAAGGATCAGAATAAAGATCAGAATAAAGATCAGAATAAAGATCAGAACAAGGATCAGAATAAGGATCAGAATAAGGATCAGAATAAAGATCAGAATAAGGATCAGAATAAGGATCAGAAACAGCCAAATAAGTATGATAAGAAGGATGCCGAAAGAATGCTGGAGGCTATGAAGAATGCTGAACAGAAGACCCTTGAGAACCTTAAACAGAAAAAAGAAAAGGGAACCGGTGCGGCCATAGAAAAAGATTGGTAAAACTTTTCAATAACTTAACTTTACTGTTGAAATGACATCGTCAATTACACACCTGAAAGTAAAAATGATGAATAGAATTGGAGTTTTATTGTTCCTGTTATTGGTAGCTACTTTTTCAGGGTCAGCTCAGACAGTCTCATTTGAGATGGATGCTCCACAGAATGTTCAGACAGGTCAGCCATTTAGAGTAAGTTTCTCAGTAAATGCGCAGCCGGAACGATTTCGTGGTCCTGACTTTAAGGGTTTTGATTTACTAAGTGGGCCAAATCAGAGTTCTTCGTCGAGTTTTCAGATGATAAACGGACAGGTGACACAATCCATGTCGATTACCTATTCGTATCTGGTTAGGCTTTCACAACCTGGGACATACGAAATCAAATCGGCTTCAGTTACCGTGAAGGGCAAGGAGTATACTACCCGGCCAGCTTCAGTAAAGGTTTCAGGGGCAGCAGTTGCAAATCAGCCTCGCTCAAATTCCAATTCCACGTCTCCATCGCGGCAGGGTAGTAGCGGTGCTGCAACTGGTAAAGATCTTGATGAGAGTACCGGGGATATGCCTACCGGAGAAGATATTTTTATAAGGGCATTTGTTTCGAAGCCTGATCCGATGGTAGGTGAGCAGATTATTGTCACATATAAGCTTTATAGCAGATATTCTCTGTCGAGTCTTAACTTTAAAAATCTGCCTTCATTTAGCGGCTTCTGGAATCAGGATCTACTTGACCCAAAAGCTAGAATTCAGCCGGGGCAAGAGACGTACAACGGGAAAAGGTATGTTACAGCCGAGATCAGGAAGGTTGCTTTATTCCCCCTTAAATCGGGAAACTACTCCATCTCTCCTCTTGAGATAACCGTGATGGCGCAGGTTCAGAAGCAGGTAAAGTCTCGCTTTAATGACCCCTTCTTTGATCAGTTCTTTAATGATCCGATCTTTAATATGACAGAGCAGCCGGTTGAGATGAATATTAAATCCCGCCCGGTTTCTATAAAAGTAAATGAACTTCCATCGGCTAACAAGCCTGTTGACTTTTCAGGTGCCGTAGGGAATTATAATTTAAAAGCAACCATTGATCGTACAGAATTAAAGGCCAACGAAGCGGTGAATCTTAAAGTGACCATTACAGGAACAGGCAATCTCGAGATGATTGATAAGTTGCCGATTGTCTTTCCTCCGGATATTGAGACGTATGATCCCAAAGTATCTACTAGTCTGAACAAAGCAGGTGGTGTGTCAGGGAGTAAGACATTTGAGTATCTTTTAATTCCGAGAAGTGCAGGTGATTTTACTATTGGCCCTTTAAACTTCTCGTATTACGATTTGTCAGCCAGAAAATATGTTACTGTCTCTTCAGAAGCGTTTAACCTTAAAGTGGCTAAGGGAGATGGGTCGCAAGGGGCTGTAGCTTATGGATCTGTAGATCAGAAAGAGGTGGAGCAGATTGGCACAGATGTAAGACATATTAAGTTGATGCCTTTGCCGGTTTATAAAGAGGGTGATATTTTATTCGGTTCACTTCAATATTGGGTGATGTTAGCCTTGGCTCTTGTCGTGGCTGTGGTATTTGGCGTTTTGGTTAGAAAACAGCAGATCGCAAAAGGAGATATAAGAGCACTTAGACTTAAAAAGGCGAATAATGTTGCGCGTAAACGGTTAAAACTTGCAAACGACTATCTGCAAAAGCGGATGGAGAATGAGTTTTATACTGAGATTTCATTGGCATTATGGGGTTATATTAGTGATAAATTCTCTATACCGCGGGCAACGTTGTCTATGGAGAGTGTGAGTGAAGTGTTAACTGAACATAATGCTCCTCAAGAGATTATTGAGCAATTTGTGAATACGCTTAATAATACAGAGTTTGCTCGATTTGCTCCGGGGGATAAAGATGCCAATATGGAAGAGGTTTATCAACAAGCCTTAGATGTTATCACGCAGGCAGAAAGAATTATACGTTAACAAGGATACTGAAAGTGATTATGAAGAATATTATAATTGGATTAATGGTTTTAGTTGGAATCGTGGTAACTATTCCAACGAAGGCTGATGAGATTCCTACAGGATATTTAGCTCTACTCGATAGTGCTACCAATAATTACACAGGGAAGAATTATAGTGAAGCACTTAGGCAGTATACTCTGGTGACCTCATATGGTTACGAGAGCCCTGAGATATGGTATAATATGGGAAATTGTGCTTATCGTCTTAACTCTTTGGCAGAATCTATTTTGTTTTATGAGAAGTCGCTTAAGTTGGATCCCGGCTTTGAAGATGCGCAATATAATCTTAGGGTTGTGAACTCAAAGATCCTTGATAAGATTGACTCTGTGCCTCAGCTTTTTTATGAGCGATGGTGGTTTGCTCTACAGAATACTTTTCGAGCGAATACATGGGCTTTACTTAGTCTGGTTCTTTTTGTCTTTTCTTTAGTCGGCTTTCTTTTCTACTATTTAGTAGATCTGCGTTGGTTAAGAAAGACTGGGTTCTATGGCGCTTTAGTCTTCCTTTTTCTGTTTGCTCACTCCTTTGCGTTTGCATGGAAAGCATCCAGTAGAATAACCAGGTCTGATTATGCCATCGTCTTTAGTCCCTCGGTTACAGTAAAAGGCTCTCCTGATGCTACATCAACTGATCTTTTTGTTCTGCATGAAGGTAGTAAGGTTTTTATTGGAGATCAGGTAGGCGAGTGGTGTAAGGTTAAAAGATCTGACGGGAAAGAGGGGTGGATGCCATTAGAGGCGATTAGGAAGATTTGATTAGAGTCGAGGTGTCATTGCCTCGTTTTTCTGCGATCTCTTTTTATAGGGCTTAAAAAGGCCCTTTAGAGGGTAGTTTGAGGTTTGCTCATTGGTGTAAAAAGGGGGCTGTGCTGTTTTGTGAAAGCATAGCCCCCTTTTTGGATTAGTCGAACCACTCGTAAGTTGATATTTGAACAGGGGCGTTTAGATTATGAAGAACCTTTTCTAATAAGAATCCCTCATCAGAGTCATGGTGATAACCAAAAGTACTTCTGACCCCAAGAGAGATAAATTGAACTGCTCTGTCAATTGCTATTGGCAAGCTATCTCCCTGAAGAATGGCTCCGGTGATGATACTGGCGAAAGCATCACCTGTTCCGGGGTAGTGAGCCGGGAGGTAATCGCATGATACCTTCCAATACCTGTTATCAATGGAGTCGTATGCAAGAACCGATGTTCGCTTTGGAAAATTAGGTACCGGAACGCTGGTCACGATGACCGTTTTAGCGCCTATATTGGTAAGCTGACTGATCCCTTTTCGAATATCTTCGAGAGACATATCGGGGTTATAATCTCTATTGGTAAGAAAGGCTAGCTCTGTAAGATTTGGAGTGATAATATCGGCTTTAGTAATTAATTCCCGCATTCCTGAGATCATTTCAGGTGTCATTGGTCCATATAGTTTTCCGTTATCACCCATTACGGGATCTATTACAACAAGTGTCTCTGGAGTTGAAAATCTTGAAATGAAATCGTGCATGATACTGATTTGCTGTGACGAACCAAGAAATCCGCTGTAGATGGCGTCAAACCTGAGCCCGAGTTTTTCCCAATGGTCAATGATGGGATACATCTGTTCCGTGAGATCCACGAAATGAAATCCTTTGAATTTACTGTGTGTAGATAAGACAGCGGTTGGAAGAGGAACCACTTGAAATCCCATTGACGAGAGAATAGGAATTACCACTGTAAGAGAAGCTTTTCCGAAACCCGATAAATCATGAATTGCGGCGATTCTTTGAATAGGATTTTTATTAATCATTCTAATTTTTCTTCTATAATAAATATTATAAGCTTATTGATCGGAAGTCAACCCACGAATTATATTAATCAATGGATTGTCAGTGTTAAGATAGATAATTGCTAGAGGCCAAAAAAGTATATTAAGGGAGCTGCAATTTGAGCTCTCCAGAGGCCCCAAGAGTGCCCTTCGTTGGCCTCGTTGTAAGAGTATTTATAGCCTTTTGATTGGAGAATGTTTTTTAGTTTAAGAGCACGTTCCTGAGTGTCGTAGAAGGTGCCGGTGG
>CAYUII010000049.1:0-1422 GCA_964444785.1 uncultured Bacteroidales bacterium | reverse complement strand
TCCAGATGGACACCTCTTTTACTGGTGATTCTTGATACAAATTAATCAGGTTCTGATTAAATGCTGGTGAATGAAGTATTAGCTTTCCGAAAACATCAGGACGCTCTATGCCTGTAAAGGCGCTACACCACCCACCCATTGAAGTTCCGCATAAGGCACGGGATTGCGGATTTGTTAAAGTGGCATAGGTCTTGTCGATGAAAGGCACTAATTCGTCACATAAAAAACCAGTGAACTTAGGATTGGCTGCATACTCACTCATTCGTCGGTTTTCTTGGCTGTTATTTGGGTTTATGGGGTCAATAAAGATAACAATGGCCGGAGCTACTTTTTTATCGTGAATTAGGTTGCCAATTATGGTTATAAAAGCCCCTTTTTCTTGGTCAACATAGTCTTGTCCGTCCAGGACATAGATGGCAGGATAAAGCTTCTCTGTTGAATATTTAGGTGGCGTCCATACCTGATATTTTACATTATAGCCTAAGTTTTTCTTTGTACTACTGATATTAATTGGCATCGACAAGCTACCATAATCTACCTCCGGGCGAACTTTAGTTTCTTCAGGGAAAAGATAGTCTTTCATTGCTATGACCGAATTGTAGTCCCACCCACTTAGTTGTACGGCGTCATTCAATGGGTCTTTTATCCATTGGTCGTCAACTACAATTTTATAATCGAAACGTGCATTTGAAGGGAACCTCTTAGTTAGATACCAAAAGTGAGTGTTTTTAATTGCCCAACCTTGCCATCCGTTTTCTTTTGGATTCCATCCGTTGAAATCGCCAGCCCATGAAACCTTTCTGGTTAATGAGTCACCTTTGAAAATAAACAGTGCAGTATCACCGATTATTGTTGGTGAGTGGATTATTATGTGAGGGTTTTTAATAAGCTGAGAAGTTGTTAGGTTTTGAGCTTGGACTATTTGAGACATTGCTGCTAAAAGCAAAACGATGGCCAGTTGGATCTTTTTCACGGATTTAAAGATGTTGTTCATAATACTCATCTTTGGTGGAGTGTTGATATTTTACAAAGGTAAGGTCATTTTCTTAATCGATAAGACAACCTTTACTTATTGATAGAGGGTAACAAGATGATACTCGGAAGTTTTGTGAAGTGAAGCGGTGATGTGGTGCCTTTTATTCTGTTTTCTATGGTATAGCAATATAATTTTTTAATGCGAAAAAATATTTTTTGTTGAATTGTTTTTCTTTTGAAAAATATATTACATTTGGATTCACTGAGAGAAATAGATGAAAATGCCGAAACCATTTAAACAGTTAGTCACTCCCCTCCCCCCCCCATAGATTTGAACAATTATCACATTCAAGTATAAAACGTTCTTTGCCGTTTGGTAGATTATGTTCCGATCAAACGATTAAAACACTTCTTTTGTGGCGGCTTCATCCTTGGTGAGTTGTTGTG
>CAYUII010000048.1:0-19272 GCA_964444785.1 uncultured Bacteroidales bacterium | reverse complement strand
TACCTGGGCTGAATAACATCATGTGGTTTACTCCGACCAAACTTGGAGAATATGACATCCTTTGCGCAGAATATTGCGGGATACAACACGCATATATGCTCAGTAAAGTCAAAGTAATCTCTGAAGAGGAGTACCTGACTTGGTACCATGAGAAGACCCCAGAAAGTGACACCTTAGAGGCTGTTGGATTACAAGTTATCAAGAGGTTGGGTTGCGTAGCTTGTCATAGCCAAGATGGATCGAAGATCGTTGGCCCCACATTCAAGAACCTTTACGGAGCAACTCGCAAAGTAACCCTTGCTGATGGCTCCACAAAAGAAATAGTAGCCGATGAGGAGTATATCAAGAGGGCTATTAGTGATCCCAATGCAGAGATTGTAGATGGTTATCAAAAGAACTTGATGCAATCATACAAGACGCAACTAAACGACGAAGAGATAAAAGAAGTTATTGACTACTTGAAAGGACTTAAATAGGTGATAAAAGGAACCATCTCAACACTAGCTGAACTAGGTAAAATCAGAATTACCTCCGCTGTCACGTTAAGCACCCTACTGGGATACCTGCTTTTTAAACGGGAATTCGACACAGGGGTTATCATTCCTTCTATTGGGATCTTCTTATTAGCTATGGCCTCCGCTGCCCTAAATCATTATCAGGAGAGAGAGATCGACAAGAAGATGAATAGAACGAAGGATAGACCTATTCCATCAGGAAGGATATTGGCAAGGATGGCTCTTTTATACTCCCTATTTTTAGCCACGTCCGGAACGTTAATGCTGTACTTGGATTCAGGTTTTTTGGCAATGCAATTAGGTTTATTAGCGCTACTATGGTATAATGCTATTTATACCCCATTGAAGCGAATCACTCCCTTTGCAGTAGTTCCAGGATCGTTTATTGGAGCTATACCTCCAATGGTAGGATGGGTAGCTGCAGGAGGAGAGATTACAGATCCCACCATTCTAATTGTATCGCTCTTCTTTTTTATTTGGCAAATACCTCATTTTTGGCTTCTTTTAATGAAATATGGGAACGACTATCACCAAGCAGGGTTTCCTTCATTAACAAACATCTACACCATTGATCAGTTAAAGAAAATCACTTTTGTGTGGACTATTACGACAGCAATCATCGCACTGTTTATCCCTATTTTTGGGACCATGTACCAAGAGATTTGGAAGTTCTTACTGCTCATTTCATCGACGATCATCATCGTTTTATTCATTCCTCTGCTTATAAAAAAGGAAGAAAGCAATTGGCAGAAGAAATATTTTATTTACATTAACTCTTTCCTTTTAGTGGTAATGATTCTTCTCTCCGCTGATGCGGTGAGTTAGTCTAGATCTGGTCACAAGGAATAGATTTTCAGCATTTAACACACAAAAATCAACATCAAAACATTAAACATGAAAAACATCATTTGGATTTTACTTTTAGCAGGAGTTCTTACGGCATGTGGCTCAACTGCCAATAAAACGGAAACTGAAAACGCTGATAGCACTAAGATCACAGCTATTGATACTCTAAACACAACGCAAGCCATTATCAATATAAAAGGGATGACATGCACCGGTTGCGAAAAAACGGTCACAGAAGCCCTTAAAGCCGTTGACGGAGTCGTAGATGCTGCAGCCTCTTTTAATGATGGAGTAGCAAAAGTTAGATACAATAAAAAGAAAGTAGAACTAGCTGCTCTAGCTAAAGCAATTGAAGATAAAGGATACCAAGTAACGGGGACAAAAGAGTAAAATTGACCCCTTATGGCTGAGAAAGAAATCTATTTCCGTGACCGGATTGCCACTTCAGACGATCAGGGACGAAGACGTTGGGTCTATGCAAAATTACCAGCGGGCAGATACACCACCCGAAGAAATATTGTAGCGGTCATTCTGTTAATCCTTTTTTTCGCCTTGCCCCATATCAAAATCCATGGAGAACCTATCCTACTTCTAGACATACTCAATCGTCACTTTATTCTCTTTGGAGCAATCTTTTGGCCTCAAGACACCTATCTCTTAGGCATCACGATGCTTACCCTAGTTGTCTTTGTCATCCTCTTTACCGTAATCTATGGTCGAATATGGTGCGGCTGGGCATGCCCTCAAACCATCTTCATGGAAATTGTATTCCGAAGAATAGAGACGATGATCGAAGGAAGCCCAAATGAACAGAAAGAGGCTAAAAATCACAAGTCATTAAAGTTTATATTCAAACGACTTCTAAAGTACCTTCTATTCTTTGCGATTATCTTCCTAACAGTAAATACCTTTATATCCTACTTCATTGGGATAGATGGGCTTGAAAAAGCATGGAACGAAGCCTTTGCTAATAACAACATCGC
The DNA here is from genome assembly GCA_964444785.1 of uncultured Bacteroidales bacterium. Taxonomy (GTDB): domain Bacteria; phylum Bacteroidota; class Bacteroidia; order Bacteroidales; family TTA-H9; genus JAJTBW01. Next base: position 16,928 of record CAYUII010000048.1, on the reverse strand, counting down.
ACTTGGAGTCTTGATTGGAGGGACTATTGCGGGGATGTTTATTTACACATGGTTTCGAGAACAAGCATGTACTATTGTTTGCCCTTATGGCCGACTTCAAGGAAGCTTAGTCGATAATGACACCCTCATTGTTGCCTATGACTACAAACGAGGTGAGCCAAGAGGAAAGAATCAACAGGGAGATTGCATCGACTGCAAAAGTTGTGTCGCTGTCTGTCCAACAGGCATTGACATAAGAAACGGCACCCAACTGGAGTGTATTAACTGTACCGCTTGTATTGATGCCTGCGACGCAGTGATGGATAGAGTAAACAAACCTAAAGGACTTATTCGGTATACCTCAGAGAAAGGTATTAAAGAGGGCATTAAGCTTCACTTCACTGGAAGAATGGCATTCTATACAGTGGTACTAGGTGCTCTTCTTCTCTTTCTTGGGTTCCTTATGTTCTCTAGAACCGATATGGAGACCACTATCCTTAGAACACCTGGAATGTTGTACCAAGCGCAGGGAACCGATAGTACATCCAACCTCTACAACTATAAAATTGTCAATAAATCTAGAAAAGAGCTCAATCTTGAGATTAAATTAGTAGAACCATCTGATGGAATAATAAAAATGGTGGGTAACGCACCTAAAGCAAAACCAGAATCCGCCACTGAAGGAGTATTCTTCGTTATCCTACCAAACAATAAACTTACCACTCATCAGATTGCAGTTAAATTTCATATTATTCTTGATGGCAAGATCATGGAAGAACAAACTGCATCATTCTTAACGTCTAATACGAACAACTAACGTATGAAAAAATTCAATTGGGGAACCGGATTAGTGATCGGATTAATCATCTTTCTAGCCTTTCCTCTTGTTTTACTATATATCACTATTGGCAACAGACAAGAGATCGTCATAGACGATTACTATCCGAGAGAGCTAAAACACCAAGAAGTTATCGATAAACAAAAAAACTTCCATGGCACTAAAACCTCAGTGACTCTTACTACCAGAAACGATAGTCTTGCGATCCGGTTCCCCAATTCATTCACCTTAGAAAACACCAAAGGTCATGCCTGGTTCTATGCACCAGCTGATAAGTCGGCTGATCTGACGATTAACCTTCTCCTTACAAAAAAAGGGGAAGTCATGATTCCACTATCTGTATTGAAAGCAAGTCGCTATATTATAAAACTAGATTTTATCTCAGATCAAAAGCCTTACTATACTGAGATAGAATGGTCAAAAGCAACCAACAAAACAGCTAAATAATGGAATATATACTCGCCGGCCTCCTTATGGGTATTATGGGGAGTTTTCATTGTGCCGGAATGTGTGGGCCGATTGTTCTTGCCATTCCACTACCCGGAGATGCGTGGTACGCTAAGGTTATAGGGCTCATTTCCTATCATTTGGGAAGGACTTTAACGTATACCATTATGGGGCTAGTGTTTGGACTCATTGGTTTAGGTTTTTCGCTAGCCGGCATTCAGCGGTGGGTAGCAATGGGAACAGGTATAGTGATGGTTCTTTCGGTACTATTGCCTTATATAACAAAGAAAAGACTCTTTTCCAGCACCTTTTCTAACAGCGTAACATCACTAGTACAAAGACTATTCTTTCCTCTTCTCAATAAAAAGAGTTGGATTGGTCTATTCCTTGCTGGCGCAGTAAACGGTCTTCTTCCTTGCGGATTAGTTTATGTTGCATTAGGGAGTGCACTAGCCCTTGGAGGAATAGTACCTTCTACACTATTTATGATTTCTTTTGGGCTGGCAACAGCCCCAATGCTTATTGCAATTTCACTAGCCGGCAGCATGGTAACAAAGAGAATTAAAACAGCTATCAACAAAACTATTCCAGTGATGGTTCTCATTGTTGGGCTATTATTTATATTACGTGGCGCAAATCTTGGGATCCCGTTCTTAAGTCCTCCAATGAAGAAGATGGAGATATCGAAAGAGAATACTACATCGAAAGTTCCTCCTTGTTGCAGAAAACACCAGAGCAATTAATATCAACGTCTGATTGAAACAATCAGTTTCAACCTTCAAGAATCGACAGTTAAACATAAATGTTTATAGTTAAAAAATTAACTATGAAGTGAACAATCATTAGTTCTGATGAGTTTAGAAGAAACGCAAGTCATTCGTATTGGCTTTACATTGCACCAAATGACCTCGATAAAACTAGTAAATACTGGAACAAAGCTCTACTCGACCAGATTGAAATGAAAACCATTAGAATATTCCTTACCAAAGCATTTCGTCTCTATTACGATGGATTTAAAAGTATGACTGTAGGAAAGCAGTTATGGTTAATTATCGCCATTAAACTCTTTCTAATGTTTGCCATCTTCAAATTATTCTTTTTCAAAGACTTTCTGGGAAGCAGATTTTCCGGTGAGAAAGAGAAAAGTGACTATGTGATTGAGAGGTTAACCCAACCAAAATAATGCACCTAAATCATGAAAAACGATGATAGAATTTAGCACCTCTTTAATTGAATGGTCGAGGGCTCAATTTGCCCTCACAGCCATGTTTCACTGGCTCTTTGTACCGTTAACATTGGGGATCACCTTCATGTTAGCCATCATGGAGACCATCTATGTCAGAACCAATGATCCCGAGTGGAAACGAATCACCAAATTTTGGATGACCATTTTTGGGATTAATTTCGCCATTGGTGTAGCCACCGGGATAATCTTGGAGTTTGAATTCGGTACCAACTGGAGTAACTACTCTTGGTTTGTAGGAGATATCTTTGGTGCTCCACTTGCCGTTGAAGGCATCATGGCTTTCTTTATGGAGAGTACCTTTATAGCGGTAATGTTCTTTGGATGGAATAAAGTAAGCAAGCGGTTCCATCTGATGAGTACATGGCTCACTGCTATTGGTGCTAATTTATCGGCTTTATGGATCTTAGTGGCCAATGCGTGGATGCAGAATCCGGTAGGAATGAAATTCAATCCTGAAACCGCCAGAAACGAGATGCAGAACTTCTGGGAAGTACTCTTCTCTCCTACTGCTATAAATAAGTTTCTTCATACCGTGACTAGCTCTTACATGTTAGCAGCTATTGTTGTAATTGGGATAAGCTCATGGTATCTTCTCAAAAACAGGGATATTCTCTTTGCAAAAAGGAGTATTGTTGTTGCTTCAACTTTTGGGTTACTATTTGCTATTGTTACCATCTCTACTGGAGATAGCAGTGCCAGAGAAATGGCGAGAGTACAACCTATGAAGTTTGCTGCGATGGAGAATCACTATCATGGTAAGTCATTCGCACCATTGGTAGCCTTTGGCGCCCTTACCCCTGATCCTGATACCACCAAAAAACAGAACTTCGTCTTCAAGATTGAAATCCCAAATATGTTATCATATATGGCATTTCTTAGTCCCAATGCCTACGTCCCCGGGATCTATGACTTCGCTTATGGCAATCCAGAAAAGGGTATTATCTCATATCAAGAGAGAATAGACAAAGGCAAACAGGCCATCAATGCTTTAGCTACCTACAAACAAGCTAAGAAAGAGAACAATGATTCTCTTGCATTAGCCTCCTTAACAACCTTTGAAGCCAACTATCAACACTTTGGATATGGTTTCGCTAATACACCTGAAGATCTGATTCCCCCCGTTGCGACTACATTCTACTCCTTCCGTGTAATGGTAATCTTTGGTGGATTATTCCTTGTGCTATTCATCTATATGTTCTATCTCAGTATAAAGAATAGACTAGAAGGGAAAAAATGGCTCTATTATGTTGCCATTGCCTCTATTCCTCTGGTTTATATCACTTCACAAGCTGGATGGATTGTAGCTGAAGTTGGCCGTCAACCTTGGGTTATTCAAAACCTTATGACTACGAAAGCAGCCGTCTCTCATATTGAAACCAGCAGTGTAATTATTACATTCTGGCTCTTTGCTATAACCTTCACAGCACTGCTGATCGCTGAAATCAGAATCATGCTAAAACAAATCAAAAAAGGACCTAAAACAGAAGGAGGACACTAATATGTTTGAAAACATGTCGATGGAATTTTTGCAAGGTTACTGGTGGATTCTAGTATCACTTCTTGCTGCACTACTGGTCTTCCTGATGTTCGTTCAGGGAGGTCAAACCTTACTTTATACCATAGGAAAAAATGAAGAGCAGAAAAAGCTAATCGTCAATGCTCTCGGAAGAAAGTGGGAATTCACGTTTACCACACTCGTTACCTTCGGTGGAGCCTTCTTTGCCTCCTTCCCTCTATTTTACTCGACCAGTTTTGGTGGAGCTTATTGGGTCTGGATGGCTATCTTATTTGCCTTTGTGATCCAAGCAGTTTCTTATGAATTCAGAAGTAAACCCAACAATCTCTTTGGTCATAAAACTTATGAAATATTCCTCTTCCTAAATGGTCTCTTGGGAACAATTCTAATAGGAACAGCAGTCGGGACATTCTTTACCGGTAGTGCCTTCTCTGTTAATAAAATGAATCTACTCAATCTCGTCGGAGAATCTAATGCAATCTCACAATGGGAAGGACCGGCACATGGACTTGAGGCAGTATTGAACTTTACAAATGTTGCTCTTGGACTTGCTGTATTCTTTTTAAGCAGAGTCTTAGCTTCACTATACTTCATTAACAACATCGACCATGAAGAAATAGTAAAAAGCTCAAAAAAGCAGCTACTGATTAATTCAGTTGCTTTTCTGGTATTCTTCCTATACTTCTTAGGAGCAATACTATTAAAAGACGGATTTGCTGTTAATCCAGCAAGCAAAGTCATATATCTAGAACCTTATAAGTACCTCACAAACTTCTTAGCGATGCCGATAGTTCTCGCGATCTTCTTACTAGGCGTCGTTGGAGTATTAGCAGGAATCGGATTAACTCTGTTTAAGGAGTGTACCAAGGGTATTTGGCTTTCGGGCATAGGTACTGTTCTCGCTGTTTTCGGATTATTACTCAATGTCGGCTTTAACAATACCGCATATTATCCTGCATATAATACCGCATTAGCGCCTGGATCACCTGAGGCTATTCAGTTTATGCAGAGTTCATTGACCATACAAAACAGCTCCTCTAGCCACTATACGCTTACCGCCATGAGTTATGTCTCATTATTAATCCCCTTTGTACTAGCTTATATCTGGTATGCATGGAAATCAATTAATAATGAGAAACTCTCAAGTAAAGAATTAGAAAACGAACACCACACCTATTAAAACCAGATACTATGATCACATCTATTTTATGGTTTTTCTCCTGGCCCCTCCTAATCTTTATCTCGTACCACTTTGTAAGATGGGCTTTAAAACGCTTTGAATCCAATTTGAAATAACCGAGCTTTTATAGGCTCACTACCGTCATAATTTAAGCACTGCAAACTAAGGGAGACTATTTCAGAGATTACTGATTAGTCTCCCTTTGCGTTTACCTCTTCGCTTCCCCTTCGCTTCCTCTCCTATTCAATCCGCTTTTCGAATGGATAACAGAGAAGAGGATCTTCAGAGAATTTATACAGAAACAGGTTGGGTATGCCTTCAAAAACAACCCAAAAAAGAATAGGATTAAGCTAAAATCTTTTGATAAAAAACACTCAATGAGCTGAGTTATATCAGTATACCTGACTAATAGACAAAAACAATGCAGGAACAATACGAAGCTAAAGCGAAGGGGAAGCGAAGGGGAAGCGAAGAGGTCACAATAAAACTCGCCATACCAGACAATTACACATTAAAAAAGAGTAATACGAAATTGAGACTAAATGAAAACACCGGTAAAAGCGAATAAATCTTATTTTTGCTTAAATTACCAAACTTAATCACATGAACACAGTAGAAGATTTCATTCTCAAGATTGAATCAGAATTTGATGAACTAGAACCAGGAAAATTAAAACCCGAAAGTTCTTTTAGGGATATGTTTGACTGGAACTCAATTAATGCACTTGTACTTATCGCAATGGTAAAAACGGAATATGATGTGGTAATCAACGCTGATGATTTGACCAAGGCAAAGACCGTTAATGATGTCTTTAAGATCATCACTTCTCGCATTAAGCAATAAATAAATATTAATCATGGCGCTTTTCACACTTCAAGACATACAAATTTCAGGGATTGCTGCATGTGTGCCCTCCAAGGAGGTCTATAACATGGATTACAAATGGATCTCTGTCAAAGAGCGCGAACAGCTCATAAAAACAATTGGAGTTGAAAAGCGCCGTGTTGTAGAAAAGGGAACCACCACCTCAGACATGTGTCAGGCTGCTGCGGAAAAACTCTTAGCTGAGCTTAATTGGGATAGATCAGAAATTGAAGTACTAATTTTTGTCTCTCAAACACGTGACTATTATATCCCTCAAACATCCAGTATATTACAAGACAAGCTAGGGTTACCCCAGGGGTGTATTGCCTTAGATATTGCCTTAGGATGTTCAGGATATGTCTACGGTTTATCAACCATTGGTGGTTTAATGAACTCTTTCGGTTTAAAGAAAGGGCTATTATTAGTAGGTGACATTTCATCGCTTAATTCAGCCTATAGAGATAAAAGCACCCACCCTTTATTCGGTGATGCAGGGACAGCCACTGCTATAGAAAGAAAAAATGGCGTGGCAGCTATGCCTTTTAACTTACAGGGAGATGGCTCAGGGCACAAGGCCATTATCATTCCCGATGGAGGATTAAGAAACTTTTTATCTAAAAAATCTCTTGATTATAAAACGATCAGTCCGGGAATTCAAAGATCAAAACTGCACATCCATTTAGATGGCATAGATGTCTTTAACTTCTCCCTTCGCGAAGTTGTACCAAATATAAAAAAGCTTCTCGCCTACCACAATGAATCGCTTGATAACATCGAATATATTGTATTTCATCAGGCGAACAAACTAATAAATGAAACCTTAAGAAAAATGCTTAAGGTAGATAAAAGCAAGATGCCCTTATCTATTCAAAAATTTGGAAATACCAGTTCAGCTAGTATCCCACTTACCATTGTTAGTGAACTTAAGGAGACCATCAAAGGAAAAGACTCCAGACTACTTCTCTCTGCTTTTGGCATCGGGCTAAGTTGGGGCAGCACCATCATTCAAACCAATCATATGGTTATTCCTGATATTATTGAGTATACTAAGCCATCAAAAAGATGAATCCATTTAGCTTAATCGATAAACGAGTATTAGTTACCGGAGCCAGTGGTGGATTAGGCAGTGCGATAGCGATTTCAGCTTCAAAACTTGGGGCTAAATTGATTATTACCGGACGAAATAGAGAGAGACTCTCTGAAGTTTATCGTTCTTTAGATGGAGAAGGGCATAGAATGGTTATTGCAGATCTATCCACCAAAGAGGGGCGTGAGGAGCTTGTTAAAGAGTTGCCAACTTTACATGGAGTTGTTTACAGTACCGGGATCAGCCAAATAAAACCCGTAAGATTTCTTGAGCAAGATGACATTGATCTTAATTTCTCTGCAGGTTTTAATGCTCCTGTTCTAGTAACTGCCATGCTCTTGGCCAAAAAAAGACTTATTACAAACGAAAGTTCACTTTTATATATCTCATCCATAAGCATTAAATATCCATTCGTAGGAGGCTCAATGTATATTGCCGTTAAAGCAGCCTTGGAAGGGTTTACCCGTGCCCTGGCTTTAGAACTTGGGCCAAAAAAAATAAGAGTTAACTGTATTGCTCCCGCTTTTGTTAAGGGGCCTATGCTAGACCAAACTCAAGCGGCAACCAATGAGGAAACCATAAAACAGATAGAGGCCCGACAGCCACTTGGATTGGGAGATCCGACTGATGTAGCCAATACAGCTATATTCTATCTGTCTGATGCTTCTCGCTGGGTTAGTGGTACCTCATTAATTCTTGGTGGAGGTTAGACCCCTACCCACTTGCTTTAATCAAGATTCTAAAAACATCTCATAATGGAAAAAACCAGTCAACCGATATATAGTGTAGTTATCCCTGTATACAACAGCGTTGACTCGCTTCCTATTATAACACAAGAGCTTATTGACTTTTTTCATTCCCTGTCTCATCCCTTTGAGATCATCTTTGTCGATGATTCCTCTACTGATGGCAGTCGACAGAAACTAATTGAACTAGCAAAAAAGAATGGATCTAACGTTAAATCCATTCTTCTGCAAAAAAACTTCGGACAACATAATGCCACTATATGCGGCTTAGGGTTCGCAAAAGGAGACTGGATTATCACGATGGATGATGACCTTCAACATCCAACCAAAGAAATCAGTAAGCTCATTTCAAAACAAAAAGAGACGAATGCCGAAATCGTTTATGGTATATTCTCCAGAAAGAAAAAGCATAGTGCCGTAAGAAATCTAGGGAGTAAAGTCGTAAAAAACTCATCCCGGATTCTCCGCAAGTCACCCGGAGAGGGCTCATCCTTCAGACTTATGACAAAAAGACTTGCTGAGGAATTGAGTAAACATCGTCTTAGTTTCTTATTCATTGAAGAGATTGTAACTTGGTATACTCATAATATTACATTTATTGAAGTCGAGCATCACCCAAGGCGCTTTAAACAGTCAAATTACACAGGGCTAAGTTTAATCAAGATGGTATCTAATCTCGTCATTTATTATACCGGCGCACCGCTGAAAGTAATGGTATATACAGGGTTTAGTATCTCCTTTGTAAGCTTGGTTATGGGCATTATATATATCATAAAAAAAATCTTCTTTAACGTTCCATTAGGTTATACCTCTTTAATAACGGCCATCCTCTTCTCGACAAGCCTAATACTTATGAGTCTTGGCATTATTGGAGAATATCTAAGTCGAATCTATATGGCACAAAACCAAAGACCACCTTGGGTCATCGACCAGATATATCAAGAAGAAGAACCTAAAAACCACGATTAAAATGCTACTGACAAGGTACCAAATAACACTCAAGAGGCTTACTATTGATGAGATTGAACTAGTAAGGCAGCACAGAAATTCAACATTGATTAGACAGACCATGGAGTATCGTGAAGAGATCACTCCGGAGATGCAACTCAGATGGTTTCATTCTATTAATAATTCGAGTAATATCTACCTGTTAGTTAAATACCAAAACGAATATATTGGACTACTTAACGCCAAAGACATCAATTGGGAGTCGCATGAAATGGAGTCAGGCATATTTCTTTGGGAAGAGAAATACTACGAGACGTTTGTACCGGCTATTCTTAGCCTGATGGTGACTGACATGTGTTTTAACCTTTTTGGTTGGGATACAATACAAGCTCACATATTAAAAAGCAACAGCCGGGCTATTTCCTTTAATAAAATGCTTGGATATGAACTTTGCGATGGGCAAGAGAACACCGACAATCAAAAGTATCTTCTAACCGCAGAGAACTTCTTCAAAAAGACAAAAAAAATAAGAAAAGCAATAACAGCCCTCTTCCCCGACGAAGGTTTTGTCAAATTTGTGATTGAGCCACAAGACTTTGCCAATGGTTTTGGTGATTTTTACCTTGAGCAGGTCAACAAGAACACCACTATTTTGAGTAAAAAAGAGCTAGATGAACAAAATATTGAATACCTACTGAAGGTAACCGATCTTTAATAATATCAAATCAGAAGCATTCAGTTAAAAATCTTAACCCTGACTTATTCTAAAGATCTTTAACCATATCTGGCTATTTCTCCTGATTCCTTTTGCCTGTTAGAAAACGATAAATTTTCACAAGTTGTGGTAGCGCTTTGCCGAAATATTTCTTTAATAGATATGGCAACCGATCACCCAACTCCATAGCTTTATACAGCAAATAACCATAACTTCTCATTGGAAAGGTGGATAGCCATAGGTTTAAAGATCTCTCCTTATAAACCCGTTGGTAGCCACACTCTTCAGCCAGAGAACCGATCACATAATCTGCTTTTCTAACTTCATCGTCCGTTAAGACCTTTTTCCATTTGCCTACGCCATCAGGGTTAACCGGATGGGTTAGGCTTTCGTGATACTTTAAAATAAGATCGTAAGAGTTACCTCTTTTTAAGAGCTCTTCCTTCTTTTCATGAAAGTTAAGAACTGTTTCATCATAAGGAATTCCTAAGAAAGCATCAACAGATCTTAAAACAGTCTCAGGATTAGCTGCCAGATCTTCATGTCTAATCCATAAGAACTGATCAGGGAACCTTTTTTGAAGCGTCAATAGCTTTTTTGTTAAGTACCGCCAGCGAAAGGCTTGTAGAACAACATTGGGAGCTTCAAACTCAAACTTTCGCATTGACACGAAATTATCACGGTAATCACGAGTAATATGAATGAATTTAGCACCCGGAAAGAAGGTCAACAACCTATCGGCATTGAGAGCATATACCGGATTTTTATCTCCAATGACTTTTATCTCCTCCTTTGGCCATAAAGAAGTTGAACAATAGTAGACGGCTTTATAGGCCTCATCGAATCTTACGGCTCCTTTTATACCAGAAAGAAGTCTAGTTAAAGCCTCCTCATCAACCCCAAGGTATTCATACTTCCAGAAATCAAAGGCCAGCGGTGCCATCATTGTTTCCTTGAAGAGTCGGGAATAATCATCACTCCAGTTCTTGACATTACGAGGGAAACGGCCATAAAGGTATGGAAGAATAGCATATTCAGGAGGGCAGATTGCATTTGGGTGAGCGTCTATTAATGTTCTCAATAAGGTGGTACCACTACGGGGTCTACCAACGATAAAAAAGAAAGGGATTGAACGGACTTTCTCAAAGGGAATCTCCTGATGTTGCATGGCAAAGCGATATTAAAGTGCAAATATCTTAAAATAGGATAAGCTGACCTAAGAAACCCTAAAGAAGGGATAAACTTCTATAAAAAAAGATGGGCTACCGTATGGGCAGCCCATCTAATTTAAAATGATCTAGAATTAAATTCTATCTCCTAAGATTATTTAGCAACAGTGATTCTCTCAACTGATTCACTACCATCCTGAGCGATGAATTTAACGAAATAGATACCGCTTTCGAAAGCTGATACATCAAGTTTCAAAGTTTCAGCACCGCTAACAGTAACGTTACGTACAACCTGACCAAGATAGTTAACCAGAATAATCTGGCGGGTTTCACTTGTGGTTACAACGTTAACGAAGCTATTTGCAGGATTAGGATAAACCTTGATACCTTCAGCAGAAGCAGGATTGATACCTGTTGGGTCAGCACAAGCTTCAGCAGTTGCAACTGATTCAATAGTTTCAGTACCAAATGCAGCGTGAACAGCTTTAACAGTATAGCAATGATTTGCGAAAGGAGCAGTTACTACATGAGTATAGGTAGTAGCAGTGATAGGAGTTGCAGTAACAAGAGTACCATCTTGGTAAACATTATAACCAACAACACCACGATTTGCCATTAGAGCATTGAAGTTGATGGTAGGACCAGCAACGGTAGCACGATTTGAATGGCTGAGAGCAACAACACCAGCTTGTGAACCACCAGCCAAAGGAGCTAATGTGTTTTCACCAGCAACTAGAGTTGATTTCTTACCACCATCAGCTAATGCATTAACACGTACACCAAATACGCAGTCATTATAAGAACCTAATTCACTCATATGTGACCAAGCAGAGCCATCGAAATACCAGCCCTTACTTACATTTGGACCATCTTCGTCAGCACCTAGGTAATGTGTAGCAGCAGCAAAGTTATTCCAATGAACCATTGCATAGAATGTGCCATCGAAAGGCAGATCAGCTACGGCAACATTAGTCCAGTTATCAGCTTGAGGAGTAAATGCACTAGAAGTACCAACAATATTCTTATTGGCATCAAGGATGTCAATAGTGATTTGGTCTGAACCAGCGCTTGAATTAGCTTGGAAATAAACATCAATTGATGTGATACTACCAGCCATATTCGTATTAAATTCGTTACCGAACCAAGCTTCGTAACCTGGATTTAAGCTCCAGCCATTCTCGAATGTATTATTATCAAGAACGAATTGTTGAGGAGCTGATGTACCACAATCAGGAGCATTCCAGTTAAGGATGTTATTGTAGGTGGTAGCATTAACCATATCAGGGTTCAATACAAGGTCAGTGGCAGGTTTAGGTTCTGGATAAACCTTAACATTGTCAATATACCAAGCAATGATATCAGCTGAGTTTTCGCCATAAGCCAAGAATTTCACTTTAAGAGCTTTACCAGCGGTAGCTGAAATCTCGATGTGCTTTTTAGTCCATGTGAATGAACCTTCATTCTTATACTCAGCAACCTTACGCCAAGTACCATTGTAGAATACTTCAACTCTCATCATCTCTTTTCCAGTGTTGTTACGATCATCTAACTTGATGTCGAAATCTAACCACATCTTAGAGCAATCAAATACAGAAGCATTGATAGCTGGAGAGATTAAAGCATTGCTATAATTGGTCTCAGGAGAAGCCCAATTGAACTCAGCAGCAGGAACTACGCTACCAACTGAGTTGCTTATGCGCCAATGTCCTTGGTTAGGTTCAAATGACCACTGATTGTAAGTGAAGTTTGTAGAATTCCACTCTTCATTGAAAGGAGCAGGAACACCATAGTTAATATTGATACAAGCAGGACCTTCTTCTAATGATTCGTCGGTTGTGCCAGCAGGCATACCAAATTGTTCTAAATCATAAACAGCAGTTACTGTGTAGCAATATTCGTTAGGATTGAGGAACAGGTCATAGTATTCAAAAACATCATTAGCAACATTAGCAATTAAGTCGCCATTGCGATAGATGTTATAAGAGAGAACGTCAGGAGCTGAGGCACCACCGCCACCACTACCAGCGATTACGAAAGGCAGATCAACGGCACCAGGGTTTAGAAGAGTAGTCCAAGCACTTCCATCATTCTGAATAGAGTTACCAACAGCAGCAGCTGTATTAGGAACCCAAGGACCAGAAGCTAAAGAACCAGTGGTTGTCCACTCAATCCAATAAGTACCAGGAGCTAAGCTAATATTTAGACCATCACAAATGATGTTCATAACAGGACGAGCTGTTCCTTCTCCAGGAGCGTTTACACGGTAAACACCAGAGAAGTTTGTTGAAGTCATACGGTTGGTTGTTAAATCACCAAATACTACTGTACCACCGGCTGAAGGATCTCCATTGTAGATCTTGAAATAAGCGCCGGTAAAGGTTGAAGTATTACCTGAGTTAGTTTGGTAACCTTGGAAAGTAATGGTGTTTACAGTCCAGTTAGTTCCAACAGTGAAATCATCAGCAACAGACATTGAAGCACCTTGGTTCATACCGAAACCATAGTTTTCACCACCTGCGGGGATAACACTCTCGTCTGCACCACCTGCACCAGTACCAGGACTATTGATGATGGTACCGTTGTCCCAAAGGATAGCGTCAGAATTTGAAGGAGTATACTGAGCAGTAGGTACAAAAGTACTTACTGAATTAGCATTTTCACCTACAAAATTAGATGATAGGTTGGGGTGACCAACTTGAGCACTTTTCTTACCAGGCATGATTGGCTCTTCCCAAATGAGGTAAGCCGTAGACTGAATAGGAGAAGCAGCTAAGTTACGGGGAGCAGGAAGATAATGGGCAGTGAAAGTATAACAATCACGAGCAGAGACACCACTTTCATAAGCAGCATCAACGCAAGCGGTGTAAGTATGGCCGTAAGTACATAATGACTGTGGCAATTGATAAGTGGTCTCAGTGGTGAAAGCAATCTGAGTATCGTCCAGATATACATCGTAACCTAAAAGGCTCTTACCAGCAGATAGAGTAGCAACAACATTTACGTTATCGATATTCCAGTTATTGATATCAGCTACATCAGCTCCATAAGCGGTAAAGCGGAACTTAAAGGTATCCCAAGTATAAGTTGTGATATCTAAAGATTCGCTTGTCCATGAGAAGCTACCACTCATATTAGTGTAGTTCTTTAGACGGTTCCAGTTTGCACCATCCCAGATCTCAACAGCCATCTGATTTTCATTAGTTGTGCCGTAGTTATCCAGAGCGATATCATAACGTAAGTAGAGATAAGGTGAACCTACACCGGTAATCTCAGGAGAAACTAAATGCTTTTCATAGTTAGTTACAGCCGGAGTCTTAGCGAACTCAGCACTAACGCCTGGGTTACCAGGAGAACTGATATTCCAGTTATTAGCATCGGTAGTCCAACCTTGAGTTGCAAAAGTATGACCATCCCAAGGTTCGTTAAACAGAGCAACCTCCATGATAGGAGCATTCCATGTTGCTACCAAAGTACGGTCATCTACATGCAGGTTATAAGGAGCCCAACGAGTTTCCATTAAAGTATAGTTAAATACTTCAGTGTTATCGTCGATAGTGATATTGATAGGGCCAATCTGGTCATAGCCGAACTTCTTAATAATAAGTTCATATTCACCCTTCCAAACATTGTTGAAAGTTAGAGTGCCATTTTCAGGAGTTAAACCACCTTCATTATACTGTGAAGCACCTGGTACAGTAACATAAGTCATGTTAATGGAAGTACCTAAAGCATTACCAGCAGCTGAGCTAACAGTAATATTAAAAGTAACATTAGATTCCCAACCTTTACCAAGGGTATTTGATAGAGTATAAGCTGAGTAGCGGTTATTGCTGTATTTAGCACGAACAGCCCATTTGTAAGCACCATTAGGTAATGTTGCCCATGAAGGATCAGTGTAAGAGGTACCAGTAACACTATTATTTAAAAGAGTGTAGGTAGCTGGATTATTCTGATTGGGTTCAAGAACACGGTAAACTTCATAACCGAGTAAAGAACTTGGAGCAGAAGGAGAAGTAACAATCGGATTGTAGATACCTTCACGCTCTAAACCAGCAACATTGTTTACGTGATTAAGAGATAGAGTGTGTCTGTTAGGATAAGTTTTAGCTATGTAAGCGGGAGCTGCTGCTGTAGCCATATCTAAAGGACCACCACCACCGATGCAATAAGCACGGATCATGAAATCATTGTAACCAGCAGGAACCCATGGGCCATTGCCAGAAGCAAACTTAGAATATGAACGCATGCTAGGATTGGTTTCATCAACTGCGATTGGAGCACAGTTAGGATAGTTACCACCTTGGATCATGCCTAAATAGAAGTTTCCGCTATTGATAACAACAGGAGCGTCGAATGTAAAATCAACCCATCCGGTTGCAGTTGGAGTAACCTCAACGCGAGCAAGCTCGGTACCAGGATATCCTAAAGCACCATCATCATCATAAACAGCCATTTCGAAAGCAACGAGTGGGTTACCACCTGCTGGGTAGCTGCCATCACCAATATTAACTCTACCACCGGTAATTGATACAGGGTATTGAGCAATCGGAGTGAATTTTAGAGCATTGATATTACCAGCTGATGACCAAGAAGTGATATTTTCAAAGGTTGCATCATCGTAAATAATTTCATAAGGACTCTGAGGAACTCCCCAAGTCAGATTAACAGCAGTATTACCACTATTAACAGCGGCTAAAACAGCTGAAGGAGCAGCGGTATTCTCGAAAAGTTGGAAGTTTAAGGCATTATTGTTACCAGCAACTACCAACGGAGCAGAATAATTGTCAAAGCCAAGTTTTGAAACAACAACAGGATGATTCCCGTTTGTGGTTTGCAATGTGTAATGACCAGCAAAGTCGGTATAAGCGATAGAGTCACCGACATTAACTTTCGCTCCGATGATAGGAAGTCCGGTTAACCCATTAGTGACGATACCAGCAACAGTAGCAGGAACCGGGATAGGCTCTGCATCAACTTTTGCAAGATCTAAATAACAATTGTCTCCATAAGCACTAATGAACTTGAACGCTACATACAAGGTAGGAACATTACTAGCTCCGGCAGGAAGGACTTGACTTTTGTCTTTCCAGCCCAAAACAGCATTTGCTCTATTGAATGTACCAGCTTCTGCCCAAGTGGTGCCGTTTGTAGACCATTCTACAACAACGCGGTCAGCGGTTGACATATAATTTGAATAGTTATCTTCAAACCATTTGAAGTTAACAGTAACATTTTGCAAGCCAACAGTTGAGATCGCAGTTGTAGATCTCAAGCGATTAGTAGCACTTGAATTAGAATAAGAGGCAAACTTCACCATATAGGTACCATTTGCTGCAGCTGCTACTGTAGGATTAGATCCAGTAGTAGCAAAGCTAAGGGCGTCAGTTCCACTAACAGTTTCTTTAGTCCAGCCATTAGGCATTGAACCAGCATTTTCGAAACTTTCTGTCAGTAGATTAACAGTTTGAGCACTAAGGCTCGATGCGAGTAACACTGCCATTACAACAGCGAGAGAACGCATCCAATGTGTAATCACTCTCATAGAAATTGGATTGATTAAACTAGTTTTAATTAATAATCATATAACTAAAGCTAGAATTAAAACGCATCATTATTGCCTGGAGGGGTTACATGGCTTCCTGAATTGCCTTAAAACTGCCAAACTCTGTATGAAAAGTCATTTCTGTTTAAAAAAACTAGATCACCTTATAAAAGGAAGATCTCGTAATAAAAACAATGACCTATTCCCAGAAAGCTGAATCCATCCGATAATCGGACAATACTCAAAAATAAAAAACAGCTCATCGATCTTATCAGGCAACTTATTTTCTGGATTAGACTTATGCAGAGATCAACTCTACAACAAATCAGTATCCTAAGAATAGGTTACCTGCTATAAAAATCAATGACCTGTTATCTATTAATGATCCTTAATAATTCCTTTCTCCAAGGATCTTTGGTTCCTCATAAACATCTCTGAGCATAGACTCTCAGAGTTAATCAGGGCATATGCCCATCAGACATAGTAATTTGACAGATTTACACCTGTATAATTACTTCAATAGGTTCGAACAATCGATTACATAGACACCAATTTCTTTTTAGGGTTGCCTGATACAACAAAAAAAAAGGGGTCGGTTACCCGACCCCTTTAGCATTTATATACTAGAATTGCTTCTAGTCATAAAGAGAG
>CAYUII010000047.1:2109-19667 GCA_964444785.1 uncultured Bacteroidales bacterium | reverse complement strand
CAAAATTACAAAAAAAATGTCAGGAAATTAGGATATCAACACAGAACCTCTTCGCCCCCTCTTCGTTCTTCTCCATATGAATTGAAAAGAACGTACGAGTTCGTACAGATCCTGGAACCCAACAAATATATAGAATGTACAAATTACTTCCCGTTCTTCAAGAGATCGAACGATATTAAACCAACCACATAAGCGACTTTATTATTCTCATTAGGCTAATAATGAAAAGTCCTTTTTAATTAGTTTAAATGAAACCATGGACAAATTAAACACAGCAGAACCGAAGAAGAAGCGAAGGGGAAGCGCAGAGGTGAGGTCATTTAAGCTTTAACGGCACGCCATCCCGATCTAAGCAGAGAAAAGGAAAATCTGATATCCAGCAGGAGAGTCTAACACTGCATCTCTAATTCCTGTACCACAAGCGCTAGGCTCAGCATAAGCAAACTCCATTCCTAACTCCTTAACAAGAGCTATTCTGTCTTTCATATCCTTCTCGAAATAGGTTAATGCGGGTGACCTAAATGGATGAGAAACTATCCCCTCCATAAAAACACCAACCTTCTGACAATCATCCGCTAAAGTCATCCAGGTATTCGCCTTATCATCACTATAAATGGTCTCCATGCCGAGTCTTCTCCAAAACTCACACTCGGCAGGATACTCGGCCGTCTGAATACTTAACTCAAAATAGGTTCCACACAGCCCTATCGGGTTGCCACTTAGTTCTTCAAATTTAAACCCATTGCCTCTAAGTATAGAGAAAGTAACCCCGGCAGGACTTTTTGATATAAAGAGATCTTTATTTGTCTTGCTGGGTTCTAAATTAGCATCTGGGTAACTCTTAAGTATTGCATCAATATCATCTACGACATATACGAGGCCTAGAGGTGGCTCTTCGGCTGTCGTCAGTGCTAGGCGAACCGTACCATCTGTTAGATAGACATCGCCCTCTATAGGCCCATTTATAGATTCAAAACCAAGCTCCCTAAAGAATTTACCAGACCGTTTTAGATCTATAACCTTTAACTGAACCATCGAGCCTAAAACTTCCTTCTTTTTCATATTATCTAGTATTAATTTACCCAATCGGTTAGCCTCTTAACTTTCTGAGAGGCCTCATGGATCCTTTTACGACTAACCCGTCCTCTTTCAACCAAGTCAACAATAGTTTCAACAACCTTCCTTGCAATCTCAGGGTCATAATTTTCAATATTATTTGAGAAAACAAGCATATCAACTCCGGCATTAAGAGCCAATTCAATCGAGGTTGCAAGATCGTAATTTTTTGTTATCGCTCCCATCATCATGTCATCAGAAAAAACAACTCCTTTATAACCGAGCTTACTTTTCAATAAATCTGTCACAAACGGCCTTGATAGCGTGGCTGGATAAACAGTATCATACTTGCGATGAAACACATGGGCGGTCATAATGGCGAATTGATTTGACTGCTTCATTAAGAGCCTATATGGATCAAGTTCCTCTGGTACCCATGTAGCGGTGATATCTGTAAAACCCTCATGAGTATCCGTTTTTGCACTACCATGACCAGGGAAGTGCTTTAATACAGGTAAGATCCCATTTTCATCCATGGTTTTAACAAACACAGAGGCATTCTCTACGACCTCTTTCGGATCAGCGGAGAAACTTCGTTGAACCCCTCCTATAACAGGGCACAATGAGTTAACGTTAACATCCACACAAGGTGCAAAATTCACATTAAACCCCGCTTGTATCAAGGTCTGTGTCATTAACTGAGCATATTTCAGAGTAGTATCAGGTTGATTAACCTCTCCAATATATTCAGCCGACGGGATCCATGGAAAGCCCAACCCCTTCTTAAGCCGGTTTACTTTCCCACCCTCCTGGTCTACTGCAATCAAAAGCTTATAACCAGCCTCTCTTTTTATTCGGGCTATTAACGACCTCACCTGCATGGGCGATACAATATTTCGAGGACGGCTCTTTGATGGCGCATCATACTCAAATAAAATCACTCCACCCACCTTAAGATCTTTTAGATCGTACACAAGCTCTTCGGGTAGCTCCTCCACCCCTCTAAAACCAACCATAACTAACCGAGCAGCTTCACTACGCAACCCAGCCAATTGTCTTCCAGAATAATGATGGCGTACAGCACAACTCACCAAAGAAAATAAGATCAACAATGATAATAACCTGTATAAACTTCGCTTAGATACTTTCCATAAAACACTCAATACACAACCGTTAAAACCATTTATTAGTAGATTAAATCTATCTATTATCCAGGTTATCAAATGAAAAACCAAGCTCACGTATCCTTTTCTCATTTCTATTAATTAGATCTCTGATATAATTTATTGGAGCAACAAAGGTAAGACCATAGGCCAATTGTGTCTGCGCCGATATAAACAAAGGTCCGTTATAGGGCTGATCAGGCATATACCTCGTTACTCCAAACTGACCGGCAGGAACCACCATAAAATCGGAGGTAGAGGGCGCTGCAGTTATAATCCCTACCCAATGCCATCGCTCATCTTCTAATGACCAAGCAGATACCAATCCACCGCTATAACCTCGATTAAATCCTGCATCTATCAGAAAACCCTTATTAGCATCTACACCATATAAACTTATCGTAGCCCTGGAATAATTGCGATATCCTAACGGATACCCCGCCAACATTACAGCATTCCCAGATTGAATATCCGCAACCTTTCCCCAACCCTGATCCAACTCCTCAGGAATTGAAATGCCCTCTCCTACCCATCCATAACAAATAGCAATATCCTCCTTGCGATCTATATCAATAATTCGAACGGCTCCTCCCCCAGGTACATCTCTTAAATAGTTTACCTGTTCTTGCTTTACCGAAACACTATAAATACCCGTACGCTCGCCCTCCTTTTCATAATACCTTATAATCGTATCCTGAAAATCGAGCACATGTCCAGCTGTAACCAATAAAAACTTTCGCCCTTCAGTATAGATTACCGTAGCTGTTCCCATATAACTTTCTGAACTCTGTTTTCTATTAACCACCTCATCGGTGAATAAAGCCTCCCCCTTTGCTGAAAGAGGTATGCTTCCGGGTAAATAATACCATGTCTGATAAGTCACATATGTGCTGAGACGATAAACCGATTTGGTGTTTTCTATAAAACCCCGACAGGCTGACTCTGTAGGAGATGAATATTGATAACCGCTAAAAAACTGATTAACCTGCTTTCTAGTTGAGCATGCAATAGAGAAAGAGGATATCAAGAGAACTATAGCAACCCACTTATACCTATTTATCTGCATGATAAATGCCCTTTAATTATTTCAAATCACAAAAAGACACCCTTAAAAATGCAAATCACAACTTATTCCTAAAACATTAAAGCACCTGTTCATTTCATTACCTGGATGTTATAATTTCACCACCTGAAGCAACGGTGTCCCTGACAAATATAGCAAATAACCCATCACATGTGGGATTCCGGTATCTTTCAATGCAGTCATATAATTCCTCACCTGAACATGATGCTCCTCATGGAGTTCACCCGTCTTATAATCCACGACTATCGCATGATTCTCATACAGAATCACCCGGTCAGGACGAAGCCGTATACCTCCAGGAATAACCAAGGTAGCTTCTGTGAGAACCGTACCATCTTCACCAAAGAAAGTGGCGATCAGAGGATCTGCCATTATCTTTGAGAACATTCTCATCAGATCTTCTGCTTCATCCGGAGTAATTTGACTATGATTGAGCTCATTTTCCACAATTCTATCAAAATCACTGGAACGAATCACTGAAGCTAATATATTATGAAGCCTCAAACCGGTCTCTAGTGCATTTGAAGCCTTATCAACCAACCTAACAATAGATGGACGACCAATAACAACTCTATCATGCCAACCCGGTTGGATGGTCGGGGTTACCGACGATAAAGACTCTTCCTTCTCCCGCTGCTCTACCAGGTTTATATTATCTATACCAAATTCAAAAATACCATTAGACTCATTGAACTGAAACGCATTTGACAATCCTATCTTTAACAGAGAGGTCATTCCTTGCATCGATGCGCTACCTTCAACACTAGAGACGAATAACAACATCCGTTTACAGGTACGAGTCAAAGCAACATAGAGTAGATTCAGATCATCTAGAAGCTGTCGTCTTTGCTCCTCTATATACAAGGAATTAACCGGCTCTGGCAGGCCATCTTTAATCTTTACCCGAGCCACATTCAACTCCTCAACACCTTTAAAATTAGGAGAGATCCAATCATAGACCGGCTTAACTCCGGCTCTTGATAACGAAAGGAGATAAGGCATAACAATCACATCAAAATCTAATCCTTTAGCCTTATGAATCGTCATCACTTGAACAGCCTCCGCCCCTTCAGGAACAAAAACAGACTTTTTACCTGAAACCTCACTCCACCATGACAAAAACCCACTAAGACCGGCATTTTCTCCTTTTTGGTATTCAAGAACGGCATCGAGGAAGAACTGTAAATAAACATTATAGGAAGAGATAGGTATAATATCTCTTATCATCTGCTCTACTAAATCATACAAAGGCAAACTATAATACTCATCAGGATGGCGACCAAAGAATCTCTGATAAAACAGACTAGAAGAATCATATAAATCATTTAAAGAAGCTAAATCAACAGAGTGCAGGATTGATTTCAAGACCAAGAATGATCTCTTGTACAACTCTTCATTTGGATAGGCTAAGGAAAGCAGTGCCGATACCAAACACGATACCTCTTGCGAAGAGGAAACTAAAAGGGATTCCGTTGACATTACCGGGATCGATGCCTCGAATAACCCCGCTGATATCCTAGAACATTCCTCATTTGTGCGACAAAGAACTGCAATACGATTAGCCTGCCATCCTGAGTTCAACATACACCGAATAGACTCTACTGCTTTAATGGTTGCCTCGCTACGCAACTCAGAACTTTGTTCTTTTGGCACTGTTACAACCTCTATACGAACAAAGCCTCCCTCTCTCCCTTTGGGAACCTCCTGCTCTAGCTCTTTATAAAATCCCGTTATCTTCTCATCAGATAAACCATCAACAATGGCTCTGAAAAGGCGATTATTAAAAGTAACAATCTGCTCCAATGAACGATAATTAACATTTAGAGTTTTCACGACATAAGAGTCGCTCAACTGAGCCTCGGCCTCTTTGAACCAAACGAGTGGTGGACAATTATAGATTTCGGGTAAGGAGTGAAATTGTTCCACTTCACCGCCTCGCCAACGGTAGATAGACTGCTTCTCATCTCCAACAACAAGACAGGTAGATGGTCTGCCTGTTTCAGCCGACGATAAAGCATTATGAACAAGTGGTAAAAGATTCTGCCATTGAATCAAGGATGTATCTTGAAACTCATCCAATAAAAAATGTCTGAACTTCACACCCACTCTGGAGTAAACAAATGGAATCGGTTCATTTAATACAACCGAAGAAATTTTACGATTAAACTCAGAAAGATGAACTTGATTCTTCTCCTTACTAACCCTTTGTATGGCGATACCGATGTTTGCCAATACCGCAGTCTCAAAAATCTGCGCTAAAACCAACTGACAAATCTCATAAGAATCAGCCTCAGAATCAAGTAAAGCAAATAAGGCCCCAGATAAAGTGGTCAATTCATTAGACAATTGATCCTGGCCAGGAATCGAGACTCTTGCACCAAACCATTTACCAGATGAAAGCTGCTCTGTTGCTCGCTTCCCTGGTCGAATAGACTTAAAATCACCCCGGAAAAGACTCTGAAGATAGCCATAATAGCCTGATGCTTTATAAGCAGCCAGATCCTCAGTAAAATTATACTCCTTTGAAATAGCTATAAAGTGATCGCCAATACCCTTTAATCGCGACTCAAAATCACGACAGAGTCGATTCAGTTTATTAATAATAAGCAGGAAGTCATCCACTGTGAGCGATTGAAGACTTAAGGCTTTCTCATACTCATGCTCGTCAAACAATACACTTCCTATACTCTTTAACGAATTAGAGATATCATATCGCTCTTCCTGTTCAACCCGCTTCTCTATGAAACTTACCAATAGACGAGTCAGCGTCTCTCCCTCCTTTAAATTATCTAACATTGATGACAGAGCCTCTTCCATAAGGGCATCTTTATCCAAAGAGACAAGGAAGTTACCAGGCAGATTGAGATCGAAAGCAAAAGATCTAACTATCCGATGAACAAAACTATCTATGGTACTGACGTTGAATTCAGAGTAATGGTGCAAGATTCGAGAGAGTACATCTTGAGCTCTTTTTTGAATATTAACATCCAAAAGCACAGATTCTTTTGACAATTCCCGATGCATCTCAATTGCCTTCTTCCCCTCCGGATAATAGGCTAAGTAATTAAGCGTCATCAAAATCCTTGATTTCATCTCCGATGTGGCCTTATTTGTGAAGGTGATGGCCAAGATGTTCTTATACTCATCGGGTCTAGATAAAACCAATACCAGATACTCTTTAACCAATGTGAAGGTCTTGCCCGAGCCAGCGGAACTACGATAAACCAGAAAAGGCATACGATATAATTAATAAGGTTACAAGATACACAGAAATTCAATGTTAAACAGATTAGGGTTTGCCTTAACGCACTAATTTTGCAGCTTATGAACCAGACCATGATCACTTACGCTTCATTAATTGGAGCACTCCTTCTGTTAAGGATCCCATTTATTGGCAAAATCCTAAGAGTAACCAACACCTTAGTTCATGAGAGTGGACATATGCTTGTTGCCCTATTTACAGGAGGGAAGGTAATAAAGGTTGAACTTTTTAGCGATGTTAGTGGAACGACACAGACTACCAATTCGAGCACGTTTAGTGGCATCCTTACCGCAATAAGTGGCTATCCATTCGCCTCATTCTTTGCAATGGTGTCTGCATGGCTTATTCACATAAATCAGCCAAAATGGATAATCATTGCTCTTATGGCATTAGCGCTCATCAATCTACTCTTTTATGTAAGAAATATTTATGGGTTCATATGGCTAGTAGTCTTTTTATTCTGTACTGGATGGCTTTCCAGCAAAGGCACCCCTAATCAAATACACATTACAGCTACTGGTTTAATGTTAATCTTAATTGCTGATTCAACTCTTTCGGCACTAGAGTTGTTAGTATTAGCAATAAGTCAGCCTAATAAATCAGGAGATGCAAAGGTGCTGGAAAAATCGACACACATACCTGCTGTAATCTATGGATTTATATTTAGCATAATATCCATTACAGCGACGGTGATTTCAATCTGGCATTTTTTCCCTCCAGTTAAAGATATCTTCAGATGATACAAGAGATTATTGCCTATACCATTCTAATAGTCGTTCTCCTATTTGTTGGACAAAGAATTTTTGGCTATTTCGGTAAAAAAGCGGATCCATGTAACGGGTGTGGAAGTGGTTGTGCAGGATGCCCTGTTGACGATCTAAAGCGAGAGATTGAAGAAAAAAAGCGAGAAAAAGAAAAAAACGGGGTCACAACAAACATTTAATTTAAGTTTTGATTAATTTTGGATGTAAGGCTGTTTAGAGCCGGTGATGCGATTTGAACCATTCAATCATAATGTTAAATAAGTAGCTATTCTGAAACTCTTCAATCTCCTAAACAAATTATTCAGTAATGATTGACAAAGAAACTTTCCGTACAACCTATGATCTCTTTGATAAAGAGGTAGTCTGTGAAATCATTGACATATATATTGCTGAGCATCCCGATCGGATGAAGAATCTGACAGCAGCCGTAGAAAATTGTGATTTTGATGCGCTAAATAAACATGCACATAGCCTAAAAGGAGTAATAGCCAACTTTTATGATGATGTTGCTTATCATCATGCAAAGGCTCTTGAGATGAAAGGCAAAAGCCAAGAGATAGAGGGGGCTGCTGAACTTCTTGCGGAACTTAAATCCTCGTCTACATTACTATTAGAAGAATTAAAGGAGATTAAGAAATCTTACCTATAAGCAAACCTTTTCCCAGATTAAACTTGGGTTTTCTTTATACTTTACAAAGAGAAAAAAGAAAAGTGACCAAAACTGGCCACTTTTCTTTTTTTTAGACACAAGATCCAAACATTTACAATCTATTCAATCCTTGAACTGCTTTTGAATAGTTTGCTTGAAGCTTAAGGACATCCTCATAGTCTTTTTTAGCAAGTTCTTTTTGACCATTAAGTTCATAAGCATATCCTCTGTTATATAAGGCATCAGTAAATTTTGGATCAATGGTTAGAGCATCACTAAAGAGTTTAATTGCTTCCTCATACTTATCCGTTTCAACAAGCAACAAATATCCTTTTGCATAGAGTGCATCTTTAAATCGAGGATCTATACGAAGTGCTGAATCATAGGCAGACTCCGACTCCTTTATCTTAGACATATTCTGGTAATGCATACCTAGAAGATACCAAGCTACCTTGCTTTCTGGATTGATCCTTATGGCATTCTTAAAATAACCATCAGCCAAGACATCATTTTTCCCTTTGTAAATCATCCCTAAATAGAGCCAAGCATCAAAATGATTCATATCCTGCTGTGTGGCTGTCTGAAAACTATTTATAGCACTTAAAGTATCACCCATATCTAAATATCCAACACCAGCCAGATAATAGGCTTGCGGGTTAATTCTTTTATTTTCAATCGCCTTTTGAATTAAATGAAATGCCGTCTCACTCTTTTTGAAGATAATATTTATCCTGGCAAGTGACAACATTACATCGTTATCAGTGGGTGCAAGAGTAAAAGCCCGCTCATTTGCTTTTACTGCCTCCGGGAATTTATTCATGTCTTCATAAACTTTGCCCAATGCCACCCAGCTCAGCGGACGCAGGGTATCCAATTGAATAGCTACCCTTGCATCGGTCAAAGCTAAATCCAACTTACCATTTACCCTATACCAATCAGCTCTCATAAGCAATAGAGCTGGATCTTTGGGGTTGTTACTAATTTGCTTATTTAGTTGTTTAAGCGCATCAGGAATTGTATCATTAGCAGCAGAATCTCCTTTGGTACCATCTCCACACGAGATAACACCTAAAGCCAATAAAAACATAAATCCAAAAGAAAAGAACCAACCTTTTATCATCTTCAGAGTTTTTCTTATTTGAATGCAAAAATACAAGTAAAACATTCACCTTAATGACTCAACTTCTACCTTACAACCTCCGTTGATCTAAATTTCCAATAAATGTGATAATCATTAAAAAGAAAGGAGACGATGAACTCACCGTCTCCTTAGCCATTTACAGTAGTAATCAGGCTCAGATTATTTCAGATCAGCTCTGATCTTTGATTCAAGTTCATCGGCTAATTCAGGATTTTCCATAAGAAGATTCTTAACGGCATCCCGGCCTTGGCCTAATCGGGTTTCGCCATAAGAGAACCAAGAGCCACTCTTTTTAATAACATTCATATCAACGCCAAGATCGATGATTTCTCCGAGCTTAGAGACACCCTCTCCGTAGACAATATCAAATTCAGCCTGACGGAAAGGAGGAGCTACCTTATTCTTCACCACTTTAACCCTAACACGGTTTCCAGAAATGGTTTCACCGTCTTTTATTTGGCTGATTCTTCTAATATCTAATCGAACAGAGGCATAGAATTTTAATGCATTACCACCAGTAGTTGTCTCGGGATTACCAAACATAACCCCGATTTTCTCACGTAATTGGTTAATAAAAACACAAGTAGCCTTAGTTCTGGAGATATTAGCAGTAAGTTTTCTAAGTGCTTGCGACATTAATCTTGCTTGAAGACCGACTTTAGAATCACCCATCTCGCCTTCTATTTCGCTTTTAGGGGTAAGAGCGGCCACAGAGTCGATTACGATGATGTCAATAGCGCCAGACCGGATCAGGCTATCAGCTATTTCAAGGGCTTGTTCGCCATAATCAGGTTGTGAAATAAATAGATTCTCAATATCAACCCCTAGTTTTTGAGCATAAAAGCGATCAAATGCATGTTCAGCATCAATAAAAGCAGCAATACCGCCAGCTTTTTGAGCCTCAGCCACCGCATGTAAAGCTAGTGTTGTTTTACCAGAACTCTCAGGTCCATAGATCTCAATGATCCTCCCTTTAGGCAATCCCCCAACGCCAAGAGCGGCATCCAAAGAGATACTTCCGGTGGAGATGACGGGTACACTCTCCTGAACTTGTTCACCAAGCCTCATGATAGAGCCTTTGCCATAGCTCTTTTCTATGGTTCCAATAGTAGCCTCAAGAGCTTTTAGTTTTTGCAATCGTTCATCCTGCCCAACCTGCTCATTCTTCTCTTTCATATATCGATTTTTTAAAATTTAGTCTTCAAAAAAATGATGCTAATCTCTTAAACAAAGATAGAGAATAATGGTAAGTAAAAGATTTCATACGATTATTCCAAAGAGGTAAAAACAAATAAATCCACACCATGCAAAACATAAATCATTAATTATCAAAAGCAGAAGTCATATAAGTCATTAAAAAAAGCATCTAAAGGAATAAAGACCTGGCAAAACCCATAAAATAAAAAACTTCACTCTCAAGAAAAATAAAAACAAAGAGAGGAGACCGCTCGAAAGCAATCCCCTCTCAATTACAGGAACCCTATAAACCTGTTTACGGTACGAGTTGATTTAAAACAGCAGTGTTGACAGCTGTTGGTGGATCAACGATAACTTTAAAGATGCAGTCGTTAAAATCTTTATCCCCATTTGGAATTAATACATCCTCAAAGGTTAAGATTATTGCATCGCATTCCGAATCATAGAAGAGGAGAGATTGTTGCTGACCTCCACTTAAATTAAGTTGCTTATCAGTATAATGGGTATACAATCCTGACGATAACCCATTAGGATAGGCTGGTGATATGCCTTGCCATGCATTAGCTACTAAGAAGGCCCCAACGGCTGTCCCAGCAGGATAAGTTCCAATCATATGAATATATTGCCCAGGATTTAAATTACCCCCACTACCTGTCTGAGAAGCATTAGGAAATAATAACATTTTCGTACTTGCTATATCACTGACTGTAGTTGGAGGAGTAGCAGCGTTAAAACTATATAAACCCAACGCATTCTTCCAACCCGCTCCCTCTTTAATAAAGGTCACATAAACCGTTGCGGGTTGATTTAATACTAAGGTTCTATTTGGATTGGCGAAATACTCAGGATGGCCAGTTATAGCATTGTGACTTTCCGGCAGTTTTAATGCTAAATGACTAAGTAGTGTAGGACATAGAGGATCGGGATTTGGCTCTAAACAGAAAGGAACACCACTATTATCATATCCGCATATTATATTATAATCAGAAGAACCTGTTTTCTTCAAAATCTTAAGACCTTCTCTACCATTTGCAATGAAGATCAAATTATTAGATGCTGTCACATAGTTTGCTGAGGCTCCATATTGATAGATTCCAACCACAGATAGTTCAACCTGTCCTGGTTCAATCACACATAGATAGAGACCGCCTGACCCATTGGCTACATAAACATAGTCATCATCAATAGAGACTCCATTGGTGACAGACTCGGCCGACATACTTGAACGAGAAAGGGTATGAACTAAGGCACCAGTATTGAGATCAAACGCCTTTAATCCGTTATAACCCATAGAGACCCAACAAACATCATTCTTTACAAAAATACCCGATTTTCCATCTTCGGGCTCGATGGCCCCAACATCTATCGTATTTACGAGAGAATGATTAGCATCGATAGAGTATACATAGAGCTTAGCTGAGGATCCACTCTTCAGGACTACATGTTTTCCACCGGCGTCGGTAGAGGAAACAGCAGAATACTTAGCATTCGTATATTCATCTTTTGACAATAATTGCATATTTGAAGCATTAAAGACAAAAGCTCCACCAGCTGTTCTACCCGCTGATGCATATAACCAATCGCCAGCACGAGAAACACCATTGACCGACTTACCCGGAGGGGTCTTATAACGACTCATAACTGCTCCAGAAGGAATCTGTCCTCCTACCAAGTTTAACTTATAGACAGCTCCCCCTACGCCATAATCGGTTGCTCCAATCCATAGTGGAGTATTACCACCTGAGGTGACATAATCCAAACACATGGTATTAAAATCAGCCTTCTCAGATGTTGCAGATTGCATGATAGTTGGAACATTCGGATTAGTAATATTTACCACATCAACCTGCCCTGCATAGAGAGACTGAGAAAGCGGACTGCCATCTGGTTCGTTATAGTGATAACTTACATAAGCCCGATTATCCTTTACAGCAACATGTGTTGCAGACAACACTCTTCCTCCAGAGAAAACCGGGGAAGAGATCTCTCCAACCAAATAGAAAAAATGATTAGGATTATTAACTCCAGTAAGAATACTTTTCAATCCCTTCTCACCAAAGAATCCTTGATAGGTGGTATCAAAAACCGGTCTATAGATATACTTAATACGATCACGTGTTAAGCCACTTTCATCAGATACCACCTTGAGGGCTACACCGCTTGTATCGGCCACAACTGGCTCCTCGGTATTCTTTTCTTTACTGCAAGAGACAAATGTCAACGCTGCAGTCAGAAGAAGATAAGCTAAAACTAAAGATTTATTTTTCATAGGGTTCACAGATTAATATTACAAAAGTACATTGATAAACAAAAAAAAGAAGCAATTGGATCAATAAAAACACCTAAAACATCCATATATCTCCCATGTGTCGATAATTATGAGATAAGCGTATCATCTGAATAAGTATCTGTAGAAAAATGATTGGGGGTTCAAAAACGGCTCCCACTAACATTTACCTAACAAACTCAATTTAAAACTAACTTCAATTTAAAGAATTGAAACCAGACCGAAAAAATTGCCGGGCTCTTTCGGCTAAAAGAGAGCCCGGCTAATAAGCTAAATCCGATCTATATATACACCTCTCAGTTCACTGAGAAGCTGTGTCGCATGGTTTTTTGTATCAACCTTTGTGACAACTTCCAAAATTACACCATTTTCATCAATAATGAAAGTAAATCTCATAATTCCTTCATATTCTTTGCCATACATTTTCTTTTTACCCCATGCATGATAAGATTTTATCATATTCTTCTCTATGTCAGCCAACAGAGGAAAGGGAAAGTTATATTTCTCACTAAAAACTTTCTGGGCAGAGATACTATCAGCACTAACTCCTATAATGGCATAGCCCTTTTCAATAAACTCACTGTATGAGTCACGTAAAGAGCAAGACTCTGCGGTACAGCCGGGAGTATTCGCTTTGGGATAGAAATAGATAATCAATTTCTTCCCTTTAAAATCAGACAGGGAGACCTTGTTCCCATCCTGATCAGACAATGAGAAATCGGGTGCTTTATCGCCTTTTTGTAACATATAATAAGCTTTTTTCAACTCCATTAAAACAGCGAGGGTAACACTGTTGTTCAGTATTACCCTCAAAATAAACAGGATGTGGTGTATTGGATGATTATTGCACTGCCAAGAGGCAGTCCTTTATTTTAAGCCATGTACGTTCAATATCATGATCTAAACCAACTGAGAATCTCACTAAACCAGAACTCAATCCCATCTTCTTCTGTTCATCTTCAGGAACCTCAGAAGAGGTACTCTTTCCTGAATTACTGAAAAGGGTTTTAAAGTAACCTAAGCTCACAGCCAAATAACCTACGCCAGCTAATTCCATCTTTTCCATGAATTCGCTTGCCTTTTCAGCTGTACCTAAGTCGATAGCAATCATTCCTCCAAAACCAAAGTCCGGATTCATCATTCTTTTTAATGTCTCATGACCTGGGTGTTCTTTCATTCCAGGATAGTTAAACTTCAGACCAAACTCTTTAAATCTTTCAGCTAAATACATTGCATTTTGGCTATGCTTCTGCATGCGGATATGAAGAGTATGAAGATTCTTTAATATGGATGATGAACGGAATGGTTCTAAAACAGGGCCTAAAAGCATAGCCGTTCCATCATTAACATTTGAAAGTGCATTAATAAAATCAACGGGAGCACAAATTGCGCCAGCAACACAGTCGTTCTTGCCATTAATAAACTTTGTCATGCTGTACACTACAATGTGAGCACCTAAACGAGCAGGAGCAATCATCAATGGTGTAAAGGTATTGTCTACAACCAACTTCAGATTATGCTTATTGGCAATTTCACTCAAAGCTGGGATATCACTAATCTGAAGCATCGGATTAGTCATAGCCTCAGTGTATATCATCTTGGTATTCGGACGGATTGCAGCCTTTACTTCATCAAGGTTAGTGGGATCAATGAAGGTCACATCAATATTATACTTGGGCAACCAATTCTGCATAAATGCGAAAGTTCCACCATAAACAGTACGACTCGAAACAATATGATCGCCAGCATGACAAATCTGTAAAATAGCACAGGTAATGGCGCCCATTCCCGAACCAGTAACCCATGCAGACTCGGTGCCTTCCATTGCTGCTAGTGCATCAGCCAAATATTTATTACTAGGGTTCCAATGACGAGAATAGAGAAAACAACCTTCGGTATTACCCTCAAAGGTATCGGTCATTGTCTTCGCCTGCATAAACGTATAAGTAGCAGAATCGGTAACAGAAGGATTTACATCACCAAATTCTCCAAATTGGAGAAGGTCAAAAATATTGGCAGAAGGATCAAATTTCATAACGTCTAAATGGTGTTGATTTTAACAGAACTGCATTAATTCTTAGAGGACCTTTAGGTAATACCGAAGGCTTCGACAAAAATAACTGTTTCATTATTATTACTAACCATTTTCTAAAATTCAACACTCAATTTAAAGAAATATTTAAAAACTATAAGTATTTTTCTAATTTTACATAAAAATCATAACTAATCTTTCTGCTTTTATGGCCACTTCCTTTCAACTTGATAGTCTAGATCGAAAGATCCTTTCCATCTTAACCGAAAACAGTCGTACACCCTATCTTGAAGTAGCTCGAGCTTGCCGGGTCTCTGGGGCTGCCATACACCAAAGAATACAGAAAATGGAGGAGGCGGGGGTTATAAAAGGATCTCAAATCCGATTATCTCCGGCAGGAATGGGATACCTAACCTGTGCCTTTATCGGAATCCAAATAAACTTAACTACCAGCCGAACTCATGAAGAGGTCTTCTCGAAAATAATGCAGATTCCCGAAATCACAGAATGTCATCACATCACCGGAAAATACTCTCTTCTAATCAAGATTTATAGCCACGACAATGAACATCTCAAGCAAATTGTTGTAGAAAAAATACAATCTATTCCTGAAATAACTTTTACGGAAACTTTCATCTCTTTACAAGAGGGCTTTACTCGTCAATTACCGGTCAATCTTTAGATTCTCAATTTTGCCTTTATTCTCCTTACCTGAGAGCACCCCTCTTCCCTCTTATTCATGCTCTAGATTAGGCAATAGATAAACTTTACGCCTTTAAATTTGTTACTTTCGCACAAGAAATCACTAACTCGATATAAAATGAATTTCGATTTAATAGTAATAGGTAGTGGTCCCGGTGGTTATGTTGCAGCCATCCGTGGCTCCCAATTAGGGCTTAAGACTGCTGTTGTTGAAAAAGCAGAATTAGGTGGTATTTGTCTCAACTGGGGATGTATCCCAACTAAAGCTCTGCTTAAGAGTGCTCAAGTCTATCAATATGCTTCACACTCTAATGAATATGGGGTGAAGATAGATGGGACTGTATCGGCTGACTTTGAAGCAATCGTTAAAAGAAGCCGAGAGGTTGCAGCAGGAATGAGTAATGGGATTCAATATCTTTTCAAGAAAAACAAGGTAGAACATATCAAAGGGTTTGGAAAGCTAAAACCAGGCAATATTGTAGAAGTAACCGATGAGCTAGGCAACAAAACTGAAATCACAGCTTCACATATTATCTTAGCAACTGGCGCGAGATCTCGTGAATTGCCTAACCTAAAACAAGATGGCATAAAGATCATTGGATATCGCCAAGCCATGACGCTTCCTAAGCAGCCTAAGTCAATGGTAGTTGTTGGCTCTGGGGCTATTGGCTCAGAGTTTGCATATTTCTATAATGCTATTGGTACAGAGGTGACT
Source organism: uncultured Bacteroidales bacterium (assembly GCA_964444785.1). GTDB lineage: Bacteria > Bacteroidota > Bacteroidia > Bacteroidales > TTA-H9 > JAJTBW01. Next base: position 3,615 of record CAYUII010000047.1, on the reverse strand, counting down.
CTGGTTGAATATATGCCGAACATCGTCCCAGTCGAAGATGAAGAGGTATCAAAACAGCTTGAAAGATCATTCAAAAAACAAGGGATTAAGGTAATGACCAATGCGTCGGTTGAAGCAGTCGATACCTCCTCTGATTTATGTAAGGTTACAATTAAGACCAAAAAGGGGGAAGAGGTTATTGAGGCTGAAATCGTTTTATCAGCTGTTGGAGTATCTACCAACCTGGAAGGTCTTGGACTAGAGGAAACCGGGGTGGAATTTGATAAGGGTAAGATTTTAGTTGATGATTACTATAAAACTAATATCGATGGAGTTTATGCGATAGGTGATATTGTTCATGGCCCAGCCCTGGCTCACGTAGCATCTCATGAAGGCATCATCTGTGTTGAGAAAATCGCAGGTCATCACCCAGAACCCATGAATTATAACAATATCCCAGGATGTACCTATACCCATCCTGAGGTTGCTTCTGTTGGAATGACTGAAAAAGCTGCCAGAGAAGCGGGACGCGAGATAAAGATTGGGAAGTTCCCATTTACGGCATCTGGCAAAGCCTCTGCAGCCGGGGCAAAAGAGGGCTTTGTAAAAGTCATCGTTGATGCTAAATATGGCGAGATACTAGGCGCCCATATGATCGGTGAGAATGTAACCGAAATGATCGCTGAAATCGTTGCAGCCCGCAAACTTGAGAGCACTGGCAGAGAGATCATCGATACAGTTCACCCCCACCCAACCCTCTCTGAGGCTGTCATGGAGGCTATGGCCGCAGCTTACGGCGAGGTCATTCATATCTAAGATCGCAACTGGCAACTGGCAAGTGATAAAATGTAACCAGTTTTCACTTGCCAGTAGCTAGTAGCCAGTAGCCATCCCACTACTCAGCTACCGCCCCTCCCTTATAAAGCTCACTTAGAAACGGTAACGAAGGGGAGCTAATAAATTCACTCAAACCAAGACTTGACCATTTACTATCAATTATTGCAATAACCTCCTTACTCATTGTTACAATATTTGGCCAATCTCTATCAAAATTATCCCACTGAGGGTACTTTCGTGATGCATTAACGCATATAATCTGGTTATTCTTTTGACTGGAAAACACATCTCTGAGCGGATCAATATTATTGGCAATTCTCCATACAAGATACCCCAAACGCTCCAGTGAAACCCCTTCCTCAACAAAAACAACCCATCCAGAACCTTTAATTAGGTCATTGGCAATCCATCTTTCAAAACAATCCCTTATATCATCTGTGGCGTATCGACGGAACCGCACAATAAGTATCGGTAATCCACTTAGTAGAGTAACATCTATTACACCACTACCTTCCAACCTCTGAAAAGGGTTACCTGTCAAATATAGAGCCATTGAAGACTCCGATTGAACCTCTCCTTTCCATTTTGCTGTTGCATCAATACCAAGCTTTGAACCGTAAGCAAACCGTCGGCTAGCATGATCTAAAACATCCATAGGACCCTTACTATAATGGAGATCTTCAGCCAAAT
>CAYUII010000047.1:0-2099 GCA_964444785.1 uncultured Bacteroidales bacterium | reverse complement strand
AATTGGTGTTTTTAACGATGCATTCAGCAACAGCAGAATAGTCATGAACATCTACATCTGCATCTACTACAACCAGAATCTTATTGAACATCATCTGTCCTGCACCCCATAAGGCGCTCATTACACGGGCAGCATGACCAGGAAATTGCTTTTTTATGCTAACGACAACAATATTATGAAAGACCCCTTCTACCGGCATCCCCATATCGACTAGCTCAGGCAACATTGTCAAGCGAATCGGCATTATAAACAATCGCTCAGTAGCCTTTCCAATCCAACCATCCTCCATTGGCGGTATGCCAACGATTGTGGCAGGATAGACCGCTTTCTTTCTATGGGTAATGCACGTAACATGAAAAACAGGATAGAAATCGGCTAGGCTATAATAACCCGTATGGTCGCCAAATGGCCCTTCCCAGGCAAGTTCTTCAGCCGGATCAACATAACCTTCTATAATGAAATCGGCATCTGATGGCACTTCTAAGTCACATGTCAGACACTTCACTAATTCAACTTTGCGCCTTCTTAGGAATCCTGCCAATAGATACTCATCTATTTGATCGGGTAACGGGGCAGTTGCAGCATAAGTATAAACCGGATCACCTCCTAAAGCAACAGCAACCGGCATACGCTTTCCTGAAGATTTATATTGTTGGTAATGACGTGCCGAGTTTTTATGAAGGTGCCAATGCATCCCGGTAGCTTTCTCAGAAAATACCTGCATCCGATACATCCCGAGATTTCGAACCCCTGTTTCAGCATCTTTTGTGTGAACCAATGGAAGAGTAATAAATGGCCCACCATCATGAGGCCAACAGGTCAAAATAGGAAGTTTTGTTAAATCAGGACTCTCCATCACCACCTCCTGACAGGCCCCTCTCCCCTTATTTACCTTAGGCATCCAATCTGATACTTCTGAAAGGGTAGGCAATATCTTTAATTTATCGATAAAGCCGGGAGCAGGAGCCATCAGTTTCGCCATCAACTCAGCTATACGTCGTCCAGCTTCATCAAGATCTGATAAACCCAGAGCATGGCATATTCGCAAATCCGAAGCCATTGAATTGATTAACACAGGAAAATCAGTTCCAGTATTCTCAAAAAGCAGTGCAGACCCTCCTTCTTTAACAAACCGATCTGCGATCTCTGTTATCTCCAGATTAGGAGAGACATACCCTTTTACCCGTAATAATTCACCCTGTTTTTCTAACTGGGAGATAAATTCATCTATATTTTTGTAAGCCATATCAAGGTTTTCTGTGAACAATACAAAATTAGCATTGTTTACTTAACCAGTTTGATATAAATTAATCTATCAAAATTAAACTCAACCATGAAGAAAAATAGTGGCATTGTAACATTCTTAGGAAACCCTCTTACGCTATTAGGCGAAATGATCACAGTAGGTACCAAAGCTCCAAATTTCACAGCAATTGGTGAAGGCTTGAAACCCGTAAGTCTAAGTGATTTTGCCGGTAAAGTAGTCCTTATTAGTTCTGTACCATCAGTTGATACTGGCGTTTGTGCCGCACAAACACGTAGATTTAACGTTGAGGCAGCCAACTTAGGCAATGTTGTAATTCTAACCATATCAAATGATCTTCCATTTGCACTTGGTCGTTTCTGCGCTGCAGAAGGCATTGATAAGGTAGTAACCCTTTCAGACCACAAAGACACTGATTTCGGTCTCAAATATGGTTTCCTACTTGAGGAACTTCGTTTATTGAACAGAGGAATCATTGTAATAGATAAGAATGGCATCGTTCAGTATGTAGAATATGTTAAGGAAAACACGAATCATCCTGACTATGATGCAGCTCTTGAAGCGGCTAAAAAACTAGTTTAAATACTACTGAAAAAAGAAACGGGCTATCTTAGATTTAAGATAGCCCGTTTTTTTCGTTAGAAATAATCCTATACCATTTCATAATCAAGATACCTAGTAGGTCATAAGATTGAGTAGATGGGACAAAAAAAGGGCTATCTAAGAAGATAGCCCTTTTTAATTAGATGTTAGATATATTATCTTACGCTGATTTTGCCACCTGACTTCGACACTGGGACACCCTAAATGGAATTCCAAAACTCCTCATCAAATA
>CAYUII010000046.1:0-20499 GCA_964444785.1 uncultured Bacteroidales bacterium | reverse complement strand
ATTGTTTATCAGTATGATACAAAACAGAGGCTAAAAAAGTGTCGAAGTCAGGAAATTGGAGCCCTCCGTTACCCCTACGTTTGCTCTTCGCTCTTTCTGCGTATAAGTCGAGTTTTGCTTGATGAGTTAAAACACATTTTGTTTGGTATTTTTTCCGATTTATCCGTTAAAAAAGGAGATAAATATGGAGAGGAAGCGAAGAGCAGGCGAAGGGGTGAGATCTAAAAGTGTTTGGAGTCGATTATCCTTCAACCGTTGATATTAATGTTGAGGCGATTTCGGTTAAGGAGAGGTTTGTAGTTTCGAGGGTATACTGTTCCTTGTTGATGCGAAGGTCGATGGAGTGTTGGTAAGCTTTGTCATAGTATGGCAAGAGTGTAGCGACCACACTGGTAAGGTTGTTCATTTCGAGGGCTTCGAGGGCATAGTTAATCTTGTCGCCTCCGACTCTTCTTGCGAGGGATTTAAGGGCGAGGGCCAGTTCGGTGGTAGGAAAGGTGCCATACTCTTTGACCAGGTATTCTATTCGGGTTTTTAGAGAGGCAAGGATGAGATACATCGGGGCGGATTGCATTTGATGGTAGAATCCTTCCGGGATGAAACAAGAGCCGATGTGCCGGCTTTCGTCTTCGATCCAGATTCTTTTTAGGGAGCCTTTTAGTGAGCTTTTTTTTAGCAGATAGGCCAGGTTATTTTCAAAGAACTCGACGGAGGGTTGAGGAGGCTGACCGAGGGCTCCAAAAGCCGATCCTTTATGGTTGGCGAGCATCTCAAGGTCGATGATCTCTTCTCCCAGGGTAGCAAGGTGTGAGAGGATGAGGGTTTTTTTAGTGCCAGTGGCGCCTCCTAGGATGATGAGAGGGAAAGGCTGGTTAAAGATAGCTAAGACCTCGGTACGATAGGCTTTGTAACCACCAGAGATAAGGTTTACCGTAAAGCCTGCGGTTTCAAAGAGCCAGGCCATGCTGTTAGAGCGCATGCCACCTCGCCAGCAATAGAGGGTTATCGGCAGATTAAAGGAGTGATTTCTGGAGGGATCAAGGGAATAGAACTTGTTATACTGTTTCTTGAGGGCTTTGACTTTATCGGCAAGGGTAGGCCCGACCAGTTCGAGTCCTTTTAATACAGCGGCTTCTTTATTTTGTCGATGATAGACTGTACCAACCATGGCTCTTCCTTCATCATCGAAAAGAGGGATGTTGATAGCGCCTGGAACGTGTCCTTTTTGAAACTCCGAGGGGGTTCTGACGTCTACAATGAGTTCAGGGGATTCTTTGTAGAGGTAGTCTGCCGCATGAACAATCTGGGGCATTTTGATTAGCTTAGTTTGAGCCTCTGATTATTAAAATAGAGCCTTTAAACTTCTCTTCATGGAACTTCCCAAAGCAACGTAAGGCGAAGAAGTAGGTGCCATCGGATGCGCCTGCCCCGTCCCAGTCATTTTGGTAGTCGTTCGATTCATACATTTTTCGTCCGTACCGGTTATAGATGGCAAGCTCCATTCTTTCGTAATAGCGAAGCAGTTTAGGTTGGCTTACAGCGCTTTTATTATCTATGGTGATAACGAGGATATCGTTAAGGCCGTCTCCGTTGGGGGTTATTACGGTGGGCACATTAACCTCAGGTTTTTTGATCGGTACAGAGAGTAGGATGGTTGTATCGCAGCCGTTGGTAGAGATAGTCCACAGTTTAACCTGATATTCACTTTGGCCTGCTTCGTATTTCTCGTTGGCGGAGGTGAAGATATGGGCAGGCGCCATCTCTACTGATTTGGAAGAGTCAGGTTCCCCAAAGTTCCATTGCCAGGAGGCAATAGGTTCACCATCGGCGATCAACTCGCTGATATTAGAGAGGAATTGAATCTTAGGATTTTCAACATAGACGGTATCAAAATCTTCATCTAAAGAGGCCTCGACATGGGGAGCTGGGGTGATCTTTACGAAGTATTTATCATCAAAACGACATCCTTTGCCATCGATGATGGTCACTTTATGTTCTCCTTCGCGGAGGCCAAACACGACGGTATCGGTGCCAGGGTTCATGAAACCACCATTCCAATTGATAGAGTAAGGGGGATTACCTTGGGTGATATGAGCTGCATATCTGCCCTTATCATCGCCCATGCAACCGGCAACCAACTGCTCGAAGGTGTAATTTATGCTCTTAGTCGAAATGGTAACCTTTCCATCGACAAGCGACAGAGTCTCCCCAATGCCCGATTTTAGGATGGAGGTCTGAGCTGCATCCCAGGTTAAGTCGGCATTGCCTTGTTGTTTCAGTGTGAAATGAAGATAAACCAACCATCCATCGCCAAACTTAAGGGGGGTTCCGGGGTAATCCCAGGTCAGAGTGACTTGTCCGGGCACCGAGGCAGCGGTAACTGGTTGTGATCTGAATATCCTGTTTTGTTGTTCAATGGAATCAAAAGTCAAGAGAGAAGGATCGTAGTTGAATACGAGGTTGAATTTTGTAACATCCCAGAAATTTAGCGTGTTAACCGGAATAATGATAGTATCGGGAGTACAGGCTAACCTTGTGGGAAGACTCAATGTGATTTGTGCTTCAGCCTTAATGTTGAATAGGGATGCCAATAACAACAAGACTGGCATGAATATTTTAATTCTTAGCTTTTGATTCATAATTATTCTAACCGTTAACAGGTTCGGCGAAGTTAAGAAAAATTGAGGTTATAACTTTCGTATGGATATCAATGAACGATAATATCTTAAAGATGTTGTCTGTTTGGGGTAAGTTTCTCATGTAGAGACGTTGCATGCAACGTCTTCGTTATCCGGTTCTATTTAACATGTAGTTCAAACGAATTATACGAATTAGAAATTAGGTCACAGTGTACCACAGTGTATTACGGTGTACCACCGTGTATAACAGAGTGCCAGAGAGGAAGAAGTATAGGTGCATATAACCAACAAAATTCATAGAACATCGTTAGGCGACGTATAGGTGCGTAGCACCGGAAATAGGATCCATGATCGAAGCATGCCCATTTGGTCAAATCTCTTGCAAGGTGCGTAGCACCGAGAATCTTTGTAGATGGAGGTGCGTAGCACTGGAATTAATTAGCATCAATCAAGAAATTTTTAGAGGTGCGTAGCACCGGAAATAGGTAAATACATCTTGTGCGTTGGGACTGGGAATATGAGATTCCAGATTCTATATTCCAGTGTAGAGACGTGGCATGCCGCGTCTCTACTGGTGGCGTTTATATATCTGTGTTCAATATTCAAGTGTTCTATATAGGTGCGTCGAACTGGAAATAGTAACTTTATCGAAAATTATCAATGACTATGTTAGACTTGTTATATCAACAGTTTTTAAGAAATCCTTATATCAGCATTGATACCCGTTCTTTGCAACCCGGCGATATCTTTTTTGCCATAAAAGGAGAAAACTTCGATGGTAATCAATTTGTTTCCCTAGCTCTTGATATGGACGCTTCTATATGTGTATGCAGCGATCCCAAGTGGGTTGACAATGAAAGGGTATGGGTTGTTGAGGATGTTTTAACGACTTTGTCACAACTGGCGACGCTACATCGAGAGCGATTAGGGATTCCTATCATCGGAATTACCGGTAGCAATGGGAAGACAACCACTAAAGAGTTAGTGAGTGCGGTTCTCTCTTCCTCCTTCGCTACTCATTTCACAAAAGGGAACTTAAACAATCATATTGGTGTTCCGTTGACATTACTACAGATTAAAAAGGAACATTTGATAGCTGTCGTAGAGATGGGAGCCAATCATCAGGGTGAGATCAGTCACTTGAGCAAGATCGCCAAGCCTGATTACGGGTTGATTACCAATTGTGGTAAGGCACATCTTGAGGGTTTTGGCGGATTTGATGGGGTGGTTAAGGGGAAGACGGAACTTTATCGATATATTGCCACCCGGGGGGGAAAGCTCTTCGTCAATGGAGATGATGCCCTCCTTTTAGAGAAGAGTGTGCACCAACCCCGGATTAGGTACGGCTTTCATTCAGATTGTGAGGTAAGAGGAGAGATCACATCGAACGGTCCGATGCTCGCCTTTACTTTTTATGCTCAAGGCAAACCATGGCACGTTAAGACAAATCTGGTAGGGGAGTATAACTTCCCCAATGCGATGGCTGCTGTTGCTATTGGGTTAGATTTTGGGATTTTTCCAGAGCTTATTGTTAAGTCTATTGAGAGCTATACTCCCTCAAATCATAGGTCACAATGGGTTGATACCGCCAGAAACCAGCTGGTGATTGATGCTTATAATGCCAATCCCACAAGCATGGAAGCCGCTTTACAGACCTTCTTTAAGATGGTGAGTGATCGACCAAGGGTGGTCATTATGGGTGAGATGAGAGAACTTGGTATAGAAGGGGTCGCCGATCACCAACGATTGGCCGAGTTTGCCCTGAACAACAAAGATTGTCGCGTGATTATGGTAGGCGATGGATTCAAGTCTTTTGCCAAGGAGTGGTATAAAACATCCGCCGATCTTTTAGCAGAACTTCAGGCTAATCCTGTCAGTAACTCATTAGTCCTAGTGAAAGGATCACGAGGAAATAAATTGGAGGTGATTCTTCCTGCGCTGTAAGATAGTGGAGGGGATATGTGACATTCAATATTCAATATTCAACATTCGACATTCAAAATTCAATATTCAGCATGTGTAGTTTATTAGATCCGGTTCAGGTTGTTGGATTGATGTCGGGGACATCCTTAGATGGGTTAGATATTGCGTTATGTGAGTTTTTTTATCGTGATAAGTGGCATTTTAGGATCATAGAGGCCACGACCATTAGGTATAGTGAGGAGTGGCGAAAGAGGTTACGATCACTTCCCGTTGCCACGGCCGAGGTTTTTGCTGAGACGGATAGTGCATATGGTCATTTGTTAGGGAGGGAGGTGACCACGTTTCTTAATGGATTAGAAAAAAAGGGTTTTGAGGTTAAGCCATTGTGTGTAGCCTCGCATGGACATACCATATTTCATGACCCGGCGAGGGGGTTTACCTCACAGATAGGGGATGGGGCTGCATTAGCTGTAGCGAGTGGTTACCAGGTGGTCTGTGATTTTCGAAGGGGGGATGTTGGGTTAGGCGGACAAGGGGCGCCGTTGGTTCCAATTGGAGATCAGCTTTTATTTGGAGATTATGATGGTTGTCTCAATTTGGGGGGGATTGCCAATGTTAGTTTTATGCGAGAGGGACAACGTTTTGGGTGGGATATCTCGCCGGTGAACATGGCTTTGAATTACATTGCCGGGTTAAAGGGGCTTGAATACGATAAGGATGGTTATTCAGCTCAAAGGGGGCAATTAATTAGAACACTTTTTGATTATCTGAATGATTTGGCCTTTTTAAAGATGGATCCGCCAAAGACCTTGGGCCGTGAGTGGTTTGATGAGATGATTAGGCCTATGATTGATCTTTATAAGTCGTCTCCCGATGATTTATTAGCCACACTGACCTATTGGATTTCCGATGTTATATCCGCAGAGTTAAACAGATTTTTTGATCCGCAAAAACGTATCCTTTGTACGGGCGGTGGGGCGCATAACAGCTATTTGATCTCCTTGATGAAAGAGAAGACACGGGCTGAAATCGTAGTACCTGATCGATTGCTTATCGATTATAAGGAGGCCTTGATCTTTGCCTTTTTAGGCTACTTACGTCTTCAAGGGCTTCCTAATAACGTCCCATCTTGTACCGGTGCCAGCCGTAATCATAGCGGAGGAGCAGTTTATTTACCGTGAGAAGGATTTTGGCTTTTGGCTACTGGCTTCTGGCTACTGGCTGCTGGCCGCCAGGGGCTAGCAGCTAGTAGCCAGTAGCCAGCCGCCAGAGGCTAGCCGCCAGAGGCCAGCAGCTAGCGGCTAGCCGCCCTCCGCCTTTTTGAATTTGAAAATTATATTATATTTGCATAGACAACATAGTAGGATTTTTGAATATTTCATCACCAACAAACAACTTAAATATGCAGATTAAAAAGTATTTGGTTGCGATTTTAACATCGCTTTTCCTGTTTTTATTAGTGGTAAATCTTGAAGCCCAGATTAAGGTTGATGTAAAAAAGAAAGTGAACAGAGAGGCTAATCAGAGGGCTAATAAAAAGACAGATCAGGCTGTAGATAAGACTTTTGACAAGGTTGAGGAGGGTATTGGCGGATTGTTTAAAAAGAAAAAGAAGACAGAAAAAGAGGAGGAAGCCGATCAGGAAGGCAATACAACGGATGAGCAGGCTACTGAAGGGGAAGAAGAGCCCACATCACGGAAGAAGCAGAAGAAGGCCAAAAGAGGTGACCAAGAGAACGAGTCGGGAGAAGGTGAACCTCAAGAACAGAAAAAGAGTTCTGTTTTGGTCTGGGCCAAGTATGACTTTGTGCCTGGTTCAGAGGTTTTCTTTGAAGATGATCTGAGAAATGAGCAGAACGGTGAGTTTCCTAGTAAATGGGATCTAAAAGCCGGTACCGTGGAAGTGGCTAATGTGGATGGTGAAAATGTTATCTGGTTTAGGAAGTCAAGTTCTCAGATTTATCCCCTGATTAAAGTTAAAGATTATCTTCCTGATGAGTTTACTCTGGAGTTTGATTATAATATGGCTAATCAAACCCAGCATCATTATACGGTTTATTTTCAACAGCGAGGTGGAAATAGAAATAAATATCGCCTCGATATTGGTGGCAGAGCATTGGAATTATTCAGAAGCGAGACCAATTCTCACATCAGTGGTGATATTAATAAGGAGTTTGAACCAGGGTGGCGGCATCTGGCCATCTCTTTTAATAAGAGATCAATGAAGGTTTATGTTGATGATCAAAGAGTGTTAAATATTCCTAACCTTGAAGAGGAGGTTGGTTCTTTTTCAATTCATTCTGGATTAGGTACCTCTAAAGAGGAAGCTAAGAGTATCATTAAGAACATTAAGGTTGCTAAAGGAGCCGTTCCCTTGTATGACAGAGTCTTATCTGATGGAAAGTTCGTTACCACAGGGATCAAGTTTGATGTTAATTCCTCCAATATAAAACCTGAGAGTGCCGGCACCCTGAACTATGTCTATGAAATGCTTAAGAGTAATCCCGATCTTAAGTTCTGTGTAGAGGGACACACCGACAGCGATGGTAACGATGCCAACAACCAAACCCTTTCTGAAGCCAGATCGAAGGCTATAAAAGATAGACTGGTCTCTATGGGGATCGCCTCTGATCGTCTTACCTCAAAAGGCTGGGGCGAATCAAAACCTTTGACCTCTAACGATACTCCTGAAGGAAAAGCCCAAAACCGCCGAGTGGAATTTGTAAAAACAAACTAATAGAAAGGTAAACAACATGAACTCAAAAAGAATATTTTTCATTATTATGCTGCTCGCCTTTGGTTTTACTGTGGCGGCACAGAATTCAACAAATAAGTATCTGATAAAATCAGCAATAATCACTTTTAAAAATAATGGGGCATTTCTAGGAAACACCGGAGGCACATCTCAGGATGAAACTCTCTGGTTTGATGACTATGGCAAAAAAGAGACCCGTCTGAGAATCGAAGACTCTGAGGTCAAACTCTTAGGAATGAAGAAAACAGAGCATCTTGAGACCCTGGAGATCAGAAATGGTGACAATTACTGGCATATCGATCTGGTTGCAAAAACCGGTACCCACTCTTCAATGGCTGATATGGATAAGAACATGCAAGGATTTGCAAAGTCGACAGGCTTGGAAGGTAACTTTGAAAAATACAAAGGAAAGAGCGAAGAAGAGGCCATGAAGATGTTTATAAAAGACAACGGAGGTACTTATCATGGCAAAGTAAACTTTCTGGGCAAGGAGTGCATGGATTATACCATTTTAGGAACACGCCAATATATGTACAAACGTATTGTTCTGAAGGCTTTTCTGACCGATGGGAGAGTCACCATTGAAGCGACCAGTTTCAAAGAAAATGTTACTATTCCTGCCGATAAATTTAAAGTTCCTGCCGGCATCACCATTGAAGAGCAACCAAATGGGTTAGATATGGGTGCTTTAATGCAAGGAATGGGAGAAGAGGGAGGAGAAGCCTCTTCAGGAGAGGATGGAGAGACCTTTCCAAGTGGTATATCGTTAACGGAATTCAAGGCCATCATTAAGAATGTCAAACCCATTGGTTATAAATTTATGGGAACGATGGAAGAGGGTGGTGAACAGAATGCCACCTGGATGAAGTCAGATAATAGTGATGCTTTTGCAATTGTTGCTCAAGGAGCTAAAGTTTATGATAAATGTAAGAATGGAGAGTGGGAGATGGAGCCAGGCGTTAATGTTGAGAAGATAGATGAGGTGATGGTTAACGGTAAAAAGGCTTTAGTTTTCCGGGTCATTCATGATGATGAAGGGGTTCCATCCCTCGGAATTATTCTTCAGAAAAAAAGCTCAGACCTCTCTGTTTTCATTGCTGGGTCTCCTAATTCAACTAAAGAGTTTCTTATTTCGGTTGCAAAGAGTCTGGTTCTGTAAGATCCTATAAGAACGGGGCTCTCCTGTTGATCATTGTAAAGAAATCGTGATCCCTTTTTTGGCTTGCAAACACCTTCATCAGATGTTGATAAAGGTTCTTCCGGCAGCCAAAAAAGGGATTCGATTTTTTATCAGAGAGGCTGAGGTATAGCTGGCAGGGTTGAAATGAAATAATTTTAATTACGGATTATTAACCGTTAGATAATTATCGTTTCAACGAAAAGGCTATATTTGTGCTAAACTAGTTCAAATGCCTTGGGGCTTTTGTTCCATGGAATATTAACCAATTTTAAATCGTAACCCATGAAAAAACTCTTCACTCTTTTATTTGTAGTGTTAGGATTTTCAGTGCTGGCTAACCCTGTTGACCGCAATACTGCACAGTTAGCAGCACGTAATCAGTATCTGAATTCAGCGCCACAAGCTCTACGCGGTGCTGGAATTACAAGCTCATATGATTTCAAAGCAGGCTCAATGACTGCTTTCTATGTGTTCAATTTCGAGAATGGCGGGTGGGTAATGGTATCAGCTGATGACGCTGTTACTCCTATCCTTGCTTACAGCTTTGAAGGTGATCTGAATCCTTCAAACCTTAACCCTGAGATTTCATCATTCCTTGAAGGTTATAAAAATGAGATCAACTTCATCGTTAATGCTCAGTTAGACAACTCAGCTACTTTTGCTGATTGGAAAGATGTTCTTCAGAACAAATTCCCTAAATCAACGAATGATGTTGCCCCATTAGTTACAACAAACTGGGATCAGGGATGTTATTATAATGCTTTATGTCCCGCTGAACCCGCAGCTGGTATGGGTTCATGCAGTCATGCATGGACAGGTTGCGTTGCAACTACCATGGCTGTTTTGATGAAATACAACCAATGGCCTGCACAAGGCTTTGGCGCACATGCTTACGATTGTCAAGGTTATGGTACACAGACTGCAAACTTTGCTGCTACCACTTATGACTTTGCCGCAATGCCCAATACCGTTACCTCAGCTAACACTGCTGTTGCTACTTTAATGTACCATGCCGGTGTATCTGTTAACATGCAATATGGTGCTGATGGCTCAGGTGCTTACAGCGCAGAAGTTCCTTTCTCTTTAATCAACTACTTTAACTATGACCCAGGTTGTAAGTTCGTTTCTAAAGACGATTACTCTTCAACTCAATGGATCGACCTACTTAAAGCTGAATTAGACGCTGCCCGTCCGATGCTCTATAGCGGTTCATCAACGGCTTCTGGTGGTCACGCTTGGATCTGCGACGGATATCGCTCAAGCGACAATAAATTCCACATGAACTGGGGTTGGTCTGGTTCTTCAAACGGTTACTTCGCTATTGGTTCACTGAATCCAAGCGGAATGAACTTCAATGAAACCAATGGCGCCGTTATTGGTGTTAAACCCGGTAATAACAACTTACATTTAGCTATCCAAAACACAGCTTTCACCACTGCTTCAAGAGGTGTTCAGTATGTTAGCGCAGTTGACGAGAATGTTTGCTGGATCTCTGCTTACGACGGTTCAGGTGGTGGTACAACCATCAGTGAGTTCTCGCGTACTACCGACGGTGGCTTAACCTGGACTCCTGGTAAGGTTTTCAATAACACAACCTACGGCATCGGTAATATCTCAGCTATTAACGGTACTACCGCTTTCGCTGCTATCTACAATGGTAGTGGTAACCAAAATAACACTTGCGGTATTTATAAAACTACCAATGGTGGATCAACCTGGACTCAGCTTCCCGGTGCGCTTCAAGGCTCTTCTTCTTTTGCCAATAACGTATACTTCTGGAATGAAAACGAAGGTATGTGTCATGGTGACGTAAGAGATAACTATTTTGAGATCTATTACACAACCAATGGTGGCGCAAACTGGACACGCGTTCCTCAAGCTAGCTTCACTGGTACTCCTCTTGCTATGTCAGGTGAAGGTGGATGGACAAGTGTAATCACTGCTGCTGGTGACAACTTTATCGCTTTTGGTACAAACAAAGGCCGCGTTCTTATGTCAAACGACCGTGGTAAAACCTGGAAGATCACCAATGCTAACATCACTAACCCCAACTCAAACGGTGGTATCAACATGTTAGCTGCTATCGATGAAAATACCCTCATCGCTGCTGAAACAGCTGGAACAACTCCACAATGGCGTCGTACAACCAATGGCGGTACCTCTTGGGAAACCTTTACTCCTTCAGGAACTGTATTTACTAATGACCTGGCAGCCGTTCCTGGTACAACTGGAACTTACGTCTTAACTGGCGCTGATGCTACGAATAACCTTGCTGGTATTTCCTATACTATAGATAATGGTTCAACCTGGACCGTATTACCTGCTACTTCCGACAAACAATTCTTAGCTGCTGACTTCTCAGCTAATGCTAATGGTTGGATCGGTGCTTTCAGTGGAGACGTTCTGGGCAACACAAACAACAATGGTATCTATAAACTTACTGGTTCATTCACTCCTGCCGCTGGTGCTCAGATCAACTTTAACCTTAGCGCTATCTCAATGAATGTTCCTAAAGGTCACCAAGATACTACTACCTTAGTCATCTCTAATACCGGTACCGAAGATTTAGTTTGGAGCGCTTCTATTGACCCATCTACTACTACTTGGGTTTCTACCGTTCCAGCTAATGGTGTTGTTACTCCTGGTAATTCACAAGATGTTCTTGTTATCTTCGACGCAGAAGGTCTTAACGTTACTACCTACACTGCAAACCTAGTCATCACCAGCAACGCAGGTGCAGGTACAAACACTTTACCTCTTACTTTAATTGTTGATGATAATGTAGGTATCGATCAAGCTGGTCAGGATGTCTTCGCTGCTTATCCTAACCCCGCTTCTAATCAGGTTATCTTCAATAGCCGTGAAAATATCAGAACGATCCGTCTGATCAACATCAGCGGTGCTACCGTTTCTGATGTTACCGTTAACAACAATACCTTCACCTTACCTGTTGATAACTTCGCTCGTGGCTTATATTTCATGCAGGTTACTACCGAAAATGGTCAGTATGTTCGTAAGATCCAACTGAAGTAATTTTCAACTTTCATATTAAAAAAAGGCCGGGCTTCGTTCCGGCCTTTTTTTATGCAATAAATTCATGATAGCTCTTTCTTTTTAAGTATTTTTGCCCCTTAAAACCAATCGGCCGGTTGTAGCGGTCGATCAAAAACAGGAAAAAATGATTAATATTACTCTACCTGACAGTAGTGTACGCCAATATAACGAAGGCGTAACCGGTCTAGAGATTGCTCGCAGCATCAGCGAGGGGTTGGCTCGTAATGTACTGGCCATTAAAGTGAATGATATGGTTTGGGATCTTACCCGACCTATAACTTCCGATGCATCTATCAGACTATTTACCTGGGATGACGAGGAGGGAAAGGCTACTATGTGGCACTCTTCCGCCCACTTAATGGCTGAGGCAATAGAACAGCTATACCCTGGAGCCAAATTTGGTATCGGTCCTGATATTGAAAATGGGTTCTATTACGATATAGACTTTGGTGACCAACAGATTTCGAGCGATGATTTCAAGAAAATAGAAGATAAAATGCTTCAACTGGCTCGCGAAAAACAATCGTATGTTCGTCGTGAGGTGCCTAAAAGCGAAGCTATCGATCATTTCACCCGAAAAGGGGATGAATATAAACTTGAACTCATCAATGACCTCGAAGATGGCACTATCTCATTTTATGAGTCTGGTTCCTTCACCGATTTATGCCGTGGTCCTCATCTTCCCGATACAGCCCCTATTAAGGCTGTTAAGCTCCTTGCAACCGCTGGAGCATACTGGAGAGGCGACGAGAAGAGAAAGATGCTTACCCGTATCTATGGCATCACCTTCCCTAAGGCTAGTCAACTAACCGACTATCTCAATCTTCTGGAAGAGGCCAAGAAAAGAGACCATCGTAAACTTGGAAGAGAACTTGAACTTTTTACCTTCTCACAGAAGGTCGGACAAGGTCTTCCTATCTGGTTACCTAAAGGCACTGCTCTGCGCGAGCGTTTAGAGAACTTCCTTAAGGCAGTTCAGAAAAAAGGAGGATACCAGCAGGTCATCACCCCACATATCGGAAATATAGAACTTTATCGTACCTCAGGCCATTTAGCCAAGTATGGTAAAGACTCTTTCCAACCCATTTCTACTCCGGTGGAAGGCGAGCAATATATGCTTAAGCCGATGAACTGTCCTCACCATTGCGAGATCTATAACCATAAGCCTCACTCTTACAAGGAGCTCCCAATCCGTTTAGCCGAGTTTGGCACCGTTTATCGTTATGAACAGAGCGGAGAGTTACATGGTTTGACCAGGGTTAGAAGCTTTACCCAAGATGATGCCCATATCTTCTGCCGTCCTGATCAATTGAAAGAGGAGTTCATTGCGGTAATTGATATTGTGCTTCATATCTTTAAAACCCTCGATTTTAAAGACTTTATCACACAGATCTCCATTAGGGATCCTAAGAACCGGGAGAAGTACATCGGAACTGACGAGAACTGGGAAAAAGCGGAGAGTGCTATCATCGAAGCCGTCCAAGAAAAGGGACTCAAGGCGATCATTGAAGAGGGCGAGGCGGCTTTCTATGGCCCGAAGCTCGACTTTATGGTTCGTGATGCTATAGGCCGGAAATGGCAGCTTGGGACCATCCAGGTTGACTATAACCTTCCGGAGCGGTTTGAGTTGGAGTATATTGGATCTGATAACCAGAAGCACCGTCCGGTGATGATTCACCGTGCTCCTTTTGGTTCCATGGAGCGTTTTGTAGCCGTACTTTTAGAGCACACAGCAGGTAAGTTCCCATTATGGTTGACACCTACCCAGGCTACTATACTACCCATCAGTGAGAAGTATCTAGACTATGCTTATGAAGTAAGGAATTTACTCGAGAGCATGGATGTAAGAGCCATCGTTGATGATCGTAACGAAAAAACCGGGAAGAAGATTCGTGATGCCGAGTTACAAAGGATTCCTTATATGCTCATTGTTGGAGAAAAAGAGGAGGCTGAAAAGCTTGTCTCAGTCAGAAAACAGGGAGAAGGGGATCTTGGGACACAATCGATCGTTGACTTTGGCAAAAGAATTGAGGAAGAAGTAAAAAATATGGTAGGATAATTATCCTAAACATCTTAATTTTTATACCTTTGCACTCCAAATTGAAACTTTATTAGTAAAGTACCTAAGTTTAATTAATCGAAAGGAGGAATTTACAATAGCAGCTCCAGCTCAAAATAATTCTCAGGTTCCGTCAGGACGCGGAAAAGAGGAAGCCTACAGGATAAACGAACGAATCAAAGCACCCATGGTGCGGGTCGTCGGTGATGGGATTGAACAATCGATCATGCCAATAAGAGAAGCACTTGATTTAGCTAGTCATTTGGATCTTGACTTGGTAGAGATATCCCCAACAGCGAATCCACCTGTCTGCAAGCTCATAGACTATAGTAAGTTTATGTATGAGCTTAAAAAGAAACAGAAAGAGATGAAGGCCCGATCAGCAAAGATCGTGGTAAAAGAGATTCGCCTTGGACCAAATACTGATGATCATGATTTCGACTTTAAGCTGAAGCATGGAGTAAAATTCCTTCAGGAAGGTGCAAAGATCAAAGTTGAAGTCTTCTTTCGTGGAAGATCTATTGTACACAAGAACCAAGGTGAAATCATTATGCTCAAGTTTGCTCAAGCTCTCAGTGAATACGGAAAGGTTGAGAGCATGCCCAAACTAGAAGGTAAAAGGATGATAATGATTCTCGCTCCTAAAAAGAATGCATAAAGCGATAAAAAGCTTTACCGTATATAAACAAACCATTAAAACACCTTTGAAGCAATGCCAAAGATGAAATCAAAATCCGCTGCCAAAAAACGTTTTACGTTCACCGGCACCGGTAAAATCAAGCGCGCACATGCTTACAAAAGCCACATCTTGACCAAAAAGTCAACCAAGCGTAAAAGGAATCTTACCTATAGCGCTATCGTAGACAAAGCAGATGAGGCTAACGTAAAACGTATGCTTGCTTGCTAGTTCTTTAATTGTTAAACTTTACGCTCAGCCTTTAAGTTCCAACAACCTGGACGCTGAAGTAAAAAAATTAATTTTATGCCAAGATCAGTTAATGCTGTTGCCTCTAGGGCAAGAAGAAAAAAGATCCTCAAACTTACCAGAGGACAGTTTGGCCGCCGTAAAAATGTTTGGACCGTTGCCAAAAACTCATGGGAAAAAGGTCAAGGTTATGCTTACCGCGACCGTAGAGCTAAAAAACGTAGCTTCCGCGCTCTCTGGATCGCCCGTATCAACGCTGGCGTTCGCCAGTTCGGAATGTCTTACTCAGCTTTCATGGGTGCTATTCACAAATCAGGAATCGAATTAAACCGTAAGGTTCTTGCTGACCTCGCTATGAATCATCCTGAAGCTTTCAAAGCTATCGTGGATAAAGTAAAATAGACTTAGGTCTTACATACACAAAAAGGGGCGCTTATAAGTGCCCCTTTTTATTTTTTAACATCTCTTCTACCCCTATCTTTGTCATACCCAAACATGGATCCCTCTAATCTCTTAAATCGTTGAGTCGTTGAAAACAAAAGACAGATTCTCATTGGTGATAGATTGGTTTAAAACCAATATGCCTGACCCCAAAACTGAGCTTATCTATACCTCCCCATACCAACTCCTCGTCGCCGTTATCCTCTCGGCTCAATGTACCGATAAAAGAGTTAATATTATAACACCGAATTTCTTCGAACGTTTTCCTTCTGCCAATGACCTAGCCGCTGCCTCAATCGATGAAATCTTCTCTTACATCAGCTCTTGCTCTTACCCTAATAACAAAGCTAAAAACCTTCATGGTATGGCTAATAAACTCATCGAGCTCTTTAATGGTATCGTTCCTGAAGAGATAGATGATTTGGTAAAACTCCCCGGTGTAGGAAGAAAAACCGCCAATGTCATCGCCTCCGTGGTCTTCGATAAACCTGCCATGGCCGTCGATACGCATGTCTTTCGGGTCTCGGAAAGAATAGGCTTGACCAAGGCGGCTAAAAACCCTCTCCAAGCTGAACAACAACTTGTCAAGTACATCCCCGAAGAACTGATTCCAAAAGCCCACCACTGGCTTATCCTCCATGGCCGATATGTATGCATCGCAAGAAAACCGAAATGTTTGGAATGTGGAATACGAGAGTTTTGTAAATACTTTCAGGGTAATTGATGAGGGTGGCGGCTAGCCTCTGGCGGCTGGCTTTTGGCTTCTGGCCTCTAGCCGCCAGCAGCTAGCAGCCAGTAGCCAGCCGCCAGCAGCTATTTCCCCATGATTTCAATGTATCGTTCCAGAGAGCCGATACTTTCTAAAATTCTATTGATTCTTGCGTACTCCTTTGAACCTATTTTACAAGAGTTTTTTAGGGTTAAGATCTGATATTTCACAGCATTGAGGCTTAAAAGAGCTCTAACGTTATAGGCAAGAGCCGTTTGAGTATTGGCATAGGTCATCTTGAGGCTGATATCTGTATAGGCTGAAGAAAGCAGATGAAGTGTGTTTTTAAACTCAGTCTCTGATAAATTGGTGACCATGCTAGTTGCTCTAATGATTCTTTCGAACGTGGCGAAAAGTGCCAAAAGTTTCTTTTCATCCAGATCTAAATCAGCAGCTTGATTCATAAGGTGGCCTGTTTGGTAAGTGATTTGTATCGCGCAACTTCAATGAGGTAGCTGTATTGAAATGATTGATACCGGCTTTCTGCTTCTTGATAAATCGCTTGAGCCTCTAATAAATCAGAGACCGTTACCACCCCGGCGGCGTAGTTATTGGTCATATCTTGAAGGTGTTCGGTTGCTTCATTTAATCCAGCTTTTCCAAGGTCGATGTTCTTCCATGATTCAATAAGTTGATTATATTGAATGGTTTGTTGCATAGATAGTTTTTCCCGACTATCTTTTAATTTTAGTTTGGCTTTAGCTGTCTCAATCTCTTTTTGTTTAATTTGATGAGAGCCTTTCCACCAATCAGTGATTGGTATGGATAGAGAGACGAACCCGATCATATGGTTATCATAAGAGTCGGTGATATCCGTAAAGTCGGTGAAGCCGCCAATAGCGAGAGTAGGAAGGTTTTTGCCAATGGCGATTTTCTTTTCGAGGTTAGCGGCTTCTAAGGATCTTTCGAGTATTTGATACTCGGCCATGTTTTGTATGGTAGAGTCGGGGGAGATGAAGAGTTCATCGGGGGTTGCTGAGTCGATCATAACCTCAGAGGGGTTGAACAGTGGGTTGAACTCAATTCCTATATGCTGGCAGAGGGCTCGAGTAAGAGCCTCGATGGCATTGTTTAATTGGGTCTTTTTCACAGTGGTTTCTGTGAGTTTGAGTTGAATCTTTAGGAGATCGCTTTTTTGGATTAAGCCATTTTTATGGGAAATGGTCACATCCTTTAAAAGTTGATTAAGTAGTTTTTCGTATTTGACGATTGTCTCTCTCTGTTTTATTGCGGAGGCAATCTGCCAGTACCATGTTTCGGTTTGTAGGAGTTGATCTCGTTCTGAGAGTTGGGAGTATGTTTTAGAGGCTTCCACCCCGATAGAGGCCAGTTTGTTGCCATTTCTGATTTGGCCGCCGGCATAAATAGGTTGAGTTATGGTGGCAGAGGCGGTATAGACATGGTCAAGAGCCTTTATTTGGAGGCCTGGGAAGTAGGCGAATTGGGTCGGGTTGGCCAAATTCGCAGGATTGCCATCGTAGACGGGTAGATTGGCTGCCGGTACCTCTGTCTCAATAAGGTAGTCGGTAGGCTTTATGGCCATAGCTGAGACCGATGCGGTTGGGAAATAGTTGGTAAAGGCCTCCTTCTTGACCTGTTCCGCCTTTTTTATGTTGAGGTTTGCCTCTTCTATTGCTGCATTGTTCTGTAAGGTTAACTCCTTACATTGTTGCAAGGTAAGGGTCTGACTGGATCCTAAAGCAGGCAGCAACAATATAGCCCCAACAATGGAAATTATTTTGTTTTTATTCATTTTCGTCAATTAATTGAGTTTTTAGCATTGCATCTTTTTTCTTTCCGAAAACCATGGCATAGAGGACAGGAAAGATGATCAGGGTTAAAACCATGGCAATAAGAAGTCCGAAGCAAATAACAGAACCTAATGGTCCCCAAAGCAGTGAACCACTTAAGATCATTGGAATTACGCCGACAGCTGCAGCCGCAGAGGTTAAGAAGATGGGGCGCATTCTTCTTTTTCCAGCCATGATGGCTGCTTCTGCCACTGGGATACCTCTCTTTTCTACCAGCTCATCGATATAATCTACCAGAATGATCCCATTTCTTACCACTATTCCGACCAATCCCATGACCCCAATAAAGGCCGTTAGTCCGAAAGGATAGTTCATCAGTTCTAATCCTAATGCGGCACCAGGGAGGGCAAGGATGATGCCGATCATTATCATCAGGGTTTTGTTTACTTTTTTGAATTGGAAAAGTAGGATAAAGAAGATAAGGAGAATGCTAACTGACAATGAGATCGTCATTGGGATGAAGGTTTCTAAGGCTCCTTCGACATCACCTCCATAGGTGAGGGTAACACCAGCAGGAAGTTTCAATGCATTTAGTTCGTCAACAGCACCATCTAAGAGAACGGAAGGGATATTCCCTCTTTTTACATCGCATGAGACGGTAATGGTTTTTTCCCCGTTTCGGCGTACAATCTTTCCTTCACTCATATCGGGTTTAAGGTTAGCTACGCTTCTTAGCGGGAATGCTTGGAAGGTTAAAGGAGAGGTGATATATTGATCACCTAAAGAGGTAATCTGTTTATCTAGCGGCTGATGAAGCTCAACGGCAACGGGGTAATCTCCTTCCCAGATGGTGGCTAAAGGGAGCCCTTCGTTGATAGGCATCAAAGAACCTCCTAGAATTAATCGGGTTAATCCGAGTCTGCTGGTCTGTTGCTCAATGCCCTCTACCGAAATTCCTTGAACAGGTTCTCCCCAGTCATCTCTAATCCAGTTGAAGTTCTTTTCTTTTCTGAGTATTGATTTGACTTGCTCGGCGGCAAATTTAAGGGATTGAATGGAGTCGCCTGAGAGTCTTATTTCAATCGGACTAGTACTCTGTGTTAATTCGAGTTGTTTAAACTTTACATGGGTTCCGGGAAAGGTATAGTTGAATTTTTGAGAGTTTTCGTTGAGTAATTCAACCGTAGCTTCATTAGATACAGTGTTTACAATAAGTTGACCATAGTCTTTAGAGGGGGCATGAGGTGCATAGACTGTGTGGAATCGGGGAGAGCCATTGCCAATGAAAGCGGTGACATGTTTTACTCTTGGGTCTTTGAGTAGGAATTGTTCCAGAGAGTCAAGTACTTTATCGGTCATTGAAAGGGAGCTACCTTGAGGCATGTAGACCTCTACGGCGAATTGATCACGTTCTAAGGTAGGAAAGAGTTGCTGAGGGACTTTTGAGAATAGTAATATTCCTCCGATTACGATGGCAAGACCAGATGCCAGGGTCGTTTTTTTATATTTATAGGCTAAATCGAGCAGGTTATTAAATGCCTTTTGAAGCCAATCAAGCATATTAAATTTCTGGGTAGTCTGGTTTTTTGTGGTAAGACCTTTTTTGATAAACAGATAATTCAGCGTTGGAACCAATAAGACTGCAACTAGCATCGAAATGGTGAGCGTTACAGCAACTGTGATGGGAAAGGATCCAACAAAGTCACCCGAGGTCCCTGTAAGGAATATCATTAATGGGAAGAAGGCAATATTGATGGCCATTGTAGCGGTAAGAACCGGTATGAATAGTTCTTTCGCACTTTTCCAGGCGGCTTCCCAGGCGGATAATCCATGGTCGAGTTTCTCAAGATGGTTGTCGATAACGACGATGCTGTTATCTACGACCATACCTAATACTACGATAAGCGCTGCAAGCGATACAGTATGGAGGGCAACGCCCATCAAGGAGAGAAGGCCCAGTCCCATTAAGATAGAGATAGGTATTGTGATGGCCGCAACCGCTGAGACCCGGAAGGGAAGAAGGAGCATGGTCACCAGAATAACGGAAATAATAGCCATAAGAAACTCTTTCATGAAATGGCTGATGGAGCGATCTACTACATCGGGTAAATCAGAGATCACCTCCGTTTTAACCACTCCTTCATTTTCTTTATTGAATTGAGCCATTATTTTGTTGACCTTTTCTCCAAATTGCACGATGTTATGTCCGGTAGCCATCTCAAGAGATAGAAGGATGGTGCTTTTGCCGTCGAAACGAATGAATTCGTCAGGTTTGTCGTACTTACGTTCTATGGTAGCGATATCTTTGAGATGCATCACATTCCCATTAGGATCAGCATAGACTATTTGATTTCCTAGTTCAGCTTCTGTTGCGAAACGTTGGGGTATATGAACAGGAAGTCTCTGTACATCGTTATCATAGATACCCGGATAACCGGCCGCTCCGTTGGTTTGAAGGGTACCCAGAAGCATCATTGGTTTGATGTTATATTCATTGAGCTTGGCGGGGTCGATGGTTACGAAGATCTTCTCCTTTTGTAATCCATATCTTTTGATTTTGCTGACCTCAGGGATTTTTCTAATTCTTGCTTCAAGCTTAGTGAGTATTTTCTCAAGGTCTTTATAGTCCTTTTGATCAGAAGACAGGGTAATAAGGAGGGCAGAAGTG
Source organism: uncultured Bacteroidales bacterium (assembly GCA_964444785.1). Lineage (GTDB taxonomy): Bacteria > Bacteroidota > Bacteroidia > Bacteroidales > TTA-H9 > JAJTBW01. The sequence goes on along the minus strand of CAYUII010000046.1, from coordinate 335 downwards.
TCTCCGAAATCGCTATTAACCATGAGGGCAGCGACACCGGTTGGCAGGCTTTGTTTTAAGGTGTTGAGACCATGAGAGAGCTTTGACCAGAACTCATCGGAGTTTTTTACATCGTCTGCAAGCTCAACATAAATAATCATCATTCCTTCGGTAGAATGGGAGTAGGTCTTTGCTTTTTTGACCTCTTTAAATCCAAAGAGGTAGTTTTCAACCTTTGTGGTTAGTTGTTCTTCGACTTCTTGAGAGGTCGCTCCGGGGAATACTCCAATTACCAGTCCCTGACGTATAACAAAATCAGGAAACTCTTGTCTGGGCATATTCAATAATCCATAGAC
>CAYUII010000045.1:0-23596 GCA_964444785.1 uncultured Bacteroidales bacterium | reverse complement strand
CAAAATTACAAAAAAAATGTCAGGAAATTAGGATATCAACACAGAACCTCTCCGTTCCCCCTTCGCTCCCGCTTCGTTCAGCTCATGTAAAATCAGAGTGATCCAATTGATGGTATACCCCCAACCTAAAAAGAGTTCACCAAGATAAATTCGTATTAAGTCCATATTCCCTCCCAATTTGACCATTCAAATCGAACCCATGAATGGAGAAGAAGCGAACAGGTAACGGAGGGGAAGCGAAAAGCTAAGAAAAAAAGTGACCAACAGTAAGCCCCATCACAGATAGCAGGTGTACCCCCTCACAAAATCATATAATCACTGGCTATCAACTTAATAAAAATATTTACAAATAATCTAATATTCTAGATATTTCCAATATTTGGAATTTTCTTCCGAATAATAAAAAAAGTTTTACCTTCGTCCAACTCTTAAGAAGAGAATCTGGTCTTATAAATAACTCTGAAACGATGTGTTTTTGTTTATACAGCTTAGAATTACCAAAAGTTTCAACTATGAATACTATAAAACGACAGCAAAAGAGAAAAATGAGTTTGTTAAAGTTCTGGTTTTTAGGGCTTATTATAGTTGCCTTAAGTTTTAGAAGCTATGGGCAATGTCCGCCTGTCATCACCGTGACTCCCTTAGGAGGAGCTACGATCAGTGGGAACAGTGTTGAATTTTGTGCCGGAGACTCGGTACTACTCACATCGACAGCCGGCCCATCCTATCAATGGTATCAAGGAGCCAATCCGATTAATGATTCCACACGCCAGTCGCTTGTCGTTGCCTCCGGAGGAACCTATTATGTAGAGGTTGGTGGTTGTATAAGCATGGCCTCTCCTATTTCAGTAACGGTGCATCCGCTTCCATCTGCATCGATCTCATGTGTACCACCTCCTCCAATCTGTAGTGGTACCCAAATCACGTTAACCGTGACCAGCAACGGGGATCAGATAACTTGGTTACAGCCTAGTCTGACCACCACCAACCCACTGGTCTTGTCGCCAACAAACAGTTTTATTGGTAAAGCCATTGCCATCAATTCAGCAACCGGTTGTTCCAGGGTAGTTACTTATCCGGTTCAAGTTGATTTTCCTATAAATGGTGGACAGATTGCCAGTAATCAAACCATTTGCCCGGGAAACACTCCGGCAGCCTTAACACAGACCGCTGCCCCTTCGGGCGGCAATGGCACCTATTTCTATACTTGGTACTCATCAACCAACTCGGCTACTGGCCCCTGGTCATTGATTAGTGGTGCTAATGCTCCAACTTATGCCCCAGGCTCCTTGACTGTAACAACCTGGTATAGAAGAACGGTAACCTCACCTCCTTGTGCCGATGGGTTATCCAATGTCATCAAGATTACCGTCAACCCCAACCCCACCATCACAAGTGCCTCAACAAAAAATATCTGCTCAGGCAACAGCGTAAACTATACTCCAACAAGTGGAGTGTCTGGTACTACTTTCTCTTGGAACTCTACTGTTATCTCAGGCACTGTAACTGGTGCAGGTAGCGGTACCGGAACCATCAACAATGTTCTCTCCTTACCCACTGGTATTGTTACCCCTGCGGTGGTAAGATACACCATTACACCTACCGGCCCTGCCCCGAGTAACTGTCCCGGAACCCCTGCCACGCTAACCGTAACTGTCTATCCTGTACCTGAAATTTTAAATGCTGTCAACAACCAAACTGTTTGTGGTGGAGCACCAACCACCGCAGTGATCTTCAATACGGCTGTAACGGGAACCACATTTGTGTGGACATCAACAGCAAGTAGCGGTCTGAGCGGGTTCCCTGCCAGTGGAACAGGAAACATCCCCTCTTTTACTCCGGTAAATGTGACCCTCAACCCCGGCACTATAACCTACACGGTTACCCCCACCGGCCCTACACCACAAAGTTGCCCCGGACCAACTTATACCTATACCTACACCGTTAACCCCGCTCCCACTGTCATTAACTCTCCTATGAGCCAAACAGTCTGCTCGGGTAATAATACTACCGCCGTTAACATCCAAAGTAATGTAGCCGGAACCACCTTCACATGGACTGCCTCAGCTAGTTCGCCAGATATCACCGGCTTCTCAGTATCTGGTACAAACTCTATTCCGGTACAACAAATATCGAATAGCAGTTCAACACAAGGCTCTGTAACCTATCATATCACTCCATTCTCAGGTTCAGGAGGTTGTCCGGCTGCCGCCCGCGACTATATCATATATATTAATCCCATTCCACAAATGACCTCTGCCACCAGCGCACAAGTCTGTAGTGGAACCCCATTAAACTATACAATTACCTCCAACGTATCCGGTGTGACCTATGCATGGAGCCGACCCCTTACCGGTGGCATCTCTAATGCCGCTGCATCGGGTGGCAGTGCTTCCATCAATGAAACATTGATCAACACCACTACAACATCCAAGCTTGTTACTTATAACATCAACATAACAGGCCCTACTCCAACCAATTGCATGGGACCAACATCTCAATTACAAGTGACTGTTAGACCTTTACCTGCGGTCAATGCAGGCAATGACCAAACCATTCCCTATGGTTCAGCAACCACCCTGAATGGTACTGTCACCGTTGAGACTCCCCCGGCAACCTATACCTGGACTCCATCTGCTAGCGTTGCCTCCGGCGGTGCTGCTTTGAGTGCCACCACAACGAACCTATACACCAATACCGCTTTCACTCTTAAAGCCGTCGATGGCTCTTCATGCCAAAACACTGATGTAGTTTGGGTATATCTTTCCGGCACTCCTCTTGCAGTCACAGCCACAGCCTCCCCTTCTACCATCTGCCAAGGCAGCGGTACCCCACTCAATGCCAGCGCAACAGGCGGCACGGGTACCTATACCTTCGCATGGAGCCCAACCACTGGCCTTAATAATCCCAACATCTCCAACCCCACGGCTGCCCCTGCTTCAACAACCACCTACACCGTAACAGTAAACGATGGATTTAACACAGCCACCAAAACAGTAACCGTAACCGTCATCCCTACCCCTACGGCCTTTAACGTAGGTGGTGGTGGAGAGATGTGCTTTAGTGGTTCCGGCCTCCCTATCACCCTCTCCTCCTCTCAAACCAATGTGACCTATTACCTCATGCTTAATGGGGTACCCGTCACCGGTGGCGATAAATTAGGTACCGGATCCGCCCTAACATGGGCAAACCAAACCTCCTCGGGTACCTATACGGTAACCTCGACCACCAATACAAATAGCTGCCCTGGGGCAATGAATGGATCTGCTCTTATCACGATTAACCCACTCCCACTACAATACACTATCACCGGTGGTGGATCTTATCAAGCCGGTGGACCAGGCGTACCTATCGGCTTATCCGGATCACAAAGCGGGGTGAGTTACGAATTAGAACTTATTGGAACAGGAGTGGTAGCCCCTTCGCCCGTAAATGGCACCGGAGGACCTATCTCCTTTGGACTTCAGACACAATTCGGTACCTATAGAGTCATCGCGACCGATCAGACCCATACAACCCATTGCCGAAACACAATGGCAGGAACCGTAAGTGTGGTCATTAATCCCATACCAACAACCTATACCGTTACCGGTGGTGGTATCTTCTGCTCTGGAGAACCCGGTATGCCAATCGGACTGACGGGATCTGAGCTAGGAATCAATTACTACCTGCGCCGCAATGGCGTTGCTACCGGCACCGTATTATCTGGCACAGGATTTCCTCTAAGCTTTGGAAACATCACCCTCACCGGAAACTATACGGTATATGCCCAAAATGCTTCAAACGGAGCGTCTGTTATGATGAGCGGTATTGCTGTAATTACGCAACTTCCCGCACCCACGGTCTATAGTTTAGTACCCACCGGACTTCGCTGCCCAGGCACTGAACTGTTCCTCAATGGTAGTCAAAATGGAATAAGATACATTCTTTATCGCAATGGACTAGAGTTTGATACCTTAACCGGCACTGGCGGATTAGGGCTATTCAGCTTTGGGGTAATGAATCATGATGGTAATTATGTCATCTGGGCAGAGGATCCGATCAATGGATGTAGAAGACAGATGACAGGAGCCCTTGCAATTGCTGAGCTTCCTCAAGTCTTCTCTGTCATCCCGGCCGGTATACTCTGTCAGGATGAAGAGATCTTCCTCGACGGTTCTCAAACCGGTATTGAATACCAACTTAGAAGAGATGAAACATTTAATAGTGGAGCTCCCCTTACAGGGACTGGAAGCATCCTTAACTTTGGAAGTCCTTCTTTACCGGGCACATACTCTGTCTGGGCTATTGACCCCATCTCATTATGCGAGATCGAGATGGCCGACAGTGCGCTGCTCTATCCCTTACCAACCTCCTTTGCTATCATCCCTCAAGGCGACACCTGCGGACCCCTCGAGGTACGTTTAGGCGGAAGTGAAATAGGTTATACTTATGAACTGAGAAGAAATGGAGCTTATCCTCCGGTAATCACCAAACCCGGTACTGGCAATGAACTAAGCTTTGGAGTTCAATCTATTGCCGGCACATACACGGTCATAGCTACCAGCAATGTAAGCATGTGCCAAACATTGATGACCGGTCAGACCCTCATTCTCCCGAAACCTCAGAAATTCAATATGACTCCCATTGGCACCCTGTGTGCAGGCCAGACTATTGGTCTTGATGGGTCACAAGCCGGTGTTGCCTATCAACTCATGAGAGACGACACTATTAAAATGGGCATTCCAATAACAGGGACCGGTGGCCCCATCTCTTTCGGAGCTCAAGTGCTCACCGGAAAATATACCGTAGAGGCTCAGCATCCTTCATCGCAATGTTCTGAGTTTATGAATGGACAAGCCATCTTACTTCCCACTCCGGCTCTTTATGTTATTACACCTCAAGGAACCGAGTGCACCGGCTTTAATGTCGGCCTAAATGGATCGCAAGTAGGAATAAACTATCAACTTATCAGAGATGGTCAGATCACCACTCCTGTTTCTGTTCTTGCTGGAACAGGGGCGGCTCTTGACTTTGGAGTCATGAACACTCCCGGTTCATACATCGTAGTGGCCATCAATCCGATCACTGCCTGCCAAAGTACCATGACCGGCACCCTTGACCTCCTCAAACGTCCAAATGTATATACCTTGCAACCTGCCGGCCAGAATTGTGAACCTACCGTCATCTCAATAGCAGGATCAGAGACAGGAGTCAACTACGAGCTCTTCAAGGATGGTAACCCAATGTCTCCAACCGTAATTGTAAATGGCACCGGGTCAGCAATCAACTTCGGATCTAGAAATGCCGGTACCTATACCGTCAAAGCGATTAATGGCACTAGCGGATGCGAGTCCTCTATGAATGGATCGGTAATCATCTCTCCATTACCCACCGTAACCCTTGCAGCAACCCAGACCTTATGTCAAGGAACCTCAGCAGCCCTAACTCCTTCGGCTGCTAACTTTTCCTCCGTACAATGGTATACCACAGGCGATGGCTCCTTCTCAAATCCAACCGCTTTACTCACTACTTATACGCCGGGTGCAGCAGACATTACAGCAGGTACTGTTACCGTAACTATAAAAGCTTTTGGCTCGGCTATCTGTCCAGGTACGAACTCAAGCGCCTCCCAAATCATTACCATTGACCCACTGCCTCAAGCCAACGCTGGCTCCGATCAGACCATCTGTCAAAGCTCCGTTGTAACCCTCAATGGCTCAACATTGCATAGCTCATCTGTTCTATGGAGTACCACCGGAGATGGTTCCTTTACCGCTGCTAACCAAGCTATAACCTCTTATGCCCCGGGCGTCAACGACAAAATCAACGGGGTAGTCACCCTGACTCTCACAGCTTATGGTAGTGCAACATGTGCAGCAAGTACCGCCTCTGATGCCATGGTCATCACAATGAACCCTGCCCCTACTATTGAAGCAGGCTCCGCCCAAACCATCTGCGCTAACAGCCCTGTATTACTTAATGCCTCCGCCACTAACACAGCAACAACTCTTTGGAGTACATCAGGAACCGGAAGTTTCAGCAACGGAGCAGCTCTTACAACCGAATATTACCCTAGCTCTGCAGATATCACAACCGGAGGTGTGTGGCTCAAATTAACGGCCACCGGACTACTCTCATGTGGGACTCAAACGATAAAAGACTCCTTGTATGTCACGATAAACCCGCTACCCACAGCTAATGCAGGTGCCGACCTCGCCATGTGTGTCTCGCAGGTTTCTATTGCAATCAATGGATCAGCTAGTAATAACTCCTCTGTGACCTGGTCAACCTCTGGTGATGGCTCATTCAATAACCTCTCAACGCTGACTCCAATATACACACCCGGTACGGCTGACGTCCTTTCAGGTACAGTAACACTGACACTCACCACTACCGGTAACCTTACCTGCGCTTCTCAGATAGCTACTGATCAAATGAGCCTCTCAATAATGCAACTTCCCGTTGCTAATGCAGGAGCCGATGCAACGATCTGCTCAAATGCCACCTATACCTTATCCGGACAAGCAATCAATGCAGCATCTGTTCATTGGACAACCAGTGGTAATGGAACCTTCTCAGATGCTAACATCCTAAATGCTATATATACCCCGGGAAGCAATGACATTATTGCGGGAAATGTTACACTAACGCTAACCGCCTATGGCTCGTCGGTCTGTGGTTCAGGAGCGGTAACAGATGCCTTAGTTCTCACCTTAAGTCATACCCCTGTCATTGAAGCCGGAGTATCTCAAACCATCTGTTCAAATGGATTGGCTTCCCTTAATGGCACCTCACAATACACCTCTGCTATCTCTTGGATCACTCGTGGAAGTGGCACCTTTAATAATAACACCCTACTCAATCCACTCTATACCCCTTCAAGCGGAGATATTGCTAATGGAAGTGTTTGGTTAATCATGTATGGGACAGGGATAACCCCTTGCGCAACAACCACGCTAGCCGATAGCGTACTGATTATCATCGACCCGATACCTGTAGCAAATGCAGGAGTAGACCAAACCATCTGTGCTACCGGACAGGTAGTTCTTAATGGAACCGCCTTACACGAAGCCTATCACTTATGGAGCACCGCCGGAGATGGTTCTTTCGTAAACTCAGCCTCTTTAAACACCACCTACATTCCGGGAGTAAATGACCTTGCCAATGGCATGGTTACATTGACCTTAACCTCCTATGGAACCTCTTCCTGTGCTCTGTTCACTGTGAGCGACCAAATGTTGGTGACTATCAACCCTGCGGCACAGGTCAATGCCGGTACCGATCAAATAATCTGTGCTAACACAACAGCCCTAGTCAGCGGTTCCACCATAAACGCAACAGGGGTCATCTGGAGCACCTCAGGTACAGGTAGTTTCTCTAACGCCGGTGCATTATCGACTACCTATACCCCTTCTACTGCAGACATCTCAAGTGGATCAGTATGGCTCAAACTATCGGCCCTCGGAACCTTTGCCTGCAACTCCCAAGTGGCTAAAGACTCCCTAAAACTCACCATTAATCCACTGCCAACAGCTAATGCCGGTGCCGATAAGTCCATCTGCATCTCCCAAAGTAGTGTCTTATTAAACGGGATCGCCACTAACCAATCCTCCGTTGTATGGACTACCAACGGAGATGGTACGTTCAGTAATGCAACCTCTCTGACCAATAACTATCTACCAGGCCCGGCTGATAAAATCAATGGTACCGTCACCCTTACGCTATCAGTCACCGGCAGGCTGCAGTGCGCTACTGTCACCGTAACAGATCAGATGGTTATTAACATCGCCCCTCTTCCCGTGGTGAACGCAGGACCCGACGCGACTGTCTGTTCTAGCGATCTCTTCACTCTTAGTGGTAGTTCTCTTAATACGAGTTCGGTAAAATGGAGCACTAGTGGAGATGGCACCTTTGACAATAAATTCAGTCTCACTGCCACCTATACCCCGGGTGTCAACGATAAAATAGCAGGATTGGTTACCCTTACTCTAAATGGATTTGGAGCATCAGCCTGTGCATCATCTACCACTTGGGATGAGATGCAACTTCATCTTAGTCCGACCCCTTTCATCAACGCCGGAACTGATCAAACCGTCTGCGCAACCAGTGCTGTTCAACTAAATGCTGTAGCAAGTAACTATTCCACCGTTACATGGTATACACGTGGAAGTGGATCGTTTAGCAATAATGGCATCTTGAATCCAGTCTATACTCCCTCAACAGCCGACACCACTTTGGGTTCTGTATGGCTTGTTGCACGTGCTACAGGGGTTAACCCATGTGCTACTATACTCGCCAATGACAGCCTCTTGGTTTCCTTCGTCTCCTCTCCGCAAGTCAATGCCGGGGTTGACCAAGACATCTGCGCAAGCGCAACAGCCATCCTGTCAGGGAGTGTAATCAACAGTGCCTATAATATTTGGAGCACCTCAGGAGATGGAAACTTCCAATCCAATACCGCTTTAAATACGATTTATACCCCAGGTCCTAATGATAGAATCAATGGAACGGCGACGCTAACCCTTACTGCCTACGGGACAGGTGTCTGCGGAGCAGCCTCGGCGAGTGATCATCTAACACTGACTATTCACCCATTACCTCAGGTAGAAGCCGGTGCTGATCAGACCATTTGTGCAAGTAGTAACGTCGCATTGACGGCAACTGCAACTAATGCCGGTTCCGTGTTATGGACTACTTCGGGGACAGGTAGCTTTGCTAATGCCGGAGCACTTAGCACCACCTATTTCCCGAGTGCTGCTGACAAAACAGCCGGGTCAGTCAAACTAAAGATTAGGGCAACAGGTATTTTCACCTGTAATTCGCAGATACTCTATGATTCCCTTCGAGTCGTTATAAACTCTTTACCTACCGTTAATGCTGGGCCTGATAGGAGTATGTGTGTCTCTCAGGGTAACATTGTACTGAATGGAGCAGCTACCAACCAATCCGCTGTTCTTTGGTCTACTGCCGGAGATGGTACCTTTAACAACCCAGCTATCTTAACCTCTACTTATACACCCGGTCCGAACGATGTTCTAACAGGAAGTGTGGTTATCACCTTAAGAGCAACCGGAAACCTAACCTGCTCAAGCCAACAGGTTACTGATGCGCTGATATTAACCATTAATCCTGTCCCTACAGTCAACGCCGGCCCCGATGCAACGGTATGCGCTAATAACTCCTATACACTAACCGGTCAATCTTATAATACCAGCTCGGTTAAATGGACGAGCAGCGGAGATGGTACCTTCGACAACTCAACCATCTTAACGGCCACCTATACCCCTGGCCTCGTTGATAAAGCCTCTGGAGTTGTCATCCTAACGCTTACCGGAACCGGTAATAGTGCCTGTATAACCTCCACCGTCACTGATGCAATGACCCTGCATTTAAGTCCTTTACCATCAGTAGAGGCCGGGGCCAATAAGACCATCTGCGCGAATGGAACAGTACAACTCAACGGCACTAGCGCTAACACCTCCTCAACCATCTGGATAACCAGAGGTAGTGGTAGCTTTACCAATAACTCTATCTTAAACCCTGTTTACTCGCCCTCTCCTGCTGATATCACAGCCGGAAGTGTATGGTTGATCTTCCGCGGAACCGGAATAACCCCATGTGCTACCGTGACTCAATCGGATAGTCTTCTCGTCACGATCACTCCTTTACCTACGGCTAATGCCGGAGTTGATCAAACTGTATGTATGGGACAAGTGGCTAGTCTGATGGGAACAGCAACCAATTATCATCATCTACTATGGACCAGTCCGGGAGACGGAACCCTGATTAACGCGACAAGCTTAAATGCAAGCTATTCTCCCGGAGTGAATGACCTAACCAATGGAAGTGTAACCTTAACGTTGACTGTTTGGGGTAATGGGACTTGTGGAACGACCACAGCAATTGACCAAATAGTAATAAGTGTACAGCCTAAGCCTACCGTCAATGCCGGTCCGGATGGCAATGTTTGCAGTGGTTCAGGGTATGTCTTAACAGGTATTGCGGCAAACTACAGTACGGTTACTTGGTCTTCACATGGTGATGGATCATTTAGTAACAGTGCCATACTTACTCCAACCTATAATCCAGGTCCTAATGACAAAGCTACGGGTCATGTTTGGATTAAACTTACCGTTAATGGCATAGGTGCCTGCGGAAGTTTCGCAGCCGCCGATTCGCTCTCATTGACCATCGATCCAAGGCCTGTTGCCAATGCGGGAGCAGATGTATCAACCTGCTTTAGGGATGCTGTTCAACTAAGCGGATCTGCATCTAACTATGCCTCCGTGAGCTGGAGTACCTCTGGTGATGGAGTCTTCTCTAATGGATCAATCCTATCTCCGCAATACACTCCGGGACCTACAGATGCTGCCAATGGAAGCGTTGTTTTGACCTTGACCGCCAACGGAAGCCAGAGTTGTTCCTCTGAGACCCACAGCGATCAAGTTATCGTCACCATAAACAGACTTCCTATTGCAAATGCCGGCTCTGATGCAACCATCTGTTCAAATGCAAGCTATAATCTTACCGGACAAGCCCAGTATTCAGCCAGTAGTTTATGGAGCACCACCGGTGATGGAACCTTTGCTAATCCGGCTTCGCTTATAACTACTTATACACCAGGAGTGGCCGACCGGGCAGCAGGTATGGTTACCATAACATTAACCGCTTACGGAATAGGAACCTGTGCCACTACTTCGAATTCAGATCAGATGATTCTACGACTGAGCCCACTGCCGGTTGTAGATGCCGGTGCTAATCAAACCATCTGCGCCAGCAATACTGCACAACTCAATGCAACTGCTCAAAATCAATCATCTCAAGTATGGATTACCCGTGGCAGTGGAACCTTCTCCAGTACTACAGCTCTGAATCCTATCTACACCCCCTCTCCCGCTGATAAATCAGCAGGAGCCGTATGGCTGGTCATCAGAGTCAGTGGAGTCAGCCCTTGTGGAACAGCTCGCTCTTCAGACTCTCTCCTACTTACCATCCATCCGTTACCTATCGCTAATGCAGGTCCTGATCGCCAAACCTGTAACAACGCTAGCCTTGTCATCAATGGATCGGCATCCAATGCTACCTCCATTAACTGGGCTACTGCCGGCGATGGTACCCTTTTACAAGGAACAACACCCACTCCAACCTACACTCCAGGACCAGCAGATATTGCTGCAGGGAGTGTAACGCTTACCATGACCGCTATCGGGAGCGGAATGTGTAACTCATCGGTTAGCACAGATCAGATGATTATCACCATTCAGCCTCTACCCGTGCCTCATGCCGGCCCCGATGATGTCATCTGTGGTTCTGGAGTTCACCAACTCAATGGTACTGCCACCAACTACACCACTCTTGTATGGACTACCTCCGGCGATGGTACATTTAATAACACCGGTATTCTAGCCCCTACCTATAACCCAGGCCCAAATGATGATCTCATAGGTCATGTTTGGCTAAAACTCACAGCCTACGGTCAGTATACCTGCCAGACAGTCACCAGAAGTGACTCTATGAAGCTAACCATCGATCCTCTTCCGACAGCCAATGCAGGTCCTAATCGACAAATCTGCTTTAGAGATCCTATTCAAATCAATGGTGCAGCAACAAACTACAACTCTATTGCCTGGTCAACAAATGGGGATGGCCTGTTCAATGACATCCATTCTCTTAATCCAATTTATACTCCCGGTCAAGAGGATGCCAACAATGGAACGGTTACCCTTACCATTACAGCTCAAGGTCGGTTGACTTGCTCTACCGAGATCGCTACCGACCAAATGGTCTTAACTCTTCTTCCCCTTCCCATTGCCAATGCCGGTAATGATACAGCTATTTGTATGGGCCAACCTCTCCAATGCAATGGAGAAGCTCAAAATGCTAGCGGTGTAAGATGGTATACCTCAGGTGACGGGCTGTTCAACAATGCACAAATACTTGATCCCGTTTATATCCCCGGCACCTTTGATCGTATTAATGGTAGCGTTAGACTTTGGATGAGAGCCGCTGGAAGCACTCTTTGTGGTTTATACTCTAACACAGACACATTGACATTAAACTTACGCACGTTGCCGTCTGCGATCATCAGTGGTAATGCGGAGATATGTACCGGAGAGACAGCACAGCTAACCGTATTGCTCACCGGAACGCCTCCCTGGAGCATTACATACACCAACACACTTCAAAGCTGGACTATCGATAACATTCTGGTCAGTCCTTATACTTTTGATGTTGCACCCTCAACAACTACCGGGTATTTCTTAACCGGAGTAAGTGATGCCTTCTGTTCAGGAAATGATCTGACCGGTTCTGCTGTAGTAACCGTCAAACCGCAGCCCCATTCATTCACAGTCTTTGCAGCAAGCAATGGAACTTTCTGCGAAGGATCTCAAGGGGCTGAGATAAGATTAAGTGGATCAGAAATAGGTGTAAGCTATCAACTCAAATGGGGTAATGTAAATGTTGGATCAGTAGTCTATGGTACCGGTTTTGCCATTAGCTTCGGTAATCATGTCTTACCCGGGACCTATACCGTACTTGCCTCAACCCTTGGATCGGGCTGTCAAGCCTTAATGGCTGGTGAGGTTAACCTAATGGTTATCCCATCTCCTGAAGTCAACTTCATGGCAGACACCGTCTGTTTTGGGTCTCCAACCAATCTTACCTTATCGGGTAACAACCTAGGTGATGTGGTGACCTTTGAATGGAACTTTGGCGACGGTCAGATTGTAACATACTACTCCCCGATCTCCCCATCACACACCTATCTAGCTCCTGGAGAATACAATGTCAAGCTAACTGCAACCAACATTGCCGGCTGCGAGACCTCTGTCATGCAGTTGGTAAAAGTACTCGAACCTGCTGAACCATTCTTCTGGTGGGATGGCTCCACTTGCGAAAATGCGGAGGTGACCTTCGAGAATCTCTCATTCACTACCGCTCCTGAATATATCACCCAATGGCATTGGGACTTTGGCGATGGACAGACCTCAACTGTTGTTTGGCCGGCTAATCCAAATGTCACTCATTCATTCACCAACTCAGGCAACTATCCTGTAACCCTGACGGTAACGACCAGCAATGGTTGTGAAGCCTCTTTAACACGTATTGTGAACATTAAGCCTGCACCCATGGCTAACTTTGTCACCTCAAGTGCTTGTCAGGGACTAAATGTCCAGTTTACCGACATCTCTCAGAGTGCTGGGGCCGGAAATATCGAACAGTGGCATTGGAATTTTGGGGATCCCAATTCCGGCACCTCCAACACTTCCACCCTACAAAATCCGGTTCATGCTTATAGTACTACAGGTACCTTCACTGCTATTTTAGAGATAACCACCAACAACGGATGCTCTGACACCGTTCACAAGACCATTGTGGTACTCCCCGCTCCGGTTGCTGCTTTTATCGCCGATACAGCCTGTCTTGGCTCTCCTACACAGTTCCAGGATCAATCGACAGCATCAACAGGTAACATCATTACCAATTGGTTATGGGACTTTGGCGATGGATCAACTCCATCAAACTCTCAAAATCCAACCCATACCTACGCCAATGCTGGTGTCTATACCGTGAGACTTACCGTAACTGACAACACCCAATGCTCAAATACCGCAACCAACTTAGTCCGTGTTGCCCCCATCCCAGTGGCCATCTTCACCTCCTCAACCGCCAACTGCGCAGGCCAGGCAGTTCTTTTCGATGAGATGAGTACCACTACAGAAGGTTATATCACTCAATGGCAATGGGACTTCGGTAACGGGAACAGTACCACGGTTAACTTCCCCGATAATCCGGATGTAGCTTATGCTTACTCTACTCCCGGAACCTATCAGGTCACGCTGACCGTCACCACCTCTACTGGTTGTGAGGCTTCTATTGGCCATCCGGTAACCGTCAACAGCACGCCAACGGCAAACTTCTCTACACCAACAGGAAATTGCCCCGGTCAGGCAGTGCTCTTCACAGATCAAAGTCAATTGAATGGAGGGACCCCGATTACTAACTGGTGGTGGGACTTTGGTGATCCTTTATCAGGAGTTGCAAATACGTCAACCTTACAAAACCCCACTCACCTTTATAACACACCGGGTACTTATTCGGTTAAGTTGATTGTACGTAATGCTACCTATTGCTACGACACCATTACAAAAGATCTCAGCATTGGTAATGGTCCAACAGCAAACTTTGATGCCGACAGTACCTGTTTGGGTAACCCAACGCTCTTTACCGATCTCAGCACCGGTGGAGGTAGTCCGATCTCATCCTGGCTTTGGAATTTTGGTGATGGATTTACCTCTACTCAACAGAATCCTCAGCACCTCTACCTCACCTATGGTAGCTTTAATGTCAACCTTACGGTCTCAACACTCAATGGTTGCTATGCCGATACCACCCTCCCGGTTTTCGTCAAACCCAACCCCTCTGCTGCTTTCACTTGGGATGAGACTTGTGCCGGCGCCCCGGTTCAATTCAATGATATGAGCATAACACCCAGCAGTGTTATCCAGTCCTGGCTTTGGGATTTCGGGGATGGGTCTACAAGCTCTGAACAAAATCCTCAACATCTATTTGCTCAAGGAGGTACCTATGTAGTTACCCTTACCGTAACAAACAATTACGGTTGTAGCAATACAACGCAAACCGCTCTATTAGTCCATGAACGTCCTACAGCTGATTTCTCATTCCTCACTCACTATTGTCCTGCGGGATCTGTAGAATTCTTTAACCAAACCGTAGGAAATGGAACCACCGTAACCAACTATAACTGGAATTTTGGGGATGGCTATGTATCCACATTAACCAACCCGGTGTATGAATACGCATTTGCGGATTCCTGTTATGACGTCTCCTTAATGGTTACCAATAACTGGGGCTGTAGAGACACCATCATGAAACAGGTATGTACTAAACCAGCCATGAATTTCACTATTGGCTATGAAGATGGATGTAATGGGAAACCTATGCAGTTCCATGCAGTAAATTTAGCTACTGGAGATAGTCTGCTTTCGGTTAGATGGAACTTTGGCGATCCGGCTTCAGGGCCATCTAATACCTCTCTTCTCAACCATCCAACCCATACCTTCTCAGGACCCGGAACCTACCTCGTAAAACTCAAAATCTGGAATTCTGACTACTGCATTGATAGCACCTATACCCAGGTTCTCGTCAAGGAGCTTCCTGCTGCCGGATTTAGTTGGAACCCTGGCCCTCATTGCGATAGCACCGTTACATTTGTTGCTAACTGGAATGGGGCGTATAGCTTGCTTACCTCTGCCACATGGGACTTTGGAGATGGAACCACCCAGACATTTGCTCAACCTATTCCTAATACCATAAGCCACACCTTTACTGGATATGGTAACTGGCCGGTGCGCTTAAGTTATATCACCCAAACTGGCTGTGAAGGAGATACAACCATCTCAGTCAACGTAAAATGCGTCGATCTTAACTTCTCAGTCCTCGATACCCTCATCTGCCAATTCTCACCAGCCATCTTTGCTGACTCAACCCAACCAGCCGGATCGGTGACCTCTTGGACTTGGGAATTTGGAGATGGCCAGTCTGTCAGTTATACCACTTTTAAACCGAATTTAACCCACATCTTTGACACTTCTGGCCTCTTTATGGTCAAGATGAAGACAACGGTAATGGTGAACGGAGTAGCCCTGATAGACTCTATTACGAAGCCAGTGATAGTACAGCCCAAACCAAGAGCCGCATTTAGCTTTAATGGCCATTGTGAAGGAACACCTATTGCTTTCAATGATGTCACAACCATTCATGCAGGGAATATCGCATCGAGACTCTGGAATTTTGGAGATGGATTAACAGGAAGTGGAGCATCGACTAACCACATTTTCGATGGCACCAGTCCTGTCTATTCTGTCTCACTTATCGCCACCAGCGATCATGGTTGTAGCGATACGGTCATTCAAAATATCATAGTTGACACTAAACCGCTTATCTATCTTACTCCCGGGGATGGTATGCTTTGCGGTCAACCGGTTGAAGTTACGATGAGGGATACCTCAGGAAATGATTACACCCTTTATGAGTGGAGTCTCAATGGGGGTAACTGGATAAATACCGATACTTCTGAATTAGCTCTCTTTATGGAGCCTGGCCCCAATCAAGTCGTGCTGCAGGCTATCAATGAGCTTGGCTGTATCTCTCGTGACACGGCCCATTATCAAGTCTATCGTAAACCGGAGGCCAACTTCCGTTCTAGTGCCGATAGTGTATCTATTCTTTCAGGAGAAATAGAGTTTATCGATCTTTCCATACCTGGTGATGCCCTGATCAACCAATGGAGTTGGAACTTTGGAGATGGAACCGATACCCTTCGACAGGATGTTGCACATATCTTTACATCTACAGGGCGCTATCGAGTCTCACTAATGGTTACTGATACACGAGGATGCTTTGATACGACTAGCAGAGAGATTAAAATCTTCTCATTTACCAGCTTCTATGTACCCAATGCTTTCTCACCGAACTGGGACAACATCAATCCAACTTTTGGACCAGTTGGGCAGTTTGATGCGATTTCAGATTACACCTTCCGCATCTTTGATCGTTGGGGACAACTCATCTTTGAGTCGCCCTCTCCCGATCTTCAGTGGGATGGAAGGTCTAATAACGGAGATGCTCCTTCTGGTCAATATATTTGGATACTATCATTTAAATATAAAGATGGTAAACCAGAGAATCAAACCGGATCAGTCATCTTGGTACGTTAGAACAAGGTGCATTAAGAGGGAAAGTTAACCTCAATATAAATCCTAAACAGGAGCAACCACATGGCTAACCTGTTTAGGATTTTTTCTTAGGTAACCTTTGGGGGATCGTATCTTTAGCCCATCTTGCAGGTTTTTTCAGGCAAAAAAGAACCAATTTTTAAACCACGAAAGGCACGAAACGGTAGGAAGAAGAATTTCGTGTTTTTAGTGGTTTTCGTGGTTAAAAAGGAGTAAAATAACCACGAAAGGCACGAAAGGCACGAAACGGTAGGAAGAAGAATTTCGTGTTTTTTGTGTTTTTCGTGGTTAAAAGTAAAATCCGTAGTACACAAATCTGAACTCAATGAAACGCAATGGGCTGAACTATCTTCTTTTTTGTCTGGATAGCTACAAAGTGGGTTAGGAGAAACTAAAGAGATTCTATAGCAGCTAGGGTCTGAGATCTATAACGCCTAACTATGTCCCCCTTTCTCAAGGAGGTCAAATAGGGCTGGCAAATCAGAGGCGGTGATCATCTGGATTACCGGGCCATGATTATCGCCTTTACGGGTGATTAAAACAGCTTGTAGACTACCTCCACTGCGGAGTTGAAGTTTAAAGTTTTCGTAAATACTATAAATATCCGTTTCAGGCGTTGAAATGATATATTTCTCGCTAAGTGCAAAAGGGATCACATTTGAAACGGTTGCTATCTTAGTCTGATCTGTTAGACCTGTAGAAGCTAACCAGCGCGTTATCGATTTTGCTGTAAGCAAGCAGACGATGCGGCCTTGGTCGACTACCGGACAACGTACGAAATTGCGTTGAGCAAACTGAGTTAAGACATCCCTCATCGGGGTTTCGGGGTTAACGACAAAAACAGGCTTTGATTTTAGACTTGACACCGTTGGGGGATTACAAATCTGATCACGTACTCTGCATATATGACTAACTACTGATGGATGAGGTTCTGCAATGATGAAATCTTCTCGTCGAGTGTGTACTATAGCATTCCTTAATTCGGCATATTCACGCAAATCGTTCGCATACCTTTTTATAACGGTATTATCAAAACGGGTTCGTTTCAGTAATTCATTAAAACTGACATAATGATCTGCTTTGGCTAATAAACGGAGGCGTGCCTCTATATCATTGAAAGCATCCAGAAACTGTATTGCATTAGAATTATCTCGATTCATGAACCAAAGTTACTTAATTACGAAATTTAACAGTTGCATTTAGAGGTAAAATGAATTAAATTTGGTTATTAGTTCATTTTTCAGGAAGGGTAACCCCCTTTATACCTAATTATTAATGACTGGTCGGCTCTTCCGAAGATATACTAAAATTGGAGATAGACCCTCGATGAGGAGTTTTATCTGGCCGGCGGAAGGAGCTTAGCCCCGATTTTTTCGGGGCTTTTTTATTTGAAAAGTGTACGAAATGGGGATTATGACGGCTCATGACCAGAAATTGTGAAGGATCGACGACCATTCCATAAGAAGCTATAAAATAAAAAGTCCGGAGCGTCTAAATGACACTCCGGACAAACCGGATCGATTATGGGAAATCCGAAATATTTTTCTCCAGTTAATCTGAACTGCCATCCAAGAAACGGATGGAATTATCCTCTTGTTCCTCTGTTAAAGGAGCATGTTTCAGTTCGTATAGTATACTGGCGAGGAATGCGCCAATTAGTACCAAGGCAACCATGAGCTTAATCATAACGCACCTTATTAAGTTGTTTATAAAAACTTTCCAGACTGATCAACTCTGTCTTCTTTCAAGAGTTTTCGTAGCCCTTCAACCTTTTTCTGGCTGATTTTTCCGGCAAGTTCATTATTAGTATCTTGAACAGTCTTCGATTCAACACATGGAAATCCGCTCTTGCGATGAAACGCCTGAACCAAATCTACAACAGTTTGTATTGCCATAATCTACGCAGTAATTGTCTGGTGTAATAGAGTAAACAAACAATATACCAAACATTTCAACACACTGATCTTTAGTATTTTATTATAAAAATCTATCATGTCTCCAAAAAGTAACCTATCCAATTACGGTTAAATACCTCTCTTACCATTGCGAAGAGCTCCGAAACACTAGCATTAATCTACCATTAACACACATTTAACAAAAACATCCGTATTCGGATACGTCTCTCCAATATCGGATATCCACCCTTTGTTTGAGGTCGTTTTTTGTTGTGATGTATTAATCAGTATGGGAAAAATTTAGTCATTTAGTCATAGAATTTGTATTTTACCTATTAAATACAGTATAAACATCATCAAGTAGAATCTTCGGATAGTTTAGTAAGGATTTATTTACATTACGAGTAAGAGAGTTAATTCGTAACTTTGTAGAGTTAAAACACATAGAAGAACTGTCATGTTATCATCCGACCTGTTAATTATCCTGGTAATAGTAAATAGTGCACTTATAGCTGGCATACTTACCTTTATCCTCCAAAAAAATAAAAAGAGCGAGCCCATTTCTGAAAAGAAAAACGACCAGTCTGATGAGAAGCATAGACTTAAGATCAAAGCAAAACTTCTGAACCAAGAACAGAGAAGCAAGCTTCAACATCAGTCAATTACTATCCCACTAAAGATACAGGCTATTGAGCGTTTTACCCTTTTATTAGAAAGGACAAAACCCGAGTCTTTAATTCTTAGAAACAGTGAGAAGGCCAATACGGTTAGAGGAGTAGCAAATCTCATTTTGTCTGAGATCAGACAAGAGTATGAGCATAATTCCTCGCAGCAGATCTATATATCAGAAGCCACCTGGCAATTAATTAGGTTAGCCAGACAGCAGACCATCACGCTTATACAAGAGGCCTCGAATGGTTTAGATCCGCAAGGGGCGGCCATTGAACTCTCAATAAGTGTTTTAGATTTACTATCAGGATTCGAGCAAGAGATCGCACATGATCAGGCTATCAGCCTTTTAAAAAAGGAGATGCAAGAATATCTTTAAAAATCACCCTTATTTAGAATTTCGTTATATCTTTATTAAGATATAATTAACGTAGGTATTTTAACAAAGGTATTTTAGAATAATCGGAAGACAAAAGATCGACATTAGGGATTATACTTCACATTTGAAGATGACGTTTATAGCCTTGGGGTGATAATTATCATCACTATAAAGCACTTTAACATATTTAAACAACTGTCACTTTAGGTTAAATAGTTTTAAGAACCACTAATAGAGGCTAGAGTTAAAAGCAACTTAAACAGTACAACAATGAAAAAACATGTCTATTCAACACTTATAAATACGGATATAGAGGAAGCTTGGAAGTTTTTTACATCACCGAGGAATCTGGCTAAGATTACGCCATCTAAGATGAAGTTTAAGATTAAAACCATTGATGACCCTGAGTCGATGTACCCTGGCATGGTTATTACCTATAGCGTATCTCCGTTACCTTTTTACAGGACAGGATGGGTTACCGAGATAACACATATTAAACCGCACAAATACTTTATAGATGACCAAAGAGAAGGCCCCTATAAGTTTTGGCAACATCAACACCATTTTGAAGTAGTAAATGAAGGGGTCATGATGACAGATGTCATTCATTATTCAGTAGGATTTGGGTGGTTTGGGTTATTATTAGAGAAGTACTTTATCAAATCACAGATAGATAAGATATTCGAATATCGGGAAGAGCAAATAAAGAGACTTTTTGGATAGAAGAGGAACCGATTAGAAAAAAGAGGCGGAGTAACCAATGGTTACTCCGCCTCTTAATTTATAATCAGCTAAAGCTTATTCACCAAGTTGAAGGCGTTTAAAGCAAGTAGCAGTTAGACCACTGTTAACCTCAGCGATACGCTGAGCAACGGTTTTCTTAGCATCACGAATAAAATCCTGTTGTAGGAGGGTGCTGTCTTTGTAGAACTTGTTAAGTTTACCTTGAGCGATTTTTTCAATCATAGCTTCGGGTTTACCTTCAGCACGTGCTTGATCACGACCGATTTCCAATTCACGCTCAATAACATCAGCGGGGACATTATCAGCAGAAACAGAGATAGGATTCATAGCAGCAACCTGCATAGCGATCTCATGTGCGACCTCAATAGCACCTTCAACCTTCATATTAAGGCTGAGTAAGGTAGCCAAGCGGTTTCCCTGGTGGTTATAAGCAGAAACCACAGGAGCTTCGATAGACTCATATCCGCTGAGTTCCATCTTCTCACCGGTTTTACCGATAAGATTAGTTAATTGATCAGCGAAAGTATGACCATCGATAACCAAGTTAAGGGCTGCCTCTTTTTCTTTAACAGAACCAGCAATTGCACCAGCAACCAGTTTGTTAGCTAATGAGGTGAACTCCTCATTCTTAGCAACGAAATCGGTCTCACAGCTGATACGAACCACAACACCAAAGGTATGGTCAGCATTAACAGCAGCGATAACGATACCCTCGTTAGCTTCTTTATCAGCACGTTTGTTGGCGACTTTCTGTCCTTTTTTACGGAGAAAATCGATAGCCTTTTCAAAATCACCATCAGTTTCGATAAGAGCTGCTTTGCAGTCCATCATACCGGCCCCGGTCATTTGACGAAGTTTGTTTACTTCAGAAGCTGTAATATTAGCCATGACTATTATGGATTTTAAATAAGAAGATACGTGACGGGCACGTATCTCCTGAATTATTAATATTTATATAACTTTTCGGTATGCATTGCAGAAGTTATGAGCGACGAGGAGCAGCTTTAGTTGGTTTAGCTATTGCTTTACGAGGGCGTTTTTTGTTGCCATCTTCATCCTCTTCAGAATCATCACGACGGCGACGGCCACGAACGTCCTCTTCGCCTTCATTGATCATTTCGTCGTTTTCGACTTCTTCAGATTCATCTTTACGGTCTTTATCCATTTTGCGCTCATTGAGACCCTCTTCGATAGCTTCGACCATAACCTTAGTGATTAAGGCGATAGATTTTGAAGCATCATCGTTGGCAGGAATAGGGAAGTCAACCAGCAAAGGATTGCTATTAGTATCAACGATAGCGAAAGTGGGGATATTGAGGCGACGAGCCTCAGCGATGGCAATGTGCTCCTTCAGGATATCAACAACGAACAGAGCGGCAGGGAGCCTGTTAAGGTCGCTGATACTACCGAGGTTCTTTTCCAATTTAGCACGCTCACGCGTGATTTGCAGTCTTTCTCTTTTTGACATGGTGCGGAATGATTCATTCTCCATCATCTTGTCAATTGAGGCCATTTTCTTAACTGCTTTGCGAATAGTTGCAAAGTTGGTAAGCATACCACCCGGCCAACGCTCAACTACGTAAGGCATGTTAACGCGTGACACGAGGTCTGACATGATCTCTTTAGCCTGCTTTTTGGTAGCAACGAAGAGGACTTTCTTTCCTGAGCGGGCAATCTGCTTTAATGCAGATGCAGCCTCTTCTACCTTTGCCTGGGTCTTATATAGGTCGATAATATGGATTCCATTACGCTCCATGAAAATATAAGGAGCCATGTTGGGATTCCACTTTCTTCTTAGATGGCCGAAATGTACACCGGCATCTAATAATTCTTCAAATGATACTCTTGCCATTTTTTAATAATGTTGTTTACGTTCCTTAAAATCAACCGCACAGTAGCACGCAAGCACCGTAGTCTGTACGATTTAGATACTAAACACGCATTGCGAAAGATATTAACGCTTCGAGAATTGGAATCTCTTACGAGCTTTCTTCTGACCGGGTTTCTTTCTTTCAACCATACGCGGGTCGCGACGAAGCAGACCTTTTTCTTTCAGAGGCTTGCGATTCTCTTCACTGATGATTGTCAGTGCTCTTGAGATGGCCAGTCTGAGAGCTTCAGCCTGTCCGGTGATACCACCACCATCGATAGTTGCTTTCACGTCGTACTTACTGTCAACTGAAACAATTTCGAAGGCTTGACGCACCACATACTGTAAGGTACCGGTGGGGAAATATTCAGCATAATCCCTGCCGTTGACCAGGATCTTACCATTACCCTCTTTCAAATAGATACGGGCAACCGCGGTCTTTCTCCTGCCAATTGTGTTGATTACTTCCATTTCTTACTTCAGATTATTAATATTAATTTCTATGGGTTGCTGTGCTTCATGTGGATGCTGTGTACCTGCATATACATACAGATTACGATATAAAGCACGTCCCAGACGATTCTTTGGAAGCATACCCTTTACGGCTGCCTCAATTATACGCTCTGACATACCTTTGCGTAACCACATATCGGGTGTCGCAAAGCGCTGTCCACCAGGATATCCTGTATGGCGTACATACTCTTTGTCTGTTAACTTATTGCCAGTAAAACGCACTTTCTCTGCATTAATGACAATAACGTTGTCGCCACAGTCGGCGTGAGGGGTATAACTCGTTTTGTTCTTACCCCTGAGAATCTTCGCGATCTTCGAAGCAAGGCGTCCTGCCACCTCATTCTCGGCATTAACAATAACCCACTGTTTGTTAGCGGATTCCTTGTTTGCACTGATCGTTTTGTAACTCAACGTGTCCATGTTTGTAATTTCAATTAATCCTATTATCGGCCTAAAAAGGGGTGCAAATGTACAAATTTTTCAGATAGTTAGCAAAAGTTTACTCTTTTTGTTTTACTTTTCATACGTTATTAGTCTGTTTTCTAATCACCACATAAAATCTACCCCTTAACTCTTACCTTTCTCATCACACTACGTTATTGTCTATAGCCTTTTTATGTAAACTCACTTCTAATTTATCCTTAACTAACCTCCACTTACTTTGGTTATAAAATAACTCATCCTCACTCCTCTTCTCTTTCCTTTCTCTTTCTATTGATGCCTGAATAAGAAGCATAACCCGCCCCAGGATCTAACGTTACCGCCACCCCCTGACAGGTAGAGA
>CAYUII010000044.1:0-24078 GCA_964444785.1 uncultured Bacteroidales bacterium | reverse complement strand
TTCTTACCTTAATTTACTGATTTTCATTAGATTAATTTTTTGTCATGTACTAAGTTGTTTTATATACGATGTTGGCAGCTGGAGATTATAGTCTATACTTTTTCTCATCAATATGTTTACTAATATTTCTCAAAATAGCTCTTAAATAAATAATAACTTCTTTTTTAATTACCTTAATATCATTAATAGAATAATTTCTGCCACATTCTGCAAATGAAATATCTCCATGAGCTAAATGATTTCTTTGTGTTTTCACCAGATGCAGATTTCTCCCCTCCTTAGCTTTAATGTGTACTTTATTTGAAAACCCATGTGTTTTGGAAAACTCACGAATTTTTCTACCATCAACATTTCCAGAAATTACTTTATCAGCATCAAATCTCAACTCTATAATATCTTCACTGATATTGCTAATAATGTCAAAAATTCTTTCAGTTCCTGTGTCTTTAAAATTTTTATGTTTTTCATTAATCCACAATCGTTTTACTTGGTCAATAACATCAGAGTATCTTAGTCGCTCCAAGGTAATTGCATTATATATTTCTTAAATTGATTGTTTTATTGAAGCTTCTGCTAAATTATATAGCATTAAAAAAATATTTGCCTTTAGCACTTTTAGTAATTCAGGATCATTTGACAAATATTTATGTGTCCTTTTTTTTGGAAAAAATAGGACAGCACTATTTTGTTCTAAATTTTCAATAAATACAAAGTATTTATCAATTTCAGAAACCCTTTTTTCGAAATCTAATAAAACAGTATTCATTAATTAGATAATAATTTATTCTGAACAAACTCAATTCTATTTTTGATGGCGGTTGGCGCATTTTGACCACCTCTGGTTATTAAATCATTAAATTCTTTTGAGTTTAACCAGTCTAAATTGCTTATTTCTAATCTAGGATTTGATTTCAAAGCAAGATGGACTCCTACTGAAATAGCATCGAATCTAACTCTTGGGGTTTTTTGTGATTGATCTGATTTTACAAATCCATTGGGTATATTTGCATCAACAAACCTCAACATATTATCAAAATCATTGAGCATTTGAAGTTTATCAAATGATTTGTTTTTCTCTTCAACATAATGATTTAAAAAATCATTTACTCCAGACTTAACATTTTGGTATTTTTCAGAATATGCAAAAAACCTAATAATTAATTCCTGTGGCTCTCCTCTTTTTTCAAGTATTTCAGTAAACTTTGTATTTCTTATGAACAATGGGTGTTTCGAACATTCTTTATAGATAAAATCAATAAATTTCCCTCCATAGATTCCTTTTCTTTTTTCCATTTCCTTAAGTAAGGCACTACCTGTGTTTATTCTTTCAAACATCATAAAACGAACATCTTCGTCACTTTTATCTGATAATGCAATCATTCGAATAGTCGCATTTTGAAATTTCCGTTGTCTTGACTTTGTTAAGCTCGAATAAACAAATCCATTTAATGCTGCGAGGATATCTAATTCTTTTAATCTCAATTCATCTTTAATAAAAGCTACTAATGTCCTCAATCTTTGTGAACCATCAACTATTTCAAGTCTTCCTTCGGTATCTGCTGAAAAGATATATGGTATTGGTAAGCCAAGCAAAACTGATTCAATAAACTTCGATTGTCTAACGATATCCCAAACAAAATTTCGTTGGTATGACGGAATAAAAATGTCATTATCGTCTTCCTCAAGACCTTTTAAATATTTCGAGACAAGTAGTTCAATTGTAAATTCTTTAATGTCAAAATCCACAATCTTCTGCTTTTCAACTATTTGTTCTTCTGCTTTCTGATATATGTCCATATTATATAATTTTTAGTCAGTATATAAGAGTGTTATATTCTTTCTTTCGCTTGCTGCCAACGGGGCGGTATGAAACATAGCAGATTTCTTAGTTTCGAACCTATCCCTCCTTATAGACTTTGCCAGTGGAAGCTGAGCTTGCAAATTGCACTGAAACCGCCATGTTTTATGACCGCGAGTTAGCGGTAGTACATTTTAGCTAAAAATTATATTATCTAGTTCATAGCCTTCTTCTGTAAGTAGGGCGAGTATTTTATTAACTTCTCTTGCTCCTCCCAAAATCTCAACTTCAAATCCAATCTTATTTTGGTCTTGGTTCCTTAGGGTGAGTGAAGTAATAACCCCTTTTGCTCTTTTCATTATTTCATCTACAACCTTTTCACTATCCAATATTTCTCCATTTTTAGAAATTGAAAAGCTAACTCTACTTGCTCGCTTTCTAAATATGTTTTCATCATTAGTGGCCCTCATGCGTCTTAATTGAAAATCTAAATCATCAAGTTTTTTAAGAATATATGATTGTGCATCATCTTTCGCAGTTACTTCTCGCATAATATTATCACTAACCACTCGATAAATCGGATTATCAGGCTCGGATTCTTCAATGGCCTCCTTAATTGCTTTTATAAGTTTGGGTTTTAGTATTTCTACCCCTGCCATGTCATTATCATAGAAAATTGTTCTTTCAGTGGAAATGTCAAAAGGTAATTTTGTGCCTCTTTCAACAAGACAAACTACAGGATTTCTTTTAGCATGTCTCACAGCAAGTTCGTACATGACATTTGGGTTTAACTCAGTAAGATTCGCTATTACAAGTTCATCTTCAAGCAAATGTTGAATAACTTGTCTGGTGATAGATCCTGGAGTGTCAATCTCATGTGGTACTATTGCCGTATAGCCTTCCGTTGTCAAGATAGGTTTGAGAACTGAATTTATAAGTCCATCGGCCTTTCTTCTGGTTTCAGAGTCATCAGTCCCTAATGGGGAGATTATGAAACATTTTTTGCTTTGTGCTTTTCCGGTCTGTAATGTTTCTGCCATATTATTTTGATCTTACTTTTTTGTATTACCGCCAACGTTGTTATATGCCTCTTGTGTTTTTATCGCTTTTACCGAAAACGAGTTGTTCTTTCCATCCCAGACTGGTGTGGAAAGAGCAACAACTATGGGTCGCTACCTAAAATATCATCTATTGGATTTCGAATTAATTCGATGTCTTTCGTAGACACATGCGGGTAAACCTCGCTCGTTTTTGTAGTACTATGCCCCAGCAACTCTTGGATATAGCGCAAATCAACCCCTTGTTCCAACCAATGCATTGCAAAGGAATGCCTTAGCATGTGAGGTGTCACCCTTTGTATGATTCCTGTAAGTCGACAGGCTTCGCTTAAAATATTGGCTATTCTGGTTGCGCTGTAAGGCTTTCCCGGGAAATTGCCCTCGAATAACCAGTATTGAGGCCAATAGGCTTTAAAGCATTCCCTCAGGTCATTCAGTAAATTAGCAGTTAACAAGCTGTAACGATCTTTATTGCCTTTGAAGTTCTCAATCCAAACCTGTTTCCGATCCCAAAAATAGTACATTGTTTGACTCCACCGCATGCCGTCAAAGCGTTTAATCAACTCGACCGAATCAGTATCGTAGGCAAAATCAATCCGCATGACCGCTTGTTGTCGATGAATGGAATAGTTGAATTTGATGTTTTTTTGTTCAGGCATGCTGATTGTTCTCTTCGGCTACTAAATTAAAAAAAATTCATAACTAACTGCATTGCAAACTATATTTTAGATCATTTAAAATGAGCGCATAATGGTATCTACATAACTAAACCAACTTTACAATAAAATTCATTGCTGTCCGGTAAACCCTGTAGTAATACACAAACATTCTACAAGTAATTAAGTAAGATCGAATCTAAAGACACTTATAGACTCGGATAGTGGTTTGGTATTGAAATGACTTGAAATTCCACTACAGGGTTTAACCCTAATTAATGTTCCGCTTCCTGGTAATTAATGAAATAAAAAAGAGGGAATCTAACAGTAGATCCCCTCTTTTTTATCTAAAATCAGGCCTTAGTCGGGATGACTGGACTCGAACCAGCGGCCTCCACGTCCCGAACGTGGCGCGCTAGCCAACTGCGCTACATCCCGAGGTATTGAGGCTGCAAAGATAAAACTTTTTCTTGTTTACAACCCCATCATCCCTAATGCCTCTTCTGTTATCTATCCACCGTTTACCGTAATATCACAACCGGATAACTGGATATGCTCTTCCCTGATTCAATAACTAAAAGATAGGTGCCACTCTTCAGTGTAGATACATCTATCTCATGCGAACGATCTATCATCAGGTTGTCCTGTCGAAGAATCTCTTGCCCGTCAATTGAATAGAGGCGAACTCTTACAGCTCTTTCACCCACTTCATTCTCACTAATAGTAATTCGATCACTGGCAGGAACAGGATAAACAGTATACTGCTTGCCTACTGGCTCTATAACTCCATCATTGCTTAAGACGGTAATATATCCATCCTTTTGTAACGACTTACTTTGATCGCCATTTGAGATCGTTAACTTTACAGGATAAGATCCGGGTAAACTATAAACAACCCAAATAGTATCTTCAAGGCTTTTTATTACACTAGCCCCCTGACAAATCCATTCGGGTGTCACGCTACTCCCTACAGAGCAGTTTATAAGTTTTACAGTATCTGTCACTTTAACTGTGCGGTCTGAGGTGTAGAAGTTAGCCGTCATATTAAGCGTATCAAAGCCCATGAGATCAAGAATTATCTGGACATACCTCTTTGTATCACCTTTGTTCTTTTCTACTAAGTGAGCTATATCATACACAGATCCTATTGCTACATTTTTATCATCCTTTTTACAAAAGGCCGATGTCTTATCTTCAGCCCCTGCAATTGAAAGTAATGAGGTAGTTCCCTCATTTGCTTTCAGTGAGTAGCTAACTGGCGGGTGAAGTGCAACAAGATCAAAACTCAATCCATCTGTAAGCTCAGATCCACCAACTAAAGAATCATATCGGGTGGTACCTGTAGTTGATGTTACTCCAAAGTAGCTGCCAAATGTACTACTCCCTACCTGTTTCCAAAATTCACGGTCTTCAATATATATTTTCCCACCAAGTATCATAAATGTTCCAAGATTTCTGATATCCTCTTCCTGAAGGGAATATGCTTGGCCAAACATCCCGTTTACCAAAAAGACATTGTCCTCTCCCACAAGATTATTAGAAAGACTCTCACGAGTTATTACCCTGGGTTTAAACCCGCATAACGTAATATATTTTTCTAATGAATCAGCACTAGTCTTCGATTTAGCAAGATTTAGAATCAACGGCGTAACCCGTGAGAAGGGTATTTCAGCCTGTTGATTTAGAAACTCATTGTATCCATCAGAAAGCCTCACGTTTATGCGAGGCGCCTCTACAGAGTTGTAAGATGCAGATAAATGTACTCTACATTTAATCGTATTGCTTTTATAAGGATCGACATCATATAATTGAGCGTTGTCAACCTGTTCTATTGTACATCCCTCTACTAGCGAGGTCACCGTTGCATGAATTCCCTTACTTGTTCCACTTCCCATATTAACAAAAGAGATGTTAACATCTGATATTTCCCCTTTTCCAAGTGCCTGGTCAACCTGATCATCCACGTTTACATCTATTAGCTTACAATTGATAAGATTAGGTTTATGATAATTTCGGATATAAAATGTATCTACCAGTGTTACAACCTGTATCTCAAAAAGAGAAGACTCACAAAAAGCGATTGGGGAGTTATATTGAACTTTAAAATCATCTACTAATGTAACCTCCTGATTGGCTCCAATAAACGAAACATCAAAATAATCAGGTGTGATTTTTATCCCAGACTGATTTGCTTTTAGGTATACTTTCGCATTAACCATATCTTGCATTGAGATATTCTTCAACTTTACCTTGGCTAACTCCTCGCTTAGTGATCTTGCGCTCCTCCAATCCAGACTTGCCAAGAGAGATTGAGTAAGAAGAAGCAGACCCTCCCCTTTTTGCCCCGCTGCATCATGAACAACGACCTCAATTGGTTGTGTAAGATTTGCTTTTGATGGAATGATCTTCAATTGACCATCAATAGACATAGAAACAGTCAACGCAGAAGACAAGGGGCTAACACTAAGCTTACGACTATCAGATATAGGAATTTCGCGATAGTTTGTTATAAACTGTCCATCTGGTAGACCCGTGGAATAGCCTTGATAGTAATTAACAAGTTCGGTAATTAGTACTTCGGGGCGTATAAAATCAATACTTCCATCATTGAATAATGTTATTCCGCTATACCTAACATCATCAGATATAGTATTAGGGAGATGCCAAATTATAGAATAGCTGGTATCAGTGTTATAACAAAAGATAGAATCCTGAGGGTTAAATTCGTCCCTGTAATTGAAGCAAAAGCCCGAAACAAGGCACTCTTTTTTAGAAAACAGATTCTTGGCATCTTGTACATAGGCATATTGATAATTGGATAGATCAAAAGAAACGACCCCATTTGCCCACACAAAAATTGAATCATGAATAGTCCCGGCAAAAGGAAATTGAAATGGTATTTTAATCTTTCGAACTAATTCATTTGCAGAAGCAGGAGGCAAGAAAACTCTTAAACTAGGCAGATTCCCATTAGGCGAGTATTTAACCGAATAGTTCGGTTTAATTGACCAATGATAGGGTGACACTCCCCCAGTGGCATTCATATTAAGTGCTATTGTGTCATTATTCGTTACCTGAATAATAGTATCACTTAAAATCGTAAGATTAGAGTTACCTGAATGTTCAATTAATAACGATTGAACAGTAAGCGAGTTATTTTTAATGGCAATAGAATCATCCATTTGACCAATAACAACTCCATTCTCCTTCACTTTCCACGATAGCAAATAACCATTTCCCTCTGACTCCGAATCATTCTCATCTAATACAACATAGAGCCTGACCGGTTTATTAGGAGGAAAAGAGGCATATAACGGAGTAATATCAGCTGCCATTTCTATATACTTGTTTTCAATTAACTCATCACTCCCTTGCATATAGTGCGGTCCCCCAACATTATTTAAAATTGCAATGTCTTGTATCTTTAATGGCCATTCCGCATCCAAATCCTCATTAAACCCGACTCTAAGAGACAATTTATCACGCTTATTATACTTAAGATTAAATGTAATAGTGAGTAAAGGATTGCCTTGAAGTGGCACCATGCCATACGCTTCTCCATTACATAACCCAAATTGAGGATAACTCAAAGCACTTAAACAATAGGGTAACTGAAGAATTCCATTGTAATAGAATCCAGAACCAAAGCTATTCAATACGATCCATGAGCCATACTCAGAATCCCGTAAATCAATTTTTCCGTCACTATTCAAATCAATGTCTGTAGTTATCTTACCATCATTATTCATATCAAAGAATGTACTATCATGGTACCCAATTATCAGCAAAGCATGAGAATAATTACGCTCCACTTTTTTGATAAATGGAATATAATTTAACGGACAAGTATCAGACGGGCTTGGAAAGACTTCTGCTGAACCCATCGTTAATACTGCAACACCCCCATAAGCAGAACCATTACCATGATTATAGATCCAATGCTTTAATACTTCTTGACCCTTTTCTGTTGTTATATCAAAAGAGTAAAGTCTATCTATACGTCTTTTCATTGCCGATTCCCATTTCTCCTCACCATTCATCCAATGTAAACCTCCAACCGAATGATCCAATCCAAATTCTTTATGATTTGCCTGTCCTGCCTCATAAAGAATCTTATAACTATCAAAAAACGACACCCCATGCTGTGTATTCTGATTATAAAAATTGTAGGTGAAGTTAGCAGGATACTGATTGCATGTGTCTTTCCCCGATAACTGCATTAAACTATTATACTCATAAGCAAATCCATGATAAATAGCAGCAGCCTGTTCACAATTTGGGAAATAAACCTGACTATAAACAGGTGGTAAAGCATCAGCAAGAGAATGATCAACATATATAGGTCGCATAACATTCTGTTGATCTTCACTCAATACAAATCGGGTTAACGGCTGACTTTTTACACCTTGAACAAAAGAAAACATAAAAGCCAGTGCTAAGAGAAGACTGGCCAGTAATTGGTTAATTAATCTCATAGGGCAATAATTTTATTATCTATAACAAAAAAGAACGGGGCTAACTAAACGCTGCTATCCTATTGAATAGGTAGGTTCTATATAGCTTATAATAGATATTTGTGTGCAAATAAATCTTTAAAAACAATAAGGTAATTCAAACCAGTTTATTACTATTAAGTAAATATATATAAAATCGACATTATCTCAAGCTTTTCTGAAAAAAAGTGAACTTCAGGTTCTTTTTTTGTTCGTTATCCAATGTAATCAGATTGAACATCTTAAAAAAGCACTCTTTTAATAACGAGAATCGTTCCTCTGCGTACTATTGCTTATAATTTCACCACTCATAAATATTCCCTGCTTAAGCTTATGTACCTATTACCGTAATATCACAACTGGATAACTGGATATGCTCTTCCCTGATTCAATAACTAAAAGATAGGTGCCACTCTTCAGTGTAGATACATCTATCTCATGCGAACGATCTATCATCAGGTTGTCCTGTCGAAGAATCTCTTGCCCGTCAATTGAATAGAGGCGAACTCTTACAGCTCTTTCACCCACTTCATTCTCACTAATAGTAATTCGATCACTGGCAGGAACAGGATAAACAGTATACTGCTTGCCTACTGGCTCTATAACTCCATCATTGCTTAAGACGGTAATATATCCATCCTTTTGTAACGACTTACTTTGATCGCCATTTGAGATCGTTAACTTTACAGGATAAGATCCGGGTAAACTATAAACAACCCAAATAGTATCTTCAAGGCTTTTTATTACACTAGCCCCCTGACAAATCCATTCGGGTGTCACGCTACTCCCTACAGAGCAGTTTATAAGTTTTACAGTATCTGTCACTTTAACTGTGCGGTCTGAGGTGTAGAAGTTAGCCGTCATATTAAGCGTATCAAAACCCATAAGATCAAGAATTCGTTGTACATACCTTTTTGTATCCCCCTTCTTCTGCTCCACCAAATGAGCTATGTCGTAAACAGAACCAATAGCTACATTTTTATCACTCTTTTTATAGAAAGCAGAGGTCTTCTCCTCAACTCCAGCAACCGATAAAAGCGAGGAAGTTCCCTCTATAACTTTTACGGTAAAGCTGGTTGGAGGATGCGGTAATGAAAGGTTAAATTTTAAACCTTGTGTTATTGCACAGCCTCCAATTAAGGAGTCATATCTCGTAATCCCATAAGTAGAGGTAACACCAAAATAACTCCCAAAAGTGTTATTACCTACTTTCCCCCAATAGTCTTGTCCCTCTAAATAGATCTTTCCACCTAACGACATAAAAGTGTTTAAATTCAAGATATCAGCCTCCTGCAATGCATAAGACTGGCCAAACATCCCAGTTAATACAAACACGTTCTTTTCTCCCACTAAATGGTTTTCCAACGATTTAAGTGTTCTAACTCGAGGTATAAAACCGCATTCCCTCATATATTTTTCCAAGGAATCAGAGCTGGCATCAGATTTTGCCAGATTTAAAATTAAAGGAGCAGTGCGGGCTGTTGGAATCTCCACTCTTTGATTAAAGAACTTAGTATAGCCATCGGTAAGTTCGACTTTCACTAAAGGGATGAGATTAAAATCGAATGTAGAAGAGATATTGGCTCTACAACGGAATTGAAAACTGCCATAGGGTTCCAGATCATACTTTAGCGACTCATCTAAGAGTTCAATTGAACACCCCTCTACTAAAGAAGTTACCGTTGCCCTTATTTCTCTCCCTCTACCGCTCCCTGAGTTCACAAAAGAGAGTATTACATCTGCCATCTCTCCTCTTTCAATGGCTTGATCTGCCTGATCATCAACATATACTGAGTAGAGTTTGCAATTCACCAGATTAGGTTTGTGGTGAGTTACCTGCTGAAAAGTATCTCCTTCCGAAATAACATTAATACTAAACGTGGATGTTTCGCAAAATGCGGTAGTTGAACCATACTGTACCCTGAAATCAGGATTCATAGTAATCTGTTGACCTGCGGCAATCAGGGCAACGTCAACATAAGCAGGAGTAATAGTGATATTCGGTTGATCCGATTTTAGACATATTCTTGCATTAGTAATATCCCTTGAAGAGACATTCTTAATCATAATTCTTGCCATTTCCTCACTTTCTGATCGTGAAGGCTTCCAATCTACTGAAGATAATAGAGATTGTACTAAATGAAACTTCTTCTCCTTTCTTAGACCTTTAGCATCATGTAAGACGACCACCAAAGGTTGAGTACAATTCTTTTTCCTAGGCTTAATAACTAATTGCCCATCAATCGTCAACTTGGAAAAAATGTTATTTGAAACAGAAGAGACGCTCATTAAATGACTATCCGATACAGGAATAGAATGATAAGAGGAGATGAACTGACCATCAGGAAAACCCGTTGAATATCCTTGGTAGTAATCCCCTAACTCAGAAAAAGAGACCTCAGGACGAATAAAATCTATCTTTCCACTGGAGTATAAAGTAAGGCCACTATATTTCTTTTGGGTTGAATTCATTGAGGGCAGGCTCCAGATTATTGAATAACTGGAATCAGTAAGACTGTAAAAAACAGAATCACTCCCTTCAAATGACTCCCTAAAAACTGTATTATACCCAGAGACTAAACAACATCTCTTTGAGAAAAGGTTCTTAACATCCTGAACATATGCATACTGATAATTAGAAGCTGAGAAGGTTACCATTCCATTCGCCCAGACAAAAATAGAATCATAAGTCTCCTCCAGAAAAGGAAATAAAAAGGGAAGTTTAATCTTCCTAACTGATTCATTTATTGATGTCGGCTCTAAATAAGTTCGAGGAGAAGGAAGAGGTGCTTCTTTAAAATAATTAACAGAAAAAGAAGGCTTTATAGTCCAATGATACGGCTTTTCTCCTCCCTTTGCAAGCATATTAATAGTAATAGAGTCATTGGGAAGCAGCGAAATAATGGAATCGTTTAGGATTTCCATATCCGATGCACTTCTAAGGGTAACTAATTCAGAAGAAACAGTACAGGAATTATTACAAATAGCCAAAGAATCATCTCGTTGGCACACAACTTCTCCATTCTCTTTAACTCGCCACCCCCTTAAAAAACCATTTCCTTGTGATTCAGGATCATTTTCATCCAAAATCACGAAGAACTTAACCGCCTTACCTGCCGGCATCAAAGAATAAAGTGGAGTAATATCAGCTGCCATCTCAATATTCCGTTCTTCTAATAACTCATCGTTACCTTGCATATGATGTGCGCCTCCAACATTATTAAGAATAGCAATATCCATTGTTTGACTAGGCCAGTCGGCTTCCAGATCTTCATTAAATCCAACCTTCATTGATAGCTTATCTCTCTGATTATAGTTGATCTTAAAGGTCATAGTTAGAGAAGGATGATTAGCCCTTGGAACCATTCCATAGGCCTCTCCATTACAAAACCCATATTGTAAGTACTCCCATGCACTAAGACAATAGGGCAATTGAACTAACCCTTGATAGCCCCAATCCTCACTATAACTATTTAATGCGATCCATGATCCATATTCAGAGTCTCGCAAATCAATCTGACCATCCTGATTTAAATCAACATCCGTCGTTATCTTTCCGTCATTATTTAAATCAAAGAAGGTACTATCATGATATCCCACAATTAACATGGCATGAGAAAACGAACCTCCAAATGATTTAAAACATGGAATATAGTTTAACGGACAAGAATCGGCAAGCGTAATAAAAGAAGAGCTAATACCAAATGTAAAAACAGCTACACCGCCATACGATGAGCCATCACCATGATTATATAACCAGTGTTTTAGAGTTTTTATACCGCTTTCTGTAGTAACATCAAAGGAATAGAGCCGCTCTATACGGCGCGTCATAGCTGACTCCCAGTTGGCTTCTCCTGTCATCCAATGCAACCCGCCAACAGAATGATCCAAACCAAACTCTTTATGATTTGGTTGCCCCGCCTCATAGAGAATCTTAAAACTATCAAAAAAGGAGACTCCTTGCTGGGTATTTTGATTATAAAAATTGAATGCAAAATTAGCCGGATACTGGCATGCAGTATCCTTACCCGATAGATGCATTAAGTTATTATACTCATATGCAAATCCATGATAAATTGACGAGGCTTGTTCACAGTTAGGGAAATATAGCTGTGAGTATACTGGAGGTAATGCATCTGATTTAGAGTTATCAACAGAAACAGGAAGCTGCACAGCCTGCTGTTCGCTGCTCAAGACAAACCGTGTTAAAGGCTGGGCTTGGAGGATCTGGGAAAATAAAAAAGAAAAGGCTATCGCTAAAAAGAGAAAGTTAGATGGTCTGTAAAATGTCGTCATGTGAGAATAATTTACTTGTTGTTAGTCACATGTAATAGTTCTACTTGATAATCATTTCTTCCTTGCAGATAATGATATCAATCCAGACTATTTCATAAAAGAAAAATGTGTGTAGTTAGAACAATAAATACAGAGCTTCTAGAATTTGATAAGATACCTAAAAACTCTAGCAGCAAAGATTAAATAAATATTGATACAACCCTCCTACCGATATACAAATTTATTTACCCCCACCATGCTACCCCGATTGAAATATAATAGATGACCACGGGATAAAACATTGATGCTCCTTCCCCTCTTTTAAGCATTTGAAGGGAAAGAGCACCAGAAAGAATAACTCTAAGAAAAATTAACGAGAGATCTGGATTGGCTTCATATACTTCGAAGATCCAAAATCACAAGAGATAAAATAGTATCCTTGAGAGAGCTTAGAAACATCAAGAGTAACCGATTGCTGACCTCTTACAATCTCTTTTGTCAACACCGTCTTTCCATCTGTTGTATAGATGGAAAGGAGTCCTGCTTCTATCACAGGGTGCTCAAATCTAAGGTAAGTGACCGAACTAGCCGGATTTGGATAGAGCTTGACAAACTGGTTATCGGAGGTATCGGAACTATTACTACTCGAGACAGTAATATAGTTTTCTTTATTCACTGTTTTTTGTCGCCCATTTTTCCCGGTAGCAGTCAAAGAGAGAGCATAGGTTCCCTCTTCAGGATATGAGATCTGTAAAATATTATCAAAAGAGTTAATAACAACTGCACCTGGGTAATTCCAATCAATATTTTGTACTTCAGAGGAGATATCAGCAGTCACCCAAATAGTATCTCCTGGAGCAATAGAACGGTCATTTGAATAGAAACTCACAACGAATCCCGTAGTATCTATTCCCATAGTACCAAAAATTTCGGTCAAATAATTCAACATATCATCCGACTTCTGCTCTCTTAGATCACCCAACTCCACAAGCGATCCTATCCCAACAGATCCCTTCTTTAATAGTGAAAAAGATACGGGTTTATTAGCGTTATCATTAGTTGATAATAAGATGCGGCTTCGAGATGAAGGGGTCATTGAGTATTCTTTCGGACTTACAATGTCGGTCTCTATGAAACTAAGATCTGAACCCAAGAATGAATTTCCTTTAAGCATGGAGTAATCAAGCAATGGATCATCAGAAAAAGTAAATCCCAAATACTGATTTACTGACATATTTTGGTTCTTATCGAAGAAGGCTTCTCCTTCTACATATAATCTACCCGAATTGGCAGCATAGACAGAAAGCATATTAACCTCATAATCATTAATTGTATGGCCATTGGCACCACTTCCGGTCAAGAAAAACACTTGTGGGCGATCCTTTAATGGGATGCTGATATATGACTTATTCTGAACATCCGGAACACAGTTAAACATCTTCAGGTATTTAACCAATGTATCAACGCTCTTTGTATTCTTACCCACATTAAGAACCAGCGGCCTACTAACCGTCGTTGGTAATTTTATTACCTCCTCTACCAGTATTTCGTCACCCTCCAATAACCTGAAGCGCACCATTGGAACCTCCTCCAATAAGGCCTCTTTATCCAGAGTAATAGTAAAATCATGGCTGGAAATACTATATGGCGATAACAATTCGGTTGAAGGCTGAGTATCTGGTCCAATTGTAACGTCTGATGTAACGTTCTCTAATGCCCATTTTATATTTTCCTTATCAAAACCAGAGTTATTTAACACAGAGATTTTTAATTCAGCCGTTTCACCACGATCGAGTTTCTGGTCATCCCCATCATCAATTACGGCTTGAAGCATTCTAAAATCACCTCCATTTCTTGAATGCAAGATATTGTAAATTAAGGTATCATTAGAGGTTATAATCTTGAGTGTAAACATCACCGGCTCTTTATCAGGATAGCTGGCGGGAAAGGTCACAACAGAGATAGAATCATAAATAGCCGTTTCATTAGAGCCAATTGTGCTATTTATAACCTTACTACCCTCGGCAACGGATACGTCAGGATAAAGGGTTGAACAGGTGATTGATTTAATATAGACCCCTCCTAGGCTTGAGTTATTAATTTTTAAACTGAGTTTATCCTTAGCCTGATTCTCAGTGCTAACCCAAGTAGCATTAACGATCAAATTTTTAGTTATATAGAATCTTTTATGGTTTATTCTATTATTTCTATCTGCAACCCTAACCAAAATGGATGAAATGAGCGAAGTAGTATCAGGGTTTAGCCTCAGTAATCCATCAGGAGAAACAGAAGCCAATTCTGCTTTATACTTTGGTGTTAACTCCAAGATACCGCGAACAGAGTGACCTGCTTCACGATAACTCTCCATAAGGTCAGTCAAGCCATCTCCAGCAGAGATCCCTTGCCAATAGAGATCAGAAGTGTTATAATCGATAATAGGACGACCTATTTCTATTCTTCCACTCTTGTGAACTCTAATGTTACTTATTTGGGTGAAATAATTGGTTGGATTTTTATACCTCCATTGGAAAAGCGCTGAAGAGTCATTTATAGCCATGAAAATAGTATCATAATCCCCTCTAAAAGCTTCTCCTGAAGCACTATATCCGGCAGAGATGCATCTACGATTCCTAAGATAAGTACGTCCATCATGAAGATATGGATAGATATAATCATTTTTCGCAAAAGTGATCAATGCATTATCACTAACATAGAGGGTGTCATATAATTGTCCCATAAAAGGAAACTTAAATGGCAAGGCAATAGCTGAAAAATTAAGTTTAGTATTGTCCTTAACAACAGGAGTAAGGTTGCTACTTTCCAGACTGCCCTCTTTATGCACCAATTGAAATTCCGGGACAAGGTTATAGGTATAATTTGGATCACCCCCATCGGCTTGAAGTTGAATGGTGGTAACCTCAGTTCTATTCGTTGAAATAACTGAGTCATTAAGGATGGTCGGGACTGAGATAGGAGGTAGGGTAACGCTGCAAGATAGAAGAGTTGTACTATTGTTCAAGATAGATACTTTACCCATTGACGACCCAATAAGTTGTCCCTCTGCCTTAATTTTCAGGTCACCCCAATAACCATCCCCGAAAGCAAAAGGGTCTTTTTCATCGAGGATAAGAAAGAGCTTGCACTCCCCTCCATTTGGCATGTAGGAGTAGAGACGAGACAAATCTACAGCCATTTCGAGCTCATTTGCTACAGCAATCGAGTCATTTCCGTCCATTTGATGCGCTCCCCCCTGGTATTGTAGGACGGGAAGGTCGATGGTGTGTTTAGGGTAGCTATCTGTTTGATTCTGGCTTAACCCTGCGGTAAGTTTAAGTTGATACCGTTGATTGTGTTTTATTTTAAAAGAGGCGGTTAATAGCGGGGTGTAATCTTTAACGACCACACCATAAGCTTCGCCGTTTGATGCGCCGCCTTTAAAGAAGTTATTTCCCATCACTCCATACGGAATGAGTAGATTCCCCTGATAGCCATACTCAGTTCCATAGCTATTTCTAACGATCCATGCTCCATACTCCGAGTCGGCTAGATCCACTTTCCCGTCGTTATTGATATCTATATCTATGGTATACTTCCCATCATTATTACGATCATAGAACACGCCATCATGGTAACCAACGATGGTAAGGCCATGAGAAGCGGGATAATAAAGAGTAGGGCAAAGAGTGATCCAATTCATTGGGCTATTTTCAGGGATCCAGTTAAGCTGCCATGGGCCGCCGGTACTAAATACGGCGACACCACCTTTTGTACTCCCGTTACCATGATTATAGAGCCAGTGTTTTAGGATTTCGATACCCGAGTACGTAGTTACATCGAAAGAGTATACTTTTTCAATTCTTTGCGACATACTACGTTCCCATTTATCGGCACCATTCATCCAATACATTGCGAAGACTTTATTATCATCGCCAAAGTCAGTCATATTAGGCTGTCCATGATCATAGAGGATTCTAAAACTGTCGAAGAAACTCACGCCGGTTTGAGTATCCTGGTTCCAGAAATTAAAAGTAAAATTAGCCGGATAGGTATTTGCGCTAAGGAGGCCAGACTTTGCACGGAAAGTATTCATTTCGTAGCCAAACATATGGTATACCCCACAGGCCTGCTGACAGTGGGGGAAATAGACCTGATGATAGACGGGCGACCAAGCAGACTCGCCGGAGTTATCATGGTATTCAGGAAGGAAAGAAGCTGCTTGCTCTGGGGTTAACGAAAATCGTTCAAGAGGTTGACTGAAGGCAAGTGTTGAGCCAAGGAGTAAAGAAGAGATAATGATAACCTTTAGAAACTGCACCATGAGGGATAGGGTTTTATTAGAAGAATACAAAAATAGAGATTACCGAATAAAACTGCGGTATTGACTCAAGTGAAACCAAGGTAAATAGGCAAAAAAAAAACCGGTATTTCTACCGGTTTAGATTTATTAGCTATTATAAGCCCATCTTAAGTAGACCGCTCCCCAGGTAAATCCAGCTCCAAAAGTGCTTAAAATCAGTTTATCGCCCTTTTTAAGTTGGGATTCCCACTCCCAGAGTAACAGAGGAAGAGTAGCGGCGGTG
Organism: uncultured Bacteroidales bacterium; assembly: GCA_964444785.1. Classification (GTDB taxonomy): domain Bacteria; phylum Bacteroidota; class Bacteroidia; order Bacteroidales; family TTA-H9; genus JAJTBW01. Next base: position 7,218 of record CAYUII010000044.1, on the reverse strand, counting down.
GTATTACCATATTTTTCAATATTGATCATCACCTTTTCTTTGGGTAACTCCATTCTACGAGCTACGGCCTCTATAATTCTCATGTTAGCTTGATGAGGAACCAGCCAGGCGAGGTCTTCAGGGGTAATGTTATGACGTTCCATCATTTCAACAGAGACATCGGCCATTTTAGAAACCGCCACTTTAAAGACAGCTTGACCTTCTTGATAGATAAAATGTTCTCTGGCATCCACTGTTTCATGAGAGGCAGGTTTAACCGAGCCTCCGGCTTTTTGATGGAGGTGTATTCGTCCAGCACCATCAGTCCCCATGATCTCGTCAATTACGCCAATTTCAGCATCTTCAGTAGGTTCGAGGAGGATAGCACCGGCGCCATCGCCAAATATAGGGCAAGTTGCGCGGTCAGTATAGTCAACAATAGAAGACATTTTATCAGCACCAACAACGATGACCTTCTTATATCTACCAGATTCTATAAACTTTGCGCCTGTTGAAAGGGCAAAGAGAAAACCAGAACAACCGGCATTCAAATCATAGCTAAAGGCATTTTTTAAGCCAGCCTTGTCGGAGATGATATTTGCAGTAGCAGGGAACTGATGGTCGGGAGTAACCGTTGCACAGATAAGCACCTCAACCTCTTCAGGTGCAGTATTTGTTTTGGTTAGGAGTTGTTTGACCGCTTCAGCACCCATATCACTTGTCCCCTTTCCTGCAGGGCGAAGGATATGTCTTGTTTTAATGCCTATCCGAGTCATAATCCACTCATCAGTGGTATCGACCATACGACTCAGTTCTTCATTATCCAGAATATCTTCGGGAAGATAGCCAGCAATTCCCGTAATAGCAGCATGTAATTTAGCCATCCTTTATAAAAGCTAGTTAATTTGAATCTGTATTGCCATTTGGAACATCAAGATAGTTTGTAATTGCCTGTGTAATCTTACCAGACAGATCACTTTTAGCGACTTGATGCGCTAACAATATCATATTTTTTATTGCCTCTCCATTAGAAATACCATGTCCAATTATAACAGGGGCATTAACCCCTAAAATAGGAGTACCACCATACTGTTCATAGTTGAATCGATTGAAATAATCGTCGTTTATTCCCCTCTTTATGATAATTCTATAGACCGACTCAAGCGATTTCAATAAGATATTACCGGTAAAGCCATCCGTAACAATAACGTCTGCTTTGTTTTTCAAGACATCACGGCCTTCGACATTACCAATAAAATTGAAATCACTACTCTCTTTCATTGTTTGAAAGACAGACTGGACTAACAGATTGCCTTTCTTATCCTCATGTCCTATGTTTAATAATCCGACTCTAGGCTCAGGAATATTGTAAACACATTTTGCCAATGCATCCCCCAATATTGCAAACTGGTACATCACATCGGCTCGTACATCCGGATTAGTTCCAACATCAATTAATAAATTGACGCCTCCGTCCTCACGCGGTAAAACAGAAGCAGTGGCCGGTCTGATAATCCCTTGGATAGTATTCACACTATAGATAGCACCAACAAGCATAGCGCCGGAGTTTCCGGCGCTTGCAAAAGCATCTATCTTTTTCTTACGAAGTAATTTGAACCCAACACCCATTGTTGAATTGGGTTTTGAGCTGAAAGCCCTAGTTGGGCTCTCATCCATTTCAATTACATCGTATGCTTCAACAATCTCAAATAAATCAATGGAAGCTCCCTGTTTAGAAAGCTCCGCTTTGATAATATCAGGATTACCAATCAGCACAATACTATCGTCTGCACCCATTAAACGTTGGGCAATGATTGCACCGGAAATGGTAGCTTCCGGAGCAAAATCACCGCCCATTACATCCAGTCCTATTTTCATGCGCGATGCATTTGCTTTTTGGTTATTATATCGCTTAAGGAGAGGCTAATTGGCCTTTGATACCTCCATTACTTGACGGCCACGGTAGAAACCGCATTCAGGACATACTCTGTGATATCTAACGGGACTGCCACAGTTGGTGCATGTCATTACGGTTGGTGCCTCTGCCTTATAATGTGTCCTTCTTTTCGCGGTTCTGGTCTTTGACCATCTTCTTTTCGGATTTGGCATCTTTGTGCGTTTTTAAGGTTTATAACTCGTTTGTTTATTAATTTTCATTATCTAGTAAACCCATCAGCTTTTCCCATCTGGGATCTGTCTGAACAGGTATTTTCATACTTTCCAATCGTTCAAGCATCTCTGCATCACATCCCGATGTACCATCTTCTTTATCAGGATGTATCTTCCTATATGGAATCATCACGGTTATCATATCATAGATATAACCCGATAAATCTATCCTTGTCTCCTCATGATGTAGTACAAGAACATCATCATCTATCTCAACCGTCTCATCTCCAAACTTAACCAACAAATGATCTTCCCCTTCCAGTGGCATATCAAACTCTTCGGCACAACGATCGCAAACCACTCGCACGGATCCATCAAAATGAAAATTAAAATTCAGAAGTCGCTCCTTCTTTTCCATCTCCACTTCTACATGAAACTTGCCATGCGATAACTCCGAGCCTTCGAAACATGCAAAGAACCGATCATCAAGATCAAATTCAAAGCTATGATTTCCAAGACTTAGCCCACTAAATGCAATGTTATATTCTTTTAATATGTTCACCTTACAGGTGTTTAAAAATGGCCGGCAAAGTTAAGAATTAATCCAAAGAAACACAAATATTTTATCATTTCATCATTCCCAAATAATTCATTCTGTGTAATATGCCAACGGGCAAATCTCCTTCTACTTTCCCATGCCTTTTCTCCGTTATACAAAAAATAAAATAACCCCGCTTACGCTAATGATTGCTCCTATGATCTCTCGTAAGGTGACTTTATGATGTAGTATAAACACTGATGGTGCGATGATCATGATTGGAACAACGGCCATTAGGGTGCTCGCAACGCCGGCTGAGGCATACTTTACAGCAATCAATGAAAAACTTACACCTAAGAAAGGACCAAATACTGATCCTAACATTATTCGTGACATCCCTTTCTTGCTCTGAAGTGCCAACCCTACCTCTTTATACCTTCCCATAATGGCTATGAGAATGATAAATCCGACTAACCCAAAAATTATCCGAATATGGGTCGATGCGAATGCATCATACTCCTCCATTCCATACTTGCTAATAATTAAACCGATAGCTTGACCTACTGCTCCGCCTAAAGCATATAGAACCCCCTTCAATGGATAATTTAGCTTAACCCCCTTCTCTCCTGTGGTTCTCCCTACAATTGAGAGGGAGATCCCCCCAACCGTTAAAACCATTCCCAAAATATGCATTGTTGATAAAGTCTCCCCTAAAAATATCCATCCAGTCAATGCAGTAATTGGTGGCACTGTGGTCATAATTAACATACTCACCCGACTGGATAGAATAGGATAGCTTTTAAATAAAAAGTAGTCCCCAAAAACAAAACCCACTAACCCCGATAAACCTAACCATATCCAATTGTGTATACTAGCATCTATCGGTAGAGGGGTTCCACGTGTAATCCAATTGTAAAATAATAACCACCAAAAAGCAAAAAACAACCTAATAATATTCACCGATAATGAACCCACTTTCCTGGAAGCTACTTCAAATGACAAAGCGGTCACGGTCCAGAACAGAGCGGTCAGCAAAGCTGCTATCTCGCCCCAATGCGTAGTTAAAATCATCTAATTTACTTTACTGTATAGGCCCCGACTTCCCTGTGTCTGGATGCCAGTAAGCCGCTGTAAAGGTAAAAGTTCCGCTCCAACTTTTTCGATACTTGTGACTTCCATCCGTTAAATTTATCTCCCCGGCTAATTTTACGTTGATTTTACCCCGCGGCTTGAGCAAATAATCAACCAATACCCTGTCATCAACCTGAATAGGTATCGCCTTCCAACTAGGATTGCTCCCAGACAAAACAGAGAGCTTTACTCTCTCTCGCTCTTTTGAACTATCAAAAGGAATCTGCTCTTCACTCACTAAACCCGTCTTACAATTACTCCCATCTGTATCTAACGAATCTCTCTCTAAATCTTTAAATTCTACGTTAAACCGAAGATTATTCTCATCCTGCTCAATGTCATCTTGAAGCGTCAATGTAACTTCCATATGCTGCCAACTAGTATCTGAAACACTAATCTCCTTTTGACCACGATTACCACCTACCCCAGTATCTTTCATAATAAAAGAGCGATACTCAATAGGAAACCATCTTAATGTGTCTTGCTGCCTTTCTCTCTCTCCACTAATCCCAACTAACTTAATCAAATGCCCCTCTTGTGTTAATTCCTTTAATTTAACAGGATTATCTCTTACAATTCGAAGTAAACCACTGTTATATGAAAACACTAAGGGAACGCTTAAATTCCATATCCCCTCAACATTATCACACCTATAAACCAACTTCAACTCTAGTTGAGCCTTTGCGATGCATTGGCTAATGTCAACACCTATTTCTCGATTTATTTGTGCTGTTGATCTCTTTAGACCACTGACCAACATTAAAACCGTAAATATTACACCTACTCCTATCTTCAGTCGCATGTCAGATCTTCTCATTTAGTTCCACTTTATTACAACAAATTCAATACCGAATCCCCTCTCTAAACATAAATTTTTTGATAAACTTTTATCCCTTTATCTCAAGCTGAAAAAAAATAATCCTCATATTTGTGTACTTTAAACACCAAGATACTGTTTCCTGAAGAATTTTAATTATTTCAGATAGGTTCAAGTTCAGATTAACTTTCATTTTAGCGCAAAGAATACCGTATGAAAAATACCATTACACTCCTCCTCCTTCTAATCTCTTTAGTAGCTACCTCTCAAACCGATCAAAGCTGGAAACTATTCGCCGATGATACTCTAACCCGAGTTGAAATAACCATTAACCCAGACACCCTTTCATGGATTTTTGAGCATGTAGAAAGTGATCTTGAACATGTGGCAAAAGTTAAGATTCAAAACCGCTACTTCTCTCAAGTTATTGATTCTATAGGGTTCAGACTAAGGGGTGGAACCTCTAGGTTAAGTGCGAAGAAATCATTTAAAATATCTCTCAATAGTTTCAAGAAGGGCACAAACCTCTTTGGTGTCGAGAAGATTAATCTCAATGGAGAACACAATGACCCTACATTGTTACGGAGTAAGATCTCATTCAACCTTTTCGAAGATGCATCTATAATAGCCGCACGCTCAAACCATACTGAACTATATATAAATGGTGAATATTACGGAGTTTATATGTCAGTAGAACAAATAGACGAGGAGTTTCTTAAAAGAAATTACTCTGATGCCAATGGGAACCTATGGAAATGCCTCTATCCAGCTAACCTCTTCTACTTAGGTGACAATCCTGATACCTACAAAAATCTTAACAATAACAATAGTCCTGTTTACGAACTAAAAACAAATGAAGGATCATCTGATTTCACACCCTTAGTTATACTAACCAAAACTATTAATACTTATCCTTTAGCACAATTAGCATCCAAAACAGAAGAGATTCTTCATGTTGATGAGCCGCTGAAATATTTCGCCATGAACTTATTACTGGGTCAATGGGATGACTACAGAGGCAATAACAATAACTACTACCTCTATTACACCTACTCAGACAAAAAATTCCATATCATTCCCTACGACTACGATAATACTTTTGGCATAGACTGGGCTAATGTTGATTGGTCTAGAGCCAACCCCTACAATTATCCCTCGTTAATTGCCCAACCTCTTCCTCTTTCTTACCGACTCTTACAAGTTCCTGAATATCGTAATCTCTATACCTATATGCTTCTTTTCTACAATGAACATATATTTAATCCGGATCTCTGGACTACTGAATTAACCAGATTAAAGACAATGATCAATTCCTCTGTAGAGGCTGATGAGTGGAGAAAGCTTGATTATGGCTTTACTATGGATGATTTTACCAATGGAACGTTTTCATTATCCTATCTTAATAAACATGTAACAAGAAGTATTGTAGAATTTAGTCATCTCCGTTATGACGCTATTCCAACCCAATGTTCTTATGTAGCATCTGGACCCATAGCCTGGAAATGGTATTCATCCAATAGATACCCTGTAGCTGGTGAGAAGGTTAACATTAACACTTCAGCATGGTCACATAAAGGTCTCCTCGCAGTCGATTTAGAGTATAAGATTGAATCGAATCCTATTCAATTAATCAGTATGTCTAAAATAGATCCTCAATCTCCTAATAATATTGACTCTGTAAACTTATGGAAAGCTTACCTTCCAGAGATCTCCGACGGGGAACAAATCAATTGGAGAGTCAAGCTTACCGATTCTCTTGGAACTATTTCATACTTCCCAAGAGATAGCTGGGAAACCATTAAGTGCGCTTCCATCGGATTTGGCATTCAGATTAATGAACTAATGGCTAGTAACACCTCCACTATTCAAGATCCTTCGGGACAATTCGATGACTGGGTGGAACTTTATAATCCAACCAATAAACCGATTCTCCTCTCTGGCTGCTACCTCACCGATGATCTGCAAAAACTCACAAAGTGGAAATTCACCTCCCAATCATTGGCAATTAATCCGGGCGAATATCTTCTTATCTGGGCCGATGATGATGAAAACCAACAAGGTATTCATACGAGCTTTAAACTTAGTGCAGCTGGTGAATCGTTGGCACTTGTAGCTCCAGACGGCCTAACCATTTATGACTCCGTCTCCTTCTTAAATCAAATAGCCGACATCTCCTGGGGAAGAATCCCCAATGGATCGGGCCCTTGGCGCTCTTTAAAACCCACCCCATCTTCGGCCAACAACACCGTTGGAATAGATCCCCTCAATCTAACCTCCTTATCCTTTTCTATCTTCCCTAATCCAGCCTCCCATGAGATCACTATTAAATATTCTAATAGTCCTACTTCATCCAACTCTTTTACGCTCAACATCATCTCATTAACTGGCAATGTGGTCTTTGAAAAGCAATTCGATATAGCTGATCAAGATTCTCAATATAGTCTCCATATCCCTGACCTTCCTAGCGGAATTTACACTGTTAGAATACAAAACAAAAATCAATATGGAATACGTAAATTGGTCATTTTAAAGTAGATGCAATTATTATCCATGATTTACGTAAACCTCTAATAATCAACTCTTCCAATCGACCTCTTCGCTCCCTCGTATGTTTGTGGCGATGATAAAGGACCGAGATGTATAG
>CAYUII010000043.1:0-24538 GCA_964444785.1 uncultured Bacteroidales bacterium | reverse complement strand
CTTGGTCTTTTTTACATTTAAAGTCAAATTTACCCATTCAATTTGACAAAGAACCCTTTTTTTTAAGCATAGTAAATATAGATTCAACAATTCAAAATAGAGATACTTAAAACTAAAGCTCAGTTATTAATGATCCACTAAATTCTTGTAATGATGATATCTATCCATAATATCTCTAACAAATTGATAGGTCTCTTCGCCTCTTGAGTAACCATAATAGGCGACACTATCATTGTAGTATTTAGGGTTACTTTTATTTTTGACAAAGTAAGCTACATCCTCCCAGTTATCAGGATCTTTACCGTACTTTTCTGCTAATCTGCGTGCATCCAGGATATGTCCTACTCCGGTATTATAAGCAGCCACAACAAAAGGGACACGCTGTTTGTCATTAGAGATATATGGAGCTAAGAAACGGTCGTATTTCAATAAGAGAGAGACACCGGCTCGAATCTGTTCATGAGGGGAAGAAGAGGAATCAACCCCTAATGATTTAGCAGTGGCTGGCATAAGCTGCATAATTCCAAAGGCACCAGAGTGACTTTTCACCTGATCATTAAACTTTGATTCTTGATAAACGAGAGACGCCAGAAGTCGCCAATCCCAACCCAGACCCCGACTAAGTTTCTTAAACAAACCATCATAGCCAGATATCATGCTTGCTTTATAATTATTAACCTCAGGGATTACTCTTCTGTACTTAACCCTAGAAAAGTATTTATCTGAAAGTAGAGCCAACTCACGTTGTCCGTCATAACCAGAGAGCCAATCATCAATTAGTTGTTTAAGACCTTTGGCTTGAGGAGGCAGCGCCCATGCATAGTTTTGCTCCATGCTAATAGGAATTGAGATGTCCAGTTTGGGGAAAAACGATCGATTAATCATAGCGAGTCGATCATCGACGACAGTATAATCGATAGATCCGTTGTTAACCTGGGCGATAAGCTCTTCTGCCGACAAAGAAGGGTGTTCAATAACCTTTATTTGAATGCCATTTTCGTTAGCCAGACTTTTCAATTGAGAGGCGAAGAGAGAGTTTTTCTCAACAACTATTGATTTTCCATTGAGATCGAGGGAACTTTCGATAGAATAGTGAGGATTTTTATCTGACTTTCGTTGAACAATAACCTGACGAGTTCTTCCGATAGGTTGAGTAAACAAAACCATATTACTTCGTTCAGAAGTTATTGTCATATCTAAAGCTGCAATATCGACCTGACCCGCTTTGAGAAGTTCGATAGCATCAGCAACATTATTTCTAATGACGATATCTAATTCAACACCAAGTGCTTCGGCAAGTGACCGAAGCAGGTCATATTGGAAACCCATTGGTGCACCCTTGTATAAGAAATAGTTTGCAGAGTTGTATTCAGTAACGGCGATAAGCCTACCACGCATTTTTATCTGTTCCAATACTTTGCGCGGTGATGTTTCATTTTGCAGGGTATTGATCTGTTGCCGGGTTTGTGAGCACGAGCTAATAATAACTGGCATAAAAAAAGCCAAGAAGACTATGATCACTCTGTTAATCAAACCTTTTACCATTCCATTGCATTTAGTTTCACATCTTTTTTAAAAGGGCGGCAAAGTTACTGTTATTTTTTTGAACTGATCAAATTGCCCAACTAATTTACTTTGTACTTTTTTCTACCAAGAATAACAATCTATCACTAAATTTGTTCTACAACAAAAATGATGATATGAGAAAGTACCTTCTATTAGTTCTAATTTTGAGTTCATTACACTCAATAGTATCCTTTGGGCAATCGCAATATTCTAGCTCCTCGGCGACCGGGTCAGGGTTACCGACTACCCTCCTGACCGACTATCAGTGTGTAGGCATTAATCCTGCGAACCTGGGTTGGTCAAATAACAACAAGCAATTTCATTTAGGACTAGCAGAGGTTGGAGCTGGTATTTATTCAGAAGCAATTACAAAAAAGGAGATTGAGAATTTTTTCTCTAGTGATGACCCCTTTTCTGAAACTGATAAAATTGATGCAGCAAAACGCTTTGCTAATTCGCGAATGGTGCTTGATGCTGAGGCGGTGAGCATAGGTTTCTCATTTCAAAAAAAGAACGTAGGAGGCTTTGCTTTTAAAGTAAACGACCGAAATCTTTGGAACTTGAAGCTCAACACGACAGCGGCCGAGATACTTTGGTTAGGGTTTAATTCTGATTATTTTGATCTAAAAGAAGTAGACCCTATCACCCAACAAATTGTCGCCGGAATCTCTACAAATCCCATGCCAGCCGTTGATCTTCTTAAAGGAACGCGCATTACATCGCTCTGGATCAGAGAATATGGATTCAGTTATGGTAGGCACATCATTGAATCTAAGGCTTTTAAATTATATGGAGGTATTGGAATAAAATACATTAGCGGTTATAGTATTATTGAGATTAATACAGAAGGGAGCGAATTAACGGCCTTCTCCTCGTTAAGTCCGGTGTTCGATATTGATTACCCTAAAGAATCCCCATCAAGCAAATCGGGAAAGAACTTTGATCCAGTGGGTAAAGGTTATGGGTTAGACTTTGGGCTTACGGCTGATATTGCTGACCAGATTAGGTTATCGGCAGCAATTAACGATATTGGAAATATTAAATGGGACGGGAATGTTTATCAGGCCTCCTATCAGAGTACCATTAAAAGGATAGAAACAGCAGGATTAGGAAATGAATCGATTGCGGATTTGATAGATGCCCTTGCTGTACAGGATGAAGTATTTGAATGGGAGGGCATAGCCTCCATAGATCGCCCATTACCCTCTACTCTTCGGGGAGGAGCTGCATATATTGGCTTAAAGGGGCTGCATACAGGCTTTGATATCCTTATTCCGCTTAACGATGCACCAGGAAGTAGAGAGGCCGCATTATGGAATTTTGGGCTAAGATACCAACCTGTTCGGGCTTTCGCCATCTCATCAGGTGTAGGTAGTGGTGGCGATGCCTCCTTCCGTTGGTCTTTAGGATTTGATTTCTCAATTGCAGACACTTGGGAAATAGGTCTCGCCACCAGAGACATAACGACCCTCTTTAAAACAGAGAATCCTTATCTCTCTGTTGTAGTAGGTCTTCTAAGATTTAAATTTGGTGGTAAACACCACGCTATCGATGTCGTTGAGGACGACCGGAAGATTTAATTTTACGCTCGTTTTTAGTAGTTGAAGGTACGGAAGGTTGCCCCTGAGAGATCAAATCAAAATCGATCTGTTTCTTTTGCATGTCAACATTCCGTACTTTTACTTTGATAGCATCCCCTAATCTGTATGTTCTCCCCCAACGTTGACCAATAATTTGATAATTATCCTCATCCAGGTAATAAAAATCATCGTCTAGAGCATTCATTCGAATTAAGCCTTCACAGCGGTTACCAATGAGTTCAGCATAGATACCCCATTTACTAACTCCCGAAATCAATGCATCAAACTCCTCACCAACATGATCTAGAAGAAACTCAGCCTGCTTATATTTTATAGAAGCTCTCTCTGCCTCCATTGCCCTTTTCTCCATATCTGAAGAGTGTTTACACATAGACTCAAACATCTCCTCGTCAACAGACGCGACTCCATGCATATAATCAAACAACAACCGATGAACCATTAAATCAGGATACCTACGAATGGGGGAGGTAAAGTGGGTATAGAAAGGAAAAGAGAGGCCATAATGCCCAATATTGTGAGTAGAATAAACTGCTTTTGCCATTGTTCTAATAGCGATACCAGAGATCATTCTCTCTTCCCCTTTCCCTGCAACATCATCCAACAATTTATTCAGCGATGAAGCAATATTTTTCCTAGAACTGATCTTAAGGTTATAGCCCAATTTACTCACAAACTGAGCGAATGTATTTAGTTTCTCAGGGCTGGGTGCATCATGTATTCTATACACAAAAGTAGGACTCTTCTCCTTTCCCTTTTTACTACCTATAAATTCAGCAACCCTTCGATTAGAAAGGAGCATGAAATCCTCAATCAGCCGATGAGCTTCCTTTTGTTCCTTAATATAAACTCCGGTTGGTTTTCCATTCTCATCAAGGTAAAACTTAACCTCTTGGCTTTCAAAATTAATGGATCCTCTCTTATATCGTTCATTTCTTAAACAGGTAGCAAGCCGATTCAATATTAAGATATTCTGTTTATAGTCACCGTCAGCTCCCTCAATCATCTCCTGAACCTCCTCATAGGCAAAGCGTCTATCCGACTTAATTATGGTTTTACCAAACCATTCAGAAACAATATGTGCTTTATCATCTAAGATAAAGACAGTAGAGAAACAGAGCTTCTCTTCACCCTGCCGCAAAGAACATACATGGTTTGAAAGTTTCTCTGGAAGCATTGGAATAGTACGATCAACCAAATAAATCGACGTCCCCCGCTCAAAAGCCTCCTTGTCAAGAGGAGAACCAGGTTTTACATAGTACGAAACATCTGCTATATGCACTCCCACCTCATAAGTTCCATCAGGAAGGACACGAAGGGACAAGGCATCATCAAAATCTTTAGCATCTGCAGGGTCAATAGTAATGGTAAATACATCTCTAAAATCCCTACGGCTCTTAATTTCAGTTTCGGGAATCTCAAAAGGAATAAACTCTGCCTCTTTTTCTGTTTCAGGTTTAAAAGAGAGAGGAAAGTTATATTCCACAAGAATGCTTTGCATCTCCACATTGTTGTTTCCAGGTTTGCCCAGCACTTCTGTAATCCTTCCAAAAGGATTCCGGGAGTGTTCAGGCCATTCCTCCATCTCAACAACCACCTTATCTCCGGTCTGAGCCGAAAGGTCATTTCCTGCCGGGATGAAGAGATCAACATTAATCCCGGGATTGTCGGGTATTACAAAACCATAATCCTTTGAGGCCTTATATATCCCAACAAATCGGGTACGAGATCGCTCAAGAACCTCAATAACCTGGCCTTCTGTTTTACGACCGCTTCTCTTTGGAAAAATGTAAACCTTTACCTTATCGCCATCAAAAGCCTTACCTGTATTATTTTGAGAGATATAAACATCATGGCCAAGCTCCTCCGTTATTACCCACGCTTTACCTGTCTGTTTTAAATCAAGAATACCGGTAATATATTTCTTAAATGCAGAGACCTCTGGTACTTTGTCTGGCGAGAGGATAAACTTGCCAGGTTTTACCTCCTTCAAAGTTCCTTGTTGCTTTAACTCATATAGAACACTAATCAATAGATCCTTTGATGCTTTATCCTTAATCCCTAATAAAGAGGCCGTCTGTTTATAGTTTCTAGCCTTAAAAGGATTATTTGAAAAGATGGCCAAAACATTGGTAATGAACCCACCTTGACTCTTTTTTGTTGTCATTATACTTAAAATTTGTACCAACATAGCGACTCTTTTAAAATGTAATGTTGCCATTCCAGTCGCTATTACACATAAAGTTAACCAATAATGTCCAAACAGTATGCAAATTCCCAGAATAATCAATAAATTCTATTATTTAATCTATATCCATCTCTACATTGCAACCATATCATGGTATCATTGAGGGAGACCCTACAAAAACTATCAAAATGGGACAACCTGAACAAAAGGTGGAAAATAATTGTAACACCCATTACTCCAAAAAAAGAAACAGATTCATCAGAATCGATAAAAATGCATAATTACAAAGGGAGATACAGATCATCACCCCTAGAACGGTCTTATTACATACTAATGGCATATTAGTTGATATTAAAACAGTTAAGAAAAACATCCATAGGGTTAGAGTATTTATCTTCTATCTTTAAGAGGTTTATATCTTTGCAATATCTATCTTTAACAAAGAAAAACCACTATACAAGGTGAATTTAAGAAAGTTATATCTACTTTTAAACATATTATTACTCTCATCATTCGTAACGGCTGAAGATACTACCGCTTACAGGAAGGTATTGAGATGGCTGAATAATCCAGAGACTAGGATTTCAGATAATCTACTTGCCAATGTAGCGATCTGCTTCACTGAATTCGATCAAGATCGAGCTGAAAAGGCTACCCATCTTTATTCAGAAGGCATTTCAAAGACCGATGATCCTCTTAAGCAAGTCAGAGGCAATTATACAATAGGGGTTCTTCATCTTAAAATAGGAAAAAAAGCTGAAGCTTCTAAGTACTTACAACAAGCCTTATCTACCATTAAAGCCATTCCTCCATCACAGAATCTAAGGCAACTTCAAGATTCGACCCAGTTAATGCTTGCCCTTTCTTACCTATACAATCACGACTTTTTCTCAGCAGATCAACAACTGGAATTTTGGCTAACTCAAAGTTCTCAATCAAAAGTTGGAGATAATTATAACAAAATTCTCTTGGAATGGGCGCAAGTTAATGAACAAAGAAACGAACATAGAGAAGCCAGTAAATGGTACCAAAAGATCAAAGACAATTCTCTTTTAAAGGGTGATACCACTTATCTTGTGAAGGCAAGCTTAGGGCTAATACGATCGGAACACTCCTTAAAGGATCAAGTGTTAATCAGCAAAGAAATTTTATCGACATTCACTTTAATAGAAGGCAGCGTCCATATTAAAAAAGCTGAGCTTTGGCTTGACTTTGCTAAGACTGTTATTAATTCTAACCAACTGTTAGGTCTTGATGCATTGGAGAGAGCAGTTACTACTGCCATTACACAGAATGAATATGGCAAGGGGTTGGAAGCCGCACTTCAATTAGTTGAGTTTTATAAAAAGAATAATCAACTTGACAAAGCGCTAGCCAAGCAACAGCAGATTATTCTTTGCCAAAACAATCTTGAAAAAGACCAACAGCGTAAATTCAAGTTTCAAGGAGCCTTGACTTTTGCCGCCGATAATCTACTTTTCAATGATATTACCGGAAAACGGGCTGATTCGCAGAACTGGATCAATTTAGGACTCTTTAAGCTAACCCCATTTACTTCACTGGTTTTTGGTGTTGCGTTAGTATTCATTGTTATCCTGATCTACCAGCTTTTAAAACTGAGTAAAACAAACAAGATTGTTAAGCAACAAAACATCGAGAACCGTAAGCAAAAAGAGGAGATTCGTCGACAAAACGCAAGGTTAGAAGAGATCAACCGCGACTTACATACTGCAAAAGAAAAAGCAGAAGATGCAGCCCAGAGCAAATCCTTGTTTCTTGCCAATATGAGTCATGAAATAAGAACTCCGATGAATGGTATAATTGGAATGTCAAATATGTTAAAAAAGACTACTTTGACAAATGAGCAATCAGATGCACTCAATATTATAGTGAACTCTGCTGAAAACCTCGTTACCATAATCAATGAGATCCTTGATTTTTCTAAGATAGAATCTGGAAATCTTGATCTTGAAAACATTGCTTTCGACCTTCATCATGAAATCAATAATGTAACAAAATTACTGAAGACCAAAGCTGAAGAAAAAGGGCTTACGCTTAATAGTAGTATTTCTCCTTTTGTACCTCATTGGGTTTCTGGTGATCCTGTCAGATTCAAGCAGATTTTGATTAACCTCGTAAATAATGGGATTAAATTCACAGAGAAAGGTTATGTAAGGATTTCTGTCACCGTTGAAGATAGAGTAAGTAATAGAAGTGTCATAAGAATTGAGGTTACAGACACCGGCATTGGTATAGCAGAAGAGACAAAAAAGAAGCTATTCAAGATATTCTCGCAGGCGGATGCATCCTTTACCCGTCGTTTTGGGGGAACGGGATTAGGATTGGTGATCAGTAAGAATTTAGTAGAAAGAATGGGCGGATATTTAGGCGTTGAGAGCAAACTCGGTCAAGGCAGTACATTCTGGTTTACACTAACGTTAGATGAAGCCATCCCCAAACAGCCCATAGTAAAGAACGACACACAAACTCCCGGGAATACATCTCAAGTTGAACAAGAGAATAAACCAGTTGGGCCTGTTCAGAAAAGGAAGATACTTTTAGCCGAAGATAACTTGGTTAATCAGAAGGTAGCCTCAATGGTTATTACACGATTAGGGCATTCTGTTGATGTTGCAGGAAATGGGTTAGAAGCACTTGATAAGTTCAAGCAGAACCAGTATGATCTAATTTTGATGGACATTATGATGCCTGAAATGGATGGTTTAGAGGCGACAATGGCTATTCGAGAGGTAGAGCGAAATGATCCATCTAGAAAACCCATTAGAATAATTGCTTTAACCGCTAATGCGATGAGAGAAGACAGGGAGCGATGTATGACAGCCGGAATGGATGATTACCTGAGCAAACCTTTTAAACCAGAGGATTTGGAAAAGGTTTTACCTTAAAGTTAAAGGCTCAATCTTGTTCAATAGATTAGGAAAAGGGAGCCGATCGTTCTTGAACCTAATTTGATAAAACAAAAAAAGAAGGAGTGATCTTAAAGATGACTCCTTCTTTTTTGAGGTCTCGAGCGGATTCGAACCGCTGTACAAGGTTTTGCAGACCTCTGCCTAGCCACTCGGCCACGAGACCCGTTATGGGACTGCAAAGGTAAACAACTTTCCCAATTTTCCAAAACTTGTTTTCAAACAATGAGAATTATAGCAAGATGAAATGCCAATTAAGAAAAGCAGCTCCAACTGTTTATCATTGGGTGATCCGCAATAAAAGATATACCTTTGCAACCTTGGAAGAATGAGACCAATAAAAGCGGGTCTATTCAGGTGATAAATATTGGAAATTATGACAGACAGTCCTATCCGTGATGAAAACAGCAAGGCAGAAGGTGGCCGGGCTTTGAATTTTATTGAAGAGATCGTTGAAGAGAATTTACGCGAAGGCAAGAATGACAGTCGGGTTCACACCCGTTTTCCGCCTGAGCCAAATGGCTATTTACATATAGGCCATGCCAAGTCTATCTGCTTAAACTTCGGGCTTGCTCAACGTTACGGAGGGAAAACAAATCTTCGTTTTGATGATACTAATCCAACGAAGGAGGATGTTGAATATGTTGATTCCATAAAAGAGGATGTACGCTGGCTTGGTTTCTCATGGGATGACAGGGAGTTCTATGCATCTGACTATTTCGAGCAACTTTACAATTGGGCTGAAAAGCTTATTCTAGATGGAAAGGCCTATGTTGATGACCAATCGGCAGAAGAGATCAGTAAACAGCGCGGAACGGTAACCACCCCTGGTGTTGAAAGCCCCTATCGGAATCGCTCAATAGAAGAAAACCTCACCCTATTCAGAAGAATGAAAGCAGGTGAGTTTGCTGAAGGTTCTTGTGTCTTAAGAGCTAAAATTGACATGTCACATGTCAACATGTTTTTTAGAGACCCTATCCTATATCGGATTAGCTATACGCCGCATCATCGTACCGGCACAAAATGGTGCATTTATCCAATGTATGACTATGCTCATGGTCAGTCAGACTATCTAGAAGGAATCACCCATTCCATTTGTACTCTTGAGTTTGAAGTACATCGTCCTTTATATGATTGGTTCCTTGATCAGTTAATCACCACAGCCTATCGTCCCCGTCAAATAGAGTTTGCCCGGTTAAACCTCACCTATACCATGATGAGTAAACGCAAACTCCTTGAATTAGTGAAAAACAACTACGTTAACGGCTGGGATGATCCCCGAATGCCTACCATCTCGGGGCTTCGTCGTAGAGGATACACCCCTGAATCAATCCGTTCTTTTGCTGACAGAATAGGTGTAGCCAGAAGAGATAACGTTATTGATGTTAGTTTGTTAGAGTTTTCGGTTAGAGAAGACCTCAACAAAAAGGCTAAAAGAGCCCTTGCCGTTTTAAATCCTGTTAAATTGGTTTTAACTAACTATCCAGAAGGAGTAACCGAGATGTTAACGGCCATTAATAACCCTGAAAAACCAGAAGAAGGTTCACGCGAAATCCCATTCACCAAAGAACTCTTTATTGAAAGGGAAGACTTTATGGAGGTTCCTCCGAAAAAATTCTTCCGTCTCTTCCCTGGTGGTGAGGTACGTTTAAAATATGGATACATCATCAAATGTGAGGAAGTTATTAAGGATGACTCGGGAGAGATCCTTGAGATTCGTTGCACATGCGACATGGATTCAAAAACCGGTGGGCTTACTGCAAACCGAAAAATCAAAGGTACGATTCATTGGGTCTCAGCTAAAGATGCTATAGATATCGAGATTCGTCTATTCGACAGACTCTTTAAAACACCAGACCCAGAAGACTACCCTGAAGGAGGCGACTGGAAAGACAATCTGAATCCAGACTCTCTAAAGATCATTACAGCAAAAGGAGAACCCTCTTTACGTAACGCATCCGTCTTAAGCCATTTCCAGTTTGAAAGAATTGGTTACTTTAATATCGATCCCGATACAACCACTGAAAAACCAGTCTTCAATAGAACCGTCTCCCTTAAAGACACCTGGCAAAAAGTTGCCCAAAACGAAGGCTAAATCAAAATAATCCCCTTTTTTCCCAGAGGGTATCGCTTCTCGATACCCTCTTTTTTTTGTAAAGCCTCACCTTCTATCAAGAATCATTGAATTTCTCAAACACTCATACCGCCCGACATTTACCCCTCCCTTTCTTCTTCGCTCTTCCTTCGCTTGTCCTTCATCCTAACGCTCCCTTAAGATAATTTCCTACCCTTCCACATTGGCTTTACAAAAAGAGATAATAACCCAATAACTAAAACATAATAAGGATAAAAAGGAAGTAAAACAAAATAGAATTTAAACAACCCTTGATGTCCTATAATACCAGACCATCGCCAAAGCAATAGCCCCTCTACCCCTGCTCTAAGCAAAAGGAGAATCCCATACACCATCAAGAAATAAATATTAACTAAAAAACACAATGGAGTAATTGCAATAACTGCATTAAAGAGAAGAGTAAAAAACCCAACCAAAAGGATCGATCGATCACGATAACCAGTTGCCTTCCCTGCCCAGCGTATCCGTTGAGCAATAAAAGAAGCTAAACTCTCAGTGACATCCCCTTCAACAAGCGCCTCCTTGGTTCCACAAAAGACCATCGAGGTGTCGCCATATTCTCGACGAATAAACTCTAATAGGAACATATCATCCCCTGATTGAAACTCTTTCTGGTAGCGATTTGACAAGGCGTTCAAATAGGCTTTTTTCGTAACCAAGAGATTAGCTCCATTAGCCATTATCGGATGACCAGCAAAGCCACAAGCTGCAGTCATAGCAGAAACCGAGAGATACTCAGCTGCTTCTAGCTTAGAAAAATAACCTTTATTAGATCGTAGAATAACTGGCCCGGCCACCAATTCACATTTTGGATTTAGTGCCTCAACCATACTAATAATCCAATTGGGAGAGAGAGAAACATCAGCATCTGTAAAAAGGAAAGTATCATACTTCGCACTTCCAACACCCAAAGAGATAGCAGCACGCTTCCCATAAACCGTCATTTCATCACCTAAAGAAATAATCTTGAGAGGTAAAGCCATCTCCTGAGCCATTTCTTGAGCCAAATGAATCGTATTATCGGTTGAATGATCATCAACCAGAATAATCTCATATTTATTATGAGGATAAGACTGTCTGGCCAACGACTTCATTAACCGGGGAATGTTTGCCGACTCATTTCTTGATGCTATAATGATACTCACTTCTGGATATACACGGGGGATCGTTAAATTAGGCTTTCTAGACTCTTTTAGCCTAATCGCCAAAGCAGCCACCATGATTAGATAAGGCATAGCCAGACACAGAAGAACGACCACTATCATGCTTTCCATCTCTGTAGAATTTTTGCGAAGAAATCTGTAAAGTTGAAATGGCCCACATAAAACGATCCAACCAGAGCCGGAATTGCAATATTAATTATCCATAAGACAGAGGCAGAAACCATTATCCCCAAGGTTACATCATCAGCAAGCTGTTGTGAGAGCCCATACCAAACAGAGAAAACGGATAGAGCCACTGAGGATCTCACCCCAAGTTCAGCTAACGCAACAGAAGGAATTGCCATCATAATAAAAAACACTGCGGCAACAGGAATAAACAGATTACAATATGATTCCCCCACACCAAAAAAACGAAGTAAAATAACATATTGAGCAGCAAAAATGCTATAACGCAAAAAGCTTAAAAAAAGAACTATATTCAAATGAGTTTTTGTATGCAGCGTAAAAGCCCTACCATAATACTTCACTACACGAAGCCTTCTTGGAGTCAGTGACATTACCCACCTAAATGCAGATGGTAGATACTGAAAAAGGAGAATTAACAACAAAAGCGGGATAAACGAGACTGCGAGAAGAATAGAGTCCACCGGCATCTGACTATCTGGGAGATGAAGCAAATAGATATAAAGAGCGGCGGGTAACCCAAAAACAATAGTGACCATTAATTGAGCAAAACTTCCAGCTAAAGTACTTAGCATCGCAAAGACCGGGTTTTTAAAGGAGAGAGAGAGGACTCTTCCAAAGAACTCTCCAATTCGGTTGGGTGTAAAAACTGAAACCGTTAGACCGGCTAGTACGGCACCATATGATTGAGAGAATCGGATCGTTTTAAAGGGAATCATTAGCAAAAGCCACTTTTGAGCCTCCACTCCCCAATTCAAGACCATAAGAAGTAAAACGATCAAAAAGGTAAAAACGGCCTCAGAAGAGATCAATCGATCGCCTAACTCATTAAGCACATGATGTAGATCTCGCATCGACGACAACTGCCAGGCAATATATCCATAGGCAGTGGCAATCAGGCCAACTTTTAATAGCAGAAAAAGAACTGATTTCGTTACTTTTGTCATTATTATTCAAAAATGGGCGATAAAAACGAGCGGATCATTCTGGGTATAGACCCTGGTACAAACATTATGGGCTACGGTATCATATTAGCCAAAGGTCAAAAGATGGAGTTAGTCACCTTAGGAATCCTAAAGCTCGGAGCTTATCGAAGTCATGCTTTAAAATTACGTAGAATCTTCGAACGAACCCTTGGATTAATTGACGAGTATCATCCTGATGAAGTCGCATTAGAGGCCCCATTCTTTGGAAAAAACATTCAATCGATGTTAAAACTGGGTCGGGCTCAAGGGGTAGCAATGGCTGCCGCACTATACAGAGACATCCCAATATTTGAGTATTCGCCTAGAAAAATAAAGCAAAGCATTACCGGAAGCGGGAGTGCCAGTAAAGAGCAAGTAGCACAGATGTTAGAACGGCTCTTAACCATTGATAGTAAGCCGGAGTATTTAGATGCCACTGATGGATTAGCTGTATCTGTATGCCACTTCTTTCAGAAAAAGGTCACCGTAGATGAAGAGAAGCCCAACCTTTCGGGCTGGGCAAAATTTCTTGCAGAGAATCCTGACAGAGTAAAAAACAAATAGATCCTCTTTAAGCAGACTACATGATCTTTTGGTAAACCTGCCACCAGCGCTCAGGAATATCGTTTGTGGTAGCCACTTGATAATCGCTAAAGGAGCAAGGAACGATATAATGTCTTGCATATTTAGTAACTAAATGAGCCGGACAGGCTACCTCCATCCACCAGCGGTCACTTTTTTTACTCTTATAAAAAACCAGCTCTTCATCTTGGCCATCTACTTTCACATGGTATTTAACGTAGTAGTTATTACTCTTTTCTCGAGTTGGGAAGTCATCCAATCTATTATAGAATCCTTCAACAAAATACCAAATCATTTGAGCCATGAGATGAGCCGTTTGTCCTCTCTGATCTTCAGAGGGGTTATAATTAAAGAGCCCCAGAGAGGTTAATTTATCACTCATTCCGGCGAATCGCATGATCTGACAGAGCTGTTCACCATAGAATCCATTAGGTTCAGGGACTGTAGATCCCGGAGCATCACTCTGTCGTACTGCACAGATATCAACAGAGAGGATATCTACATTTCTGATCATTGGCTCAATTTCATTCAGGTTCTCGCTTACAAAACCAAGTCTATAAGCATCGAAGTTCATCTCCTTCACCAAGTTTACGGCTTCACTATCCACCCTGTAACTTTGATATCCAATGTTAGTATAATTAAACAGGTAGCTGGGTTGTTGAAGAATAATCTTTGAGACCCAACTGTCGGCGTCAGTACTATCCGACTCCCCTCCCAAATCGATCGTTGGATCAATTGAAGCTATGTTGATAATCTGTCCAAGATTTTCATAGGCATTGTAGAGAGGAAATGTTAGATCTTGGGTTCCTCCCAATACAATAGGGATAATTCCTTTTTCCAGAAGGTGTGTACAAATCTCCGTAAGAGCAAAACGAGTATCGCTGGGGTCTTTACCAGGAAGCACATTACCGAGATCGCAGATTCGAACCTCCTCCAATGGGCTATAAAGCTTATACAGATAAGATCTTATCTGATCGGGGCCATTCATGGGGAAAGCATCGAAGCCATGTCCTCTCATATCAGGGACGCCAATGATAGCCATATCGGCCAGAGCATAATCAGGGAAAGACCCATTTTCAAGGTATAAGGAAGACTGATGACCCAACCGCTTATTGTTGAATCCGGCTGCATTAAAAACACTTTCTGAGAAAGGTTTTAGGTAAATAGAAATATCAGACATATAGTGAGGTGACAAGTTCTACCTTTTATACGGACATATTACGGAACAGGTTACCTATTGCAGATTATTTCTTAGACTTTGTTGTCTTTGAGGGAGAAGACTTCTTGGTTGTAGTAGTGTTTTTAGTAGTCTTTGACTCCACCTTTTTCTTGGTTTTATCTGCAGTGTTCTTTTCGGTCAGATCCTTTTTATCATTGGCAAGGCTCTTCTTTGCGGCTGGCTCTCTCTTCTTTGTGGTTTTGCCTCCCTTTCCTTTCTTGGACTCAAGGAACTGTTCTCCTATAGATACACACTCATCAGTAGTGATAGTAAGAGGATCTATGCCTTTGGGAAGAGGGACATTCGTTTCTTTATAAATGAGATAAGGCCCAAAACGACCTTTCTGAATGATCATACCAGGAACGCCATCAAACGAACGAATTAAATTCTGGCGATCTTTTTCTTGTTTCATCAGAACCACCTCAAGGGCACGTTCCAGAGTAATAGTAAGAGGGTCATCGCCTTTGGGCAACGAATAGAATTTCTTTTCAAAGAGGACGTAAGGGCCAAAGCGACCGACACTAACCACCACCTCGTTCCCATTTGAAACACCCACCTTTCGAGGGAATTTCAACAATTCCAAGGCCTCATCGAGCGTGATGGTCTCAATGCTTTGCCCCTTTTTTAGACCTGCGAAACGAGGTTTCTCTTGAGTATCCTCTGTTTCTCCTAGTTGAACAATAGCACCAAAACGGCCAAGCTTAACAAAGACCTTTTTATTAGTAGAAGGATCTATCCCTAGTTCTCGCTCCCCTTTAACCCTTTCATTGCTTTCATGAGCATTTTCAAGTGTTTTACTAAATGGGATATAGAACTCTTTGATCATTTTATTCCAGACCATCTTACCTTCGGCAATTTTGTCAAATTTCTCCTCAACCGTTGCCGTGAAGTTATAATCCATGATTTCATGGAAGTTATTGGTAAGATAGGTAGTGACGAGAGAGCCTATATCAGTAGGTTTGAGACGACCCTTATCGCTTCCTGTTTTTTCTGTTTTTTGGGTAGGAGAGATGATTCCGTTTTTAAGAGATATCACCTCATAGGGTCTGACTATTCCTTCGCTTTCTCCCTTTTCAACATACTCCCGTTTTTGAATTGTACTAATGATAGGTGCATAGGTAGAAGGGCGGCCTATTCCAAGCTCTTCCAGTTTTTTCACCAAGCTAGCTTCAGTATATCTTGGGGGTTGTTGAGCGAATTTTTGAGTTGCGAGAACCTCAATATTATAAACCTTTTCATTGATTGAGACAGGAGGAAGAACTGCTTCATCCTCTTCTGCATTATCATCATCGTAAGATTCAATGTATACCTTAAGAAATCCATCAAATTTGATAACCTCACCACGAGCTATAAACTCCTCGGCAAGAGTTCTAGGGTTAACATTAATCCCAATAAAGAGGTTAGTCTTTTCCAGTTCAGCATCGCTCATTTGAGATGCGATAGTTCTTTTCCAGATAAGATCATAGAGTCTTCTCTGACTCTCATCGATACCAGCAGAAGAGTTATTAAGATAAGTGGGGCGAATAGCTTCATGAGCCTCTTGAGCACCTTTCGTCTTTGTCGTAAAGCGTCGGGGTTTGGAGTAGTTAGCCCCAAAGAGACTTGTTACCTCTGCTTTGGCAGCAGCAACAGCAGACTCACTAAGGTTAACGCTATCGGTACGCATATAGGTGATCATCCCGGCCTCATAAAGTTGCTGAGCGACACTCATGGTACGACTAACAGAGAACCCAAGTTTTCGAGCGGCCTCTTGCTGTAACGTAGAGGTAGTAAAAGGGGGCGCCGGAGACTTTTTTGAAGGCTTTTTCTCAACATCACGAATAAAATAACTAGCATTTTTTAGTGATGAGATAAAGTCTACCGTCTCTGACCTAGAAGGGAATCGCTTATTTAATTCGGCCATCATCACACCCGAGCCTGCGGTATTTTTGACCTCAAACTTCCCGGTCACTCTATACAAGAAAGAGCTAACAAAGTTTCTTATCTCCTCTTCTCTTTCTACAATTAACCTGACAGCTACAGATTGAACCCTACCAGCAGAGAGAGAGGGTTTAACTTTTTTCCAAAGAAGCGGAGATATCTCAAAACCCACAAGACGATCGAGAACACGGCGAGCCTGTTGAGCATTCACCAGGTTCATATCTATAACCCGAGGAGAGTTTATAGCATTGGTAATGGCCTGCTTGGTGATTTCATGAAAAACGATTCGCTTAGTCTTTTGAGGATCCAAACCCAGCGTTTCAGCGAGATGCCAGGAGATGGCCTCCCCTTCACGGTCTTCATCGGAAGCGAGCCAAACGACCTCAGCGGTTTTAACCGCTTTCTTTAGATCGGCAATGACCTTTGTTTTGTCAGGGGCTATTTCATAATCAGGCTGAAAGTCATTGGTGATATCAACACCTAACTGCTTCTTACTCAAATCACGAATATGACCGAAGCTAGATTTAACAATATAATCTTTGCCCAAAAAACCTTCGATGGTTTTTGCTTTAGCGGGGGACTCAACGATAACTAGGTTCTTCACTCTGCCTGCTTTTTGGATAAAAAATGAATGCAAAGGTAACTTTTCCAATTGGATAACAACTTTAGAGATGCACAAGAAGCACAAAACTCATAACTGAGCCTCTTTTGTTAACTTTGCACCCATTTTATTCTGATTTAGGTTGTTCCCGGTTTGAAAGGGGCAAAAATACAGTATATGACAAACAATAGAAAATTCTATATAGAGACCTACGGGTGTCAGATGAACTTCTCAGACAGTGAGATCGTTGCCTCCGTATTAAGCCGGAATGAGTTTGAGCAAGCGAAATCATTAGGTGAGGCGTCATTAGTCTTATTAAACACCTGTTCGATTAGAGATAATGCAGAGCAGAGGATATGGAAACGACTCAAGGAGCTTAAATCGCTAAAGAAGAAGAATCCAGGATTGCAGATTGGGGTTATCGGCTGTATGGCCTCAAGGTTAAAAGATGAGCTTATGGAAGGAGGGCTAGCCGTTGATTTAGTGGCAGGGCCCGATTCATACAGAGCTCTTCCATCTCTGCTTTTAGACATTGAAAATGGTCAACAGGCGGCCAATGTAGCTCTCTCTGCTGAGGAGACCTATGATAACATAGAGCCAGTTCGTTTTCATAGCAACGGAATATCCGCCTTTATCTCAATCATGCGGGGATGTGAGAATTTCTGCTCCTATTGTGTAGTCCCCTTCACTCGTGGAAAAGAACGAAGCAGAAATCCCTTTACGATTGTTGGAGAAGCCCGAGAACTAGTAACCAATGGTTTTCAAGAAGTAACTCTTCTAGGGCAAAACGTAAACTCCTATCATTGGGAAGATGAGAATGGATTAATTGGGTTTCCTGAGTTGATGAGAAGAGTCGCCGAAGTTAGCCCAAATCTTAGGGTACGGTTTACCACAAGTCATCCCAAAGATCTCTCCGATGAACTCCTTAAGGTGATGGCTTCTTATCCAAATATTTGTCAGGCAGTACATTTAGCTGTACAATCAGGAAGCAATAGAATTTTGAAGTTAATGAATCGCAAATACACGCGAGAGTGGTACCTTGAGCGAGTAGCTGCCATTAGGTATTATTTACCTGATGCAACGATTACCACAGACATTATTTCCGGATTTTGCAGTGAAACAGAAGAAGAACATAGAGAGACCCTCAGTTTAATGGAGGCTGCTGCCTTTGATGCCGCCTTTATGTTCAGATATTCTGAAAGAGAAGGAACCCTTGCCTCAAAAAAACTACCCGACGATGTACCCGATGAAGTAAAAGCTAGGCGACTAGATGAAATCATCAAACTTCAACAGAACTTATCAGCCAAAAGCAATCGAGCAGATATTGGAAAGACCTTTGAAGTTCTTGTTGAGGGCAAATCCAAACGGTCTGATGATTTTTTAATGGGGAGGACACCACAAAACAAAGTGGTAGTCTTTCCTGCCCGTACATTCAAGGCTGGGGATCGGGTTTTAGTTAAGATCACCGGAAGTACCCCTGCAACCTTAAAAGGGGTACCGGTGACAGATGGGGCAGAACCAACGGCATAAGCATAGCTCTCCAGTTCCTCTTCGCTCCCTCTCCATATAACGGTCGGGTAAACATTACCATTTCTAAAAAATGGGTTCCCATTTAATCGAATAAATTGCGACCAACAATGGAGAAGAAGCGAAGAGGGAATGGAGAGGTAAAGAGAAAAGATAGAAATCAGATTAGTAATCAGACAACATACTTCTGAGGTTATCAAATTTATGTCGATAATCCTCCATAGATCTTCTAATGACCTCATGCGCTTCTTCCGTACCATAGACATGGGTGATCTCAACATTTCTTTTCTCACCAGGAAGGTCTTTATAGGTAAGGAAGTAGTGCCTAAGGCGTTCGATAATAATAGCAGGGCAATCTTCAAGGTCGCGATACTCGCCATAGACGAGATCGTTTTCTAAGACAGCAATAATTTTATCATCTGCTTGATTTCCATCGATCATTCTAAGTCCACCAATCGGACGAGCCATGACTAAGATATCTCCATGACTGATTGTTTTTTCGGTCAAAATACAGATATCCATAGGGTCACCATCGCCTTTCACTTCGGTGCGTCCCGTTTTCTCAGCGCAAAAGGCACCAACTCTTTCGGCGCTATAGGTTTGGGGGATGAAGCCATAGAGAGCAGGTACGGTATTAGAATACTTCTGAGGGCGATCGAGGCGAAGGTACCCGGTAGCCTTATCTACCTCGTATTTTACAGTATCGGTCGAGACCATCTCAATAAAAGAGACAACAATCTCAGGAGCATTTTTCCCTATTTCAATTCCATGCCAGGGGTGACTTTTGTAGCGAAGGCCCATCAATTTGCCAATGGGATCCATTAATGAGATACTCATGTTCTTGTGAAGTTGGTGTTATATAATTGTAATAATAATCGAAAAAAAGGCGCTACTTGTTGGAAAATAGGCCAAGTTTTAATTCATACTCGGATATATACTTTTTGGTTTCATGAATTATACTAAATTTGCACCAATTGCAATTTTATTTGATGCGTCATATATAACAACAAAATCTGATGAAAAAAGGTTTTATCACTCTTAAAAGTTCACAGCTACTTTTTCTTTTACTATTAATTGTTTTGTTTGGTTCGTGTGTGCCTCAGAAGAAGATTCGTTATCTACAGTCATTAGCTAAAGAAGATACTACGAGTAAATCTTTTGTGTATAGTCCTGTACCTGATTACAAGGTTCAAGTGGGTGATAATCTGTACATCAAGATTCAGAGTTTTGATGATAAGACCTATCGCTTTTTTAATCCTGATGCAGGAAATACGAACTCAAACAACATGACAAATGAGGCGAGTATTTACCTCAACAGCTATGTAGTAGACCGGCAAGGAAACATATCGTTGCCATTTATTGGAGCCATCTATGTAAAAGATCACACATTGGATGTGGTTAAAGAGTCTATTCAAAACGTAATTGACCAATATTTAAAGGAGACCACCGTAGTTGTAAAAATGGTAAGTTTCAAAATCACCATGTTAGGTGAGGTTAAAGTACCCGGAAACTATCCTATATATCAAGATAGGGTTAACATTTTCGAAGCGATAGCGAGAGCTGGAGATTTAACCAATTTTGCCAACAGAAACAGAGTCGTTTTGATTCGTAATGGAGAAAAGGGAGCATTATTACATCGCATAGATTTGACTAAAGATGATATTCTCTCAAGTGACTATTTCTTCCTACAACCTAATGACATTGTATATGTTGAACCCTTACGAGGGAAACAATTTGCATTTGCGGACTTCCCCTATGCAATTTTGTTAAGCACTATCAGTACAACTATTTTAATAATGCAGTACTTTAAATAAAAGTAATCCATCGTGAATAACAATCCTGTTAACCCATATCAAGAGCAGCCTCAGGAAGAGGCTCTCGACATCAAAGCGCTCTTTTTTAAATTCTTTAGATACTGGTATTTCTTTGCCATTACGATCTTTGTCACACTTGTAATAGCATTTCTTTTTAATAAATACACAAGGCCTATTTATGAGGTATCTTCAACAGTTCTTGTTCAAGATAAAAAGAGTGGGATGCTTGATGCACAATCTCTCATTGGACTTGGTTTTGGCAATAACCAACAGAACCTTCAAAATGAGATTGGCATTCTAAACAGCCATGCACTGGTTGTTACGGCCATTAAAACGCTCCCATTCGAAGTCTCCTATTTTGCTGAAGACAATTTCATTACAACAGAGCTTTACAAAAAGTCTCCTTTTACCGTTGTAATGGACACCTCATATCCTCAACCTGTAAATATTAAGATGCAGGTTACTATCTTGAATAACAAACAGTACAAATTAGAAGTTGAAGGAGAGAATGCCGTTCTTTATGATTTTTCAGCCTTAAAGCCCTTAGAAAGAGATTCTAAACCGGTCGTCGTTGAGAGTTTAAAACTCAAGCAGACCTATTCATTTGGAGAAGAGATTGTAAATGATAACTATAAGTTTAAAGTTCTTCTGAATTACAATTACATTGGGGAAAAGCATAATGATAAAAAATTCTATTTCACCCTCAATGATCTCAACTCCTTAGTAAATCAATTTAAAGGATACAAAATAGAACCGATAAACCGCGAGGCTTCGATTGTACAAATCAAACTTCAAGGCAACAACATAGAGAAATCAGTTGATTTCCTAAATGCGCTCACCAACTCATATCTTGAAAGAGGTTTAGACAAAAAGAATCGTATTGCTATAAAGACCATTGAGTTTATAGACAAAGAACTTATCGGGATCAAAGATTCTCTCACCCTGGCAGAGTCACGACTTGAAGAATTCAGAAAAGAGTCTAGCATCATGTCGTTAGATATGGAAGCTCAACAGGTATTCGAGTATATGAAAGACCTCGACAAGCAGAAGGCTGAGCTTTTGGTGAAGGCGAAATACTATGATTATTTAAAGAAATACATTACTGAACGTAATGATGTTGATGATATTCTTGTTCCCTCTTCAATGGGCGTAGATGATCCTCTGTTAGCTCAGTTATTAGCAGGGTTATCAAAACTTTATGAAGAACGTTCTGGATTGCTTTTAACTTCAACGGCAAAGAACCCGGCGATTGCCCAGGTCGACAGTAAGATTAGAAACGCCAAACTAAACCTGATTGAGAGCATTAATAGCATTGTATCTACCTCAAATATTGCCCTTAAAGACATCGATAGTCGTATAGCTAAGATGGGAGGAAAAATCCAAGAATTACCTTCCAGCCAAAGAAAATTACTCTCTTTTGAAAGGCAGTTTAACCTTAATAACGACCTTTTCACCTATCTGCTTCAAAAGCGTGCTGAAGCGCAGATAACCAAGGCAAGTAATTTACCCGACAATGAGATCATTGATGAAGCTACTGGTGAGGGAAAGACCCCGGTTTATCCAAAAAAGAGTCTGAACTATTTGATTGCTCTTCTAATAGGTGCGATCTTACCAGCCGTTTACATCTATTTAAAAGATTATCTCAACGATAAGATCATGGATAGAAACGACATTGAGAAAGCAACTCGTTTCCCTATTATTGGTCAAATCATGCATTCATCAAAGGAAACCGCCATGGTTGTGGTAGACTCTCCAAAGTCATCCATCGCAGAATCGTTCAGAAACGTACGTACCAGTCTTCAATTCATTGCGAAAGGAGAGGAAAAACAGACCATTTTAGTTACATCAGATATAGTTGGAGCAGGAAAGACCTTTATCTCTTTAAATATGGCCTCAGTCTTTGCGCTCTATGGGAAAAGAACTCTTCTTATTGGCTTTGACTTAAGAAAGCCGAAACTATTCCAAGAGTTTAATCTTTCGAACACAGTAGGTGTCAGCTCCTATTTAATTAAAAAGAGCTCATTAAATGAGATTCTTCACAAGACTCATGTTGAAAACCTAGACGTTTTGTTAGCAGGTCCTGTTCCTCCCAATCCAG
Source organism: uncultured Bacteroidales bacterium (assembly GCA_964444785.1). Classification (GTDB taxonomy): domain Bacteria; phylum Bacteroidota; class Bacteroidia; order Bacteroidales; family TTA-H9; genus JAJTBW01. The sequence continues at coordinate 2,053 of CAYUII010000043.1, read as the reverse complement.
CAGAATTAATCGCTTCAGAGCGCACAACAGAGATGTTTGCAGAATTAAAGAAGATTTATGATTTCATCATCATAGACACGCCCCCTATAGGTCTGGTGACCGATGCCTTCCTTTTGATGAAGCACTCTGATGTAAATGTATATGTAGTACGTCAAGGGTTATCGCATAAACGGATGTTTGCAACCGCCATGAAGGATTTAGAGACCAGGGGCTTTAATAACTTCCAGATATTAATGAATGACGTGAAGATGTCACGTGATGGTTACGGTTATGGATATGGTTATGGATATAGTTACGGTTATGGTTATGGATATGGCTACGGATATGGTTACGGATATGGATATTACTCTGATGAAGCAGAGCAGACAAAAGAGTCATTTATATCAAAACTCTTTAAAAAATCGTAGCTTTGTGTTGTTCTAAGTGTTTGCTTTTACAAACTTCATGACCAATCAGCTACATTTAAATACGCCCCGCTTAAGTCATTTGCGGGAACTTGAATCGGAAGCGATTTATGTAATAAGAGAAGTGGCCGCTCAGTTTGAGCGGCCAGTTCTGTTGTTTTCTGGTGGAAAGGATTCTATTGTCTTAGTACATCTTTCAGTCAAAGCATTCTGGCCTGCTCCACTCCCTTTTCCATTGATGCACATTGACACTGGGCACAATTTTGAAGAGACCATCACCTATCGAGATGAAATGGTGAAGAAGCTCGGGGCTCGACTTATTGTGGCCTCAGTCCAAGAATCAATTGACCAAGGAAGGGTCGTCGAAGAAAAAGGGTACAATGCCAGTCGTAACGTTCTTCAAACCGTTACCTTGCTTGATGCCATCGAGAAGAATAAGTTCGATGCTGCAATGGGCGGTGCAAGAAGAGATGAAGAGAAGGCCCGAGCCAAAGAAAGGTTTTTCTCTCATCGAGACGAATTTGGTCAATGGGATCCAAAGAATCAAAGACCGGAACTATGGAATATCTTTAACGGTAGAAAATTCGCTGGAGAACACTTTCGAGTATTTCCCATAAGCAATTGGACTGAAATGGATGTATGGCAGTATATCCTTCTAGAAGGGATAGAGATGCCAAGCCTCTATTTTACTCACAATAGAAAAGTCTTTCAAAGAGATGGAGTATGGCTGGCAGATGCCCCCTTTATGACAAAGAAAGAGAGCGAGATCGTTGAAGAAAAGACGGTCAGATGCCGCACTATTGGTGATATCACTTGTACAGGCCTCTCCTTAAGTTCCGCCAACTCAGTAGAAGATATCGTTTATGAAATTGCCGCCTCACGCGTTACGGAACGTGGAAGCCGAGCCGATGATAAACGAAGCGATGCTGCAATGGAGGATCGTAAAAGAGAGGGCTACTTTTAACGACTTGGAAATGGAAGAATTCTCAAATCAGGCATATCTTAATATGGAGCTACTGCGCTTTACCACGGCTGGTAGCGTAGATGATGGCAAATCCACTCTGATTGGACGACTACTCTATGATAGCAAGTCCATTTTCGAAGATCAGATTGAAGCCGTAAAAAACTATAGTCAGAGAAAAGGACATTCAAATATTGATCTTGCTCTTTTTACAGACGGACTAAGATCGGAAAGAGAACAAGGCATTACCATAGACGTGGCTTACCGGTACTTTGCAACGCCTAAACGAAAATTCATCATCGCAGATACACCGGGTCATGTTCAATATACCCGAAATATGGTCACTGGTGCCTCTACCGCCAATGCCGCTATCGTTCTTGTAGACGCTCGCCTTAAAATTACCGAACAGACCCGCAGACACTGCTATATTGCCTCTTTATTAAAAATCCCCCATTTATTGATCTGTATCAATAAAATGGATCTGGTAGAGTACAGCCAAGCTACCTTTATTGAGATTGTCAAGAATTTTAAATCAATCTCTAACCATTTTAACTTTGGTTCTATCCATTTCTTACCCATTAGTGCTCTCAATGGAGACAATGTGGTTAAGAACTCAGAAAACATGCCGTGGTATAATGGAGCCACTCTACTCCACCTTCTTGAGACATTAGATATTGAAACCGGTATT
>CAYUII010000042.1:0-26688 GCA_964444785.1 uncultured Bacteroidales bacterium | reverse complement strand
AAAAGGACGAGCTTCTAGATTATCTAATCTTTTCAGAAAAGCAAACCGAGTCATTCATTTAATACCTGCCCCCATTATCTTAAAATTAGATAATGGGGGCTGTCTTTTAACGCAGAATAAGGTAACCATTGATCAAATCTCTCTATAGTCACTTAGGTATATTTCAAGAAAGACTATAGACATAGAAGAGCATTTTGACACTAAAAAAAAGGACTGTTACCTAAAGATAACAGTCCCCATAGAAGATAACTAAATAATGCTATTTCAATAATAATTGGATTTCAGAACGAGCCTTCTCAACCGCAGAAGTAAGGTCTTTTTGCCCATACCTCTCACCAAGCTGGCTTAATGTTTCAAGTAGCATCACATTTTCTTGTAACTGATCAGTATACTGTTCAGTAAACTGAGGCTCCATACTGAGAAAATACTTAATATCGTCGGTAAAGATTTTCAACAACTCCATACTGAGTTTATTTCCCTTATCAGGTGCTCCTGCTTGGTAGTATTGCTCAGCCATGGGAATAACGTATTTATCATACGGAATTTTTTTATTGGGGAAGAGTTCAAAACAACGATCCAGTGTCTTAACCGCATCTGCTTTACGACCCATTGAGATAAGACCTTGGGCAAGACGCATGAAGCTCTGTTTTGGTATTACCGAATTTCTATTGCTTTCTCTGTCGACTACCACTTCAGGTTTCTCTAAATTACCCCAAGCAGGACATTCATTCATAAGTATCCTAAAGCTGTTATCAACCGAGACACCACCTAAACTACTAATATAATTAGTAGCCTTAACCGGTAAGAACTTGTATACAATTCCTTCCAAATGAGTATATTGATCAAAGTTCTCAAATAATGCATTCATTGAGCTTGGAGTGGCTAAATAAATCGGACGCTTCCAATCATTAGTTGCCAAGAGATCCATGAACATAAGATCATTTTTATAGATATAGTCCCTTTTAATCTTTAAGTCAATATAGGGTAATAATCTACCATACATCTCCTTTGGAACCATTCCACTTGCCTTAAGTGCATTAGTATCTACCATTATCCTGACTTTACGGGTAGGTACTACTGGAAACATCGATCCACCTACATCACGTCGAGCCTCAGGAGTTCTCAAAAATTTAACCAAATCTTTCAGATTAACTAATGGGCCATTGCCGTTGTAATCAGAGACGATAACAACGTCGTTATGGCCTTTATCATAATCCTCATACGATAAAGTTAATGGGAGTGGATCCGAATCATATACTTTACGCATCATCTGGTGAATATACCATTCACCACCTGCAAGCATATAATTTACGACACGTATATCTGTACGATGATTTTCTACCTCTTGAGCATACCATAGAGGGAAAGTATCATTATCACCATTGGTGAACAACACAGCATCTTTCGCACAAGAATTCAAATAATTAAAGGCAAAATCACGCGCTGCTGTCTTTCCAGCTCGATTATGATCATCGTATCCTTCGCTCAAAAGAATTGAGGGAACGGACAGGCTAACCACAAAAGCCAGAACTCCCGCCACCGTTGGATTCATATACCTCTTAATGAAGGAGGCAATAGCTGCCACTCCAAATCCAATCCATATCGCAAAAGCATAGAACGAACCAGCATAAGCATAATCACGCTCTCTTGGTTGATATGGAGTCTGATTCAAGTAAACAATAATGGCCAACCCTGTCATGATGAACAACAAGAACACAACAAAACTATCACGACCTGATTTAACTACATGGTAATACAACCCAATGAGACCAAGTAGTAATGGAAGAAAATAGAATTTATTCCGAGCCGGATTCTCACGATGTTCAGGAAGCTTATCCTGATTACCCAAACGACTGTCATCTATAAACTTAATTCCACTTAACCAGTTTCCATCTTCAATACCTCCCATATTTTGAATATCATTTTGTCTACCGACAAAATTCCACATGAAATAACGAAGGTACATGTTACCAACTTGATAAGAGAAAAAGAAACGGAGGTTTTCTCCAAAAGTAGGTCGAATTCTAGTCTCAGACTTTCCGTCGGGTGTGGTTACTTGAATAGGAACCCCCTTAATTTCACCCCAAGATTGATAAGCCCTTATGTGACTTGGCTTCTGATTACTCCACATACGTGGGAAGAAGGTGGTAAAACGTGGGTCATAAATAGCTTCCGTCTGTTTACGATCATCTACAATAACATACTTACCATCTGCTTTACTCTTTTGGTAAACAGGAGTTCCATCAGCATAATCAATTACAGGAGCATTATAATACTGCCCCTTGAAAAGAGGCCATGTTCCGTACTGTTCACGATTTAAATAACTAAGCAAGCCAATTGCATCTGTTGGTGCATTCTCATTTATCGGAGTATTGGCATTCGCCCTGATAATTAGTAACAGGAAGGAAGAGTACCCAATTAAAATGAAAGTGAAGCCTAAGATGATTGCATTTAGAATATACCGCTTATTATAGGTAAACTTCACGCAAGCCACTAAACCAGCAGCCATGGCAAGTCTTATCACAAAGCTTCCAACAGAATCGGCCCCTAATAAAATCGCAACAAGAAAAACAGCTCCTGCGACATAGAAGAAAGTCTTATACTTATCTCCTTTTTGAGTGAACAATAGACCTGACACAATCATCAAGATGATAGATACAGTAAAGAAAATTGTGCCGCTATTGAATGGAAGGCCTAAAGAGTTGACAAAGAATAACTCTACCCTACCAAACAGATTCACAATATCAGGAATAATCCCATACATAATTACTGCAAGAATTAGGATAGAGAAGATACCTGTCAAAACAAAACCTTTCGGAGTGTATGTAAACTTCTTGTAATAATAGACATAAACGATGGCTGGAATAGCCAATAAGTTCAACAAGTGAACTCCAATGGATAACCCCATTAGATAGGCAATAAGCACCAACCATCTAAGAGAATGTGGTTTATCTGCTTCTACTTCCCATCTTAAGATTGCCCAAAAGACTAATGCGGTAAAGAATGAAGACATTGCGTATACTTCTCCTTCAACAGCTGAGAACCAGAAAGAATCAGTAAAAGCATAAGCCATAGCTCCCACAAATCCACTCCCCAAGATCGTAATAATACTGGCCTGGCTATAATTACCATCAGGCGCTACGACCTTTTTTGCCAACATCGTTATGCTCCAAAACAAAAACATAATGGTTAATCCGCTTGATATAGCAGACATCGCATTAATCATCATTGCCACTTTGGAGACGTCAGATCCAACAAATTCCGTAAAGAATCGTCCAATTATCTGAAATAATGGAGCTCCGGGAGGGTGCCCTACCTGAAGTTTAAATGCTGTAGAGATATATTCTCCACAATCCCACCAACTAGCAGTGGGCTCTAATGTCATAAAATACACTAGAGTGGCAAGAGCAAATGTTACCCAGCCAATTAAATTGTTTAATCTTTGGTACTTGTTCATCAGGTTGATCTAAGGTTTTGAAGCCTGAAAATAACTTAATGTATGCGTATAGCTTTATGCTATACAGGATTATCTGCGAAGTTATGAAAAACCACTGGCTTAGCTATCTCTTGATTGTTAAAAAGTGTTACCAGATCCTCTTTTAAAAATCAATTGATATCTGTTTTCTCTTTGATTTTATATCCAATTACCTAACCCTCATGCATTTTTAACTGCATTTCCTAATCAAGATTACGAACTCTCCTTACAGAAAATAATTATTATCTAACCAAATCCATATACCCTATGATCTTATACAACTAAAATATCTGTTACAGAAAAAAATTTATAGATTCATTTCTTTATAAACGGAAGTCCCATCTTTGCAATCGCTGGTCTCATGTTCTTAATCCCAAATAATCATCATCGATAAACCAAACTCATTTCTAATATCTTATACCCTGACTACAAAAAAAACTCCATCAATTTTCAAAAAAATATCCAGAACCCCTTGCAGAATCACAAACTTTATCTACCTTTGCAACCTCAAATTATGGTGTCTGTCCGATGGTGTAATGGCAACACAGGAGGTTTTGGTTCTCTCGTTCCAGGTTCGAGTCCTGGTCGGACAACAAATCGAAACGGGTCTAAGTGATGTAAATCAAACTTAGGCCCGTTTTTAATTTATGCCTTGTCTCGAATTTCAAAATCAAAAAATGCCAGAATTCGAAAGATTCAACAAATATTGAAATAACATTTAAACAGTTCTATAACAAACAAAAGAAGGAGGCATCCCTCCTTCTTTCATAAAAACACTAGTCTCACTAACAAACACCTAAATAGTTTTGGTTACTTTCACCCATGCTCATCACCTTCCCTTATATAGATCTTCTTTATAGAATATAATTCTCAACAAAAAAACAGGGGCACAAAACACATTAGTTAATCTATGGTTTTATCACCCTGTTATTAAAGAATCTAGGCAAACCTTCTCAACAGCATGCACTCTAAATTCATTCCCGTAACCAACCTGCCTGATCCGACTTTAACAGATCTTCTGTAGATTCGGATCAGATCAGGAGGCAACGAACCAACCAGGTACCACAACCCTGTTTGAATTGTGTGTTCTATACACTTCTATTCATCATGCAACTCTTTTAATCAAAATGAAACTAAATTGTCAACCGCACCAAATAAAGAGTCTACTCGCATTATTGAATAGTGTAATCAAAACACTAACGCAAAAGTATACTATCTGAATCCAAAAATCAAGTGGTTTGCAATCTTTTTTAGAAATTTTAACATTTGATTTTTTCTACCCCAGATGTCTTGCCAGTAATTTCGCCTTTAAAGCTTAAAATTCACCCATACCCAATCCTTTCATTGGGTATATAATCAAGAGGAAGAAACAATGACTGAAGTAAAAAAAGTGAGCATTCAATAAGATGAAAAGGTAAAAGTTCGTTGAAGATCGTGAGAACCGTTAGATTGGAAACACAGCAGCCCATCTTCTTAATAAACCGTATCTTTGCCTGTTTTTCTCGAGCAGGCAACCTGAATAACAACCAAAGCTCTCCTGCCCTTCTATCACAACAAAATCATTTTTTTAGAAGGTCTTTGTTAAAAGAAAAAGGTTATGATTATCAGTAAAGAATTTACGCCTAAGCTCTTTAGCTTATTAAAGGATGGCATACCGGCTGCCCAGATTAGAAAAGACATCGTTGCCGGAATCATCGTTGGAATTGTTGCACTGCCACTAGCTATTGCTTTCGCAATTGCCAGTGGCGTCTCTCCCGAAAAAGGGCTAATTACTGCTATTGTAGCAGGTTTTATTATCTCTATCTTAGGAGGATCTAGAGTTCAGATAGGTGGACCAACAGGTGCATTTATCGTTATTGTTTATGGCATCACCCAAAACTATGGGGTAGAAGGCCTAACCATTGCCACTTTTATAGCTGGCTTCTTAATTCTTGCGATGGGATTACTCAAATTTGGAACCCTTCTCAAGTATATTCCTCACCCTCTTATCGTGGGTTTTACTAGTGGGATAGCTATTATTATCTTCTCCTCTCAAATTAATGATTTGCTAGGGCTAGGAATAGCAAAGGTTCCCTCACCATTCCTCGAAAAATGGTATGTTTACTTCAATAGTCTCACCTCTATTAACCCTTATGCCATTGGAATCGGTATCATCACTATTCTTTTGTCATTCTTCTTTCCCAGGATTACGACCAAAGTTCCAGGCTCCTTAATTGCAATTGTATTAGCAACTGTAGCGGTTCAGGTTTTACAACTTCCTGTAGAAACCATAGAAACGAAATTTGGGGCTATTCCTAATGAAATACCCAAACCTCATTTTTTCACCCTTACATTCAGTCAAATCATGGGGCTTATTCAACCCGCCTTTGCGATTGCTCTTTTAGGTGGTATTGAAAGTTTACTCTCAGCAGTGGTGGCTGATGGTATGATTGGATCCAAACATAGAAGTAATATTGAATTAGTAGCACAAGGCCTTGCTAACATTGGATCGGCTATGGTAGGCGGTATTCCAGCCACAGGAGCAATAGCCAGAACGGCTACAAACATAAAAAACGGAGGAAGAACCCCAGTTGCAGGTATTACCCATGCCATCACTCTTCTTTTGATCATGTTAATTGCAGCTCCCTATGCCAAACTCATTCCCTTATCCTGTCTTGCAGGGGTCTTAGTTGTTGTAGCCTATAACATGGGGGAATGGCATAATTTTAAGAGTGTTTTTAAAGGAAATTTCTACGATCGATTAGTTCTTATTACAGTATTCTTCCTTACCGTGATCTTTGATCTAATCATTGCTATTGAGATAGGAATGGTTCTCTCTGCCTTCTTATTTATTAAACGAATGAGCGACATTACCAATGTTAAACAGGCTCTTGAAACCGATAGAGATGAAGAACTTCCTGTCATCGATCTTCCCAAAGGTATCATGCTTTATGAAATTACAGGTGCTCTCTTCTTTGGAGCCACTCAATCTTTCCAAGATATCCTTCGTCAGACTTATTCTAAACCCAAAGCTATTATCCTAAACTTTAGAAATGTTACCCTTATAGATGCTACTGCTGCATATCGACTTGGTGATATTGTTAAAAGCTTCTCATCGGAAGGAACAAGGGTCTTTTTAACCGGATATTCTTCAAACATCGAAAATGAATTAAAGAACGACAAGATATTATCGTTTGCCACGGTTAACTCCGATATTCAGTTTTGCCTTGATGAAGCCAAGAAAACCATAAAGACTACCAAGATCAATTAAATCTAAGCTAAAAAAAAGGGCTATTGATGATCAATAGCCCTTTTTTGATACAAATAGACGAGTCATCCCGTCCCGAATTATTTAGATCTTAATTATATTACTTTAGTCTTAAAACATAACCCGTCAACCCGGGAATCTGAACGGCTCCTCCTGAGATTTCTTTTCCTGTAAGAAGATCAACATAAGTTCCACTCTTCAGAGTGTATTTAACTTCAGAGGTATCTGCATTTAAAATTATCAAAAGCTTATCACTACTGTTTTTTCTCTCATAAGCTAATAATTTCCCATCAGCGGCCACAAAATCAATACCACCATCCATCAACACCTTATTACTCTTCCGAAGTCTAATAATAGCCTTATAATAGCCCAGATGATCTAAATTAGCTCCTACCTTCTCATACTCCTTCTCCCCTACTTGAATATTTCTTCTATTCTCATCTTTAAACGTGAACTCAGGCCACCAAATTGGTTTACGGCAATCAGGGTCATCGGCTCCTGTCATCCCCAACTCATCCCCATTCCATATAGAGGGCGAACCTGGAATGGTAAATTGATGGATCAAGTAAAGTCTAACTCTTTTATAGGTCTCTTCAGAGGGATTACCGGTAATATAATTTGGATCTTCAGCCGGATTGGCATGAAATTTATACTTGCCGGGATTTGCAAAACAGGTCAATAATCGCGGAGAATCGTGTGTCGCATTAACGAGCATCTGACTATATCTGTATGGCACAGATAACCGATTCCATTGGAAATTTAAAGAATCCACCAGCTCTTTAGCGGTAACCCCTGGAGTTACACCAGTGAAAAAGTCACGAGCAGGACGGTAAATCTGGTAAAACATAACGGCATCAAAAACATCGCCACTGTTATATGGCACGGGATTCATTAAACGATTTGGCCACTTCTCCCACCAAATCTCGCCAACCAAATAAGCATCAGGCTTTATAGATTTAACGAACATCCGATAATCTCTCCAAAAGCCCATGGGTATCTGATCAGCAACATCTAATCTATAACCATCTATACCTTTAGCTGTGTCACCATCTGGTGCTAGCCACCTTCTACTCACATCAAAAATATGTTGTTTGGGTCCATCGGCCATATTCCCTTCATAAGGCATCCCGTTCACCCGTTCTTGTTTAAGATCAACTTTTCTCAGTTCAGGGAGGCTCTGAACATTTAACCAGCCTTTGTATTGAAACTCATTCTCAGGTGTCGCAGGATTGTCAAAAGAGGTAATTTCATACCAATCTTTATAAGGAGATTTCTCTTGATTCTTCATAATATCTTGCATCGCCCAAAACTGAACTCCGGTATGGTTCCAAGAATAATCCAAGACCACTTTCATACCCCTTTTATGGGCTTCTTCAACTACTTTAAGAAAAAGCTTATCGGCTGATGTCCATTTCCAAGTCTTAGGATCAGATGGATTTTCGGATTTCATCAACTCAATATCTCCCTGAGGATCGGGGCCAAAGTTCACATCAATATGGTGATAGTTTCTAGCATCATATTTATGCAATGAGGGTGCATCATTTAAAGGGTTAAAATAGATAGCAGTAATACCAAGATCCTTCAAATAGTCAAGTTTATTCAAGACACCCTGAAGGTCACCACCATATCTACGATGTTGTAGAGCTTCCCTGAATTCTTTACCACTATTCTTAGCCCAAGCCTCCTGTTCATACCAATCATCGGTCCACGGAGTTATTTTCCAATCTGATGGGACAGGAAATGAGGATGTAGAGACAGAAATAGTTGAAGGAGTGGGGTCATTGGTAGCATCTCCGTTTGAGAATCTCTCAACAAAAATTTGATACCATACCACTTCAGAAGACCATTTAGGAGGGTCTGTTAATTTAGCTTTTGTGTTCGAGGATCCGGCGCAGCTGTAAAAGAAGATTAAAAGAGCCAGACTAATGAAGCTATAAAAGATTCTTTTCATGACAGCAAGTATTGATGTTAACCAAAAATATAATTAGTAAAAAGGGGCTACCCTAGATAGGATAGCCCCAACAACGAAACGACGGATAAACCTTAGTTTTTCTTCAGAGTGTATTTATAAACCGGAGTGCTAAGGTCAAGAGTAACTGTATAATTTCCTGCTTCTCCAACAGAAATATTATCACCACCTTCGTCCAAAATTCCATCTGCTCCAGTATCACCATAGTTCAGATCCCAGCCATCATTGGCACGGAATTTAATGCCACCTACGGTAAGATCAAGAGTAATAGTTAAGAGCTTTGTGTCTGGATTATAGGTAAGATTTTGGTCGCTATCCCAACCAGTGGATGTAGCATCACCAATGATACCCCAATCCGTTCTCATGAACTTATGAGTTAATGCAGCAAGGTCGACATTAAGTTTGTATAAACCAGCAAGACCATTGGTTAAAATATTATCACCACCTGCGTCTAGCGTACCATCTGCACCTGTATCCCCATAGTTATTGTCCCAGTTTGTACTTACAGTATATTTAAACTGAGCATTGTCATCTTTGAAATAGATATATCCTTCGTAATTGGTATTGAATTTAACAGAACCAATTGCAGTAGCTGAATCGCCAGGTGTCCAAGCATTAGGTGTTTGAGAACCGCCAGGAACGAATAACAAAGGATAAATAATTTTCACGTAGAAAGGAAGAATAGCAATAGCTAGGCTGTCTGAATACTGCATTCCCGTTGCGTCGCTGACCTTTGAACCAACACGGAAAACATAGTTAACCTTTTGTGGATTGGCTGGGGCCGGGTTGATTCCAATGAATTTGGCATTCAAATCAGCATAAGAGATGCTATAACTTGTTGCATTATCAAGGACGGCTAAAGTAGAGGCATTTTTAAACCCGTTACCAGCCACATCAAATTGGATATAATAGCTTACAGAAGACTGATAACCATAATCAGCAGCAGTCCAATTGAATGTTACTTCCTTTGTGGGATCCGTCTTGTCAATAACGATCTCGGCAGGATTATTAGCTGCTGTGAAGGTGGGTGTTCCCTCTTTGTAAATTGCTTGAGTCTCATCTTTGTCGCAAGAGGCCAGGGCAAAGACGCCAAGTAATGTTATAATTGAAAATAATACTCTTTTCATAGGATAGATCTTTATCAATTAGTATCCCGGATTTTGTTTTAACTTAGGATTAACACCAAGATCAGTAGCAGGAATTGGATATAAATTCCTGTGTGAATCAACAGATGTACCCTCTTTCACTTTACCTTTCCAAGGCCATAGATAATCGCTTGTGGTGAATTTACCAAAGCGGATAAGGTCAGTTCTGCGGTGACCTTCCCAATAAAGTTCACGAGCTCTTTCATCTAGTAGGAAGTCCTCGTTGATATCTGATGCGCTAATATTTCCAGCACCATTAAGTTCGTATGCACGATTACGAAGTTCATTGATATAACCAGCTGCTGTATTAAGATCACCACCTACTCCATTACGGTAAACTGCCTCAGCATAGGTCAAATAGATATCTGCTAAACGTAAGAGAGGGAAGTCTGTGCAAACGAAGTCATTGTGGGGATGGATTGCAGCTGAACCATCAGCATTAATGTTTTTCCACTTGGTGACGGCATAACCATCTCTGAAATTACCAATATCCTCAATTTCTAAGGTTTGTCCGGCACTCCAGAACATAGCACGATGGTCGTAAGCTGCCCTAACAACGGTATATGCATAATCAGGTGTACCTAGTTTTAAAGTGATGTTATACTCACCTGCATCAGCAATTACGATATTTGCTCCACCTGGTTCAAGGGTTCCATCAGCACCATTATCACCTAAATTAATATCCCAACCATCATTAGCGCGGAACTTAATCTCACCAGCAGAAAGATTAACAGTCGCAGTCCATGTATCAGTGGCTGCATTATAGGTCATATTTTGATCCGAATCCCAGCCACCAGCTGTGGCACTACCTATAATACCCCAATCAGTCTTAGTGTAGCTATAAGTTTTAGCATTCAAATCAACGTTAATCTTATAATAACCAGCGCCTGCTGCTGCAATGTTATCACCACCGGCTTCAAGAGTACCATCAGCACCGGTGTCGCCCCAGTTAACTTCCCAAGTAGGACCTTCTGTAAACTTAAATTGAGTCAAATCATCTACGAAATTGATATAACCTTCATAGTTACCATCGCTATTTACAGAGGCTAGTTGAGGAGCTGTAGCAGGAGTCCAATTTTGATGCGATCCAGGGACGTAGATTACTGGATAAGTTCTCATTCTGAAAGGAATAGAAGTCTTAGGAGCTTGAGCTGCCTTTACGGCTTCTGGGTCAAACTTGTAAACAAGAGCCTTGGTTGTACGGATACCACCCCAGCCACCACCAATACCAAAGTCCGCAGGGTTCATATCTCCACCAACAGCAGCATGAACAATAAATGTTGTTCCACCATAGGTTTGAGTATAATTTCCATCAGAATTGATAGAGAAGATGATTTCAGGGCTTGTGTTATTATCAGCACAGAAATTGTTCTTATACTCAGGAGCTAATGAATAACCAGCACTTATAACCTTCTTTGAATAGGTAATAGCATCGTCATAACGAGGGGTTCCAGTATAAACCTCAGCATTCAAGTATAATTTAGCTAGGAGAGCCCAGCAAGCACCTTGATCAGCGCGACCATACTCAAAACGAGGAGCACCTAGTTTATCCTGAATTGCCAGAAGTTCACTTTCAACATAATTAAACAGTGAAGCACGATCAATTTGTTCTGGGAAGAAAGCACCCGGAGCATCCTTCTCTGTAACAAAAGGAACATTACCAAAGAGATCCATGGCATGGTAATAGGCCAATGCTCTGATGAAGCGAGCTTCTGCTTCATAGGTAGCATACTCCGATTTACCTTGAGTCTGTCTGATAAACTCATTAGATACACTAATGGTATAGAATACTCTGCTGTAAAGAGCAGCATTAAAAACATCGGTTGGAGTCCATGTCATCCAGTGATAATCCTTGATGGTATTATCATTCCAAGCCATAACAGCCTCATCAGTAGATAACTCCTGGGCATTAAAGTATACGCGAAGGTATGAGCTAAAACCTTCATCAATACCGGAGATATCAGGAATGCCGGCAGGCCCCTGCTGACCTGTTACAATAAATGAAGCATACAACTTAGCCAATGCAGCTTTGTAATCAGCATCAGAAACAAAAACGGTATTTGCTGTCTTAGAATTTGGATCTATTGGCTCAACATCCAAATCTTTGGTACAAGAGGCTGAAACTCCCAATAGAAAGATAACAGCCAGTGTGAATTTATATAATCTATTCATACTTATCACAGTTTACAGGTTAAGGTTCAAACCAAGAACAAAAGTGCGAGCTTTTGGATAGATATTGTTATCAATACCACCAGCTACCTCGGGATCAAGGCCTGAGTAATTAGTAATTACGAAAGCATTTTGACAAGTGAAACTAACACGGCCATCTAACTTTGAGCCAAATAGTTTCTCAAAATTGTATCCTACTGAGATATTATCCATGCGGAAGAAGGAGGCATTTTCTACATAATAATCAGAAAAATACTGAGTACTGAAGAATTTTGTATCATAAATAGAAGTAGGAACATTATTTAGGAAACCACTCTGATTATAGATGCTACTATAAAGAGCACGATCAGAATTAACATTATTGTAAACGTAGTTACCTAAATAGAGACGACCTGAGAAAGAAGCATCCCACTGTTTGTAACGTAGTGATGAGTTAATACCAATGGTTACGTCTGGATCCGGTTTCTTGTAATGATATTTATTATCAAGACTTGAAGATACAGAGCCTCCATTACCTGAACGATCTACATAAAGACCTTCGATGGGGTTTCCATCAGCGTCATATACCTGTTGATATACGAAGAAAGCATAAGGTGAATAACCTACATTGTGATTCTGGATGGTATTACCAACTCCACCACTAATGCCACCTGTCATGATTCCAACATAACCATCAACATCTGATAACAACAGCTTGGTAATCTCACTCTTATTATATCCTAAGTTAACACCTAGATTCCAGGCCAAGTCTTTAGTTACAACTGGTCTTGTGTTAAGAGTAAACTCAACCCCATTGTTCTCCATTTCACCAACATTAGCATAAATGAAATTAGAAAGGTTAGTTCCGGCGGCCACATTAACATAATTAATCAAATCTACAGTCTTTTTCTTATAGATTTCAAATGATCCATTAATGCGATCGTTAAACAAAGTAAAGTCTAAACCGAGGTTTAAAGTCTTTGTGGTCTCCCATTTCAAATCTTTATTGTATGCAGAAGGTCTA
Source organism: uncultured Bacteroidales bacterium (assembly GCA_964444785.1). GTDB lineage: Bacteria > Bacteroidota > Bacteroidia > Bacteroidales > TTA-H9 > JAJTBW01. The sequence goes on along the minus strand of CAYUII010000042.1, from coordinate 13,680 downwards.
TAGGTTTGCAACCACTCATTACCAAATTGGTAAGCAGCAGTATTATATCCATAAACGTATAGAGGCATATAAGGATACCAATCGCTAACCACGTTTTGTTGTCCGGTTTCACCATAGCCAACACGAAGTTTCAATTCATTGATCTCTTCAATTCCCTGTAAGAAACTCTCTTCGTTAATTTTCCATGCCAAAGCAAATGAAGGGAATAAGCCCCAACGGTTATCTTCTGAGAATTTTGAGGTTCCATCATTACGTACAGTTGCGGTGAAGAGGTATCTATCCATGAAGGTATAATTCAAACGACCGAAGAAAGACACCAGATAGTTTTCACGCTTACCTGAAGTCTTACCAACACCAGAACCATCATAGGTAGTGTCATAATTTGTATAATCTTCATAGAAATGTTGCCATGAATAACCACCAGTTACATCAATTTTACTATTGATATCTTTCAGATCTTTCGTATAATTAAGGTAGAAATCCAGAAGTTTATTTTCTTTAGTCTGCTCGTAATATGAATATTGTCCATTACCATTACGATAAACCCAAGCAGCAAGAGTGTCTACGATGTTGTGACCATCAGAAGAAGAACGGTCATAAGCAACATTTAAAGTAGCTTTTAATTCAGGTAGAAAATGGAATTTATAGTCCAATTTTGCATTGGCGATAATTCTCTTAACATCAGAGGTATTATCTGTTTGTTCAATCATAGCAACAGGATTGCTAACACCGATGGTGTTAGGCGTTCCATTGATATCACTACCAGCAGCCATCCATGTTGTATATCCACCCCATCTGGTGTTACCATTCATAACGGGTTTGGTAGGATCATAGGCAACAGCGGCACCTACAGCACCTTCATTACCAAAGTTCTGTTTAGCCCATTGGAATTTACCACTAACGTCAACGGTAAGATGATTATCAAAGAAGGTTGGATTCAAATTCAACGAAGCGGTTGTTCTCTTCATATCCGTGTTCTTCAAGATACCTTGATTGTTGGTGTACCCAACAGAAGCGCGATAGGGAAGGAAAGCAACTTTACCCGTCATAGAAACATTGTGATCATGACTGATTGCTGTTCTGTAAATCTCATCCTGCCAGTTGGTGTTTTCAGCACCTAGCTTTGACAGTGTCTCAGCTGAGAAACCAGATAAACCATCTTCAACACATTGGTTAACCAACTCTCTGTATTGATCTCCATTTAAAACATCCAACTTTTTAGATATAGTACCTAATGAAAGTGATCCGTTATAAGAAACACGCATTTGTCTTGATAACTCATCACCTTTGGCACGTTTTGTGGTTATAAGAATAACACCATTTGATGCACGAGATCCATAGATAGCGAGTGCAGATGCATCCTTAAGGATAGAAACAGATTCGATGTCATTAGGATTGATAAATGACATTGGGTTTGACAATCCTGAAACGCCAGTAGCATTATCAAGAGCTACTCCGTCAACAATAAACAGGACTTCCTGACTTGCTGACAAAGAAGAGATACCACGGATACGAATCAGAGGCTTGGCATCAGGAGCACCACTACCCGAGGTGATGGTCACACCAGCAGTTTTACCTTGAATTAACTGTTGGGCACTGACAATAGCTCCTTTGTTAAAATCTTTTGAATTGACGACACTAACTGAACCGGTAGCGTCAGATTTTTTAACCTGACCGTAACCGATTACAACAAACTCGTCAAGTGAAGTTACTGATGGAGCCAAAGCTACATTAATAACTGTTTGGTTTCCTACTACAATTTCTTGTGCAGTATAACCAATGAATGAAAAGACAACCGTTGTACCTTTCTTTACTGACAAGCTGTATTTGCCGTCAATGTCGGAAGTAGTACCCATTGCTGTTCCTTTTATAGCAATGGAAACACCGGGAAGCGTTTTGCTGTCCTTAGCATCTGTTACTTTACCGCTGATTTTTACATCTTGCGCATTTAGTTGTAGCGCAAACAAAAAACCAACCAAAAGAAACAGCCCCTTAAACATAGTGGATTGTTTCAGCATAACTGATTTAATTGAGGTTTGACAATCAGATGAATTTGGTTTAAACATCGTTTCTCTTGTAAGACATCCCGCCAGGCGGGTAAAGTGCATAATCATTATCGTTGTTGCTTTAAAATCATTTACTGATTTCTTTTCCAAATCTAATTGAAAATTTGAACTCTTAACATTATTTTCTCACTGATTTCTAATATTTTCCGCATTTTTTTTATGCAAACGTTTGCGCAAACGTTTGCGGTTAATAAATATTTTTTCACTGTTAACTTACCTGTGCCTATTGCCTGTTCTTTTAACACACCGTATTTATATCTACCATATTTTCCTATAAATATACTATACTATGATTGCCTGTAAGTGGTTTATCTTACTTTTTTCTTTCTGTAATACTTTTAACCCATACTACCCATTAACAATCAGATACCTTCTTCTGCTTTTTTTCAACATTCAACTTCCTAAATCTTGAGTATTATACACCACCTCTCCATGACCTCTGCGCTTCCCCTTCGCTTTTTGCCCCTTCTTAACCGAAAAAAAAAGAAGAAGTAGAACACAAATTCAAGATAGTTATCCTTTCAAAAATTTTTAAACTAACCGAATTAAACGAAGAAGAAGCGAAGAAGGAACGGAGGGGTAGCGAAGAGCTACTTGCTTTCTATCGTTTTTCCTTCAAGTAGCAGCTTTTTCTCTTTTTTTTACTCATCACGTTGGTTTACATCATAATTTAATGATATTTGCATTTACAATTATGAAGACCAAGGGTCTAAAATCTTATTATGACAAACATACCCCAACCCAACAGAACCATTTGGATTATAGATGCTGGTTATCTCATCAAGGCAGCCCCCGGAAAATTCGATTACCTATCTCTTAAAAGAGAGCTAGAACAACTAAATGGAGAACCCTTCCTTGATACCTATTATCTCAATTCAACCTATAACCTTAGAACAGACCAACAAGATGCATTTATCACCTGGCTTAAGAGTGCTCCCCCTAAAGGGCCTAAAATGCGTGTTATTCTATATGAATTAAAAGAAGTTCATTTAAGATGTACAGGCTGTGGTGCTGAATATGACAAACAATTGCAAAAAGGAGTAGATGTTGGCCTTGCAACCCTTATGATTAAACTCGCTTATAAGAACCTATGCGACAGGATCATTCTAAGTGCAGGTGACGGTGACTTTCAGGAAGCCATTGACTTCCTCCAATCAGAACTTAGAAAAGAAGTGTGGGTAACAGGGTTTGAAAACTCCCTTTCTGCCGATCTTCAAAGTTATGCAGATAGGGTCATCTGGCTCGAAGATCTCTGGCCAGCTATAAAGAAAACAGGCAATGGAAACAGACCAGATGAAATTTAAAGGTAGGCATTATCCAGCTTTTAAACCATTTTCTTGCACTTTCCATTCCATTTTTATTACCTTTGCACTCCGGTGTTGCACTTGCAACGTAAATATTTACGATGAATAACCGGACTCAAGATAATTTTCGCAAAAGAAGCTTAAAGAACAACCTCGGTTGTTCTTTTTTTTTGCCCATACCCCTCTTGTGTTATAACTCAAGTAAACAATGAATTCTTTTCAAAAGATGACCCTTGAACTATCCGATGGTTCAAAATGGCAAGGTTTTTCCTTCGGGCACAATGGCTCTGCCACCGGAGAGGCTGTCTTCAACACAGCTATGAATGGCTATCCGGAAAGCTTGACTGACCCCTCCTACAAAGGTCAAATACTGGTCATAACCTTTCCCCTTGTCGGTAATTACGGAGTCCCGGAAGATAAAATCATCGACCATCTTAGTGCATATTATGAATCTGATCAAATACATATCTCCGGACTGGTAGTTAGCCAGTACTCGTTTGACTATAGCCATTGGAATGCTAAGAAAAGTCTTAGCCAATGGCTCAAAGAACATAAAATTCCTGCAATATTTGGTGTCGATACACGTGATATTACACGTCACCTTAGAGAGGTTGGCGCTTTGCCGGCTAGAATGTTTAGCGAGGATCCTAAACCCGATTTTATTGATGTTAATAAATCTAACATCGTCGAACTGGTCTCATGCAAAGAACCTATCTCCTATGGAAATGGCTCTAACAAAATCCTACTCATTGACACAGGTGTAAAGCACAATATCTTAAGATGCTTGCTGCGACGTGACACTACCGTTCTTCGTGTTCCCTGGAATTATGACTTTTCTAAAGAAGAATATGATGCCATCTTTCTTAGTAACGGCCCCGGTGATCCTACTCAATGTCATCAAACTATCCATTCTATAAAGCAAGCTCTTAATGACACAAAGCCCATCTTCGGGATCTGTTTAGGATCTCAAATAATGGCGCTGGCCGCTGGTGCAAATACCTATAAATTAAAATACGGTCATAGAGGCCACAATCAACCGGTAAGACTATTCAACTCTAATAAATGCTTTATAACCTCACAAAACCACGGCTTTGCTGTGGATTTGAAAACCTTACCAAAAGGTTGGAATCCACTTTTTACCAATCTAAACGACCAAAGCTGCGAAGGACTTAAACACGAATCTCTTCCTTTTTTCTCAGTACAATTTCATCCTGAAGCCTCAGGTGGCCCTGCTGACACAGAGTTCCTTTTCGATGATTTCTTAAATCTTATTCACCAAACAAAAAAACAATAGGTTATGCACACCAAAAATATAAACAAGGTTCTAGTTTTAGGCTCAGGCGCTCTTAAAATCGGTGAAGCTGGTGAATTTGATTACTCAGGATCTCAAGCCTTAAAAGCACTTAAAGAGGAAGGAGTAAAAACAATATTAATCAACCCTAATATTGCCACTGTTCAAACCTCGGAAAACATCGCTGATGAGGTCTATTTCCTTCCTGTTACCCCCTACTTTGTCGAGAAAATCATTGAAAAAGAGAATCCCGATGGAATAATGCTTGCCTTTGGAGGACAAACGGCTTTAAACTGTGGGGTTGACTTATGGAAAAATAAAGTCTTTGAAAAATTTCAAACTCAAGTCCTTGGCACTCCGGTTGAAGCCATTATGGCCACTGAAGACCGAGAAATATTCGCCGACAAACTCAAGGAGATTGAAATAAAAACGCCTCGAAGCATCGCTTGCACCTCGCTTGAAGAGGCTCTAAAAGCCTCAAATACCATTGGATTTCCTATCATCATTCGTTCAGCATATGCTCTTGGAGGTCTAGGTAGTGGCTTCTGTAATAACCTTGAAGAGCTTAATAAACTTGCCCAAACAGCATTTACTTTTGCCCCTCAGATCCTTGTTGAAGAATCACTAAAAGGCTGGAAAGAGGTTGAATATGAAGTTGTGAGAGATCAATTCGATAATTGCATCACCGTATGTAACATGGAGAATTTTGATCCTTTGGGCATCCATACTGGTGAGAGTATTGTCGTTGCCCCCAGCCAAACATTAAGCAACAACGAATATCACCGACTAAGGTTACTCTCAATAAAGATTGCCAGACACATTGGTATTGTTGGCGAATGTAATGTACAATTTGCTCTTGATCCAAAGTCAGAAGACTATAGGGTTATTGAGATGAATGCTCGTCTTTCTCGTTCCTCTGCCTTAGCAAGTAAAGCCACCGGGTATCCGTTAGCATTTGTTGCTGCCAAATTAGCCCTAGGATTTGGCCTTTATGATATAGCAAACGCCGTAACTAAAAACACTTCAGCTTTTTTCGAACCCGCTCTGGATTACGTGGTCGTCAAAATCCCTAGATGGGATTTAGAGAAATTCTCCGGAGTCAGCCGTGAAATTGGTTCTGCGATGAAAAGTGTTGGAGAAATTATGGCAATTGGACGATCTTTTGAAGAGGCCATTCAAAAAGGATTAAGGATGATTGGCCAACAGATGCATGGGTTTGTAGCCAACCATGATTGGTTGGGAGGCGATGCCGTTTATGAGTTAACTCATCCAACAGATAAGCGAATCTTCGTTATTTACCAAGCCTTTATGGAAGGTATGACCATTAATCAAATCCACGAACTTACGGGTATTGACCGTTGGTTTTTGGATAAGTTACATAGAATCTTCCTTCTGGAACATCGGCTTTTACTATACAATAACCTTTCTGAGCTTCCAAACCATCTTCTATTAGAAGCAAAGAGAGCCGGTTTCTCAGATTTTCAAATTGCTAAGTGCCTTTTCAAAAGTCGAGGCTCCAATCTAACAGCAGATAGTCTAAAAGTTAGAGCCACTAGAAAAGAGCTAAATATCATACCCGTAATCAAACAGATTGACACCATGGCCGCTGAGTTTCCAGCTGCCACAAACTACCTTTATCTGACCTATAATGGAGACACCAACGATATTTCCCTTGAAAAAGATCAAAAATCGGTTATTGTCTTAGGATCAGGGGCCTATCGAATCGGATCATCTGTTGAGTTTGATTGGTGTGCCGTTAATGCACTACAAACAGCTGGGAAAATGGGGTTTAGAAAAATTATGATTAACTATAACCCTGAAACCGTCTCCACAGACTATGATATCTGCAACCGACTCTACTTTGATGAGCTCAGCTTTGAAAGAGTCATGGATATTATCGATAAAGAATCACCCCACGGTGTAATCGTATCTGTTGGTGGCCAAATTCCTAATAACTTAGCACCCCGTCTGGCAGAACAAAATATAAGAATACTTGGGACTGGAGCCGAATCCATCGACATGGCTGAAGATCGTCATAAATTCTCCCAGATGCTTGATGACCTAAAAATAGATCAACCGCTATGGAAAGAATTATCGACCCTCAATGAGGTACAAGTTTTCATTGATCAAATTGGTTTTCCTGTTCTAATAAGACCCTCATATGTACTCTCAGGAGCTGCCATGAATGTGGTATCCAACCAAAATGAACTTCACCATTACCTTACTTTAGCAGCCAAAGTTTCAGGGGAGCATCCTGTGGTAATATCGCAGTTCATCGAACAAGCAAAAGAAATTGAGATTGATGCAGTAGCCCAAAAAGGAGAGATACTTGCCTATGCAATCTCAGAACATGTTGAATTTGCCGGAGTACACTCCGGAGATGCAACTTTAGTTTTCCCTCCTCAAAAAATCTATCTCGAAACTATACGTAGAATCAAAAGAGTTTCAAAAGATATCGCTAAAGCATTAGAGATATCTGGCCCATTTAACATTCAGTTTTTGGCTAAAAACAATGACATCAAAGTCATTGAATGTAACCTAAGGGCATCACGAAGTTTTCCTTTTGTCTCAAAAGTATTAAATATGAATCTCATTGAGATAGCTACCAGAGTGATGTTAGGTGAATCTGTTTCTAAGCCAGATAAAACTCTATTTGACTTAGATCACATTGGAATTAAAGCTTCTCAGTTTAGTTTTTCTAGACTCTCAAAAGCAGATCCGGTTTTAGGTGTTGAAATGGCATCGACAGGAGAAGTGGGTTGTATGGGACATGATTTCGATGATGCCCTATTAAAAGCTATGCTCTCAGTTGGCTATCGAATCCCACAAAGAGGTGTTTTAATCAGTTCAGGACCAGCTCGTGCAAAATTGGAACTTTTAGAGGCTTGTAAATTACTACAACTTAAAGGAATTGCTATTTTTGCAACTATGGGAACAGCAAACTTTCTCAAAAATCATGGAATCCTTGCCCAAACGGCTCTTTGGCCCGATGAAATAGGAGATCACAACTCTATCGACTTAATTGCTTCGAAAAAGGTAGATATGGTAATTAACATCCCCAAAGACCTATCTCACAATGAACTCCAGAATGATTACACCATTCGTCGGGCAGCAATTGATTATAATATCCCTCTTCTAACTAACGATCGTCTCGCCTCAGCTTTTATCCAAGCCTTTTGCACCAAAGAGATCTCTGAGTTAGAAATTCTGCCTTGGAACCATTACAAATAGATTGTAAGCACCTAGTATTCATTAAGTCATATTTCAGTTTTATCCCTTGATGCTAAATTTTAACTTTAAACATTTTTTCAACCATGAAGACAAAGACTTTTGGTAACACTTTAAAGCTGATAATTTTCATTATTATCATTAATATTCCTCTATTTGGAGGCTGCTCAAAAAAAGATTCTGATTCCAATAGTGGATCAACTACTCCAGAAGAACCCTTTGTGATGAGAGGAGTTGACATTTCATTTCTTCCAGAAATTGAAACCTACGGCATCAAGTTCTATGATAATAATACCGAGATGGATCTAATTAAACTCATCAAAGCAAAAGGAATAAATACCGTTAGAATCCGCCTTTGGTATGCCCCATCTGATGGACACTGCGGTTTGACCGAGGTAACCGGTCTAGCCGCCAGAGTCAAAGCAGAAGGGTTAAAAGTATGGCTCGATTTCCACTATGCAGACTCATGGGCCGATCCTCAAAAACAACCTATCCCTGATGCTTGGAAAAATCTCAGTATGGATTTATTAAGTGATTCTGTATACTCCTATACCCAAAGAGTATTAACCCACATGATTCATGCTGGAGCAGCACCTGATTATATCCAAACCGGAAACGAGGTCAATGCCGGTTTCATGTGGCCAGCCGGGAAAATTGAAAACTTCACTGATCCCAATCAAACCAATTTCACCCGACTAATGAAAGCAGCTACAAAAGCCACACGAGCCACTCTCCCATCTGCTAAAATTATCCTTCACTATGCAGGATATGATGGAGCTGAACAGTTCTTTGCTTTGGCAAAGAAGGAAGGCTTTACCTGGGATATACAGGGATTATCTTATTACCCCTGGTGGCATGGAAAGAGTATAAATCTTCTTGAAAGCACAATGAAAAGCCTCAATTCAACAAATAAAAAGCCTACTATCATCGCAGAAGCAAGTTACCCTTTCTCCTTTGGATGGAACGATGCTACTCACAATTTAGTCGGAGAAGCATCGCAACTCATGAACGGCTATGATGCAACTCCTGAAGGTCAAGCTAATTACCTTGCTCGACTTTTAGATCTATGTAATAGCGTTGGAGGAAGCGTCAGAGGAGTATGTTATTGGGCACCTGAATGGGTCGCCTTTAAAGGTCCTAATGCTTCTGATGGATCTACATGGGAAAATCAAGCCCTATTCGACTTTCAGAACAGAGCTCTTCCAGGTTTAGATTCTCTGGGAGGAGCGAAATAACTCATTTTTCCCGTCGAACAAACAGAGACTTACTCTTTTCTCAAAGAACATATTCATTAGATTAAAACTTTTATATGGTTGTTGTGTTTAATAAATAACACTACTAAATACTACTAATTATAAATCTATCTCTACTTTTCAATCAACAGAAATTTAGAAAGCTTTAGACTTTAAAACAACGTTAATGCCTAGATTTTCATCGTATCGGTACTACCTTGTTGTATACACATCTAGTCTTGATTTTTATTAAATGGGTATTTATGAATAAATCTAATGATATGCAAAACTTGTCAGCAGATAGTATTTTTGAGATCCTTCCAAATCCGGCAATTTTTGTTACTAAATCATGTCTGATAAAAGGAGTTAGTAAACGTTTTGAAGCCTATTTGGAGAGATCAGGATTGAGAATTGAAGAGTTTGAGCTAGCCTTTCAAAAGATAAAACTTGATAAGAGTAGATTTTTTACTATCTATATAATAAATTTTCAAAAAAAAGAAAACGAGGAGATCTTTTGTAGAGCTATTGAGTTTAATGACGGATTTATCATTGAGTTTCCAGATGCCGAAATAGAGAAATTACACTTCCAGTACTTCCATGAGGTTCTGTTAAACCTCTCGTTTGGTATTATTAATTTTTGGTCATTTAATACTTCAAGTAAAACCATAAAACTAAACAGGGATGCAAATTTAAGACTAGGACTTCCAATTGAGAAGGAGGTTGATATATTTGAATTTCTTAAATTTCTCCACCCAGATGATGCAAATAGATATACATCCATCTTGCAAGAGTGCATTTCAGGTAGCCAGAAAAGCATAAATATTGAATACCGAATCAGAAGCTACGGAGAAAACTTCAGATGGTTAAAGAGTATCGGGAGAGTAATTCTTGAAGAAGCTAATGGCACTCTTTTTTGGGGATATACATTAGATATCAGCAAAGAGAAAGAGGCTGAGATAAAACTCCAACAAGAGCATTCAAAACTTAGTAAATATCTTGATTCAATTCCTACCTATATTGCCATTGCTGATCAGAGTGGAAAACTAAGCCTATTAAACGAAGCACTTAAACGGGTTGGTCACCGAGAAATAACTGAATCTAATCATGACGTCTTTTTAACCGATGACCTCTCATTTACAGAATTAGTTAATGCTGAGAGACAAGAAATAGTATGGGATGTCTTTAACAGAGTATTAGCATCTGAAAACAACTACGAATCATACTCTTTTGAAAGCCAGTTACATGAACGGCCAGATCAAACTGTTAGTTGGACTTGTACAAAACTTACTGATCCATTTGGTAAGATTCAAGTACTAATTACCGGAAACAACATAACTAGTCAGAGAAGAATAGAGACGGCTTTCTTAAAAACGACAGAAGAGTTAAAAGCGATTCAAAATGCACTTCCCGATCTGATTTTTGTTTTCAATGAAGACTCAGAAATTATAGATTATTATGCGAATGAGAAGCAACTTCTTCTGGTAGCACGTGAAGAAATAATTGGCACGAACATCAGAAGTCTGATGGATCCAAATCAAGCTGAAACCATAGCCAAGGTTATTAAAGAATGTGCAATTAAGGGAGAAGATTCTCAACTGAATTACTTCGTAAAAACAGTTAACTCAACAGATTGGTATGAAGCTCGCTTTGTAGCCATGTCTGCTCGAAGAGTATTATGTGTTGTACGAGATATTACCAAAGAAAAACACCTTCAGGAAGATTTAGAATACCATGAGGAGTTTTTGGAGAGTCTAATCGAACTAGCATTAAAGTTTATCAATGCACCAATTGATCTAAAAAGCTCACTAATAAATGAAGCACTAACAAATATAATCCAACGTTTTAAAGCGCACATTGGTTTAATACACTATTACGATTTTAAAAATCGCAGTGCCAACCTAATGTACTGTGTAGCGAGCGATAAAGCGATGGAAGAGCAAATTAAAAATGTGCTACAGTACATTTCCTTAAGTTCAATTCCTCAACTGGTGGTTGCTCATCTAGCCGGAAAGACTACTTCTGATACTTTCTCAGAAAACTACAGAGCGTCCGGAGCTGTTCCTAATTCGATAGTAGAATACTTCCAAAAAGGGTCAATGCATACCATCCCTTTACAGGTTCACCAAGAATGTCATGGATTCTTGACTTTCATTACCGAAACAAAAGATAAAACACTTAAGGATAAAGACCTCTCACTTTTACAGATTATTGGATCGTTGATATCTAACCTCGAAGAGAGAAAACAAACCGATATTGAGCTCACTTCAAAAAGCAAAGAACTAGAAAAAGCAAACGAAGAACTAAAACAATTAAACCAACTTCTGACCTCTCAAAATGCTATTATCACGGAAGCAAACATTGCACTTAAAGAGGCGAAAGATTTGGCTGAAGGAAGTGATAAACTTAAATCCACTTTCCTCAATATGATCTCTCACGAATTGAGAACCCCACTAAATGGAATTATCGGATTGACCAGTTTCCTTCAAAATGACGACTTATCTGCCGAAGAGGTGTATTCTTATATAAAACCTTTGGAAGAGAGTACGGATAGATTCCTTTTTACCATCAATAATATCATTGAAGGGGCGCTAATTCTCTCGGGTAGTCAAAAACCTTCTTTTAAAAAAGTAGACTTAAAAGAGCTTCTCTTCGATATCTCAACTAATTTCAGCACCAAGTCAATTCCTGATAACATCATCTTCTCCGTAGATAAAGAAACGCTTGCCTCCATTAATAATATTGTAATCTATACCGATCCTGATGTCCTTGTCAGAATTATTGAACAGTTACTTAGAAATGCCTTTAAGTTCACAAAATCGGGAGAAGTTAAACTAGGAATTAAACAGTTTGGAGACCAAATTGCAGTAGTAGTTTCTGATACAGGTATAGGTATATCGCCTGAATCGCATAAACGAATCTTTGATTTCTTCAGACAAGAAGATGAGTCAATGACCAGACAATTTGAAGGGATCGGATTAGGACTATCTATTGCAAAAGGCCTTGCCGATTTATTAAATGGGCGTATTGATCTGGAATCGGAAAAAGGAAAAGGAAGTGTCTTTAGCATTGTTTTACCCTTTAATAGTAATTCACCTACCGATCCAACCCTTCACTCCTCTGAGAAAAAAACTAAAATCATTATTGCAGAAGATGAAGAGTACAATCTGATTTATTTACAGGCACTATTAAACTTCCCTTGGATACAAATTCTAACTGCTTACAATGGAAAACAGGCTATCGCCTTAGCCAACGAAAATCCTGATGTAGCTTGCATTATCATGGACATCCGCATGCCGGGAACAGATGGATTGTCAGCCTCAAAACTTATAAAAAAAAGACATCCTAATATTCCCATAATAGTTATCTCAGCCTATACTTTATCCAATGAGGAGAGTAATTTCCTATCCTATGGCTGTGATGCATTTATCGCTAAACCATTTACTCGTAAGGTATTTTTCGAGACCTTATCAAAAATTGGGGTAAAAGGAATTGCTTAAAGTAGAACCCTTTTCATAAATTTACATTACTTAGGCGACACGCCTATTAAGAATGCTTCTTAAGCAATAAACTTTGACCATCACATAGAGTTCTATGAAACTAAACAATTGGTTTATACTCCTCTTTTTTACGCTCATGCTTCTTACCACAAAATTGTTTGGTCAAGATCAGCATATCATAGACTCCCTATCAAACCAACTTTCATTATCTAAATCCAACACAGAAAAAGTTAAACATCTGGCACTATTATCGGAAGCCTATCTAGCCATCAACATCAACAAAAGTACTACCCTGGCTAAAGAAGCCCTAGCTATTGCCTCCCAAAGAAAAGAACCTGATGCCATGTGGATGGCCTTTGATGCATTAGCTAACATCCATCAATTCAGAAATGACCAGGTATCTGCAGTTAAAACCTGGCATATGGCACTGGCCTACACCCCAGATGGGCTGCAAAAGGCACGAATATTACAAAAAATCGCTAATGCCTTTCACCAGACAGAGCATTTTGACTCGGCTATCTTCTATTATAACCTAGCTCTCCCCACCTTCCAAACTGAAGCCAGTCCTTCTGATATTGCTTTCCTTTTAGAAAGCCAAGCCAATACCTACATGAAATTAGAAGAACATAAAGCAGCCTTAACAAAAACAAATGAAGCTACAATAATGCTCGAGAAAGCCATAAAGGCTGTCACAGAAACAAAAAACTATAACCGACTACTAGCTCAAATAATCAGACTACAGGCCCAAGCAGGGAATATTTCAATTAAATTGGGAGAGTATAATCAAGCGATTAACTACTTTCAAAAAGCAATCCCTGTAGCTGTCATTTTAGGCAACAAGTATCAACTCGCCCTCTTATATGATGATATTGGTGATGCCTTTAAACAGCAAGGCAGAATTGATAAAGCAGCCGAAAGTTACAATAGGGCTCTGAACAAAGCATTACAAATAAAAGATGATCAACTAGCGGCTAATGTTTACAACAGTCTCGGAGGCCTCTTTCTTGAACAAAACAATCCAGATATTGCCAGAGCTAATTTCTTAAACGCACTTGAAATCCA
>CAYUII010000041.1:0-27296 GCA_964444785.1 uncultured Bacteroidales bacterium | reverse complement strand
AAGGTAAACCCTCGATCAATTAGAGACTCAGGCAGAGTCGTATTTGAAGAAAGACTTTCCCATGTCAGAGGATCTCTTCTATTACCCTATGCATCATAACTTAATTGCTGAATTAAATAACCATCGGCATTAGTAATAATGGCAGGAGCTCCCGAGAGATTAGTAAAATCGGTACAAGAGGATTAACCATCACTAGTCTACCCACTTACTTTGGTAAAGAACCTATTTTAAGTTTCTCCATTGTCATAATCATCTGGAGAATAGGTTGGAAAAGAAGTAAATCCCATTAGAGGTTAGAAAATATGTACTAGACCAAATGCTTACAGCCAAACGAAGTTTCCATGAACTACAAAGAAGCCCTTGAGCAATTACAGCTCATTATCGAGTTGAACGATATAGAAAAAAGCATTCTGCTCAAACTGATTGAGACTTTCGTTTCTAGAAAGCAGATTAACAAAATCTGCAAAAAAATATTGCTGTATTATAAACAAAAAAGCCTGGTATTGCAAGGATTTTTATTCTTGTTATGGTATGACAACTAGTTGTACTTCTTGCGATTCTAAAAAACCACACAACTTGTTGTAATTTTTAAGCTTGTCCTTAAGCTCTTTACAAACATATCCTAATCTTAAATGATTATTTCCTTTAACAAAAAAAGGGGCTTTAACTAAGATTTTAAAAGTGTACAAATACGTAGATTTTGGCTTTACTTCAGCAATGAAAGTTACATCTAAAGTATCATTTAGTGAATAACTTTCATATTCAAATCCAACAGGTGATTTTACTATAAAAACAACAGCTTTAGGATAAAATGTCAAAAGTGTATCTGTTTTATTCTTATACAACACATTTACATTCAAATAATCCCCATACTTAACAGAATCCTCTGTAAAGCTAAATTCCATATCTAAATACTTTTTAATTTCCTTGCAATTCTGAACTTCTACCTTCGACGTACTGCATTTAAAAGAAGTTAAAATTGTCATAAGAAAAATAATAATTACCATCTTCTTGGTATACTGTAAATAAAATGCCACCATTGTATTATAAATTTTGTTGAATAACTCCCAGAAGGCTTAATAACTAATTCATAAATTCCTGCTTGATATCCATAACTGTTTATTCTGTCAATAATATCTACTCCATGTTTATGATATAAACCCTACCTCTGATAATTTCTCAAATATGTACTCCATTCTTCATTACTGATAACCTCACTATCAATCTTAACTCCTTTGTATTTGCTCGACAGAATGTTTTGACTATGAATTAGTTCATGATCTGCCGCAAATACTAACCTATCATAACCAGAATTAAAGGCTCCTTCGTTGTAAAAAATTTCACCAGTTCTGAGGTTTACAATTGCATCACCACCTCCAACATCATTGTTAAAAAGAGTGCTTGGGTCATATTTCCCTTTAAATCCAAAGTAGTCTAAAGCTTCTTGCTGTTTGCTCTGTGAAACAAAATCTTTCAATACATTATCATTACTTTGAAAACCTTTTCCCTTCGTCTAATTTCCACACTGTTCCGAATATGCAATTCCCATTGCACTACCAGCGATGGCACCGGTAATCATAGCTAGTTTTACATTTCCCCCGGTCACATAAGCCATGCCACCCCCAGAGGCGGCAATTAACCCCGCACCGTATAATGTACTACCAACCCAATGTGTAGGAGCAAATCCAGCTAAGTAACCAGTAGCACCTCCAATTAATGCTCCCCAATTTAGACCCTCATGCCAAGGTTTTCTATTCATATCAGCCTGTACAGCACCCATAACGCCACCCATAACAGCGCCAATTACAATTGGTATCCAGAAGAACTCACCTGTTGGGTCAGTATACTTTACGGGGTTATTGAGGCAATAACAATACCTGTTGAAATTTTGCGAATTACTTATATCTTGAACAAAAGGATCTGGCGATAAAAATCGACCAACCAAAGGATCATAAACCCTCCCATTCATATTTATCAGAGTGAAAGGATATAAGTGCTCATGGAAGGTAAACCCTCGATCAATTAGAGACTCAGGCAGAGTCGTAATTGAAGAAAGACTTTCCCATGTCAGAGGATCTCCTCTATTACCCTATGCATCATAACTTAATTGTTGAATTAAATAACCATCGGCATTAGTAATAATGGCAGGAGATCCCAAGAGGTTAGTAAAATTCTTACAAGAGAATTAACCATCACTAGTCTACCCACTTACTTTGGTAAAGAACCAAAAATATATACTAGACCAAATGCTTACTGCCAAACGAAGTTTCCATGAACTACAAAAAAGCCCTTGAACAATTACAGCTCATTAACAAGCTGAACGATATAGAAAAAAGCATTCTGCTCAAACTGATTGAGACTTTCGTTTCCAGAAAGCAGTTTAAGAATATTTACAAAAAAATATTGCTGTATTATAAACAAAAAAGCGTGGTATTGCCCGGCTTTTTTGTTGTCATTTTTTTATAAGAGAACAGCCTTTATAATCGCCAGGCAATAATTTACTAATTAGCATTTTATAATATATCAGAACATAAAAAGAATGTTTTAAATGTAAGTCTTTTAATTCCAACACATTATTATCTCTACGCCATTCACCTTCAGAAAGAATAATATTTTTGAACTCTAATTTATACATATTGTTTTTCTGGATATTGAGCTTAAAGCCTTGGTCATCCTCAAATACGCCAAAATTTAAAGGGATTAAAGTTTTACGCAATCTCTTGTAGCTCTTCCGTTCTTCTTGCAACGTAAGAGCATCTTTAAAAGTGCTGATAAATTTCAATTCACGACCAGTATAGCTATCATAAAAGACAAATCTTTTGTTTTTTAAAAAACCAAATGCTTGTTTTACTATAAGTGTCTTATTGTTTACAACTAACTGCATTTTATAGTTGTGAAAACTGTCAATTAGCGTTACCTCATTATTTGTTAATGAAAATTTACCATACGATAAAACTAAAGACTCCACAATATCTGACGTTATAGTCTCTGAAAGATCGATATAATAGCTGCCACTTTTAAAAAAATAGATGTTGCAATCTACGTTTTCGGCAAATCTATCTATAGAATAAACGCCAGATATTTGACTCTGGGCAAAGCCAATCGTAGATATTATCATACTAATAATTAATGCTATAATCTTCATCTTTTAAGCCATTTTAATAAAATCTCAAAATCTGTATATTGAAGGAATTTGGTACTGTGCAGGATATAGACCTCCAAAAGAACCACTTGAATTAAACATCGCTGTTCTCACTGTTGATAAAGCATAAGTAAAACGTCCATTACTCATATAAACATCATGAGCATACTTGTAAGTAACTCTTTCTATAATTTGTTATTTAAAGAGAAAAAACAACTCACAAATGTAACTTTAAAAAAAGTAACCAAATATATCAATTCCAAATATCTCGATAGCAAGAAAGAATCTTTATCCTAGCTCTTGCCCCATCTTAATTTATTTCAGGCTTTCTATTCCAGTCCATCTTATCTACTATCACCCCATTGAGACCCTAGACTCACAACACAGAGACATGGCACATCACCTCTCTATAGGCCTACTCCTACCCCATTGCAAATAAAATCATTACCATATACGGTTATAGGAGTCTACCATACAATTGCACCTCAAATTTATAATCAATTGGTTTATAGCTTCGCCCCGTCAGTCACATTGAGAATCTCTCAACCCACAGACTAACAAGACTATAAACAAACAAAACCAGATATGACGTTTTTTAACATATCTGAATTTTGACTATATTTAATTGTTGAGTAGGTAGCAAGGTAAGATCATTACAAAAATAATGAAAAAACCTAAGTTCATAACAAAAACATCAGGATATTGACAAATGAAGAATAATTAGAGTTTAATTCAATGCTAACCTAATCCAATTACCCATTACCATCAAATGGCTAATCCCAGACTAAATCATTAATGATATTTCATGAGCATAGCAAGTACCTCTCCAGTACCTCTCCATTGTCTTTCCATTGTCTTTCCAGTGAAGTACTTCATAGGCCTGATGCAATAAGGCTTTTCTGAGACCTATACCTCAATTTTGGGGTCAAGAGTCAAGGATTCAAAGAAAAAGCTGCTAGCTGCTGGCGGCTGGCGGCTGGCTGCTAGCAGCTAGCAGCTAGTGGCCAGCGGCTAGCTGCCAGTAGCCAGAAGCCATTTGAGGAAAAAGCTGATTGTTCTTTAAAGTTCATCTTATACCAAAAGAAAAAAGGGATGAAACACGAGTTTCATCCCTTAAACACATCCACAATAAAACTATTAATAAATCACTATTTTCTTTGTATCACTATAGCCATCGGTGATCATCTGGATAAAGTATAATCCTCTGGGTAAGTTAGAGAAGTCGAGCACCTTTGCATCACCATTCCATTCAAATTGATTAACGATTTCACCAGAGACGCTATAAACAACCATTCTGGCATTATGTACTGCAATGTTACCTGTAATGGAAAGATTGACTAATCCTTTACTAGGATTAGGATAAGCATTAAATGCTGCGACATGGATACTTCCTGGTCCTTTATCACCAACCACAATGATTGGGCTGTTGGCAAAGCTAATCATATGACAAGCCACAATAAGATGAGGATTAAATCCATCATTACAGTCGCTGCACGTAACACCTGTTACGCAAGATGGGTTATTTGGATGACATTGATCCACGTATCCTTCATTAAACTTATATTGAATCTGACTCACTCCATTGTTTACATAGGGAGAGAAATTAAAATCAAACCATTTAGCGATTGAACCAGGGCACCAACCAGCGCGATCATAATACCAGGTACCAGACTGGGGTTGACAACCATCAGGATTCGGATTACAATCAGTCCAGTTTAATTGATCAAATGCCTTTGCCCCATCTACCCAGATTGTATGAGTAGTCTTATAGAACTCGGCAGCATTTCCTGTATTTAGATCACCCCAGCCATGACCGGTAGAAACCAGTTTCATCCTTGCAGCAACGGCATTCTCAGGATAAGCATAATCAACGACTTCTACAGGTTGTAGATTGGCATAATCTCCAAATTGGTAGGTGTTATTCCAGATCGTTTGTACAAAACTGTATTTATAAGGAGGAGTTCCTGCCTTATATTCGAGGTTTAGATCGTACTCATATCCATTATCCAGTGTGGTGCAATTAACCCTAAACTCCACCTTTCCTTGAAGAATAGAGGCAAAGTCGGTCAGGTTGATCTTGTGACCGCAAGGAACGCCGTAAGGGGTAATATAACGTATAATTTCATACCATTTTCCATCATGACCTTTAGCTTCAATCCAAGCTACTCTATCCCATTCGCCACATCCACCTGAGGGACAAGAGACGGTAAGAGTTGCCATAATGGTATCAAAAGCATTCTGGAATGAAGGTAACTCAGCGGTAACAACTTTTGTGTTAGAGTTGGTATTCAGCCAGACATTATTAACAGCCATCACCTCCTGATCAACAGCAGTTGGTAATAGATGAATCATTACTGATTTCGATGAAGTAGCACCAAAGTTATTAGTACTCTCAACCACTAACTCATAGTCACCATAGGCAGGTGGAGTCCACCAAGCGGTATAATAGTCATTCCAATAAGTCCGGGCGTTAAAGGTTTGTCCGTCAATCCTAAACTTCACATTTGAGACACTAAACAGATCAGGGTATGTGATGGAAGCAAGGGCAGACAACTCAATAGATGCCAGAGAGCCAACATAGACATCGCCAGCCAGCGGGTGACGGATATCAATATCGGGCACATGCAGAGCTGGATCTAATACCATAAAGCTCTGCTTAACTGGTGTTGCTGGGTTATACTGACTGTTTCCAGGTTGTGTTGCTTCAATAACGACAAGACCAGTATCACCGGTAAGTGTGACGGTGGCTCCTGCCATTGTTGCGGGTCCTGATATAACTGAAAAACTTACAGGGAGGCCTGAAGTTGAAGAAGCAACCACATCAAATGGCTGAGCATTATTCAGTTTATTAGGAATGGGTAAGAACGAGATCGCCTGGAAAGAGGTATCGAGGGTACCATTGAAGTTTGAGGTAGGACCAGTTAGAGCGAATGCAATCAGATCACCATCGCGAGTTGGTGAACCCACTTCAGAGATAAGCTTAGTGATAGCCGTATTATTGCCCCCCGGTACTCCCTGGTTGAACTTATAATACAGTTGAAGATCGGTTTCATTACCATTGAGTTCATTTGCCATCAGATCCTGAATCTCAGTCTGGGTCAGACCACGCTTCCATACAGAGACCTCGTCGGCTCTACCTCCGTAATAAAAGGTATAGGTTCCCACAGGACTCTTACCAATGGCAAATGGGGTTGTACCATCTGTTAGAACCCCAGAAGCGGCCTTTTGACCCTTAAGATTACCATTTACATAGAGTTTAAGTGTAGTACCATCAAACACTAATGCCAGATGCTGCCATACCTGAGGGATAATGGTATTTGCAGGACCTACATATTCATGAAAACCGGTAGAACTGATATAACGACATTCCAGTTTACCATCTCCAATTTGAATCATGTAGAACTCGGTACTTCCGCCTCTGAAACCCATCATGCCTTGTCCGTATGATAGATCATCAGAAAAGAACCAGCCTGCCATAGTAACTCCTTGAGTTGAGTTTGTAACGTAACTCTCCCCGTTTTCTACTTTAACCCAGTCGTCCACTCTGTCAAAATGGAGATACTGATTAGACTGGGGGCGTCCTACCACTGTCAAAAAGAGAGCGAGTAGAAGTAGGATAGCCTTAGGTTTGTAAAATTGTGTCATCATCCTGTGTCTGGTTTTAAATTTATACATCATTGGGTTTATAGAGAATTCCACCACATTCTTACACTAAAATCGTTTCCACCCTGCCTGGCAACCGCCTCGGCGCAGTTAGCGGAATTAAATTCGAGCTCGGTAGTAGGATAGGGCAATCTAAAGTGGTTTATTGCGTCTCCTTCACGAGGAAGCAGATTCGTACGTCTACAGAGCGCATAGGCCTCCCAAGGCTGCCTGAAAAGATCGATCCACATTTGGGTATACAAGAACCTCAACCGATCTTGATCATTAGCTGCATTCCATGAGCCAAATCGATTAAGAACAGTAGAGGCACTAAGATTAGATGGCAAAGGCAACAGATCGGTGAATTTTGCTCCAGATAAAGGTAAACTGGAGTGATTAGCTACATCAACCCACCAAGAGACAGATGCATTCACCCCATTCATATACTCATTATCTCCTTCATCAAGATTCTGAGCTACTCCGATTCCTCTGATATAGGCCTCTGCTTTCAAGAAGTGAACTTCAGCGCCCGTCATTAAGATGATTGGCATGAAGTCTTCGTCTCTAATAAGGAAATAATTGAAGAAGCTATAATTGCAATTAGAGCCTTTAATTGTGAAGTTACCCATATCATCTCTATGTTCACCATAGGGGACTCCGCCGGCTGAGGGTGTTCCGGCAGGTGGCACCTGCGGGAATGCAACCCACTGATTATCCCCGTTGGTTTCAAAAAACACAAAGGCTCTCGGGTCTATAATGTCATTACCTGAAGGATCATCACCATCTGAAAGCTGATGCCATAAGTTAGATCCCATTCTCAATCCATTATGTTCGCGGAAAGACCAGTTTAAGCTGGTATTCTTGAACCCAGCCGCAGCAGGCCATATACAGGCGCTCTCAAGCACGGGGCCAGTTAGACCATATCCCTCAAGAACCGGCAGTTTATTTGTTATAATATCATTTACAATCTCGCCAGCTATTTCAGGCTCTTTATCAGCCATTCGCATAGCATAACGAAGACGTAGGGAGTTGGCAAACTTTTTCCAGATAAGAAGATCCCCTCTGAAGAGCTTATCAAACGAGACAAAAGTTTTAAAGGGTTCAACTAGTCTAGCGGTATCATCAATAAGTCCGGCAGCATCCTTAAGAGATTCCAGCTGACTAATATAGATATCTCTTTGTAAATCATATTTCGGATGAAGTTTCTCAATATTTTGAAACCCATAACCTGCATCAGAAAAAGGGATATCACCAAACAGATCGGTCATCTTAAAGGTTTTATAAGCTAGGATAATCTTGACCATTGCCCGCATATTATTGTAACCGGCAGTCGATGGATAGCCATTAAACCGTTTTTCAAGCTCCCGAACAATGGGTAACTTCTCATAATAGTTTTTCCACAACTCAGAGGTTCCAATTGAATAGGTACCCCAGGCATCGGTTGCCAAGGCAGCTAATTGGCTCTGTTTATACAGAATATCATTATTAATGTAAAATTGTTCGTTACCTGTAAGAACCAAAGATTGTATTAAGCTATTAAAAAGAGCACCATCATTGGCGGTTGTGAATCCTTGCGGGTTTGTATTGATCTCTTCAAAATCTTTCGTACATGAGCCATTGAATATGGCCAACATGACAATAAATAACATTATAGTGGTTCCAAACTTCCATTTAGAAGAGACTCCGGGTAATATCTGTACTTTATCTTCTTTATATTTCTTGTTCATAGTAGTAAGAATTAGAAGTTAGCACTTAAACTAAATGAGAAAGAACGGGTACCCGGGTAGGATGCCCACTCAAATCCTTGCGCATTTCCTGTTCCCATGATACCTTCAGGATTGATATTATCAGGCACAGAGGAGTAGAGATAGAAAAGGTCGCGACCAGTCAAGGTAAAAGTTAAGCCTTGCAGAAAACCAATCTTTCTGATAATGCTATATGGGAGTTTATAGCTAATGGATACTTCACGCAGTTTAACCCACGAATCCTCAACAATACCCGGCGTTGATAGAATCTTACCCCAGCCACCGGCGTTTGGCATGTATTTATAATAGTAATGAACAACTTTGTTATTGGGCGTTCCATCGGCATATACCCCATCCAAAATAACCCCTACGTTTCTTGTGACGCCCGAAGGATCAGTATAAGGTAAACCACCTCCATCACGCTCAAGAAGGGTCTCTGGGCTCTGCCCTGTTTGTAATCCAATTACATAAGAACCACAATAGATATCTCCGCCGATTTTGGAGTCTATGGAGGCGCTAAAAGTAAAGTCCCTCCAAGTTAATTGAGTGTTAAATCCACCGGTAAAATCGGGTGAAGCATTACCAATAGGAACACGTGTATCGGTCATGAGATAGTGAGTTCCATCATCACTAACCACCTTATTTCCATTCTTGTCATAAATATAGTCATACCCAACGATGGTTCCATAATCATCGCCCTCTTTCAATGAGATCGCCGGGCCATTCTCACCCCAGATATCAGCCAATAAGAAACTATCTCCATAATCGCCCAAGCTGATAATCTTGTTATGATTTACCCAGAAACTAAAACCGGCCTTCCATGTCAACTCTTTTGAAGTATATGGAACCGTATTCAGCGTAAACTCAAAACCCCTGTTAGATAAAGACCCTTCGTTAATCTTTAACATATTAGCTCCAGCGCTGGTAGGAATAGGAAGATTAAGAATCTGATCAAATGAATACTTATAATAGAACGTAAAGTCAAGGTCTATTCTATTTTCAAAAAGACCTATAT
This sequence comes from uncultured Bacteroidales bacterium, assembly GCA_964444785.1. Classification (GTDB taxonomy): domain Bacteria; phylum Bacteroidota; class Bacteroidia; order Bacteroidales; family TTA-H9; genus JAJTBW01. Next base: position 17,752 of record CAYUII010000041.1, on the reverse strand, counting down.
TGATACCAGCTTCGTAAGAGTTTACTCTCTGTGGTTTCAAGGTATAAGGAGGAATGGTATCGGGGAAGTTAGCCATCTGAACACCGCCGAACCTACTTATATTATAATAAAACTCCGTTGAATAAGGGAGGTCATCGGAAGCCGTTTGTGCTATGGCTCCTCTTAACTTCACGAAGTTCATCCATGGCAATCTATCCTGAATCTTAAAGGCCTCGGAGGCCACAAAACTTACTGAGACAGATGGGTAGAAGTAACTATTGCTATAAGAAGGAAGTGTAGATGACCAGTCATTTCGGCCAGTAACATCCACGAATAGCCAATCTTTATACGAGACATCTGCAAAGCCAAAAACAGAATTAATCCGTTTACGAATAATCTTCTCGGAAGCTATTACATCACCAGCCAGATCACCCAAACTCTCCACTATCAGATTACCATTCTCATCTTTGACATAAATAGTCTCGGTATAATTCAGGAAGGTATACATGTTCGGGTAGTACCAAGTACCTGAATGGCCATAAATCGAGTAATACTTATTGTCATAACGATTGGCTCCTCCAGAAAACTTCACATTCCAATTACTTCCTAAAAACTTGTCTTTCGAAGCAGTAAAGATCAGGTCAAAGTTATCGGTATGCGTTTTGATAAGCTTATTCGTATAGCCACCGCCGAGCTTTCCAAGTACGTCGGTTGGCTTCTTCCTACTTTCATACTGCTCATTCATATAATCACGAGCACCACGGGCAGTAACACTAAGCCATGATGTGAGATCAAACGTTAAAGACAATCCACCAGTAAATTTATCTCTGGCTAAAGTTGTGTTATTATTGTAGTAGTTCCACCAGATATACTTATCGACATACTTAAACGGGTAACCATCTTGAAGGTTTTGAGTCCCATCAGCATTCTGATAGTTTACCTTATCAAGCCCCATATAACTGCGAGGCCATGAGTAGAGCAAACCCTTGTTAATAGAATTACCATCCTCGCCAATTACAGGACTATTTAAACGGTTAAAGTTGACATAAGTCAAGGTAACATCAGCATGCAACCGCTCTGATACCTTCATGTTTGCACCAAAGTTGACGGTGGTTCGATCATAGTTACTGTTTTCAATAATGGGAGTGTGATCCTGACGTGTCAAAGAGATTCGAAGGGAACCCTTTTCGCTATTTGCACTAGCCTCAATATTATGGGTTCTGGTAAAACCATCAGAATAGGGCAACTTTAGATTATCAGGTTGAGGAGAATAAGACCTCATTTGACCATCCCACCATTTAACCATTTGACCCTCCATTTTAGGACCCCAAGAGACGGCAGACCCATAATACCCAAACTCTGCATTTGAGGTCGAGGTGGTTCCTTGCTGATCAAGAATTAGATGATCAGTGGAGTAAATTCCAGGATATAAGAGAACCCCATTCTCAGTTGGAAAGGTAGGCTCAGTAAAAGAGATTGGCCCGCCAGCACCATAGGTGTTCTGAACATCCCTATAGCGATAAGGATGGGTTATCTTATAATCAAAATTATAGGTAACACCTAACCCTTTCTGCCCACGCCCACGTTTGGTAGTAATAAGGATAACCCCATTAGCACCACGGGCTCCATAGATGGCTGAAGCAGCTCCTCCCTTCAAAACAGTATAAGTGTCAATATCATATGGATTAAGATCAGAGATTGCATTACCCCAGTCAACACCTCGACCAATACTCTCAATACCAGGAGTGTTTTCCATGGGAATATTATCGATAACGATCAGTGGCTGATTGTTCTTGGTCAAATTATTATTACCTCTGATTGTAATACGTGTTGTACCGCCATCAACACCATCATTATTGGAAACCAATACGCCTGCTGCCTTACCGGTGATTGCACTAATTACATTAGAACTTGAGGCTCGTATTAACTCTTCATTGTTAATCTTCTCGGTACTATAACCTAGTTCACGCTGTTGTCTTTTAATCCCAAGACCTGTCACAACCACCTCCGACAATTGAGCAGCCTTCGATTTTAGAACCACATCTAAGGTTCTGCTCTCCTTTATGACCATGGTAAACGTCTCAAATCCAACAAAACTAAAAGAGAGTGACTCTCCTTGATTCACATTAATGGTGTATTTCCCATTAACATCTGTTACCGTTCCGGCACTCCGCTCATTTACCTTAATTGTAACCCCAGGCAACGTTCCTCCATCATCTGATGAAGTCACAACCCCTTTAATTGTTAGACTCTGTGAAAGCAGTATGGTCGAAAACCACATTAACGCCATCAAAAGAATCATTCGCTTCCTATCCATCATAATCGCTTTGGTTAATTATGTATATATCTGTTATCCTTTAACTTACAAATTTTCTCTTCAATCCTTCTTGCCTTATATATTCTCCATTCTGCTGGTCGACTTTTTAAAAAAACCTTTACAGAACTAATAAAAATTCATTAACAGCTACTTATATGATCGCTGCATATGACAATGCACCAAATTAAAATTTTTTAATAAGAATATGCAATACCTGAAGAAAAAAAAATCAGATTAGGGCACAAATGTAATCAGCACCCCTTCGCTTCCCCTCCAGTACCTCTCCCTTTCTTATAGACTTTTGTCTAATCATAAAGAGAAAAGAAACGGTTGAGAAAGCGAAAGAGTAACCAACCAATAACTAAAAATGACAGATATTCCCGTTTGGGAAGAGAAGACGATGTACAAGGGCTCAATTTCCAGCTTTACAATTGGGCTTTAATCAGATCCGAGTAAGTTAACTCAGCTTGATATAAATTGGAAATCCACTCTTTTTGCAAACCATAATAGCGATCATATTCAATGAGATAATCCATTAAAGTAATCTCACCAAGTTCAAGAGCACGCTTTAGCAACGCTTCATTATTCGTTTCCAAGAGGGTTGTCCTTAGATTTTCTGCCATAGATCGAAATGAGATAACCCGATCGAACTGAATATTCATCTCAGCTTTGATCCTTAGCTCTTCTTCAGATAGTTTTAATTCCAGAGAGGAGTATTCAGCCTTGAGCGTTTTAACGGTATTTCGATTTCCCCATAAAGGAAGAGACATGCCTAAAGTAACCCCCTGAAACTGTTCTCCCGTGACCTTTTCGCTCATATATCCTGCTGAGAACTTTGGAAGAGTAAGAGAACGTTGTACTTTCACGGTCAGATCTTTTGAAACGATCATCTCCCGTAGCAGTTTTAGCTCGGTAATTTGATTGGAGTTGATGCTATACCAATCCTCAAAATTAGCTGGCAAAGGCACTTCAGGGAAATTGATCATATTAATAACCAATGACTCGCCACCATTCATCACCTTGAGCTTTGATAGCATCTCCATTTGATGATTTTTAAGCAGAAGGATCTCACTTTTTACTTGTGCTAAGGCGATCAGAGCTCGATTGAGATCAAGTTTATTTCCTTTCCCCTCTTCCAGCATTTTCCGATAAGCCATAACCATTCGATTAGCATCTTCTTCGCGCTGAGAAGCGATTCTTAATAAATTCTCCTGGTAAATAACATCAACACAAAGTTTCCTGGCTTCTAAAAGAATATCTTGCCGGCTCTTCTCATAATTTAAGTCTGAAACTATCTTACCAGAAGAACTCAGCTTGTTCTTAAAAAGATATGCTGTAGGGAAATCAAAAGTCTGGCGGATACTGAAATCATGACGATTTCCTAATGTTGATGGGGAACCCGTTAAATAGTTATACTCCACCTCCGGATTATCAGGTAAAAGATTGACCGATGCAGCCAGTCGAGCGGCCTCTCTATCTTCTTTAAGTGACTTTAGAGAGATATTATTCTTCTCAATAGAGGCAAGTAAAGTCTTTATTTGATCCTGAGCATAGACATTCCAGACCGACATCAGAATCATCAAAACCATGATTATTTTTCTCATCTTATCTCAATTCTTTAAGTTTAGACTTTTCTCTTCTATTCTCGATTATTACATAAACTATCGGGATAATAAACATGTTCATTAAAGTAGAGCTCAAAAGTCCTCCTAAAACAACCAAAGCCATCGGGCTTTGGATCTCATTTCCTGATTTATCTCCCTGCATGACTAACGGAATAAGAGCTAAAGCAGCAGTTAAAGCCGTCATCAATATGGGATTGAGTCGATCAGAAGAACCTTGACGCACGGCTTCCTTAATACTCTTGCCCTCCTCCCGAAGGTTTTGGTACCTGGATACGAGCAAAATTCCATTTCTGGTTGCAATACCAAAAAGCGTAATAAATCCAATGATAGATGGGATGCTAACTACGCCAGAGGTAATCCATATTGCGATAACCCCTCCTATCAGCGCTAATGGCAAATTCAACAAAATAATCAGCGATAAGAAGCTATCTTTGAATTCTTGATACAGCAAGATAAAAATAATAAGAATAGCTAAAATAGAGGTAAGAAGTAATACCCGAGAGGCTTTTGCAGCACTCTCAAACTGCCCTCCATACTCTATTCTGTATCCTTCAGGAAAGATGACCTTTTCTGCTACCCGCTCCTTAATCTGATCAACGACACCTTGCATATCCTTGCCGGAGACATTGGCTGCCACAACGATTTTACGTTGTACATTCTCTCTGCTTATTCCATTAGGTCCAGATGTTGATACCACATCTGCCACCTGACTCAAAGGAATTTTCCCTCCATCGGGTAAATCAATTAAGGCCTCTTTCATCTCTTCTATCTTACCGGTATATTTCGGATGAAGTTTGAGCACCAGATCAAAACTACGCTGTCCTTCATAGACAGAGGCCAAAACCTCTCCTCCAAAAGCCCGTCTGACAAATCGATGAAATTCTCCTAAGGTGATCCCATGAGCAGCCAACATCACTCTATTTGCCCTGATCTGAACTTCTGGTGTCTCTACCTGTTGGTCAACATTAACATCTACCAAGCCCTCTATATCAGAGACAGCGGCCTTAACTTCATTACCAAGAGTAAAAAGTCTATTCAAATCAGGGCCGAAGATCTTTATCGCTATGTTGGCTCTTGTACCAGATAACATATGGTCTATTCTATGCCCAAGAGGCTGTCCGACCGTAACGGCAATACCCGGGATCTCGGCTAGTTTTTCTCTAACCTCCGAAAAGAACTCCTCTCTGGTTTTATTCTCCAACTTAAAGTTAGCATCAATCTCTGCGCTATTAGAGGCCTGAGAATGTTCATCTAGTTCACCTCGACCGGTTCGTCTTGCGGTAGTCTGAATCTCAGAAATAGATAAGAGTTTTTTCTCTATAAGGATCCCCAATTGATTACTTTGATCTAAAGAGACCCCTGGCTGACAGACCGCCGCAATCGTCATTGATCCTTCATTAAAATCAGGGAGGAAGCTTCTACCCATGGAAAAATAGAGCCCCAGAGAGAGCACAAAGAGGGCTGCCGAACTACTTAGTATTGCAAGTCTATATCGAAAAGCCAGGGCTAAAGCTTCAGTGTAATTAACTTTAAGCCAGTTGGTAAAGCGATTCTCTTTAGACTTCTTAAGAAGATACTTATCACTAGAAAGCAACAGATTACAAAGCAGTGGGGTCAAGGTCATAGCCACTAAAAGAGAAACCGATAAAGAAACAATAAAAGCCACCCCAAGAGGTTTTAGCATTCGACCCTCCATGCCTGACAAAAAGAATAGAGGAATAAATGCCACGATAATAATCATAGTCGCATTAATGATTGAAGCCCTAATCTCTGATGATGCATGTAAAACCACATCAAGAGAGTTACGTTGGTTTTCCTGAGGTAGTTGCTTGTTTTCACGTAATCGTTTAAAGACATTCTCAACATCAATGATCGCATCATCCACCAGTGATCCAATGGCAATACACATACCCCCCAGCGTCATTGTATTAATATTCATACCAAGAAGATCTAATACGATGACTGCCCCAAGAAGCGACAATGGAATAGCAACAACCGATATAATAGTGGTTCTGAAACTACCCAAAAAGAGAAAAAGAATGATAATAACAAAGATAGCCCCTTCAATAAGAGCTCTTCCCACATTATTTACAGAGGTTTGGATAAAGTCGGCTTGACGGAAGATACTGGTATCTAACTTTACTCCATTGGGGAGCGATTTCCGTAAACCCTCTAAATTCTTCTCGATATTTTCAGTGACCTCAAGGGTATTAACGCCAGGTTGTTTAGAAACAGAGATGATTACAGCAGGTTTACCATTTTGCGAGGCATAACCCATTTTAACACCAGAATGAATGCCGAAATCAGCCACATCAGCCAGGGTTACCGGTAATCCATTATAAAACTTAACAAGAGTACGACCTAACTCAATCGTATCATTGGTTCTGGCCACTCCCCTAATTAGATACTCATTACCAAATTGTCTGAGAACATTTCCGGAGCTATTATCAGAGGCATACGTTACAGCCTCAGCCAATTCGTCTAGGGTTACACCATAGAGACCCATTTTTACCGGATCGGCTAATATCTGATACTCTTTATTATCTCCTCCAATAACAGTAACTTGAGATACTCCGCCTGTGGCCAAGATGGTTGGTTTAATGACCCATTCACCAAGCGTTCGTAGATCCATTCCAGTAAGAGAGTCGGATTGTAATCCAATAAAGAGAATCTCTCCCATTACACTTGATTGAGGAGCAAGAACAGGTTTTGTATTCTCTGGGATAACCCCAGTTAATGTCACCATCTTCTCACTTACCACTTGCCGAGCCTTAAAGATATCGGTACCCCAATCAAACTCAACCCAAACAAAAGAGAAACCTTGCCTGGAAGCGGATCTGACACGTCGAACATCGGTGGCACCATTCACCGCCGACTCTATAGGAAAAGTCACTAACCGCTCTATCTCCTCAGGTGCCATCCCATTACAATCGGTCATGATTACAACCGTTGGAGCCGTCAGATCGGGAAAAACATCTATATCCATCCTGTTCCCAATCCATAAACCCCCTACAATCATCAACAGCGAACCCAATAAAATCAGGAACCTGTTTTTCAATGAAAACAGTATTATTCTATTTACCATGATTTCCTGATTTAGTGTACATGTCCCGAATGAGCATCTAACTTACCTGACGATTGAGCCAGCTTCACAAATATAGCCCCACTAGAAACAACCCTTTCCTCCTTATTTAATCCTCTGGTGATCACGGTCTGAACACCATCGCTCTCTCCAATGGTCACTTCACGTTTTATAAACTTCTCGGGGGTCACCTGAACAAAAACGTAATAGGTACCCATCTCTTCAAGTAGGGCTGTTGAAGGAATACTAAGATTCCTCTCCGACCCAGTCATTTTAAGATAAGCATCAACGATTGAACCTGAGACAAATTCTCCATTATTAAGAATACTAAAGGTAACAGGAATAAGTTGTTCACCCGATCTAAGGGAATGTCCATAGGAAATAAACTTACCCCCCAGATCCTCCATGCTATATACTTTTGAGTCAGAAAGGGCTCTGACATTTATTCCTTTAATAGTTGGAAGCAAAGCATAATACCTTACAGGAACCTGTGCCTCTAGAACCAATTCTCTATTACCTACAATCTTAACAAGTGGGCTACCTGCCTCAACAAAATCTCCCTCAGAAACAAACCATTGTCCGATATACCCCCCACGGGCTGAGCAGACATTCTGCTTTCCAGTTGAGAATCCATTCTCCAGATTTTCATACTGAGACTTTGCTATTAGATACCTAGCCTCAGAAACTGAGAACTGTTCTTGAGATACCAACTTATCAGCAATCAGTTTTTTATGTCTTTCATACTCCTGCTTTGCTTGAGCATAATTGGCTTTAGCCTCACTATATTTCACTGATAAACTGTTCTCAGACATCCCGGAACCCGAGATACTCACAAGAGCCTCTCCAACTCTTACTGCACTCCCTGTCGGTTTAAGATCATGCAGGAAATGAACGACACCAGAGGTCTTAGCCACAACTACCGATTCATCATTCTGAGCCGACAACACTTTAGCAGAGGCTCGAATTACCTGACCAACAGCTCCAGAGTGTACCTCTGAGGTAGAAAAATCGATCTGCCAGGACTGCTCCTTAGTAAATGTGATGGCTCCCAAAGGGATAGCCTCATCAGCCGCCTCAAGAGCCTCATGGGCTTCATGATGGTCGGCAAAAACAGGAACAGACGATAATTTAAACTCAGCCATCACAGTAGAGTCTTTATACTGAAAAGTCAATGCAACAACCTTTGCTTCAAAAACAGGAATCTTCAGATGGTAGATCCCCGCCTCTTCAGGCTTATCTACTGATACAGAGAACCTATTCGAACCAGCAACACCCGATAGAACCAGCACCCCACCTTGAACCGGTTTAAAGTCGTTTAACCGTGTTAAATGGGCTAACACAATAGCAGAATCACCCACAATCAAGGGTGAGATATCAGCAAAAAGTTCAAAATTACCGGTATAAACAGTGTATGGCATGCCCCCTACATGAGAATGCCCCGTTTGTTCTTCGGCTTCTTGAGCATGGTCATGCCCTTCCTCCTCTTTAACAGAGTGACCGCAACCTGATAATAATAACAGTAACGAAAATGATATAGTTATGGATAATAGCTTATTCATGTATCTGAAATTTATAAACTAAAACACGAATTTTGAATGAGATAGCCTTTACAACCACCTCGAATCTTGAATCTTGAATGTCGAATCTTGAATCCTTGACCCCTTGAATGTTGAATCTTGAATGTTGAATCTTGAATCCTTGAATCTTGAATCCTTGAATCCTTGACCCCTTTACCCCTTGACCCCCAAGGCAATCAACAACAAGCTCCATTTTAGGAGAAGAGTAAAGAAAACCTAACCAAACTATGCTATAGGAGGCCCCCTAAAACTAATACGATTTATTGATGGGGAGCAATAATCAGGGAAACCCTCATTATCAAAATATTCAATTGAATTAGAATCCTTAAAGAAGAAAGAGCTGGTCGATTTCCGTAATGTAGTTTCGATAAACGATCCTTCATTAACCGGATTAATCAGCTTAACAATGACTTTTAGTTCGTCATCAATACTGCGCACTTTTACAACGATCTCACGAACAAAACACGATTCACCACTGCCCTCATGTTGGCTACTATCATGATTATGATGATTGCATGGAGAAGAGTGAGGCATCTTAGAATCCCTTGAGACATCAAAGAGATCAACAACCATCCCATTAGCATGATGATGAGGAATAACAGCATGGGCAAACATCAGTGTATTTGCCAGTAGAATAAGTAAAAAAGTCAGTTTATTCCTCATGAGATGCTATTAATCAATGCCAAAAGTAATAAAAAAACCATTCGCACGTAAAGATGAAAGACTGGGTGTCTCTATGTGCGAAGCGATTCTTTTAAGCGAACTTGTAATAATCACAGGGATCTCTTCGCTACTTCTGCGTATCTTCTTCGCTCATGCTCCATATAATTTTCCATAGAAATTTCCATCCTCATCGAATTTGTCCATTTAAAATCGAATAAGATATGGAGATGAAGCGAAGGGGAAGCGGAGAGGTAAAGGTAACCTGTTGACAACTACCCGACAAACGAAATAAAAACGAGAAGAACGTGAAACCCTAATCCACAAAAGAAATAGATCTAATACCAGCTCGTTTTCCTTATCTTTGTCCGTTAAAAACTGCTGAAACAGTATGTCATATTCTATGGGTCCCCTATTAAGTGGGGTCAACTCACCTGCAGATTTAAAAAAGCTGAATCCTAATCAATTAGAGCAGTTCAGTTACGAGTTACGTCGTTATATCATTGATGTGATGTCTTCAAACCCCGGTCATCTGGCGTCTAGTCTGGGGGCAGTTGAACTTACCGTTGCCATTCATTACACCTTCAACACCCCTTACGATAAACTCATCTGGGATGTTGGACATCAAGCCTATCCGCATAAAATCATCACAGGAAGAAGAGATCTCTTCCCGTTGAATCGAAAATATAAGGGAATCAGTGGATTTCCTAAAATGAGCGAGAGTGAATACGATGCTTTTGGTGTTGGGCACTCTTCCACCTCAATCGCTGCTGCCTTAGGGATGGCAATGGCATCAAAGCTCAAGGGAGATGTCAGAAGGCAGCACATTGCGGTGATAGGAGATGGATCGATGACCGCTGGACTTGCTTTCGAGGCGATGAACCACGCCGGGGTATCGGGCACCAATATTCTCGTCATCTTGAATGATAATGGCATTGCGATCGACAAGAATGTAGGAGCGTTAAAGGATTACTTATTAGAAGTTGTAACCTCACGTACCTATAACCGGATCAGAAATAAGATCTGGTTTATGTTAGGAGGAAACACCAAATATGGGAAAAACACTCGCTCCATTGTAAAACAGATTGGAGGAGCCATCAAGGGCACCATCTTAAGAAAATCGAATTTGTTCGAGGCTCTTGGTTTCAGGTATTTCGGCCCCGTTGATGGACATGATGTCGAGAAATTAGTTTCTGTACTGACCGATCTCTCAAGAATTCCCGGACCGAAGCTATTACATGTAATTACCCGTAAAGGGAAAGGGATGGAGAAGGCGGAGTTAGATCCTACGACTTATCATGCACCGGGCAACTTTGATAAGGAGACGGGTGAGATCATTGAAAAGAAATGTTCAGTGGCTTTAGCGCCAAAGTATCAGAATGTCTTCGGTAAGACGATTATTGAACTTGCGAAGCTCAATCCCAAAATAACAGGAATAACTCCGGCCATGCCTTCAGGATGTTCATTAAACATGATGATGAATGTCATGCCAGAGCGGGCCTTTGATGTAGGGATTGCTGAACAACATGCGGTAACATTCTCGGCAGGATTAGCAGCGCAAGGGATGATTCCATTTTGTAACATCTATTCATCATTCATGCAGAGGGCTTATGATCAAGTGATTCATGATGTTGCCTTACAGAAACTGCAAGTGGTATTCTGTTTAGATCGTGGAGGTATCGTAGGAGAAGATGGGGCAACCCATCATGGGGTATTCGATCTGGCTTACTTCCGTTGTATCCCTAATATGACAGTTGCTGCGCCGATGAATGAACAGGAATTGAGAAATATGATGTATACCGCACAACTGCCGGGTAAAGGGACCTTCTCGATCAGATATCCCAGAGGCCGTGGTGTTATGGTAGATTGGAATACTCCTTTTGAAGAGTTACCTATAGGTAAAGGCCGAAAGTTACGGGATGGGAAGAAGATAGCCATACTATCCATTGGACATATAGGGAACACCGTAGCTGAGGCTATTGAAGAGTTGGCAAAATCAGGTATTACCCCTGCTCATTATGATCTTCGCTTTGTCAAGCCCCTCGACACGGAGCTTCTACACCAGGTCATGCGAGAGTACCCCGACATAATCACCATTGAGGATGGCACCTTAATTGGTGGAATGGGAAGTGCGGTTGTTGAGTTTGCATCTGATAACAACTACAAAGTTAATATCCACCGGATGGGGATTCCTGATCGTTTTATTGATCAAGGGACACCTGAAGAGCTGTTTAGAGAGATCGGATTAGATCAGGAGGGTATATTTAACAACATCAATCAAATCTTTAATAGAAATAAATAATTAAACCATGGATTTAATCTATTCATTTGTAGATTTTGTCTTGCATATCGACAAACACCTAATCGAGATTGTAGGCAATTATCATGTCTGGACATACTTGCTATTATTTGCAATTATCTTCTGTGAGACCGGTTTTGTGGTAACTCCATTTCTTCCGGGAGACTCTCTTCTCTTTGCCGCAGGAACCATCTCTGCTTTAGATGGCAATCCGCTTAACATCACAATGCTTCTCATAATCCTTCTTATTGCTGCCTTTGGAGGTGATAATACGAACTATTGGATTGGGAGGGCAATTGGCCAAAAGGTTTATGAGAAAGATTACAAATTGATAAACAGAAAGAACCTCAATAAAACTCATGACTTTTATGAGAAACATGGTGGGAAGACCCTGATTATTGCACGGTTTATGCCTATTGTTAGAACCTTTGCTCCTTTCATTGCAGGTGTTGGCAAGATGACTTACAAGCAATTTCTTCTTTTCAGTGGAGCAGGAAATATCATCTGGGTAGGATTCTTTCTACTTGCGGGCTATTTCTTTGGAAACATCCCCTTTGTTAAGAATAACTTCTCGCTGGTGATCATTCTGATCATTCTGATCTCAGTCATGCCACCGGTTGTAGTTGCTCTTAAACAGAAGTTCGCAAAAGAGTAGACTTATCTCTTTTAATGAAATGAAGAGGGGGTATAACTAAAGCATAGTTACACCCCCCTTTTTTCATTTGTCGAGATCTGATATGGGTATCGATCTAGAAAAACCGCTACAGCTTACATCATACTACTCCTCTACCTCATCCTTTAGCTGTTCCATATTACGATGCTTCATAACCTTTGCATCGATATAAAAGATAATCTCTTCAGCAATATTATTACAATGATCACCCATACGCTCTAACTTTCTTATCACTGAATACAGATAGAGCATCTGTTCAGCATTAGCGTTATGATTTCTGATCAAATCAGCCAACACTGGGACTGCTTCACGGTTAATATCATCGAGTAGGTCGTCTTTTGCAAAGACTTTGGCAGCTATAGAGCTATTCTCCTCAAATAGGGCCGATTTACATAAACGAAGCATATTAATAGCCTCATCAAACATCTTTCTAATCTGCAGTTTCTCTACAATTGTCGAATCTATTCCCTTATTCTGATCATGCAGTGTAAACTGAGCTATACCGGCAGCAAAATCACCAATACGCTCAAGATTACCATTGATTTTTAACATAGAAATAATCAGACGCATATCAACAGCTACTGGGGTTTGTAGGGCAAGAAACTTCTCACACTCTCTATCAATGATGAGTTCAAAAGCATCGACTTTTCTCTCTAAATAGATAATCTCATTAGCAAGATCTCTGTCGCAGTTTAATAATGCTGTTTCCGCCTTAATAGCTTGACTCTCTACCAGGTTAAACATGTCGGTAATCGACTGCTTAATGGTCTTTATCGATTCTATAGCTTGCTTCATCTATCGTAAGTTTTTTGGCCTGATAGTCAGACCTAATTGAAATTAAAATCCACCTTCATTAATTATAAAATCCAGAGTGAGTAACGCATGACTGGCTAATAAGAAATAGCCTTAAGACACTAAAGATACAACAGAATCAACCGAAACGGCCGGTAATATAGTTTTGAGTTGCCTCGACCGAAGGGTTAATAAAGATCTTCTGCGTCTCATCGTACTCTATTAACTCACCCAGATAGAAGAATGCTGTTTTATCACTTACACGTGAAGCCTGCTGCATGTTATGTGTAACAATGACTACCGTATAGTTCTTTTTTAGATCATAGATCAGGTCTTCTATCTTAGCGGTTGAGATTGGATCAAGAGCAGAAGCAGGTTCATCCATGAGAATGATAGAGGGGCTTACCGCCAGTGCTCTCGCGATACAGAGACGTTGTTGTTGACCACCCGATAACTCAAAGGCCGATTTCTTAAGCTTATCTTTTACCTCATCCCAAAGGGCAGCCGAATTGAGCGATTCAACCACCTTTTGCTCAATAAAAGTTTTATCGGTTATGCCATTTACTCTTAACCCATAGGCCACATTTTCATAGATAGATTTGGGGAAAGGATTAGGTTTTTGGAAGACCATTCCAACTTTTTTTCGAAGCTCATCTACCTGAACATCCTTGCCATAAATATCCTCATTATTAATGAGGATCTGACCTTCTAGGCGAGTATGGTCAATCAGGTCATTCATTCTATTTAAAAGCCTTAAAAAAGTAGATTTACCACATCCCGATGGGCCAATAAAGGCAGTAACACTATTTGCTTCTATCTCCATGCTAACATTCTTGATTGCATGAAAATCGCCATAGTAGAAATCGATATTTTTAGCGGATATAGAGATCATGTGATATTAGTTTGTTTTCACCTTGTTCCCGAAATATCTTCTAAGGAAATTGGCTAATAAGTTCATAATTAAAACAATAAAAACCAAAACGAGGGCTGTACCATAAGCCATCGGTCTAGAGGCCTCGATATCAGTGCCACTAGTAGAGATGACATACAGGTGATAAGGAAGTGCCATAATTTGATCATAGATACCTGTTGGTAGTTTTGGCAAGAAATAGGCCACGCATGTAAACAAGATTGGGGCAGTCTCGCCAGAAACCCTACCGATAGACAAAATGAAGCCGGTAATAATATTGGGAAAAGCTATAGGAAGCAAAACTCGTCTGATCGTTTGAAGCTTTGTAGCACCTAAAGCTAGACTGCCTGTTCTGTAAGAGTTATCAATTGATTTCATGGCCTCCTCGGTGGTTCTTATAATAACCGGAAGAACGAGAATGCCTAAAGTAAGGGAGCCTGCGATAATAGAATCCCCGAAGCCAAGGGTATTCACAAATAATGCCATACCAAAAAGTCCGAAGACGATTGAAGGTACGCCACTAAGGTTATTCGTCATAACTCTAATAAACTTCACTAAATAACTATTTCCGGCATATTCATTTATATAAATACCCGACATGACCCCAATAGGAAAACTAACAATCATACTTCCCACGACTAAAGCCATTGTTCCAACGATGGCAGGAAAGATCCCTCCCTTTGTCATTCCCTCTTCAGGTGCCATGGTAAGAAAGTCCCATGATATAACAGAGATCCCTTTAACCACAAGGAATCCAAGTATGGCAAACAGAATCCCAACGATACTGAAGCTGAGCAGCCTAAATATCATAAAGGCAATCCACTCTGAGGCTTTTTTCTTTTTCGTAACTGTATCAAATAGCTTCATTACATCTGTTGTTTAAATTGACGAGAGGTAATAATCTCGACGACTATGCTAATAACCATTGTGATTAAAAACAAGATACAACCCAATAGGAAGAGCGCCTGATAGTGGGTACCTCCGTTAGGAGCCTCTCCCAGTTCAGCAGCAATCGTTGCTGGTATGGTTCTCATCGGTTCCAAGATTGTTTTAGGTAGGACAGCTGCGTTACCGGTGACCATCAAGACAGCCATTGTCTCCCCAATCGCTCGTCCGATACCAAGCACAATGGCTGCAGTAATACCAGAGATTGAATATGGAATAATGACCCTATAAATGGTTTGCCAATGAGTTGCCCCTAAGGCTAAACTAGCCTCCTTCATTGCTCGTGGGGTAGTTCTCATCGCATCTTCTGCAACAGTAATAATGGTTGGAAGAGCCATAATCGCCAGAATTATACTACCAGCTAATCCGGTTTCTCCTACAGGAAGGTTAAATAGCTGTTGGATCATTGGCACCACCACAATTAAACCAAAAAATCCATAGACAACGGATGGGATTCCTGCTAGTAACTCAATAATTGGTTTTAACACCTTTCTAACCCCTGGCTTAGCCAGTTCTGAAAGGTATATAGCAGCCGCTAACCCAAAAGGCAGTGCAATCATAATAGCCCAAAGACTAACCCAGAGTGTCCCCGTAATAAGAGGTAAAACTCCAAACTGTGCCGCTGGTTGAGAAGTGGGATACCACTCTTTTCCTAAGAAGAAGCTTTCAAGGGTTATATTGCGCTCTTCTAAAACTCTACCATTGAAGTCCTTCATAACATACTCGGTAGGAATAAAAGCAATAATACCCGGATTCTCACTTACGATCTTACTAAGCGCTTGAGGAACATTCTCCATATCTGCCCCTAGTTCCTCTTCACTGACATAATTAGTAATATCATTCAATCGAAAAAGGACTATCTCTTCTGATTTACCACCAACCTCTGACCAATTCGTGATCTCATGGTCAAAAATATCTTTGATTTGATGTGCATTCAGCTTCTGAACAGTATTCTCTTTATTCAGCGCTAACACATACCCATGCTCAATTTCCGATGAAGAGAAAAGACCTATTCCTTCCCTAAAAAGAAATATCACAATCAGTATAATAGCTATACTGGTAACACTTCCGCTTAACAAAAGGGCTTTCTCTATGAAGAACTCGATTATTTTTCTGGTTCTTTTGATCATCTGAATAGATTTGAAATGTGTAAAAAAAGTGGTATAAGGCCTTTCCCCATAAACCTTATACCACCAAATCCTCAATAAATTACTTTACAGGAATATACCCGGTTTCTTGAACCAACTTCTGTCCTTCTGCTGATAAAACATAATCAATAAAGGGCTGTACAACCTTGTTGCCTTTAATATGATAGAAGTAAAGAGGACGAACAACGGGGTACTTCTTACTTTTAGCATTTTGGAAAGTTGGCTCATAATAGGTCTTCCCTCCATCATAGGAGATATCAATAGATTTAACACTCTTGGTGAGATAAGCTAAACCAACATATCCAATAGCACCTTTAGTTTGACTTACTGATTGAATTATCGCTCCGGTAGCAGGCATACTCAAGATAGAGGAGGCATAGTTCTTATTGTTTAAGACGTGCTCTTTAAAAAACTCATAAGTTCCTGAACTGGTCTCACGTGAGTAAACAATGATCTTAAGATCTTCGCCACCTACCTGTTTCCAGTTGGTTATTTTGCCGGTAAAGATGCTTTCCAGTTGCTCACGGGTCAACTTGGATACCTTATTAGCGGGATGAACAATAACACTCAACGCATCATAAGCGATAGTAACCTCTTGAGGTGCCTTGCCTGCATCTCTTAACTTTGAGCGTTCTTCAAACTTCATCTTACGTGAAGCCATTGCGATATCGGTAGTACCATCGACTAAAGCAGAAAGACCAACACCTGATCCCCCACCTGTAACGGTGATCTTACTTGATGGGTTCTTTTTTAAATACGACTCGCTCTCTTTCTGAGCTAACGGTAGTACAGTGTCGCTACCTTTAATGCGTTGGGCAAATGAAGTCTGAATTGTTACAGCTAATAATAAAGCTGCGATAAATAACTTCTTCATAATCTTGAATTTTTATAATTAGAACTTATACTGTAATCGTAATGTAAACAGATTATCTTTTAAATCAAATTTGTAACTTGTTGTATTGCTACTGGTCTCGTTTTTAACGATATCGTAGTATGCCATGATTCTGATGTTTGCATTTGCTCTATATAGAGCACCAAACCCAAAAGTTGTATAGCTTAAATCGGCATCCTTAGCAGAAAACCCTTTGGTAATATCAACTTCATCACCCTTTGCATCTGTATTGGGATCGAAGAAATCGTACTTGGCTACCACTGAGAAGCGTGAGAAGCCAATGTCCTGTACGAGATAAACATAATAACCACTGAAATTCCTAATATAGGTATCATCTACTCTGGCTGCCTTAGGACTTGTATTATCGTTTAAAGTACCCGGTTGCTGACCCCAGATGTATTCTGCTCTGAGGTTAGTAGTTCCTATCATACTATTTAATAATAGCTGAGTATCAAAGCCGAAATATTCTCTTTTAGCTATCTTCCCTTTATTGGCACTCTCATCAGAAAGAGAGAATTGTCCATCTTTCATAGTATAAACCTTGGAGGTAGGCTGAACGACGCCACCGTTATAGTAACTTGCACCGAAAGCGTAGTTAAAAAAGTCGCTTGTAGTGTTCATATAGGCAGCACGTCCAATAAAATCTTTTTTAGAGTCCGTTTCCACTGCAACGCCATTTCCGGCAAAGAAGCCGCCTTCAAGAACAAATGAGTTCCAGTAGGTTCCTTTTGCACCTTGGAATGTAATCTTAGCGCCTAGATCACGTTCTCCGGGGAATAATGACTGTGTGATACGAGCACGTTCCGGAGACTCTCTTAAAGAAGAGGAGTAGGCTATTTCATTACCAAAAGGC
>CAYUII010000040.1:0-27617 GCA_964444785.1 uncultured Bacteroidales bacterium | reverse complement strand
TTTCGTGCCTTTCGTGGTTTTTATCTGTTTGAGATAGACCAGTCCTGATCTGTAGTGAGAGCTTTATTCATTCACTACAGTTGTAGAATCTATAAGAGTCTTAAAGCTCTTCGAGTAGCTTTCAATATATCCACCTTTGTTATCAGATTCGATGAAAAACGCTTGTAGTTCAGGATGGTTTTCAAGAAATACAAGAGCCTTTTTTGTTCCCATAACCATAAAGGCAGTTGCGAAACCATCGGCTAAAATAGCAGATGGTGCAATAACTGAAACACTTAATAGATGGTGATCTACAGGTTTTCCAGTTGTAGGATCGATGGTATGAGAGTACCTCTTACCCTCTTTTTCAAAGTACTTTCTATAAGATCCTGATGTCGCTACCGCCTGATCTTTTAGTTTGATCTTTTTTGTAATGATTCTTTCAGCAGTAGCTGAATCGGCAGGTTTCTCTATGCCAACTATCCAGGGTTTGTTATCTGGTTTAACGCCTTTCCCTATAATCTCACCGCCGACATCGACCAGGTAGTTGGTAATCCCTTTTGATTCGAGAAAGTCACCGATTACATCTGAACTATAGCCTTGAGCAATAGCATTAAAATCGACCTGAATACGTGGGTCATCTTTAATGAGTTTGTGGTTTACCAGCTTAACTCTATGGTAACCGACTAACTGATGCAGACTGTCGATCATGTTCTGATTGGGATTTACCCCCTTTTTAAAGCTAAATCCCCATGCTTTGACCAAAGGACCCACCGTGATGTCAAAAGCACCTTCAGAGGCCTCAGAAATCTTCTGGGAGGTATTAAAGACCACCTCGAAGAGTTGGTCGATTGAAGCACTTGTGTCATTATTATTTACCCGACTAATAATGGAATTCTCTACCCATAAAGATAGCGATTGATCAAACGCCTTAAGCAACGAGTCTATTTGAGGTTGAAAGTTCCTGTTTAGGGAATCGAAGTAAGTAATGCTATAATAGGTTCCTTGGGCTTCACCACCAAAAGCAATTTTCTTTGACTTTTTCTTATTACAGCTACTATTTAATACAACAGCCGCAATGGTCAGAAATAAAAGAAGCGTAGATTTCTTCATAATTAAAAAGGCTTAACTAATATCTTTTGTTCCAGCATGTCATGCATAGCAAATCGAATACCTTCTCTACCGGTACCGCTATCTTTAACACCTCCATACGGCATGTGATCTACTCTGAATGTTGGGACATCGTTAATAATGACTCCACCGGTTTCGATCTCATCAAATGCTTGGTTCATCTCACTTAAGGCGTCTGTAAATACACCCGCTTGTAAACCATATCTGCTGTCGTTAATAAGGGCAATAGCCTCCTGAAACTCATCAAATGGTTCAATGATTACAACAGGCCCAAAGATCTCACCATAACAAACTTTCATCGATGAGGAGGTATTGGTTAATACCGTTGGCTCTATAAATGTGCCCGAGCGTCTCCCTCCGTATAAGAGGTCGGCTCCTCCATGGATAGCTTCCTTGATCCATGTTTCAACTCTTATGGCATTGCTTTCATCAATGACCGCAGAAATGTTCGTTTCTGGATCAGAGGGGTGACCTGATTTCAATTCGGCGGTAGCCTTGATAAAACTCTCAATAAAATGATCAAATTTTGTACGTTGAACATAAATGCGCTGAGTGTGAATACAAACCTGTCCTGAAAAGGCAAAGGCTCCGGTAACACATTTGCTTACAGCTAATCCTATATTGGCTGATGAGGATATAATTACTCCTGCATTGCCTCCTAATTCCAGTACAACACGTTTCTTGCCTGCCCGATTTTTCATATCCCATCCAACCTCAGGAGACCCCGTGAAGGAGAGTAATGCAAATCGGGGATCAGTAACTAGCTGGTCTCCCGTCTCTCTATCCATGGGGAGAATAGAAACAGCTCCATGTGGTACTCCGGCTTTATCTATTAACTCGGCTAGTGCCAAAACACTTAAGGGTGTTCTACCGGCTGGCTTGAGAATAATAGGACAACCAGTGGCTATTGCAGGAGCAAGTTTATGACATGCTAGGTTCAGAGGAAAATTGAAGGGAGCAATGCCGGCAACCAGTCCTATTGGGAAGTATTTTATTATCCCTTCCTTGCGATTACCAGCCGGTGTCCAATCTAATAGCATTTGCTCCCCGGAAATTCTTCTCGATTCTTCAGCGGCTATAATAAAAGTCTGTATGGCTCTTTCGGTTTCTCCTAGTGCGTAAGTAATGGGTTTTGCGGTCTCCTGACTGATGATATCTGCTAAATACTCTTTGTTCTCTTTCATTAAGCCCACTAATCTCATTAGCGTCTCGTACCGAGCATGTGAAGGCCATTGTTTTAGTTTATGCTTAATCAATACCCCTTGCTCGATTGCGGTCTCTAGATGAGATCGATCGGCCATCGAGGTGACTCCAATTAAAGAACCGTCATATGGGGAAAAAACCTCAAGTTTTTCAGTCGATTCAATCCATGAGCCGGCTAAATAAAACTTTTTTTTGATCATTGTCATTTTTATGTAAAGCTACAAAAATCAAAGGTTAGACTGTTGGTATTTGGGTATTATTAACACTACCAGTAAGTTTGTTTGACCCATAGCCTATTGTGTAACAATTAGAGATTTAAAACCTTACTAATTTCATCTTTTTGCTTTTCACCTAATTTGGCCATTAGACTCTCTGCAAATCCTATAAAGGCTTCCCCTGTCATTGTTTTAATATCAGATGGGGAGTTAATATAGTGAACAATGTGACAGAGATTTCCCATTAATGGCAATAGATGGGACGTCAAAAGAATGGTCTTGCCTTGATCAGCGAGTATAACGAGGAGTTCTTTGATCATAGCCAACGATTCAATATCTAAGCCGTTGAATGGTTCATCAAGCATTAAAACACTCTTATTTTGTTTAATTAGGCCAAAGATGGCTAAGCGTTTCTTCATCCCGACTGAATAGTCTGTAATTAGGCTATTTAGTGGCAGGTTGAACAGTGTATTCCATTTCTCAACGTCAAATGATCTGTTAGTAAACAGTGAGAGATATTCAATGCCTGTTGTATTAGGGTAGAAGTAGTTCTCGGATTCAAGAAATGCGATATCCCGCCTGTTGATTGGCGCATCGTTGAGGAGAATCTCACCTGTATCAGGTTTGAGGAACTTATAGATGAGATTTAATAAAGTGCTTTTCCCAGAGCCATTTAACCCTACTATGCCATTAATAGCCCTCGCCTCAAAACTCAATGAGAGATTATTGAATATTGGCTTCTCTTTGATATAGTAAAAACTAATATTATTGATTGAAATCATCGAGTAAAGGTTTTAATCTTTTTACTGCTTTTATCCATGAGATGACAATTAACCCTGGTAAAAACGGTAATAGTATTGGCAAAATAATGGATAATGCTCCAATGGATATATAGAAATTCGAGGCATCCAACTGACAATTTGGCTCGTAAAAAGCATATTTTGACATCACTACAAATAGCAGATATATAGACAAGATTATGACTACTGCCAGAGTAACCATCCAAAGTGTGGGGTTCTGAATGAGTGTCGCTATGACTACAGGCATTGTGAAAATAGTCCAAAACTTAACCACATGAAGCCATTTGATGCACAGGAAATGAGATATTTTCTTCTCCTGAGAGATTATATACGATACAGGTTCCCCATATTGATGAGCCTGTCCTATAAGGAAAGTAATGATATAGATAGCAATCAGACCAGCTACCGGTTGAAAAGAGAATATTAATCCAATAGAAAAAGTAAGGATCATTAATATTTTGTGACGCCGCAGTAATGCCCTTAACTCAAAATGTCTTGGGCTTATTAATTGATTTGTTAGCAGGGTAAAATACTCCTTTTTGTCTCGTTCCGGGAAGAGCGGTATTAGAAGGATGGAGAATATCATTATCAACCCAGGAAGAGGTAGTCCGTTGATAAAAAGTAAAAAAAGTATGGGTATACCAGGTACGCTGTATTCAATAACTTCTATCCAAAAAGGACTTTTAAATGTGGTTTGTAGAAACCTTTTATCTGAGCGACTCTGGTGGATTGTAAATAGTACTAAAGAGAAAACTACTGAGATCCAATAGCCGTTCTGCTCGCTTAATGGATTACTGAGAATAAAGTAAAGAGGCACTCCTAGAAATGCTAAAAGGAAAAGCAACCGTACAATCCCTATTTGCTCAGCGATACGCAATGCCTGCCTTCTTCTTATTCCCAATAGACAAATAGCTTCTGATAAAATGGTTTGCATCTCTTTAATTAGGCAGGTTCATTATTGTATTCTCTTCGTTATCAGAACTGCATCCAAATGATATCATTAAGGAGAGTATTAAAAGTAATGGCAGCTTTTTCATTCTGTCAATATTTAATGATAACAAACAAGTCGTTTATAAAGATACAGGCAAATAGAGTTAGCTATTGTGTCTATCTCATGAGTTTTACCCCAATGTTTACATAGATACACCTAGAAACTCTTTTATCAGATAACCAATGCCGAAGCTTATTGCGGCCACGCCTAGGCTGATCAGAGCCATTTCTAAGAATCGTTTTTTGAAGTTTAGATCTTTTGCAACGGAGATATAGAAGTTGAATCCTGCGATAATCAGGAGTGCAATTAACAGGGTTGTTGCCAGAGCCAAGATAGCAGTGGTCATCAGGAGATAGGGCATGATTAGAAGGGCAACCGTAATTAGATAGGCCGTACCAGTGTAAAGGCTAGAGGAGAAAGCCCTTGCACCTTTACCATCTGTAGTTTTACTTAAATACTCACTTGATGCCATAGAGAGTGAGGCAGCAACACCGGTTATTAGTCCTGCCAGTGCAACCGTTTTAGTCTCCTGCATCGCAAAGGTGAAGCCTGCTAAGGCACCGGTTAATTCAACTAAAGCATCGTTCAGTCCCAAGACGATTGAGCCGGCATACTCTAGCTTTTTCTCTTGAAGCATATTGAGTAGCTGATTCTCATGGTTCTGCTCATCCGATGAAATAGCCATAAGTTGAGGATATTCATTCGCAAGCAGTTGATAATTATTGTCTGCCGTGTCTTCTCCTCTTTCCATGAGTTTAAGGGCAAATGTTATTCCCAGAACCCGTGCAAGAAAAGTATACCAGTGTATTTTAAGGTGGCAAGGGGTGACCTCTTTATTTGTAATTCGTTTTAGAATTTCATAGTGCCTGAGTTCATCTTTGGAAATGGTTTCAAGAATATCTCTGTTTTCATTAGATTTCTCTGTAAGAGCAAGTCTTTTGTATATATAATGTTCGGTTATTTCGCTCCTTTGAGCCTTAAGTATGAGGTTGATTGTATCCATTTTTTAAGCGGTTAGGTTTTTAAGCATCTCATTGCATATGAATTGGGCTGCTCTTCCATCTCCGAATAGTGATGGAAATGACTGGTTTGTTTGGTTGGTAATCTGTTTTACGGCACTATCTATTTTCTCAGGATCAGTTCCTACTATAAAGCCATGTCCACTCTCAACCACCTCAACCCATTCGGTTTCGTTACGCAATATCACAACATCTTTCTTCAAGAAATAGGCCTCCTTTTGCACACCTCCTGAATCGGTCATAATAAAACGACAATGGTGCTCCATAGCGATCATGTCAAAGAAATCAAGCGGTGCAACAATTCTAAGGTTTTCACCACTCTCGAGTTTATCAACTAGCTCTTTAGGTAACCTCTCCTGAATAGCCTTAATTGTTCTAGGATGGGCTGGAAGAACTATGGGCATATTGAGATTCTCAGAGGTCTGAATTAAAGCTTCGAAAAGCTGTACAAACTCCTTAGTATTGTCGGTATTATGGTCGCGATGGATAGTACACAGGATAAATTTATTCGGAGTTAAGTTTAATTGTTCCAGTATCTGACTTTCCTTTAAGGCCTTCTGAGTAAAATATAGCGTGTTGTCGTACATGATGTCGCCACAATGAAAGACTCCTGGGTTATCAGGGGAGAAAGGGCCTTCGTTGTTAAGTTTAAATCCTTCTCTTACTAGATTGTTGATTCCGGTTTTAGTGGGGCTAAACAGGAGGGTGCTAACATGATCACAGGCTATTCTGTTGATCTCTTCAGGCATCTCTTTATTGAAGGATCGTAATCCGGCTTCTATATGCACTACAGGTATTTTAAGTTTCACAGCGGCAAGAGCTCCTGCTAAAGTAGAGTTAGTGTCGCCATAAACCACGAGAAATTGTGGCTTTTCTTTCATTAGAATACTCTCAGTCTGTTCAAGCATTCTAGCTGTTTGGGCACCATGACTTCCCGAACCTACACCCATGTTATAGGCTGCAGGAGGGATTCCGAGTTGGTTAAAGAAGACTTCTGACATGGCATGATCGTAATGTTGACCGGTATGGACAATAACCTCGTTAATAAGTTTAGGGTAGGTTGTTTCAATAGCCCTGCTTAACGCCGCAGCTTTAATGATTTGAGGTCTTGCACCAATAATTGTAACGATCTTTATCATTTTCCTTCGAATTTTAAACAAAGGTAAAGAAATCATCGAAGCTCTATTTATTACCGTGGTAGGGTAAAGAGTTTTCAGTATGTTCACTATTTTTGCAGGCTGATGGCAACTAAGAAATCCTCCGTGAATCGATATCTATACTCCGTTATCCTTTTTCTTCTATTTTTGACTGCCTGCAATGAGTCAGAACCCCAAAAACCCAAAGTCAGAAGTAAAGAGATTTGGGGTATTGATCTTTCCCATCATCAGGGGCAGGTTAATTGGGAGAAGTTTGCTAAACATCATAATCCGCATTTTATATATTTAAAGGCAACTGAGGGAATCACCCATATTGATCGTGAATTTTACCGAAATATCGACGCTTGTCGAAAAAGAAACTTTGCTGTTGGCGCTTATCATTTCTTTAGTTTCAAATCGAATGGAAAAGAGCAGGC
Organism: uncultured Bacteroidales bacterium; assembly: GCA_964444785.1. Classification (GTDB taxonomy): domain Bacteria; phylum Bacteroidota; class Bacteroidia; order Bacteroidales; family TTA-H9; genus JAJTBW01. The sequence goes on along the minus strand of CAYUII010000040.1, from coordinate 20,706 downwards.
AAAATGGTTTCTGAAGATCTCGCAACCCCAAAAGAATGATTTATACCCGGTGGTAGATGTAGAAATGGCTCGAAGAATGCCAGCCAAGGAATGGATTGAGGAGAACTTAAAGGATTATTGTAACGCAATTGAGGCCGAATTGGGAGTTGAACCAATTATCTATTGTAGTCCGAATTTCTTTCAACGGTATCTAGCCGATGAGTTCTCCGGCTATCATCTTTGGATAGCCGACTATCAATGGAAACCACGAAAAGATTGGCTGATTTGGCAACATACCGATGGAGCAACGTTTAAGGGTATTTCGGGAAAAGTCGACCGAAACATCTTTAATCATGGAGAAAAAAGCATTGAACATTTCCGGCTTAGGAGAGCTTTTCGTCCGTAATTTATGTCGATGTTGAATTTTGATCTTTTCAACGGGTATCTCGCTTGAAAAGGTTGTTTAATGGCATAGTATTTGATTTAAAACGGACGTTCTGGACGTTTTAATAATCGTTCGGTGTTAAAGGAATAAAACGGGAAGGTTGGTTTAGGGGCGGCTCATTTTTGATGCCGCCCCTTCTTTTTTAATTATCCAGATAGTATTAATTTATCTGTAATAGCAGAAGGATTTATCGGGATTCAATCTTTATCTCACTTTTTCCATTAGCACTCTTTATCACCCTAATTTGTGTGGTTATTCTGTCGGTCATTTCAGAGACATGCGAGATGACTCCAATCTTACGTCCCATGGTTTGAAGTCTTTCGAGAGCATCCATTGCAGTGCGTAAGGTGTCTAAATCTAATGAACCAAACCCCTCATCAATAAAGAGAGACTCAACCCGCATCCTGTTTGAGGAGAGCGACGATAATCCTAAAGCTAATGCAAGAGAAATGAGAAATGACTCACCTCCTGAGAGTGAGTGTACGGTTCTTATCTCGCCTAACATGTCTAAATCTTGTACCTGAAGCCCTAGTGAGTCTGGAATTCTTTCGAGATAGTATCTCTTTGATAGTTCATTAAGGTGTTTATTGGCATGTTGTAAGAGGATATCCAGGGTGTATCCTTGTGCCAGAACCTTGAATTTTGTACCATCGAATGAGCCTAATAGATCGTTTAGCTTTTTCCAGTTGTCGTAGTTTATACTCTTTTCTTCCAGCTCTTTCTCAAATAGTTTATACCTTTTTTCGCTCGCTGTGTGATTGGCAATCCTAGATTTGATTTCTGAGACTCTTGCAATTTTACTATCCCTCGAACCACTCAGCTCGTTTAATTGGGTCTTGAGCTGGTCGAGTGACTCATCTTGATCAAGAGCTGCCTCTTGCTGAAGATGCTTTGAGTAATTGCTTTTTCTTTCGTCGAGGGTGGCCGTGCATTTGGTGATTTGATCATTTATTGCCGCCAAGTCTCTCTTTTCTTTGTTGATCCAGTCAATGGTATAGGAGAATAGCTGCTCCAATTCCGGATAGGTAACTTGCTCTTTTATGCTATTTTCAAGCCATGATTGAAGTTCCCCGTATATGTTTTTTATTGTCGCTTCATCTTCTTCTATCGCTTTAAGACCTCCATCCAGCAATCCCTGATTCTTTTGAGCCAGGGCTATTAACTCTGTCTTTTCTTTCTCAATTCTCTTAACTTCATTGGCCAGAAAGGAAATCTTGTCGGTAAACTCTTTCTCAATCCGAGTGGCATCTTTGCCATTTAAAATAGCTTTCCTTTCTTCAGTCAATGAGGTAAGCTCATTTTTAATCTCATTGTATTTTTGCTCTCTTTCAACCAGCTTTTGTTCTAAATCAATCTGGTTTTGAGTTTCAAGAGTTCGAATTGTTTCACACTCTTTTTTTAACTTCTCAGCCTCGGTGAGATTCTGAAGGTTTTCATTCCACTTTAAAGCAATATCAACGAATATTTTCTCCAGTTTCTTTGAGTAAAAAGACTCTTGCCAATTATTGTAATCCTTTAGCATCTCCTCTAATCGGCTCATAGATTCGTTGAATGAAGCCGTAAAGGTTTCAATCAACGAATTGTTTTGTATCGAGCTATTATTGGCCTGTTCCAGTCTTAATCGGGTCAACTCTATCTTCTTAGCCACTTTACTCTTTTCTTCCTCGAGCTTTTGTTCTTCAATGTTTTCTTCAGTGGAGGAGGTGATGATGTGGTGGATACTCCCACAAACAGGGCAGGGCTCTCCCTCTATCAGTTTCTTTCTAAGGTTTATGATCTCGATGGGTTGCAACTGATCCAGACGTTGTTTTTCCTTCTCCAGAATGGCTAGTTGATCTGTTAAGTCGTTGATGTTTACACGGTTTATAGCCTCTTTTTCTTTAAATTCGTTCTGCTTTTCTAATGCATTATTTGTGTCTCTTATCAAGGAGCGGAGGAGATCAATGCGAGGAATAATCTCCTTAAATCGATCATGTTTTACAAACCAGCTGTTACTTATCTCAATTTTCTGATTTGATTTCTCGATGGTCGTATTGATCTCATCTTGCTTTTTGAGGCAATGCCTAAGGCTATCTTGAACTGTTGTGAACTCACTTAATGATTCTGTGACTCTTTTATTAACCTCTTTAAGTTTAATGTCCAATTCACTGGCTCTTTTAATCAGAGGAATCAGTTGATTATATTGGATGGTGGTGTCGTTGAGGGTTGTAACAGAATCCTGAAGTTCTTTTTCTTTTGTTTCGAGGAGTCTCTTTTTCTCGACTCTTTGTTTCTCATAAAGTAGCACCGCCTTTTTCTTATTCTCCAGGTCTTTTGTGATGTTTTTAGAGAGAAGATACCGGTCTCTGATTGGTTGCACCAACTCAATACGATTAATAAGTGCTGCTCTGGGTTTTGCTGATTCGGCGTAATTGATTGCTTGTTGGAGCTCTTTATCGGCTCTGTTTATGGTTTCGTGCATTGCAGCGGCATCGATGGCCCATTTGACCTTCGTGTCGAGTCTCGATATGTTAGCTTTTAGAGATATAATTTGATCCTCAGATTCTGTAATTTCACTGTTCAGAAGGGCTAGCTCCTCCTCCGGAATTAGTTCTATGCCGAGGAGTTTTTCTTTTAGCTGACCGACCTCTTCGGCAGCCAGTTTTGTGTTGGCATGAATTGATGCAGAAATTTTAGCATAAACCTCTGTTCCGGTGAGTTTCTGAAGCAGTTCTGCTTTGTCTTTTGAGTTGGCCTTTAGAAAGGTTGCAAAGTCTCCTTGAGCAAGTAGGACTGAGCGGGTGAATTGAGAGTAGGAGAAGCCTATTAACGTTGAGATCTGATCTAGTAACTCTTTTTTCTTTCCGGGTATTTCCTGGTTAGCAGATAAGTTGGTCAGTCGCATCTCAACAAGTTGTAGTGAGCCATCAATCTTATCGCGTGAGCGTCTGACGCTCCATCTGCTTCTATAGGTGTTGTGGTCGAGGGCAATAAAGTCAACCTCGGCGTAGCCATCGGCGGTGCCTTTTCTTAGGATATTTCGAGAGTCTGTCTGGTTGATGTATTTATCATTAGTGTCTAGGATGGAGATGCTTTCGGTTGATTGGTTTCTGGGCATGTCATCGAAGAGAGCAAGGCAGAGAGCATCAAGTATGGTGGATTTGCCTGAGCCGGTGTTTCCGGTAATGGCATAGATACCTGCCGATTTTAGCGGCTCGCTATTGAAGTCAATTTGGAACTCTCCGTCCAATGATGCCAGGTTCTTTCCTCTTATTGCTAATATTTTCATTGGCTATCAACTTATTGCTTTTCCAACTGATTTACTATCCATATCAGTTGTATTGTTTTTTAAATGGGTTAGTTATTGTCAATTTCGCGAATTACTTTCTCGAGTAGTGATTTCATGTTTTCAGGCATATCGTCACCGCCGTATCTGTTTTTGAAGATATCCACGGCTATAGTGAGCGGATTAATAGTTTGAAGCTCCTCATAGGTGGTTATCGATGGTCCCTCTGCTTTACGAGTTGTATCAGAGGTGATTCGGGTAAGTCTTACCGCTTTGTTTTTTAAAGCCTCTTCAATTTTAAATCGAAGTGAGGGTTCTGGTTCGGTTAAGTGAATCTTGATCTCGAGGAAAGGAGAGGTGTTGGATATTTCTCCATCCGGGAGCTCTTCAATCAATGCCAGTACCTCTTCAAGGGGCTTAGGTTTATCAGGTAGGCTAATCAATTTGACAGGAGCCTCGAAAATAAGGCGTTCAATTGTTGTACTCTTTTCGATTGTGATTAGATTAACTCCTTGAATGTTATTTTTCTCAGCAAAAGACATGGGCAAGGGTGCCCCTGAATATCTAATATTATCTCTGCCAGAGACCCTTTGAGCTCTGTGGAGGTGCCCTAAAGCGATATAAGCAATATCCTCGGCAAAAGACTCAGGAGAGATAGCCTCCAGTCCGCCAATGATGGTTCTTTCAGATCGGTCATTTACCGAAATCTCAGATCCGGTGGCCTGTAGATGTCCCATGGCAATTAATGGACTCTCTCTATCTTTTGCATAGTCATAGAGTTCTTTATAGAGTTTGCTAACACCGTCGGCGTATGTTTCTGCTGATGGGTAATCTCCGTGTCGTAGATAGGGAACAGCCAGACAGCTTCCGCCAGCTGTGATTGGCACAATAAGAGATGCCAGATCAATAGAACCATCTTCCAACCGGCCGATAACTCCCTTAACACTGATGTTAAATTGTTCCAGAAGGGGGCTAGGTGCCTCTAGTCTAGCGGCTGAATCATGGTTTCCGGCTGTGATGATGATCTGTAGATTCTTGTTTTCTCCGGTTACGTCTCTTAAAAAATGGTAGTACATCTTTTGAGAATCAGCCGATGGATTCGGACTATCGAAGATGTCTCCGGCAATAAGTAGAAGGTCGATAGAATGTTTTTGGATTTGTTCTTTTAACCAAGATAAAAAGATAAGATGCTCCTCTTTTCTGTCGTAATCAAAGAAACTCTGTCCGAGGTGCCAATCTGCGGTATGTATAATTTTCATCTAGTTCGTTTTTCAATTAACGCTATTACAACCCTTAGGGGTTAATTGGGTCGATCTTTAAGAAGTCTGATAAAGTTAGAAAATATAACCTTTGAGGCTTAATTGAACATGCTCATAGTTACACCAAAGCACCCAGTCAAGTTGCTTGAAACAACAATTTATCATCTGGAAAAAAGCGTTAAGCCATCTCAATAAAGAGTATCGTTTTGGTGTAATAATTTTGAGTGATGAGGGTAAGAGAGAGGGAGCCTTAAAAGAATTAAGATCTAATTCTCATGAAAGGGTTAACACAGACGACCGGTAAGTTGGCAGAGTTAAAGATTAGCTTCTCCTCGTCAGGCCCGGCTTTAAAGCGGTTGCCTTCTTCTTCCTCATCACTTGTCAAGAGGATAAAGTCAGCACCAGCAATCAGGGCTTTTTCGGTAAACTCTTCTATGCCTGTTTCAGCATGGTAGATGGGCACAATGATATATTCAATCTCCTCCTGATTTAAGCGATCAACCAGCTTGGTGAGTTGCTCTCGATGCTCTTTTTCGAAGACCTCTTCAGGTCGCATTTCGGCGATAAACAGCGTAGCTTTATAGAATTTGCAGATTCTAGCGGCTGTATCAATCTTTGCATTCCATCTTCGGAAAACATTGATAGGCATAAAGATCTTGCGGAGCATTGAGTTTGCCTTCTGGTTGAAGATGATTGTTGGAGCCGTTGAGGCTGAAAGAATCCTAAGGAGTTTTGGTTTAGTGAAACGCTGAAATCCTGTCTTCCCCCAGCTGGAAAGAATAACGACTTGTGCCTCCTCTCGTCTAATGGCTAATGGGAGTGCTTCATAAATTGTCCCTTCTATAATTAAGCCTTCAACCTCAATCTCCTTTCCATTTGTTAGTTTGTAGGCAAGGGTGTTTAAATTTTGTTGAATAAGAGAGACATCGGCATCTTGTTCAGCAAGCCAAGCCCTGGTATAGTGATTATATGCATGTAATAAACAAACCCTCATATCAAATAGTTCAGCCAATAGAGCTGCTTTCTCAGCAGCTAAAAGAGACCCCTCAGAAAAATCTGTAGGTACTATAATAGTTCGACCCATAACAGTTGCTTTAAGTTTACATCATAAAATTAGTCATTTCTTAGATGGGAAAAAGAAAAATCTCGAAAAAATGTTGTTCACTTTCCATTTTATTTCATAACTGATAAGGGTTTTTGATAAGGGTTGATTGACCTCGAGGCTTTCATTTCTCTTAGATTCAGTTTCTTTATTCGTATTTTTGCTGCAAAAATTTTAACTGATGAGCAACTTAAAACAGGAGGCACTACAACGTCTATTTTTTGAGAATTATGGTTTATGGCCGACTTCATGCGAGATGTTGCCTGCTTCAGGCTCCGATAGGAAATACTTTAGAATGACTAATAGCACTATTCAATGTATAGGGGCAATTAATTCTGACAAAAAAGAGAATGATGCATTTATAGCATTTAGTCGTGCTCTTCATGATGCTGATTTTCCTGTTCCTGAAGTTTACGCTTATAATGAGTCAGATGGGGTATGGTTACTACAGGATTTAGGTGACACAACGCTCTTTTCTATTTTGGCTCGAGGCCGATCTGGTTCAACTATTACAGACGAGGTTAAGTCTTTTTATTATCAAGTGATTTCACTGCTTCCTGCTTTACAGATTAAAGGAGCTGAGGTTATTCCTTTTGAGAAGTGTTATCCACGAGCCGCTTTTGATGAGCGTTCTATGCGTTGGGATCTCAACTATTTTAAATACTATTTTCTTAGGTTGTCGCATGTGCCTTTTGATGAGCAACGTCTTGAGGATGATTTTGATCGCTTGGTAAATAGACTCTGTTCTGTTGATTCCTCCTGGTTTTTGTTTCGCGATTTTCAGTCGAGGAATATCATGATTCATGACCAGCAGGTTTGGTTTATCGATTATCAAGGGGGGCGTAAGGGGGCTTTACATTATGACCTTGCCTCTTTGTTGTATGATGGGAAGGCTGATTTGCCGGAGTCTTTTCGGCAAGAGTTATTGGAACGTTATCTGGAAGTGGCATCCTCCTATATACCTTTAGATCGAACTCAATTTAAGCAAGACTTTTATGGCTTTGTTTTAATTCGTATTCTTCAGGCGATGGGGGCTTATGGATTTAGAGGGTTCTATGAACAGAAGTCTCTTTTCTTACAGAGCATTCCCTATGCTTTGAAGAATCTCACTTATCTGCTGGATAACGATCTGCTTCCCCATGATTTGCCCGAACTTCATTTGGTGTTGAGACGTCTCACTACAACCTCATGGCTCTATGACTTTGGTAAGAGAGGCGAGAAACTTATTGTAACGGTTAAAAGCTTCTCTTATAAGAAGGGGATTCCTACTGACTCTTCTGGAAATGGGGGAGGATTTGTTTTTGATTGTCGGGGATTACCAAACCCGGGTCGCCTGGATGGGCTAAAGGAGTATACTGGTTTGGATGAACAGGTTTCTAATTATCTGGAACATTTTGTGGAGGTTCAGGAGTTTAAGGATAAGGCCTTTGGTTTGGTTGAATTAACGGTTCAAAACTACCTATCGAGGGGCTTCTCTAACTTAATGGTGAGCTTTGGATGCACTGGTGGCCAGCATAGATCGGTTTATATGGCTGAGAATCTTTCTAGGTATCTGAAAGAGACATTTGATGCTGAAATCAACCTACAACATAGAGAATGTGACAACTGGCCACAGAACAAAGTTTAGTGGTGGGTTGTTATTAACAAAAAATAGTCAAAATGGGAAAGAAAGCTTGTAAAGACAGTGTAATCCCTGAACTAAAGGGTGCCATTGTGCAATGTGGCAAGTGTGGTGCATTAGTGAAAAAGAAGGAGCAGGTCTGCAAACCTATCCTATTAAAGAATAAATAATGCGAAAACACCCGTTTCAGGCGATGATCTTAGCCGCCGGACTAGGAAAGCGGCTTCGCCCATATACTGATAACCTCCCGAAAGCTTTGGTTGAGATTAACGGAAGGCCTATACTAGGGCTTCTGTTGGATAAAATGAAGGCTGAAGGTTGTCGTCGTGTCGTTGTAAATATCCATTATCTGGGCTCTTTGATTACAGATTATCTAGCCACTTACCCGTTTGAAGGGATGCAGTTGGTTATCTCAGATGAATCTGCATTACTCCTAGAGACCGGAGGTGCCTTGAGAAAAGCCGCCGATCTATTTCTGCCCGAGTTGCCTGTCGTTGTTCATAATGTCGATATTCTCTCTGATCTCTCCTTCCAAGATCTATTAAGTCAGCACCTAAATAGTGATTCATTGTTAACTCTGGCGGTCAGGAGACGACAAAGCAGTCGTTATCTAGCTTTTAATAATGATGGCCAACTTACCGGTTGGATTAATAGAAAAACAGGCGAGACACTGGGTGATGTTGATGAGCAGCTAAGTGACTTTTTCGCATTTAGTGGAGTGCATGTTGCTTCCTGGTCGTTTTTTAAATTAATTAAAGAAATGGAGGAAGAGAGGCCATTTTCGGTTATCCCATTATGGATTAAGTTATGTAAAGGGTATTCTATAAAGTGCTTTGATCATTCCTTTAGCTATTGGTCTGATATAGGCACCCCTTCTGATTTAGAGATAGCTCGCACTAATTTTCGATTCTAACATCTTGGTTGGCTAGGAAGGTTCATTATCTTTGATGAATGGAACCTTTCTTGAAGACTACCGCAGCTGACATTCTGCAAAGATTTGGTAAAGAGCTTTACTCCGTGCAGGTCGTGCTCCCTACGCGACGGGCTTGCCTCTTTTTTAAGAACCATTTAGCCGCTTCTACCGACAGGGTGATTTGGTCACCGGATATTATATCCATAGAGGATTTTATTTTTCAGAACTCTGGGACTACTCCTGCTGATCCTGTCGATCTATTATTTGACCTTTGGGAGGTGTATCAAGAGTTAAGTAGTAATGGCGAGCACTCTTTCGATGACTTCTCAGTTGTGGCCGATGTTTTAATTGATGATTTTAATGAGATAGATCTTAACCTGATTAATCCGGATGAGATTTTCGAATATCTCCACGAGAGTCGAGCCATTCAGCTATGGAATCCTGATGGATCTGAGTTAACCCCATTCCAACGGAAATACTTAGCATTTTATTCTTCATTAAAGGAGTATTATTACGCCCTTAGAACCCGTGTAGAGAAGAGAGGAGAGGCATGGCATGGGCTTGCAACCCGACAGGTTGTTGAGTCGATTGAATCTAACGAGTGGCAAAGTAGGTTTAATAAGATCGTTTTTGTTGGTTTTAATGCTTTTTCTCCTGCCGAAGAGAAGATAGGAGAGCTTTTGTATAAGGAGGATCGGGCTATCTTCTATTGGGATATAGATAGATGGTATATTCAAAATCGAGAGCATGAAGCCGGACTCTTTTTTAGAAATTATTATCAACGTAAACCGTTTGGAGAGCTAGGAGAACCTTCTGATCATTTTGAGAACTATCATCGTTCTATCCATATTAGAGGACTGTCTCTTTCTGTGGCGCAAACCCGGTATGTTGGGGAGTTGCTTCAAACGGCTCCCTTTACCAAGATACCCGACTGGGAGAAAAGCACCGCTATTGTGATTGCGGATGAGTCTCTGTTGTTGCCTCTGCTCAACTCACTTCCTGGTAACATCTCTCATTTCAATGTTACCATGGGGCTTCCTTTAGCACAGACCTTGGCCGGTAATATCATCGATCTTTGGTTAAATCTTCATCTTAATATTCGATTGATTGGGCAGGAATTGTGTTATCGATTAAATGATTTGAAGGAGTTTGCGAGTCATCCTTTGCTTGCCTCTACGGTTTGTGTTGGTTTAAATAAGGAAGCCATTAGACTCCTCGTAAATGGGATGCTTTATGTTCCTTGTTCCCGAATTGATCCATTGCTTGGAGCCTCTGAGCAACTGAATGAGGAAGGTTCAAATAGGGTCATTATGCAGCGTCTGTTGAACCTGATGGTGGGTGTTATTCGCCTCTTCGAACAAAATAAACCAGATCAGCTTACTGAATTATCAGTTGAATCGTTAGTGCAGGTGCTCATCCGATTGGATAACTATCTGGTTAATGCACCGATAGCCCCCGGCCCACAGTTACTTAGAAGATTAATTGGTCAGTTGATGGCTAAAGTTCGGATCCCTCTTACAGGAGAGCCTCTCCAAGGCATCCAAATCATGGGACTCCTTGAAACCCGAACCCTTGACTTTGATCATGTCATCATGGTAGGGGTTAATGATGAGGTTATCCCTGGTACCGGACTGACCTCCTCTTTTGTTCCGGCAGATATAAGGAGTGAGGTATTTAAGATGACTGGTTTTAAAGAGAAGAACTCGGTAATGGCCTACCATTTCTATCGGTTATTACAGCGGTCGTCTTCAGCTTGGCTACTCTATAATGCGATACCCGGAGACTTAGGGAAAGGGCAGCCTAGTCGCTTTATTGAGCAGATCAGGTATGAGTTTCCGCAAGCGCAGACGCAGACCATTCTGACGGATGAGGTGGTCGTCTCGGTTCCTAAACCTGAGTTGCCTGTCCCTATTTCAATTGCTAAAGATGATAAGGTTTTTGGTAAGATACTAGAGAGAATAGAGAGTGGCATCGCTCCGACCAATCTTTCTCGATACCTAAATTGTCCGTTGCAGTTCTATTTTACTGATATAATAAAGATTGTTGAGCCATTGGAGATAGGGGCTGAACTCAATCCTGCCGAGTTTGGTAATGTACTGCATAAGACATTTGAGACCTTGCTTTCGCCTGCACTAAACCGGTTATTGACTCCGGCTGATTTCACCTTTACAGATGAGTATATAACCAATCTGTTGCGATCGAACCTCCCTGAGGGAAGGGATTTTGTATCTGGTCCGGCACTATTGCAATTCAAGGTTCTGGTGTTATATGTGAAGCGATTTCTTAAGAAAGAGATAGAACGATTGTCGAAGAATCCACAGATGGTCATCTCGGGGCTTGAAAAGAGAATCAAAGTTGATTTTAAGGTTTTAGTGAATAATGTGCCTTATGTTGTAAAGTTTAAAGGAACCATCGATAGGATTGAGTCTGATGGCAATACTTTGGTCGTTGTTGATTATAAGACCGGTTCCGTGTCAGATGGTGATGTTAGGATTAGTGGGGTTAATGATGCATTTTCTAAAAGTTCAAAGCAGAAGGCGTTGCAGCTGATAATGTATATGTGGCTTCTTCGGGAAGATGGGAGAGGGGCTGGCAGTGTACCGTTAGCGGGTTTAGTTGGCGACGATGTGGGAGCTGGCCATCGTTTCTCGCTGGATAATATTGATTTGAAGGCTGGGATTTGGCCTATAGCCGCTCCTAATCGGGCATTGGTCAATCTGGATGATAAACTCGCTGATAAGTTTGACGATGGATTCTTTAATGACTTTGAATCGGAGCTTAGCGGGGTGATGGAGGAGTTGTTAGACAGAGACCATCCCTTTATGCAGACAGATGATCCGGAGAATTGTAAGTACTGTTCTTATCGAATTACCTGTAATCGGGGATAAGAGGGGGAGGGCTATTGGCTGCTGGCATCTAGCTGCTGGCATCTAGCTGCTGGCATCTGGCTTCTAGCTGCTGGCATCTGGCATCTAGCAGCTAGTGGCCAGCAGCCAGTAGCTAATCTTTGAATTCTTGAATTTTGAATTCTTATCTATTGATTACCCCCCTTTTTTTTACCCTCCCTGATTTACAGCATATCTCTTGTACCTCTCCAGTACCTCTCCAGTGCCTCTCCATATAATGAATGGATAAATGCAGTGAGGATTGAATGTAAATTGAGATTTGATTGGGAATCTCACTGGACAAAGATTGTCCCGAATCGGCTGAGCGACATTTTCGTCACCATTGGTTATATACCCCCAAAATTGAGGTATAGGTCACTGAAAAGCCTTATTGTATCTGGCTTAAAGAGTCCATGAACGGAGAGGCACTGGAGAGGTACTGGAGAGGTAGTTGAAAGGATCATGAAATCAAATAGTTACGCATTGGATGGCTAATTCTTGTAAATATCACTTAATCAGACACTTGAAGAATCTTTGTGATTCTTTCACGGGTACAGAATTACCCCGATTATTTAACATATAGAACAACGATGTAAAAGCAACACCTTGATTCTAATTTCCAGATAATCTACGTCATCTTTAATTTTCCTTGCCTCATTTTGTTGATTTTTAATAAATTATTTTTTTGTCAGGTACTAATGTTGTGAATAATCTCTGAATAATGGAAAGAATCGGGTATTTTTGATGAAGCTATCCTGCTCAAGTGAGATAGCTTCATCAAAGGCTCATACAGCATGCAGGTTTGAGAGGTTTTCGAGCAACAGTTCCCGTATAGTAGTTAATACTCGTGGGATATTGACGCACTTCGTAATCACGCAAAGGCGCATAGCTGGGATCATATACCAAAATTTAGAAAAACTCAGATTTAAGAAATAGTATGAAAATGAAAATTATCTTAGGATTGATACTGTCCTTAATATGCATAATATCATTTGGACAAACCAAAGAGACATCTGTTCCTTTTCTTAGAACTCTTCCAATAATTGATGGACTCCCAGACAACGGAAGTATATCTGATTGGAGAGATTTCTCATTTATTAAAAAGTCAAATGAGCAAAATAATGATGTTGGTGTCCGTTATAAGATAGGATATAATTATACTTATTTTTATTTACTTGTTGAGGCATCTAGCGACTCCATAATTTATCGTGACAGGGCGTATCAGAATGGTGACGGTTTTCATTTGGTCATAGCCAAACCTGATTCCGGAATTCCGACGGATGAATTTTATGTGTTACGGTTTTCACCTGCAAGCCCATCGAAAAACCTTCCGGCTTATAAAAGACAGTGGTATTATAATATTAATCTTTCCGGCAAATCATTAAGCTCTTCTACCCAATTTGTTTGTAAATCAGTTGACGGTAAGAGCTATTACGAACTTTTGCTATCTTGGAATGATGTGTATCCATATAACCCGTTGTTTTCAGATAATATTGGAATTAACTTGTGCTTTGTTAAGGCTATTGGTGACAAAGGAAGAAATTTCTATTATCTGAAGTATGATCAAAAAATTCAAAATGAGCTTAGTGAACGGGAATATTCAATAGCAAACTTTGAAAAGCCTGAAAACATTGTTGATTCCTTTTCATTTGCCAGATTGGAGACGAAAAATATTACTGCAGGAAATGCATTAAAAGTCAAAATGGTTTCTTTTGCACCGTCAGCTACTAATAATACATGTATGTTGACTGTATGCTCTGCTGATAATTATGTTTACACATATTTGTATAAAGAGATAGAACTTTTAAAAGGAGAGAATACAAATAAGTTTATCTTGCCTGTAGAAAAGCTGAGCCCTGGTGGATATAAAGTTGTTTGGAAATGTTCAGATAATTCTGAAGGAGAAATACCCTTTTCTATCTTAGCTGAAATAAACTATGATAAGGAAAAATTAGCTTTAGATAACCTAAGAAACAACATCAGCGAAGGTGATTACAATACGATGCTTTTTATGATGCAGAATATTGTTAAAGGTTTTGAAAAGCTGAAAGAATATGAAACTGCGGGAAATATCAGGGAAGCTTATTTAACGTATCATAACTGTCTTGATGACCTAAAAAGCGACAATAATTTTCTGTCCGATAAAACTGGAGTTTTCAGGAGAGCTTTTCTTTCAAATATTGATAGCACATTACAACCATACAGTATCAAAATACCCAAAAATTTTGATCGAAATAAAAAATATCCTCTCTTTGTCATGTTACATGGGAGCGGGTCTGATGATCAGAGTATGCTTTATGAAGATGAGCTTCTTACGGAGAATAATTTTATTGAAGTTGCACCTTATGGAAGAGGGACCTCAAATTGTTTTTCTGATGATAGTGCTGAAGTGGATGTGAAAGAAGCTATTGATGATGTGATAAAAAACTACCCTATTGATACTACAAAAATAGTTATCGCCGGTTTTTCAATGGGGGGTTATGGAGCATATCGGATTTTTTATGAATATCCAAAACTATTTAAAGGAGTTGTAGTATTTTCGGGACATCCTAATCTTCCTAATTACTGGCTAGGCAAAGGACATCCTGATTTTCTCAAACCTGAATACTTAAAGCCTTTTAAAAACATTCCTGTTTTTATTTATCATAGCAAAAACGATATGAATTGCCCCTATGACCTCACAAAACAACTTGTAGAAAAACTTATAAAAGCTGGTGCAAAAGTTGAATTTGTGACTACAACTGAAGGTGGACATTGGATTATTGATAAGAATCATACTGAGATCTATTATAAATGGTTGAAAGATATGATTGAAAAGTAATATGGATTATGATAATCATGCAGGAAAAACAAACAGGAGCTAATGAATAGGGATATGAGTGGTCTGCAAGATCAAGCGATATTCCGGGTTGAACTTATTAATGATTTCTGCATTTGGAGATTAAACATAGAAACCTAAATTGAGGATTATTGGTATGATCTCATCGTTAAGTTCCAAAGGAGTTACATGACGATGAAGGTGTTTTGCGATCTGCTGGGAGTTAACTACAGCGCTTCATATTATTGGATGAAGGTCTACGAGGAACAAAACAGCTAGAAAATCAAAAAAGCTTCTGTTCTTAATTCAAAATGCCTTATACTAGCCTTAATCAGTTTAGAAACATCTTAAAATTGGGAACAAAGCAGTAGTTATACTCGTGACGTTGGTTTTCTCCGTAAGAAAAAGAAGTGAAATTATTCTTCCAAGCTAACTTTTTAATTCGTCCAAATTGTGTGAATCGCTTGGTGTAACCTATCAGACTATTCGCCGATATATCGCCCTGATGGAGCAACCCTTTATTATCCGTTCATTACCACCATTTGAAAAGAATATCAAGAAACGTTTGGTTAAATCTCCCAAAATTTATGTGAGAGATAGTGGGGTATTAAATCGGCTGCTGCAAGTAACTAAAGGCTTTTAGCGTGCTATAGAAACTACAAAACCGGATAAAACATATATTGTTTCTCCCGTATCAGCATCTTATCCATTTATCAATGACGTGGAAGTTTGCGGGTTGAGTGACTTTTTCCTGACTTCGACACTATTATTGAGCATATTTTATATTACACTGATAAACTATAATCTAAAAACACAAGGACACTCTTTTGGGTGTCACAGAGTAAAATCAAGTATTGTTAGTCCACAAGCCGGCAAGTAGCAAGCAGCTAGTAGCTAATCTTTGAATTCTTGAATTTTGAATTAACTCTGTTGCTGATTACATTTAACCACGAAAAACACTAAAAACACGAAATCCTTCATCTAGCCGTTTTCGTGCCTTTCGTGCTTTTCGTGGTTTAAATGATCTCTCTCAACATCTCCTCAACATCTCCTCAACATCTCCTCAATATCACCTCAATATCCCCTCTATATCCTCTACCTATATAGTTCCTATCTTACACGAGTTTATAGGGAGAGGATAGGGAGAGGATAGGGAGTTGCCCATTGCCGGTATCGTGTTGCCACTTATGATTTTACGCAGTAAACAATAGCAATAATCATATCCTGATTATGATGTTCAATTTGCCTTTTTATCGATCTACTGCCTTCGGGTCGAACTAATAATAAATCCTTGTGAGTTGCCTCTTTTGACGATAAGACGAGACTAAATAAGCTCCGATTGCAATGCAGCGAGATCTCTTTCAATACTTCATCATATCTGATTTGTGTGGCGTTATTGCGGTTTCTAGCACTAAGTGTAACACTTATTATAAAGCTCTCAATTATCTCATAATGCTCAGCCCCTATTGCACTGCCATGGTTTTGCAAAGGAAGACTACGAAGATTGTCAAACAGACCAACCCGGTTATAGAGTTCTTTGATCAGCTTCATGCCACCTCAAGGAGATATCTTCTTATCATTATATTTGTATGGTAGTAGTCCGTTCACTTTTTCAATAATTACATCATTACGCTTAGTTATGAACTTGGAGTCACCTACTTCGTCAGATCAGAAACCATTGCATAATCCGGGATTATAACAACAACTAATTTAATTCAACAAGCAAAATGACAAAGAGAAAAACACTATTGATAATCTTGATTATCCTTAATTCAGTTGTGCTATTGGGACAAATCTATCCTGAAGGAGTTCCTCCATTTGCCAGAATTGTGAACATAGTGTTCCTTGTTTCCAGCTTAGTCTATTTTATCGTTATGACCTCACAAAAAGAACGTAGATGAAAGCTTGAACCGCTAACATCGGTTTGGGTTGGTGCTATATGGTAGTTAATGCTAAGAATCCGCGATATGGTCAAACTGAAATTAGTTAAAGTGTAAGCATTCGGCCTAGTACATGTTTTCAGACCTTCTAGTGATATCTACTTTTGGAGAATAAGCATAAAACCCAAATTGAGGATTATTGGTATGATCTCATCGTTAAGTTCCAAAGGAGTTACATGACGATGAAGGTGTTTTGCGATCAGCAGTGAGTTGATTACAGAGCTTTTTGTTATGGGACGAAGGTCTATGATGGACAAAATAGCAGGGAAATTGCATTATCTTTGTAGTGATAATATATTATTACTTAATGATGTAAATAATGGATAACGATAATATATTAGCTTTTATAAGTAATACACCAGATGCCTTAATGCAGAGTATAGCAGAGCGTGTCAGGCAAATAAGGTTGAGGTTAAATTGGACGCAAAAGCTTTTGGCAGCAAAAGTAGGAATACCTCTTGCAACATATCGCAGATTTGAATCTCTTGGCGAAATCTCTCTTCGGGGATTGGTGATGATAGCCATATCGCTCGGTGCGGAAGATGATTTGGGGCAATTATTCTCTGCAAAGAACTATCAAAGTATTGATGAACTGATAGATTCAACAAAAATTGAACAACGTAAGAGAGCAACACGAAATGAATAATATTGCAGTAATCAATACATCAACGGTAACTGGAAACTCTCACCTGCTTATGATCTATTGCCCAGTAGTGGGTTTAACGGTTATCATACTACAACCATCTATGGGCAAGGCGAACCAACATCAAAGGATGTAATAGCAGTCGCATCAGAAATAGGTTTACCAACTAACCAAACAAAAGAGATTACCGAACAGGTAACTGATGTTTGCCAGAATAATAAAATGGCAAAATTTAAACTCAAGTAACTCTCATTCTAAGTTCTAGTGCAAGGTAAGCATTTGGCCTAGTACATATTACCAGCCCTTCTGATGATTTCTACATTTGGGGAATAGACCTTGAAGCCAAAATGAAGGATTACTGGAAGGATCTAATCGTTAAATATCAAAGGAGGGTCATTCGGATTGGTTGCGTTTATTTTTTACAATAGAGTGTGTTGTGAATTTGTTTTTTTATAATTTAGTGGCTGAAGAGAACAATTAGTATGCTCGAGCCAGAAACCATTAAATTCTGCTATTCCACTCATCCGCAACAAACGGTTGCAAGGATTGATTATACCTACGATGCTCAACCCAATAGTGCGACCAGCATAGCTAATATTTTAATTGAGGCCTTTTGTTTTGTAGGAATCAAGCTAGGAGTGGTACCTCTCTTGTTGAGGAATTTAATTGCAATGCATATACAAGAACATGGGGAGGATTTAAGTTATAGCCATGAGTTGTTGGGGTATAATTCTACGAAAACGGATGAGATTAGCAAGCATACGTTGACGAAGGACATTGGATTAATTAGAAACCTACTTGATGATATTTTGGCAGCGACCCAAAACTGTTGTTCTTTCCACTCCAATTTGGATTGGAAAGAACAATTCATTGTTCCGGTAAAAGGGGAAAAAACACAATAGACATATAACAATGTTAGGCGTCATTTAACGAGCTAAAATCACAATTGAAAATGATAAAATCGGAAGAACAGTTAATCAGTGAGATTGATAAAATAAAGAAAGAAGTTCCTTCAGAGAATTTATTATTATTCAGAGGACAAAACCACATCTATGAGAAAGTTCGCTCAGGTAGGGCCAGACCTGATATTTTCGTGAACTCCGAAGTAGAAAATGGATGGAATACAATAGTTAATAGGTTAACAGATAAGAACTCAAACACAAGATATAATCAAGCAATATTACAACACTATGGACTTCCAACATATTATTTGGATTTGACTTCAAATTGTTTTACTGCCGCATGGTTTGCATGTTTTAAGTATGAGGCATTAGAACCAACAATGTGGATTGGCAACACTTTTAGATTTCAAGATGAAACGACTTATAAAAAAATTGAAGATGGAGTTGGTTATCTAATCATTTTCGAAATTCCAAACTATAAAAAAATGATTGAGGAGAATGAACTCTTTGATATTGGGAATGAATCAAAGTTTATAAGACCAAAAAGACAGAATGCATTTTTAATGTTAGACCATCCTCCAATATTGCCTAATCCAAACAGTTTTGTAAAGAAAACAATTGAAATAGACAGGAAACGCTTTATCTCATCAAAATCACTAAAGGAATTATTTCCCAGCCCTAAAGATGATAGTGGATATGCAGGTCTTCTTGATGTGCCATATGTTCAGCTTCCGCCTTTCTATTACAATAACGACAAGAAGAATGAGAATAAATCCGAAAAAGAAAAAGAGACTTCTGATAGTTTAGACAAGTTTATCGTGTTTGGAAAAAGAGCAATACATATTCCTCTCTACATTGAAGATAAAGATGATTTATTTGACTTTAATCCCAAATGGAATGATACTACCATCTATGAGCCATCCCCTTTTCGCATATGGAAAACGGAAGATTTTGACATATCAGAGATACATGAGGGTCAAAAAGGTCGATTTGGAGATACGGCAAAAATTACAATAGCTCCTTCTGCATTTCATCGACTAGTTTCGAATAAAGAACAACTTGAATTGTCTTGGCCAAATATTAATTCAAATAGTATTTTATTTACGAAAGCAGTTATCGACCATGATAAAGTAATTGACCATTCACCACCGTATCTTGGGATTTGGCTACACAAAGACAACGATTTAATTATTGAAACTCACATTGTATCTGATGAAGAAGACATGCAGTTAGAACTTGGACACGCTTACACCTTTAACAATGGAAAACTTGAGTATGTTAAAATTGAAAAAGAATGTGATTGTAGCAAACCAGAGGAACATATTAAGATTATAGAGTCATTTTTAAAAATTCACAGCTTGATAAATAAACAAGAAATTGCATTGATACAGCATGCTTTTAGAATTGATAAATGGTATGTATTATTATAAATTTAAAAACGAACGACTAACACACGGTCATAAAACATTGGGGTTTAAGTGGTATACCAAGTGCATCGCTCGCTGGCAAAGTACTTATCGGTTGTTAGGTTCGTAGCCACGAATTCCCCAACCTTTCATACCGCCACCGTTCATAACATTTTAAAATAGCACAATGAAAGCATTTATTTCATATTCTTGGTCGAATCCTTCTTATGAGAAATGGGTTCTTGACCTAGAAACAGAGTTAAGAAACAATGGTGTCGATGTTATTTTAGACCAATGGGCTTTAAAAGAGGGACATGACTCTGTCGCATTTATGGAGGAAATGGCAAACAACCCTAACATAAAAAGAGTTATTATAATCTCCGACAGGAAGTATACAGAAAAGGCAAATGGAAGAGATGAAGAAGTGGGAACAGAAACGCAGATTATTTCAAAAGAAATTTCTAAGTACATGACAAAAATTCAAAGATATTGATACATGATTGATTCTTAGAGTTTAATTAAATGCTAGCCACATAAGAAAGACTGTATTTGAATATACTCTGTGCTTTCCTGCCATGTGTTTTAATGGAGATTGGACGAATGTTTTCATGAAGAAAAATTCCAATTTTATAACACCATATAAATGCTATTGTTACCAACAGGATTAGTTTCTCTATTCTATTTATATCTGTCAAGGTTCTTCCCTAAGTACGACCATGATTCAAGTGATGTGTGCATAAGCATTCGGCCTAGTACGTCTTGTTTATCCATAAAATTGAAAAAAGCCGAGGCTCTTTTCAATTTATTTAGGATCTTTATTAGATAGAGTTTTTACGCCAGTGTGAGGGTAATAGCTCGGTCAATTTCTGTATTGAATGCCCTTGGATTTGATTCAAGACATCGGTTAACCACTCTATATCAAGTATTAGACAGGAACATCAGTATAAAAATATATAAAAAGGCCTGAAATGTTTCAGGTCTTTTATAACATACGCTAGAGTTCTAACCTGCAAATACTTTAAGGCTTTTTTTAATCTCCCTTTTGGTGTTTGTGAGGTTTCAGAGAAGGCGTATTGCCAGGGGTTTCCTTATTATCCCTCTGACGCTTGTCTGGCTTTTCCGTCGTTTTAGCAATTCTTTTAGGCCCGGGTTTGATTCCCATAATTTTTTTTTATTAAACGTTTAACAGTTGATTTAATACCTAGATTATATTCGACAATTAGTGTGCCAAAATCTAGATTCCAAAGCTTTAAGATGATGCACCTAAAATGTGACTGTCAAGGGATGCCTTTTTGGCAGGCAGAGTATTCGCTTTTCTATTTTCTGGGTAGAAAGTATTCCCATTGCAAACTCGGAGTGATATATTTAATTAAATGGCTTTTCCTATCACCTACATCAGAACTGCATTAATCATAAAACAATGACAATTTTTGCAATGTTGAAGTTGTTTTGTCATGCTTCTCTTGACAATTCTTTCCTGACTTCGACACTGGGACACCCTAAATGGAATTCCAAAACTCCTCATCAA
>CAYUII010000039.1:0-29308 GCA_964444785.1 uncultured Bacteroidales bacterium | reverse complement strand
AAAAAAAATGTCAGGAAATTAGGATATCAACACAGAACCTCTCCGTATCCTCTCCCTTTCTTCCCCTCGTAGAATTGATAAATGACTTGTTTTTTCAGAGATGTTTTATTTGCTGCTTACGGTTTTTGGTCTTTTTCTGATCATCTATTAAACCCTTTCGTTTTTGGACAATAACCGTTTCCATGAGATTAAAATTCCTTTGATGTTTGTTATCGCTATTTGTAAACTCCGCAGTAAGCCACTTTTGCGTGGTGAAAATATGGAGAGGATATGGAGAGGAAGCGAAGAGGTGTTAGTGGATAGCTGAAAATCAGTGGGGTATTTTTGTGGAGGTTGTGGCAATAGAGGGTTGGACTTTTAGCTAACGCTATACAGGTTGTGATCAAAATAACCTTTATGGCTTTCATGTCTGCCCTACTATCGTTAACTTTACACAACACTTAATTCTTCTGACTTAAACGTTACAATTGAAAATAAAATGCCTGAATTCACGCACTTACACGTTCATACCCAGTATTCAATCTTAGATGGAGCTGCCAAGATTAAAGATCTTATCAAGAAGACGAAAGAGAGTGGGATGAAGGCTTTAGCTATTACCGACCATGGTAATATGTATGGGGTAATGTATTTCATGAAGGAGGCCAAGGCGCAAGGGATAAAACCTATAATCGGATGTGAGACCTATGTTGCTCATAGTAGTCGATTTGAAAAGAATAACCGTGGACATCATTTGATTCTATTGGCAAAGAATATGGAGGGTTATCGTAATCTGTCTATTCTTGCTACGCTTGGTTTTAAGGAGGGTTTTTATTACAATCCACGAATAGATAAAGAGATTCTCAGGAAGCATAGTAAAGGGCTTATTGCCTCCTCGGCATGCTTGGGAGGTGAGATTCCTCAGGCAATTCTTAATAATGATCTTCAAGCTGCCCATACTGCTATTGAAGAGTTTAAAGAAATCTTTGGGGAGGATTTCTTTTTAGAACTCATGGATCATGGTCTGCCAGAGCAAAAACAGGTTAATAAGGTTCTTGTTGAGTTGGCCAAAGAACATGATGTAAACATAATCGCCACAAATGATGTACACTTTGTAAATAAAGAGGATGCTCGTCCGCATCATATCCTAATTTGTTTGAATACCCAGACGAGTATTGATGACGATGGGGGTCTACTTTATTCAGGTAATGAGTATCTGAGAACACCTGATGAGATGGCTGAGCTCTTTGCGGATCATCCAGAGGCATTGAGTAATACGATGATTGTAGCAGATAGGGTGGAAGAGTTCAAATTGGAGCATGATATTTTACTTCCGAAGTTTGAACTTCCTGATCCTTTTGATAATCAAGATGATTATTTAGCTTTTCTCACGTATGAGGGGGCCAAAAAGAGATATCCTGATTTATTACCAGAGATTAAGGAGCGAATAGATTTTGAATTAGCAACAATCAAGAGGATGGGTTTTCCCGGTTATTTTCTGATTGTTCAGGATTTCATTGCGGCAGCAAGAAAGATGGATGTGATGGTAGGGCCAGGACGTGGGTCTGCTGCTGGGTCGGCTGTGGCATATTGTTTAGGAATTACTAACATAGATCCCATTAAGTATAAGCTTCTATTTGAGAGGTTTTTAAATCCGGAGCGTATCTCAATGCCTGATATCGATGTTGATTTTGATGATGAAGGGCGTGATAGTGTTTTGAAGTATGTAATTGATAAATATGGGGAAGATCATGTAGCCCAGATCATCACTTTTGGAACGATGGCTGCAAAGTTAGCTATTCGGGATGTGGCACGTGTTTTAAAGTTGCCATTACCCGAGGCTGATCGCCTGGCTAAATTGGTTCCTGATAAGCCGGGTACAACGCTTGCCGAGGCTTTTAAAGAGGTAAGTGATCTTCAGCGTGCACGTGAAGGTGATGATGAGCTTATTCGTCAGACGTTGAACTATGCTGAAAGGCTTGAAGGGTCTGCTCGTCAGACAGGAACGCATGCTTGTGGCGTAATTATCGGTCCGGAGGATCTGAAAAATTATGTACCCTTGGCTACAGCCAAAGACTCTCTGATGATGGTGACTCAGTATGATGGAAAGTTTGTTGAGAGTGTTGGGTTGTTGAAGATGGACTTTCTTGGGTTACGAACGCTTACTATTATTAAGGAGGCAATAAATAATATTAAGGAAAGACATAAAAAAGAGATCGATATTGATCATATTCCTCTGGATGATGCACTAACCTTTGAACTTTTCCAACGTGGTGATACTATTGGGATATTCCAGTTTGAGTCTGATGGAATGCGGCTGTATATGAAGGATCTTAAGCCGACCACCCTTGAGGATTTAATTGCCATGAATGCACTGTATAGGCCAGGTCCTTTAGAGTATATTCCTGATTTTATCGATAGGAAACATGGCCGCAAAGCGATAGCCTATGATCTTCCAGATATGGAGGAGTATTTAAAGGAGACTTATGGTGTTACGGTTTATCAGGAGCAGGTTATGCTTTTGTCACAGAAGTTAGCCGGCTTTACCAAGGGTGATGCTGATGTTCTACGTAAAGCTATGGGAAAGAAAGACCGTGCTACTCTTGACAAGCTGAAACCACGTTTTATTCAACAAGCCGGAGAGAAAGGTCACCCTAAAGAGGTTTTGGAGAAGATCTGGACCGACTGGGAGGCTTTTGCCTCTTATGCTTTCAATAAATCGCACAGTACTTGCTACGCATGGTTAGCGTATCAAACGGCCTATCTAAAAGCTCATTATCCTGCCGAGTTTATGGCTGCCGTTTTAACGCATAACTTAGGTGAAATAAAGAAAATTGCTTTCTATATCGATGAAGCCAGGCATTCTGGTTTGGATGTGCTAGGCCCTGATGTGAATGAAAGTCGTCCGAACTTCTTTGTTAATAGTAAAGGACAGATTCGGTTTGGATTAAAAGCGATTAAAGGGCTTGGTGAAGGCGCCGTTTTAAGTCTTCTAGAAGAACGTACCAAGAATGGCCCATATAAGAATCTTAATGATTTCCTGTTACGTCTAAATTATCGATCGATTAATAGAAAAGGGTTAGAATGTCTTGTAATGGCCGGAGCGTTAGAGTGTTTTGAAGAGACTCACCGAGCTCAATATTTTTATCAGGAGAAGCCGGAAGATCCTATTCATCTCGATAAAATTATCAGAATGGCATCTCAGCATCTCGAAAGACAAAACTCAAATCAGGTTTCTCTCTTTGGTGATGTAGAAGAGTATACAGTCCCTGTCTTTGAGATGCCCTTCTGTGAAAGGTGGTCTAAAGGAGAGCAACTTAAGCATGAGAAGGAGGTTACAGGTTTTTATATCTCAGGTCATCCCTTAGACGAATTTAAAATTGAGATCGATAACTTTGCAAATGTTAATCTTTCTGAACTGAAGAATAATCTTGCGAAGTATCAGGATAAGGAGGTCTACTTCGCTGGGATGATCTCTGATGTTAAACATAAGATAGCTAAAAACGGTAAACCGTTTGGCTCATTTAATATTGATGATTTCGACGATACCATGTCTTTTTCGGTCTTCTCTGAAGAGTATGCCAAGATTAAAAGCTATCTGGAGCTAAACTATAATGTTCTTTTTAAAGCCAAAGTGCAAAAAAGCTTTCGGGGTGAGATGCTTGAAGTAAAAATTGTGGATGCAAGGTTCCTTGCAGCAGTCTTGGATCAACTGGCTGATGGAATAAAGTTGGAAATCCCGATTGGTGCTATAACATCAAACATGGTTGCAAGTCTAGAGTCTGCTGCTAAGAATTATCAAGGGAAATGTCCGGTGCAAATAGTGATTCATAATATTAAGGAGAAGCAATCCCTCTTTTTAAGACCAAGAAAAATTAGGGTTGCACCTAGTGAGTTCTTAAAGTCAATAAGGGAAATAGAACATATTAGTTTATCGTTAACACGTAAATTATTCTAATCATGTATGTTCTTTTTCAGTAATTTTGACGGAGAAAAGTTGTGGGAGGAGATCCTCTACAGTTATGAAGATGATCACTCTCGGTAAACGACTTTTTGATGGAATAGGAATAAACAAGATACAAACACGATAATTAAATTAAATCCATTAAACATGGCATTAAGTATTACTGACGCTAACTTTGCTGAGTTGGTTGAGAATAGCGACAAACCCGTTGTTCTTGATTTCTGGGCTGAATGGTGTGGCCCATGCAGAATGATTGCACCTCATATTGAAAAGATGGCTAACGATTATGAAGGTCGTGCCGTTATTGGTAAGGTAGATGTTGATAATAATCCCGGCCTTACTGCAAAATTTGGGGTAAGAAATATCCCGACTGTTATCTTCTTGAAAGGTGGCGAAATCTCAGATAAAGCAGTTGGTAATATGCCGCTGGCCTCTCTGGTCGCTAAACTGGAAAAGTTATTTTAATACAGTCGCCTAATGATCTATAAGGCCTGGTGTGTTTTTATACTTCAGGCCTTTTTCTTTAACCCTTTTTCTAAATGCCGGTAGATCCAATTAGAATACAGCCATTAAGTAAGTTAGAGTTCTTTGCCCGACAAGTAGTTGAGGGCTTTCTCACTGGATTACACCGTAGTCCGTTTCATGGATTCTCTGTCGAATTTGCAGAGCATCGGTTGTATAATACCGGCGAATCTACCCGTTATATCGATTGGAAGCTATATGGTAAAACGGATAAACTCTTTGTCAAACGCTTTGAAGAGGAGACCAATCTCCGTTGTCAACTGGTGATCGATACCTCTGCTTCTATATTTTATCCGGTGCAAAAAAACCGATCAATAGAGACTCCTGATAAATTAATGTTTTCAGCTTATTCTGCAGCTGCCTTAGCCTATCTGTTTAGACGGCAACGTGATGCCGTTGGACTAACTACTTTTTCCTCTGCTATTGATTATAATTTGGCTGCCAGATCAGGAAAGGTTCATATGCAGAATTTGTTAAGTCAGCTTGATCTACTAACCTCTGCTCAAAGAAATAGCTCTCCTCATATTACTGATGCAGCTACCACCTTGCATTATATTGCTGAAACGGTTCATAAAAGATCTCTGATTGTTCTCTTTAGCGATATGTTTGACTCTTCATCAAACTTTGAGAACCTCTTTCAGGGATTGCAACACTTGAAGCATAAGCATCATGAGGTGATTTTGTTTCAGGTTGTTGATAAGAAACATGAGCTAACCTTTGACTTCCCCAATCGACCCACTCGCTTTATCGATATTGAATCGGGTGCTCAGCTTCGTCTTAATCCTGCCGAGATTAAAGAGGCATACCTGCAGAGCAGCAGTGTCTTTATGAACGAACTTAAATATCGTTGTAATCAATATAAAATCGACCTTATTGAGGCAGATATCAATAAAGGTTTTGAGCAAATTATGTTACCTTACCTGATGAAAAGGAGTAGACTCTATTAATATTGGAGTTCCATCACAATACCTCTCAAACGAATGGTTTTTAGCAGTATAATTTTCTTACTCTACTTTCTGCCTCTCTTTTTTATCGTTTATTACTTCTTACCTATTCGTCTCCGCAATCTTTGGATCGTTTTAGGTAGCATATTCTTCTATAGCTGGGGTGCTCCTAAATTTATCATGGTCATTTTAGGAACAACTCTTCTCGACTTTTTCCTAGTAAAATGGATGGATAAGACGCAAGAGGGTAATAGGAAAAAGGCTATTCTTACCATTATCGTTCTAATAAATATAGGATTACTAGTGTATTTTAAATATAGTAATTTCTTTATTGAAAACCTAAATGAGATGCTGGCTCTTATTGGTGTCTCGGGTATTCATTGGACGAAGCTGGTTCTTCCGATTGGGATCTCTTTTTACACGTTTGAGACGATTACTTATGTTGTTGATGTCTATCGAAAGGTTCATAAACCTCTCGATAATTATCTTGATTATCAACTTTACATCATACTCTTTCCAAAGCTGATAGCTGGCCCTATCGTCAGATATCATGATTTGGCCGACCAAATAACCGATAGATCAAGAAATGAAAACCTGGAGTATCGATTGACAGGTTTTTATAGGTTTATAATTGGTTTATCAAAAAAGATCTTTATCGCTAATGTGTTGGGCAAGCATGCCGATTTGGTATTATCCACAGATCTACTTTCATTAGACACTGCATCTGCCTGGTCAGGTCTGCTTGCGTATGCTTTTCAAATATACTTTGACTTCTCAGGTTATTCGGATATGGCTATTGGGTTATGTCGCATGATGGGTTTTGTTATCCCTGAGAACTTTAATAGTCCATATGTTTCATCCAGTATTACTGAGTATTGGCGACGGTGGCATATCTCTTTAGGTTCCTGGATGAAGAACTATCTATATATTCCACTCGGAGGAAATAGGGTTTCAAATTATCGGCACTATTTGAATCTTTGGTTAGTTTTTCTAGCTTCGGGATTTTGGCATGGTGCATCATGGAATTTTATCATCTGGGGAGCCTGGCATGGGTTGTTTCTGGTTATAGAAAGAGCCTTTTTGTTGTCGTGGTATCAACGAGCAGGTCGTTTTGTAGGTACGTTTTTTACTTTCTTCTTCATCTTTGTCGGATGGGTGTTGTTTCGCACGGAGACACTATCAGAGGCTATAATCTTATATGAGAGACTCTTTGTTTTTACTCAGGGCTTCGCTTTTAAGCCGGATTTAGAGTTTGTAGTCATTTTTATAGTTGCTGTCTTTTTCTCGTTTTTTGCATGGTCTGATGCCGGGGCAAGAATACAAGAGCGGGTTTTTGCTATTAGAATGCCTTTTAAATATCATATTATCGCAACTTTTTTTTCTGTACTCCTTTTTATTCTCTGTTTGAGTGCTCTTTCAATAAGTAACTTTAACCCTTTTATCTATTTCAGATTTTGATGGAAAAGCGTGGCAATATGAAATATAGAATTCTATTCAGTATTATCTTTTTGATAATCTGGTTGCCAATATTTCAGGAATTCCTTCATTTTGTTGGTGAGCGGTCACTTCAGGGTTCTGTTGAGTATAAATCACCACCAATTTTTTCACTAAGTGGGTGGATGAGTGGTGATTATCAGAAGAAACAAGAGGATTTTCTAACCAGTGATTTTGGATTTCATAATACTCTGGTTAGAGTTAATAATCAGCTTTCATATTTCTTGTTTAAGAAGCCACATGCGCGAGGCGTTGTCTTAGGGACTAATGGGTATCTTTATGAACAGATTTATATTGATGCTTTAAATGGTACCGACTTCAGAGGTAGGGATACTATTCAGATTAAAGTTCAGAAGTTAAGAAGTATCAACGATACCCTTGCTAAGCTTAACAAACATCTCGTTGTCTGTCTAGCTCCAGGAAAAGCCTCATTCTATCCTGAATTTATTCCTGATCACCTTAAGAGGAAACAAGGTGAGACTAATGTGGGTGCCTATCGCAAATTGCTTTCTTTGACTCCAATTCCGGTGGTTGATTTTCATTCCTATTTTACCAATAAAAAAGGGGAGTTAGATTATGATGTTTATCTTAAAAACGGGATTCATTGGACGACCTATTCGGCCTATATTGCATCTGACTCTTTGCTTCGTTTTTTTGAAGTTTTATTAAAGAGAAAATTGCCGGGAATATGGTGTAAATCACGTAGTATCAAGACGGCTTCAGATAGTGATCAAGATATACTATTAGGCTTGAATTTGTTGTGGGAGCCCCAACGTGAGGTTGCAGAATACCCTTATCTGGAGGTTGTTGATACAATAGGAAGAGAGAAGCCCTCGATTCTGGTGATAGCCGATAGTTATTATCGGACAATCTACAATCTTGATATCGATGCTTGCTTTAAGAAAAGCTCCTTTTGGTATTATAATAAGCAGGTTTTCCCGGAAAGTCGAACCAAGTTGACTTATACAAAAGATTTATCTGTTAAAGAGGAGGTTAAGAAGTATGATATTATAATGCTGATGGCAACCGATGGTACTATAGGGAATCTGGGTTGGGGTGCAATAGATACCCTATATCAAATCTATTTTCCGAAGGTACATAAGAGGGAATCTGCTTCAGCGCTTTGATATTAAAACACTTTTAATGGATTTGTATTGGATTATTCAAAAAAATAGGTTTACACTGTTTTGTGTAAACCTATTTTAGGGTAAAGGGTTCTATTTTTCTTTGATTAATCCTCGTCTAAAGGCAGCCACCAACATTTTCAATTCGCGGATCTGTCTTTTTAGTTCCTGGCCGATATCGGTATCAGCTACTCTGATTCGGTTATGATGTTGCTCTATAATATGACGATGAGAGACAATGTCATGTTCCTCTTCGATGGCTTTTTGAGTGGATCCAAAAGCGGTATGTTCAACCAGTACCATGCTATAGGAGTTGAAGATTAGGGTGTAACCTGCGATTCCTGTTTCTTTTTGGTATGGGATAGAAATTCCACCGTCGATGACCAGAAGCCGTCCACCCGCTTTTACTGGCTTCTCTCCTTTTCCGACTTTTACCGGAGTGTGGCCATTGATAATATGACCTTTGTTAGGATCGAGATTGAATTCTGTCAGGATCTTTTTAGCGATCTCTTCATTATCTCTCAGTTTATAGTAGGGGTTTCTTGGTTCGGAGTGTGCTTCTTTATCCTTAATATAATAACGTTCAAAGGTGGTCATCTTGGTTTTCCCGAATAATGGGGATAATGGTCCACACCAGAGATACCACAGGTAGTCGAGATCTTTTTGTTTTGCTCCTTTTCCATTACGGTTTAGGAATGCACGCCGTGCAATTCTGTCGAATTGGTCGCATAAAGCTTTGCCATTGACTAGTTTTCCATCTACCCTCATATCGGTAAAGGAACCATCTTCTTTCATCGGGATACAGCCATGGTACATCAGGTTTCCGTTAAAGGTGTAATACATACCACCTTTGGTGTAAAGAAACTCAACATGACGTTGAAGTTTCTCGCTGTTTAAGAAAGAATCTCTGAGTTTAAGTATAACAGAGGCTTCTTCCTCGGTTAGCTCGAAGGGTTTTTTGGGGTCAATGGTTGGGAAACGAGCATCGGTTAGTGGCCATTCTTTTCCTTCAATGACGATGATTCCTTTTTCATAGTCAATCTTGTCAAGTAGGGTTCTGTTATCCATCTCAAAATCGGGGTTACGTAGAATGGCTTGCGCTTCTAGTTTAAACTGGATGATAGAGATGGCCTTATGCATCTGCTTGACTAGGGTAATGTTTGCCGATTGCACATCATTTGGCCCAACTGTTTTTGGTATAAAGTCTAAGCACGGGTCGTTAGCATAAGTTTCCATTGCAAAGGTTGCTAGAGGAAGAAGATTTATGCCATAGGCATCCTCAATGGTGTCAAGATTCTCGTATCGGGCAGAGATACGGAGTACAGTTGCGATAAGCAAATCAGAGCCTGCTGCAGCTCCCATCCAAATAATGTCGTGGTTCCCCCATTGAATATCCACATCATGATGATGCATTATCGCATCCATCACTTTATCGGCTGCCGGACCTCTGTCGAAGATGTCTCCAATAATATGAAGCCTATCAATCAACATACGCTGAATGAAACGACAAAGTGCAATGACAAAGGCCTTTGCTCTGTCAATGCGAATGATACTATCCAAAATGCCAATAACGTAATCTTGCTTATTGGGGCCGGTCTCATTGAGCAACTCCTCGATGATATAGGCAAAGTCGCAAGGAAGTGCCTTTCTCACTTTTGAACGGGTATACTTTATTGACGCCGATCGAGCCACCTCGACGAGACGCTGTAAGGCTATCATATAGAACTCTTCGGTGTTGTGTTCGTCACGAAGGAGTAGTTCAAGCTTCTCCTCCGGATAATAGATTAAGGTGGCCAGTCTGCGTTTTTCCGACTCTCTGATCCGACTTCCAAAAACATCCTCAATCTTACGCCTGACTACTCCCGATGCGTTTCTTAGAAAGTGGCTAAAGGTTTCATATTCTGCATGAATATCGGTCAGAAAGTGCTCCGTTCCTTTGGGTAAAGTTAAGATAGCCTCAAGGTTAATGATTTCTGAACTAGCCGCCTGTATGTTGGGAAATTTCTCCGATAAAAGTTTTAGATACCGCAGCTCTTTTTCTATAGCAGCAGTGCTTACTTCTTCCGTTTTTTGACTCATGTCTAACTAATTTGGTTTTCTGCGATTACATGAATTAGTCTTGATGGTTTGAATTAATACCTATTTCTTTCTGTGGTTGGTTCCAATCATGGCTAATTCATGTTAGTTGTCGTTGTGTCTCTGTATAAAAGGGTGTCACGCAACGGTTTTTTTCGAAAACGATTGCATTGACGTTACAAAAGAACGAAAAAAATCCCGAAGGGTTCATTTTGACGGAATTTTAAGTGGCTACTAGCAACTGGCTACAGGCAACTGGCTTGCTGACGCTAGAAGCCATTCCCTCCTTGAATCTTTGAATAAAAAATCTTGAATAACCTATAGCAGCCCTTGGCTACCTCGTGAGAAACTCTTGCACCCTCTGAAGAAAGAGCTCTGGTTGGTCAGCATGTAGCCAATGGCCTGCATCGGGGATGGTCTGGATGGTTGCGTTTGGAAATAGTTCGAAGATATCATTCTGGTCAAGGCTTGAGATATAGTTTGATTGCTCACCGGCGAGAAAAAGGGTTGGGTTAGAGAAAGGATAATCTGCCGTGATAGCTTCCATTATTCTGGGTAGACTTTTGGAGAGAGCAGATAAGTTTATTCTCCATTCTAACCTTTGATTTTGATCTCTGTGGAGGTTCTTTAAAAGAAAGAGCCTTATAGAATCATTAGGAATATACTGCCGTAATGCTATATCAATCTCGCCCCTCGTCTTGTAGTTTGAAGGGTTCACCAATAACATTGCCTCAATATATTTCGAGTGCTCGTTATGATCAATGTACAGCCTGGGTGCTATGTCGGCAATAACTAACTTTTTTACAAGTTGAGGGTTGTTTAGCGCAAGCATCATCGCTGTCTTGCCTCCCATTGAATGGCCTAAAAGATGAAATGAGTCGATATTCTCCTGATTAACCAATTCTAAAATATCTGAAACCATAGACTGATAGGTGAACTCTGACGAGTGAGGCGACCGTCCATGGTTTCTTAAATCAGGTACTATTACCATGTATTTATCGGCTAGATCACGAGAGATCTTAATCCAGTTATCGGCTGTTCCAAATAGTCCATGTAGAATGATTAAGGGCTCACCCTTACCGAAGCGATAGAAATGGAGTTTTAATGCTGACATGGATACAAAGTTATTTGATTAATTTTGCTTCCTTTAGAAGGATAGTTAAACGAACAAGATAATTTGCCAACAAAAGAGATGCCCATGATAGGATTATATCAACAACCAGTGACGGATAAGAGTTCTATTAATTCTAAGATTTTGGCATTAAAATAAACTACTAACAGATGAAGAAGAATAAACGACTGCTTATTATTTCGTTAATATTGGTGCTAGTAGCCACAGGATTATATTTTGGAGGTGGCTCAACCGGCTTTAATAAGGCTGATAGCGATTTTGCTATTAATGACACCTCAACTGTGACTAAGTTCTTTTTAGCCAATAAGAATAACTACCATGTGCTTATCTCTCGTGATAGCGTTAATGGTGGGTGGTTAGTAGATCGCACATATAAGGCCTCCTCGCGTATTGTGGCCGATTTTCTTGGTATGGCAACTCAGTTGCAGGTAAAGACTCCAGCCCCTGCCAGTTCACGTGAGAACATCATCAAATTGATGTCATCATCGGCTATCAAGCTGGAAGTGTATCAAATCCTTCCGAAATTTGAGCTTTTTGGCTATAAATTTTTTGAAAGGGAAGTTCTTAGCAAGGTTTATTACGTTGGTGAAGCTGCTCCTGATAATCTTGGCTCTTATATGTTGATGCAAGGTAGTAATCTTCCTTTTGTGGTCTTTATGCCTGGTCTGAGAGGATTTGTTACTCCGTATTACTCTGTGATAGGTGATCAATGGCGAGACCATACCGTTTTTTCGGTAAGTCTGGATAATATTAAATCTGTCAAACTAGCCTATAGAGATAAGCCGGAGGAATCATTTGAACTGGTTAATAATGGTAACAAAACCCTTAGTTTAAATTCATTGATGGAGGGTGCCCCCGTTCCCGTTTTTGATACCTTAGTAGCTCTTACTTATCTGAATGGTTTTTCCAGCGTCAACTTTGAGTCTCTTTTAAATAATTTTGGTGAGAGATATATTGATTCTCTAAGAAATCTACCTCCCTTCTTTACGCTAACTGTCACCCTGACAGATGGATCAATTAAGAAGGTCTCTGGTTATGAGAAAGAACCTATGGGGGATGTTGATGTTAAAGGTCGTCCCTATGAATTTGATCTTGACCGTCTATATGCTTTGATTAATGATGATAAAGATCTGGTATTGTTACAATATTTCTCTTTTGGGAAGATGTTGATTGAGAAGAGGATGTTGATAAATAGACCTCAGGAGTAGTCGGTTGGCTCAGAATAGTCTCAACTCGATGAATTGCTTGGTTTGACTTTATTTTGCTTGTAATAGGGTCTAATTAATTTAATACATTGCTTCGATTAAGTAGTTTGTTATTGTTGATTAGACCAGATTAGCCCATCTGTTCTGTAGGAAATAAAAATTAGATCTATTTTAAATGCAAAAGGTTTGCCATCTGACTTCTGTACATCACCTGTATGATACTCGTATATTTTATAAGCAGTGTATCTCATTAGCCAAAAAGTATGAGGTAGTTCTTGTTGGGCAGAATGGCGATGGTTTGCTTCATGAAGGGGTTCGTTTTGCTGCGCTCTCTTCATTTCCAACAAACAGGCTAGCCCGAATTTTATGGGGTGTACCGACCGTTATCCGTCAGGCATTTCGTGAGAAGGCGGATGTTTATCACCTTCATGATCCTGAATTAATGCCCGGGGGTTGGATTCTCAAACTGTTTGGCAAGAGGGTTATTTATGATGTTCACGAGGATTACCCTCGTGATATTCTTGGAAAGGAGTGGATCTGGCCTCCGTTACGACATCTTATTGCTGGAGTGGTTAAGTTGGCTGAGTCTATAAGTTTTAGACTCTTTGATGCCGTTGTGCCGGTAACTGAAGATATTTCTCGGTACTTTAAAGGTGATAAATGCTTCATTGTACATAACTATCCAAGATTGGATCTTATTGATGTGGTTCCTGCGAGAGAAAAGCAAACAGGAGAGAAGCCAATTGTCTATTATGCTGGTGATCTTAGTGTTATTAGAGGGGTTGTTACATTGGTTGAATCAATGGCAATGGTAAGCTCTGATGCAGAGTTATGGTTGGCGGGGCCTTGGGAGAATGATTCTATCCGTATACAATGTGAGAATAGTGCTGGTTGGGTAAAATGTCGCTATTTGGGGAAGTTGAGCTTCAGAGATGCAATTGCTATAATGAAGAGCGCCTCGATTGGTGTAGTGCCATTTAAGCCTCATGGGAACCATTTTAATGCTTTACCTAATAAGGCATTTGAGTATATGAGTTGCAGTCTGCCAATGATACTCTCTGATTTTCCTTTTTGGAGAGATTATTTTGGAGCTTTTGGTTCTTTTTATGATCCATTATCTAGTAGGGCTTTAGCTAATCAACTTGATTATGTGCTCTCAAACTGGATTAAGGAGAAAGATAAAGCAATAAAAGCTCGTCAATTTGTTGAAGATAATCGAAGTTGGGAGGCTGAAGAGAAAATTCTGTTTAACATGTATGATAAAATATTAGGGTAGTGGAAAAGCCATTGGTATCAGTTATTACTTCTCTCTATAATTATGAGAATTACATCTCTTACTGTATTGAATCGGTAAGGGCACAGACTTACCATGATTGGGAGATGATTGTTGTTGACGATGCCTCGCCTGATAATTCTTATGCGGTTGCTTTAAAGGCTGCTGAAGGGGAGCCCCGGATAAGGGTAGTGCAGCAACCGGTTAATAAAGGGGTCTCTGAAGCTAGAAATAGAGCCCTTGATATGGCACAAGGACGTTTTGTGGCCTTCTTAGATGCGGATGATGCATGGAAACCTGAGAAACTTTCAAAACAGGTAGCCTTTATGCTCGAAAAAGATGCCCCGATTAGCTATACAGCCTACTTATTGATCGATAATCACAATATTGTGAGTGAAAGTAAAGTTGATGTCGTTGATTGCCTCGATTATAAAGCTTATCTGAAGAATACCATCATCGGAAATAGTACTGCTATGATTGATCGTAGTAAGACGGGTTCTGTATACTATAGCGGACTTCGATCTAGGGAGGATACACAAATGTGGATTCGATTACTCCGAGCAGGTTATAGAGCGTATGGGCTTCCTGAGTATTTGACGCTCTACCGTACCGATCACCAAAGCCTTACTTCAAACCGTGCTAAAGCAGCTTGGCAGGTCTGGTTACTCTATTACAAAATAGAAAAATTGGGGCTGTTTAATGCTTTATATTTTTTCTCTTTTTACGCTATAAATGCCGTGCGCAAAAGGATTAAAGCTCCTGGATATAAATAATAGTTCATCGTATTCATATTGACAAGATGGGTGCATTTCTTGAATCTTTCTAAAAGAAAATCTAATGGGAATAGTCATTGAAGGTAGAGTTCAAAAGGTTATCCAAAGCTCTTTAGAAGTAGGGCTGATGTTAATGGCATTTACCATATCATGGGCTCCAAAAATCTCTGTTCTATTGACTATCTTTAATTTCTTGATCGTACTTGTCTCACATTTCTTCTTCAAGGCCGAGCCTTTTAAAGGAAAAAGGGTAGCTGTTTTTTTTATGCTTACCGGTTTTTATCTGCTTCATTTTATTGGGATAATATACTCTTCTGATACAAAATCAGCATGGTTTGATATCGAGATAAAGATGACTCTATTTTTGAGTCCTCTGATTTTTATCTTCGCAAGCTCCCGGTTAGTAACCTTAAAAACACTTGAAAAAGTACTAGGGATGTTTGTCGTAGGCCTATTTTTTTTGGTTTTGTGGAGATGGACAAGTATAGGATTAGATGTTATCAAGACAGGGCTTTACGATAAATTCTTTTATAAGAGCCTTGCCGGAGAACAGCATCCAACATATCTTTCCCTATATCTGATTTTTGCCATCGCTATTGTTGTCTTTAACAGGCTACCAGGGGTTATTTTAAAGAATAAGAACTATCTTTTCTACAGATTGTTGATGCTCCTTTTTTTCGGTCTTTTCTTGGTAATGCTAAGCAGTCGAGCTGCATTGTTGTCTATTGTTGGATTGGCTGCATTAGTTTTGTTTTTTTCTAATCGGGATGATGCAAGTAAGAGGGTTTCTACGGGATGCTGGTATGGGAATTTGATGGCACGTTTCAGATCTCAAATGATAAGATTTAAGGCGCTTAACAGTCTGTACCTTGATGTTGTTATTGCTTTGGGTATACCTTTCCTTTTAGTTAGTTTAATGAGGCCGGTTGCCGTTAACAGATTTGCGCAGATAGAGAATGTAATTTCAGAAGATACAATCATGACTCGAGCTATCAGTGAAGAGTCGACGGTTCAACGGATGATGATTCTTAAGAGTTCAATTAAAGTAGTTGAATCGACATGGATGACGGGTGTTGGAACCGGGGATATTCATGATGCGCTTAAGAAGCAGTTCTTGTCTGATCATGCCGATTACTCTGCAGAGCAGAACTATAATCCTCATGATCAATATTTACAAACGTTGATTGGGCTCGGAATACCTGGACTGTTTTTCCTTCTACTGATGATCTATGGCCCACTGGTAATATTAAGGGATAAAATCGATCTTTTTTATCTCTCTTTTGTATTCGTGTTTGGATTTAATCTTCTATTTGAATCCATGCTTGAGCGTCAGGCGGGTGTTCTATTCTATGGGCTTTTTAATACTCTTTTTCTCTCAGCATTACTTAATCGAAAAGATTAGCTCTTCGCTTCTTCTTCGCTTCCTCTCCCTTTCAATGTCCTTTTTAAGCGGTCAATATCGACGAGGAGAAGAAGTGTTGTTTAGTTTTAAATGGAGAATGAGCGAAGAAGAAGCGAAGGGGAAGCGAAGAGATGATGATAAGAGGGTAAGCAAAGTGACTAATTGGGCACAACAAAAAAAGGAGCTCAACCTCCCGGTGAGCTCCTTTAAACTTGTAAACCGTAAAAATAGGTTGGGAAAAAAGCTAGACTAGTC
The DNA here is from genome assembly GCA_964444785.1 of uncultured Bacteroidales bacterium. GTDB lineage: Bacteria > Bacteroidota > Bacteroidia > Bacteroidales > TTA-H9 > JAJTBW01. Next base: position 13,168 of record CAYUII010000039.1, on the reverse strand, counting down.
CCTGTGCTATCATGGCATCTGCAACTTTAACGAAGCCTCCTATATTGGCTCCTTTAACGTAATTAATAAATCCATCCTTTTCAGTGCCGTACTTTTCACAGGTTTTGTGGATGTTAATCATAATTGTATGAAGCTCTTTGTCGACCTGTTCGCGTGTCCAACTGAGCCGCATTGAATTTTGTGTCATTTCTAGGCCTGAGGTTGCTACGCCGCCAGCATTGGCTGCTTTACCAGGGCCATAAAGGATTTTTGCATTGATGAATACTTCAACTGCTTCAGGAGTGCTTGGCATGTTAGCTCCTTCTGATACGCAGAAGCAGCCATTCTTAACCAACATACGAGCATCGTTCTCATCGATTTCGTTTTGAGTAGCGCAAGGCAATGCGACATCGCACTTAACCCTCCAGGGTCTTTCGCCTGGCCAGAACTCACCACCCCACTTTTCAACATACTCTTTAATACGCCCCCTCTTAACGTTCTTAAGCCAGAGAACCCATTCAAGTTTTTCTTTGTCAATGCCTTTTGGGTCGTAGATGGCTCCTTCGCTGTCGCTGAGTGTGATAACCTTACCACCCAATTGTGTGACCTTTTCGGTAGCATATTGTGCTACATTACCTGATCCGCTAATGGCCACTAACTTGCCGTTAAAGTCCATTTTACGGGTTTTAAGCATCTCTTCAGCAAAGTAAGTTGCACCGTAACCCGTTGCTTCGGGTCTGATCAGTGAACCACCCCACTCGAGGCCTTTGCCAGTTAAAACACCGGTAAACTCATTGCGAATCCTTTTGTATTGACCAAACATGAAGCCAATCTCACGACCACCAACACCAATATCACCTGCAGGAACATCCGTGTTAGGTCCGATATGTTTGCATAACTCGGTCATGAAGCTTTGGCAGAAACGCATTACTTCATTGTCTGATTTACCCTTAGGATCGAAGTCAGATCCTCCTTTACCACCACCCATTGGCAGCGTGGTTAGTGAATTCTTCAATACTTGCTCGAAGGCAAGGAACTTAAGAATACCTAAGTTAACCGTAGGATGGAATCGCAGTCCGCCTTTGTAAGGCCCAATAGCCGAATTCATCTCAATACGATATCCCTTGTTAATCTGGATCTCTCCTTTGTCATCCATCCATGGAACACGGAAAAGAATCACTCTTTCAGGTTCTGACATGCGCTCAAGAATCTTGGCATGCTTGTAATGGGGATTCTCTTCTATGAAAGGAATGAGCGACTCAACAACCTCATGAACTGCTTGGTGAAACTCTTTTTCCCCCGGATTGCGGGTTTTAACTTTGGTCATAAATTCATCGACCAGTGCTTGATACATATTAGCCATTTTGGGTTCGGTTTTGATGGTTATTTAAGTTTAAATTTGGTGTGACAATGTTAGAATCTTTTTCCTTGGCTTGCTTTGTAAAATGCTTAAATTAAAGATTTTACTGATGATAATAAGGGATGTTACGTAGTGCCTATACGTGATATACTTATTTTTCTATTATTGGTGAGGCGGCTGATTAACGACGCCTGGAGTTTTTATACATTTGATCGATTAGTATGAACTAGCCAAAGCCCACGACTATGGTTCATATTTACAACCAAAATGAAAATACGATGGGAGGCCATTCATCCAGTGGTTACTCTTCTGATAGCGCCACAAGAAGGTATCTTTTAATGATTAACCAAGCTGCACGGATCTTGAAAGGGGGCGGTATGCCTGCTGATGTCTTGCCCCGATTCCTTGATCTAATACCAAGTGTTATGAGGTTTCCCGAACTGGCAACCGCCGCTGTTCAAGTGGATAACCATCTCTATGCTCAACCTTCTTACGTCGAGACTCCTAACCTGCTTCAACAAGAATTCGATCTCCCCGATGGCTCAAAAGGCTTCCTTAAGGTTTCCTATAAAACAACCGTTAAAGGTGAAGGGGGTACTGCTTTTCTTCCCGATGAATCGGTCTTACTGGAAAACTTGAGCCAGCTTCTTTCTAGCTTCTTCGCCGGATTAAGAACTCATGAAGAGAGGCATTTTACAAATGAGCGTTTGAAAGAGCTTGCTGCTATCAATCAAACTACTCTGATTATTAAATCGGGAAAGCCGGTTCCTGAAACACTACGTATTATCACCAGTCTTTTGCCTTCTGCTTGGCAGTATTCTGAGTTTACATCGGCTAGAGTAACCTACGCCGGTGCTGTGTTTACTTCGCATCCCTTTTCAACCTCAGAGTGGAGTTTGTCAGCCCCCATTGAAACTATCGATGGAAAACAGGGATTGATAGAGGTGTTCTATAGCATTGAGTTTCCTCCGGCTTTTGAAGGGCCTTTTCTTAAAGAAGAGCGCGATTTAATAGAGAATCTGGCTGCGATTCTTACGGGTTATCTTAATGGAATCAAAGGTAAGGAGGAGAAATATTCTATTAATGAGCGTCTTAAAGAGCTTGCAGCCATAAACCAGACTACGGCAATTGTTAAGGAGAAGAAACCAATTGAGGAGACTTTATCGCAGATTGCAAATATTCTTCCTTCAGCCTGGCAGTACCCTCAATTTGCCAGCGCACGAATTAGATTCTCAGATAAACAGTATCTCAGTGAGGGTTTTCGTGAGACCAAGTGGCGTCAGTCGCAAGCCTTCGAGACCATTGATGGCAAGCACGGGGTTGTTGATATCTTTTATCACCGGCAGTTTCCAGAGGCTGATGAGGGTCCTTTCTTGTATGAAGAGCGCCAACTTCTTGCCAACCTAACGGGCATCATCTCAGGGTATCTCAATGGCTTAAAGGGTCGTGATGCCATGCGACGTACCGGTGAACTGAAGGTCAAAGAGGGCACCCATTCACCAATAAATAGTCGTCAGTTACTGCAGAAGTTCTTGAACAGACAGAACTATGCCCGCGATGTATTTCATGACCTGATGCCGTTTAAAGTCACTGAGATCCTTCTGGTCGCAACCCTTTATGATGCCTATATTATTGAGAAGGACGGCAGGTTTAGTGAGACTATCCTTGGTGAATATTACCAGCTAAATCTTACCTCAGTGCCTCGCATTACCGGTGTCTCCTCCTTAGATGAGGCAATGGAGCAACTTGAACTGAAGCATTTTGATCTGATAATCTTAATGGTTGGAGTTGAGAAATCTACCCATCTGGTCATTAGCAAGAATTTAAGAGAGGCCTACCCCTATATCCCTATTTATGTTCTATTGAATAATAATTCTGATATTCAATATTTCGAGTCTGAGCAGAATAAAGAGGCAACGATCAATAAGGTTTTCGTATGGAATGGTGATTCGAAGATCTTCTTTGCAATGGTCAAACACCTTGAAGATAGAGTCAATGTCGAAAATGATACCCGTATAGGGATGGTCAGGGTGATCTTACTCGTTGAAGATTCTGCGAAGTACTATAGCCGTTACTTGCCTCTTCTCTATAGCAATGTGATGGAGCAGACCCGTCGTTTAATAGAGGATGTGAACACCGATGAGCTGTTTAAGATTCTTAAGCTGAGAGCAAGACCTAAGATTTTACTTGCCAGTAATTATGAGGAGGCGATAGCTGTTTTCGAACAGTATCGTGAGAATATGCTCTGCGTAATTACCGATGTGAAGTTCAACAAAGGGGGTGTCCTAAAGGAGACTGCCGGTTTTGATCTGGTTAGTGAAGTCCGCGAGCAATTACGTGATTTGCCGATTATCATTCAAAGTGCTGATCAGGATAATGCTCATATGGCATTCTTGCATAAGGCAAGTTTTTTGAATAAGAATAGTGAGACACTGGTTCAGGATATAAAGTATTTTATCAGTACTTACCTTGGTTTTGGAAGCTTTGTGTACAAAGACAGTCGTGGGCGTCCTATTGCCACAGCAAGAACCTTAAGAGAGTTTGAGAAACTGTTGATGACCATCCCTGATGACTCTCTGCTTTACCATGCCCGAAGAAACCATTTCTCACTGTGGTTTATGGCACGCGGTGAGATTCAGATTGCCCGGATAATTTATCCTTTTAAACTTGAGCATTTTGAGAATCCATCTGATATAAGAGGCTTCCTGCTGGATGCGATACAGCAGCATAGGAATGAACAAAACAGGGGCAAGGTAGTGCAATATGAGGAGAGTCTTGTGCCCGATGAAAGCAATATTGTGGCTCTCTCACCCGGCTCCATGGGAGGAAAGGGTCGTGGTTTGGCCTTTATCCAGACTCTGATTTATAATTTTGATTTTAAGCAGTTATTGCCCAATATCAATATTCGTTCACCCCGAACTTTTATCATTGGTACCGACGAGTTTGAGCATTTTATTGATCGTAATAATCTTTGGGAACAGGTTGCTGTTGAGAGTGACTTTGAAAAGGTCAAGGCTCTTTTTCTGGAGAGTCCGTTGAGTGAGATCTTAGTTGGAAGGTTGCGTAAGGTTTTATCGAATATTGATAAGCCGTTGGCCATTCGGTCGTCGGGTCTATTTGAAGACTCCCTTATGCAACCATTTGCCGGGATCTTTGGAACGTTTTTAGTACCAAACAATCATCCTGATCCGGAGGTGCGGTTGAGACAGTGTCTTGATGCAATTCGTTTGGTTTATGCATCGGTCTGTTCTCCTGTGGCACGTTCTTATATTGAGGCGATAAACTATCGTTTGGAGGAGGAGCGAATGGCTGTAATTATACAGGAGGTGGTTGGGAATAGGTATGAAGATTATTTCTATCCGCATATCAGTGGAGTTGCACAGAGTTACAATTACTATCCGTTTGCTCACATGAAACCTGAGGAGGGTTTTGCTGTGGCCGCATTGGGTTTAGGCCGATATGTAGTTGAAGGAGAGAAGGCATTCCGATTCTCTCCAAGGTATCCAACCCTTGAGATTGCATCGCCTAAGGATCAGTTAAAGAGCTCGCAGAGTGAGTTTCTTGCTATCGACATGAAGCGTACTTCTCCAGATTTTATTCGAGATGGAGAGGAGGCGGGATTGGTTCGCTTAACAATTGATGATGCCGAGCGACAGGGTACTTTAAGGCACTGTGTTTCGGTATTTAATCCCGATAACCAGAGTATAGTTCCCGGTCTTTCAAAGGCAGGTCCCAGGATAGTGAACTTTGCTGATATTCTTAAATATAATTATATACCTCTGGCTTCGACCATTGACATGGTTTTAGATGTAGTAAAGGAGGCTATGGGAGCACCTGTTGAGATAGAGTTTGCAGTTGATCTGGAGCGTGATGAGGAGCATAAGAGTAGTTTTTATCTGCTTCAGATTAAGCCTTTAATTGGTGCTGCTGGCGACTATCGGGTTGATCTCTCAGTAGTCGACAAAGAGAAGTGTCTGCTCTATTCCGATAAAGCTATGGGTAATGGCCGAAGAGAGGATATCTTCGATATAGTCTATATCCCACCTGAGCGGTTTGATAAGTTATCGACTGTTGAGATGGCTGCTGAGATAGAGCAGATTAACCTGTTGTTTAGAGAAAAGAACAGGAAGTATCTGCTTATTGGTCCCGGTCGTTGGGGTACAAGAGATCGTTATATCGGGATTCCGGTGTCATGGCCTCAGATTAGCAATGCTGCCGTTATTGTTGAGACAGCGCTTGAAGATTTTCCTTTGGATGCCTCGTCGGGTTCACATTTCTTTCATAATGTAACTTCGATGAATGTTGGCTATTTCAGTATTATCCGACCTACGGGACATAGTTTTATTCGATATGATCGGTTAGAGCGGTTACAAGAGGTTGGGCATTGGAAGTACTTCAGGCATTTGACTCTTGATCATTCAGTTGAGGTTATGATGGATGGCCGTCAGAGGATGGCTGTTGTTGTTCTGAATGATGATAGTTAGATATCTTAAGAAAAAAAATATACCGGTCAGAAGGGTCGTGATGTCGCTTTGCTTTCAGGCCAGCTATGAAATCGGTATTTTTGTTAATAGTTAGAACGATCAAATCAATTACCAATATTATTGTTTCATGAGAATCCACAGAAACCAGATAGTTAGGGGCGAAGAGCGTCCCGACGAGTCGGATATGACCTTGATAACTCCGTTACTTGCCAAGTATCGGGGGAAGAGGGGGGGGCTAATACCACTGCTTCAGAGCACCCAGCATTTATATGGTTATCTTCCTCCGGCAGCCTTTCCGCTGATCTCTGAGGCAACCGGCGTGGCACAGAGCGAGATATATGGTGTTGCCACCTTCTATGCACAGTTTCGTTTACATCCTGCAGGTAAGCATATTGTTAAGGTCTGTCATGGCACCGCTTGCCATGTGCAGAATGCTCGTGATGTGACAGAAGCTCTTGTTGAGGCATTAGGGGTTCCTGATGGAGGGACAACGCCTGATGGGTTATTCACGCTTGAATCAGTAGCTTGTTTGGGATGCTGCTCGTTGGCTCCTGTTATGATGATTGGTGAATCAACCTATGGTAAACTGACCGGAAGTGAAGCCGTCAGGATCGTTAAAGAGATTAGAATTAAAGAATCACGGGAGAAACAGGACTAACACTCCTTCAATTTGAAGAATATGGGAAAGACTAAAGTGATCGTTGGTTTAGGTAGCTGTGGGATAGCCGCAGGTGCCGCTGCAACTTATCGTAAGATTGAGGAGTTGTGCCTTGCCGAGAAAATCGATATTGAATTGGGCAAGACTAGTTGTGTTGGGATGTGTTACCGTGAGCCTCTGGTTGAGGTTGTTGATGAAGACGGGAGCTATCTGTATGGCGAAGTAGATGAGAAGCGTGCTATTGAGATTGTTGAGAAGCATCTCAGACAGCATTCTCCGGTAAAAGAGTACATCGTTCAGACTGATCTGTTTGCCACTGAAGATGATAGTTTCACTCGTAATCAGGTAAAGATAGCCTTGCGTAACTGCGGTTATATGGATCCTGAGAATATTGATCAATATGAAGCTCGTGAGGGATACCTTGCTGTTAAAGGGATTGCTTCAAAAGGGACTTCACGTGCAGAGGTGATACAGACTGTACTTGAATCAGGATTAAGAGGCAGAGGAGGTGGAGGTTTCCCAACAGGGATGAAATGGAAGTTTGCCTCCAACTATAGCTCCGCTGAGAAGTATATTATCTGCAATGCAGACGAAGGTGACCCCGGTGCTTTTATGGATCGCTCTGTCCTGGAAGGCGACCCTCATTCGGTTCTTGAGGGGATGATCATTGGTGGGTATGCCATTGGCGCATCCGAGGGGGTTATCTATTGTCGTGCAGAATATCCATTGGCAATTAAGCGACTTGAGATTGCGTTAACCCAGGCTCGTGAAAAGGGATATCTTGGGGCAAATGCATGCGGTATTCAAGGGTTTAACTTTGATATTCATATCAAAGAGGGTGCAGGTGCTTTCGTATGTGGTGAAGAGACAGCCTTGATTGCCTCGGTTGAAGGCAGAAGAGGGATGCCTCGGAAGAGACCCCCTTTCCCGGCTGAGAGTGGCCTCTGGAATAAGCCCACAAATATTAATAACGTTGAGACTTTTGCTAATATCCCTTGGATACTGAATAACGGAGCGGCAGCTTATGCTGCATTTGGTACAGAGAAGAGTAAAGGTACAAAGGTCTTTGCTTTAGCCGGTAAGGTTAAGCGTTCCGGTTTGGTGGAGGTGCCTATGGGTATTACCATTCGTGAAGTTATCTATAAGCTGGGCGGTGGGATAAAAGGTGACAAGAAATTTAAGGCAGTTCAGATGGGGGGGCCATCGGGAGGATGTATTCCTGAATATCTGGCAGATACTATTGTTGATTATGACTCAGTCAATGCAACCGGAGCTATTATGGGTTCTGGGGGTATGGTTGTTATGGATGAGACCACCTGTATGGTTGATGTGGCTCGGTTCTTCCTTGATTTTACCAGGAAAGAGTCTTGTGGAAAATGTACATTCTGCCGCATTGGCACAAAAAGAATGCTAGAGATATTAGAGCGCATCACCATTGGTGAGGGTCGTGAAAGTGATATTGGAGAACTTGAAGAGTTAGCGCAACAGATTAAAGACAACTCCTTGTGTGGTTTGGGGCAGACAGCACCCAATCCGGTTCTAACTACTCTTCGTTATTTCAGGGATGAGTATGAGGCACATATTCACCATAAGAAATGTCCGGCAAAAGCTTGTAAGAGTCTGATCACATATACCGTAGACCCGGAGAAATGTACTGGTTGTACGGTATGTGCCAAAAACTGTCCTGTATCTGCAATTGATGGAGCAAGAAAGCAGAGTCATTTTATCAGACAGGATGCATGTATCAGATGTGGAGCATGTTTTACCAAGTGTAAGTTCGAGGCCATAGTGTTGTCTTAATTAAAATCTGTAAGTAATGAATCAGACTATAAATGTTATTATCGATAGCCGAATCTTTCAGGGACAACCGGGAGAATCTATCTTGGATGTTGCGAGAAGAAATCAAATAGAGATACCAACTCTTTGCCATGACCCGCGTTTAGACCCCTTTTCTTCATGTTATCTCTGTGTTGTAGAGGTAAAGGGAATGCGAGGCCATCAGCCAGCTTGTTCGACCCGTATTAGTGAAGGGATGGAGGTGACTACACAATCAGAAGCTATCAGGAAGTCAAGAAGGACAGCGCTTGAGTTGATGTTAAGCAACCATTTTGCTGACTGTTTTGGACCATGTAAGCAGACCTGTCCCGCCGGGGTAGATGTACAAGGGTATATCTCTTTGATTGAAAAGAAGATGTATTCTGAGGCCATTGCCTTGGTTAAAGAGGCAAATCCGTTGCCTGCAATTTGCGGTAGGGTTTGTGTCAGGCCTTGTGAAGCGGCTTGTCGCCGTAATCTATTGGGAGAAGGAACAGGTGTTGGTATAGACTACCTCAAGCGTTTTGCCGCCGATGTGGATCTGGAATCTGATAGAGCGTTTAAACCCGTGGTTAAGGCAAGTACAGGAAAGAAGGTAGCCGTTATTGGTGCTGGTCCCGGTGGGCTGAGTGCTGCTTGGTGGCTGGCTTTGGAAGGCCATCAGGCAGATATCTATGAGGCTGCTCCTAAGCCAGGAGGTTGGTTGCGATATGGTATTCCCGAATACCGTCTACCCAATGATTTGTTGGATAAAGAGATCTCGAGGATTACCGAGCTTGGAGTACGTATATTCTGTGGACAGAAGCTTGGGGATAACCTAAAATATAGTACTCTTCAGAATGTCTATGATGCAGTGATCTTAACGATAGGATCGCAGAAGGGGACTAAGCTTGGGGTTGAGGGAGATGATGCACAGAATGTCTTTTCGGGAATTGATTTCCTTAGAAATATGGAGATGACTGGGCAGCGGGCTGATTTCAGAGGGAAGAGGGTTGCTGTTGTAGGAGGTGGTAATACTGCCATGGACTGCTGTCGTACGAGTATTCGTTGTGGAGCAGAGAAGGTGTATGTTATCTACCGTAGAACAGAGGCTGAGATGCCGGCCAATCCTATTGAGATTCATGAATCAAAACTCGAGGGGGTAGAATATCTGTTTTTAACCAATCCAACCAAAGTTAATAAAGACGAGAATGGGGTTTTACAGAGTGTGACTTGTGTTAGGATGGAGCTTGGTGAGCCCGATGCCAGTGGCAGGAGGCGCCCTGTACCGGTTGAGGGTTCAGAGACCGATATAGTGGTTGATTATATTTTAGCTGCTATCGGACAGAAGACAGATATTAATTTCCTTGATCATGTTAATAGTACAGCTACAAAAGGGGTACTAAAGGCTAATAAGTGGGGTGATCTAGATGCTGATGCTAAGACGTTGCAGACAGGTATTGAGAATATGTTTGCTGCCGGAGATGGTGTAACGGGTCCGGCAACTATTATTGAGGCGGTTGCTCAGGCACGAATTGCGGTTAATAGTTGTAATCTCTATCTTGAAGGCAAGACAGTTGAGCCGATGAAGAAGGAGTTTATCAGCCGTAAAGAGAATTTCCGTGAGATCAATGCAACCGAGTTGACACCTCTATTCTTAAAACAGGTGCGTGAGGAGATGCCGGTTTTGGAGGCTAAGGCTCGTTTAAACTTCAATGAGGTTGAATTGGGTTATTCGTCGGCAGATATTGCTGCAAAAGAGGCAGCCCGATGCCTTGAGTGCGGTTGTGGTGCAATCTATACCTGCGATCTCAAGCGTTATGCCGGCGAATATGGTGCATCGCAAAAGCACTATTCAGGTGAGTTTCATCAAAAGCCTGTAGATTATCGTCATCCTTTTATTGAGATAGATAATAACAAGTGTATTCTCTGTAACCGGTGTATCAGGATCTGCAAAGAGGTGGCAGGAGTATCAGCATTAGGGTTGGTCAATCGCGGCTTCGATACTATTGTTGCTCCTGCGGGAGGAGGATCTCTGTTAGATACCAATTGCGATAGCTGTGGGTTATGCCTCTCTGCTTGTCCGACTGGTGCTTTAAGTGAGAATGTGCCGTTTAAACCGGGACCAGTACAGCTGGAGTCAAAGCCAGTGATTGATTTCCTAAGTCCCGAGGGTTTTGAAGCCAACCTAATGCATCATAAGGGTTTTTATCACGGTGTTACTGGCAGGACAGGCATAGTTAATCAAAATGCACATGTAAGCCGCAGGTTAAAATTTGGCTATCGTCTACTCAATGAGATGAAGCGTATAACCAAGCCTTTAGTCAAGCGTGGTGATAAATTTGAGGAGATATCCTTTAATGAGGCAATAGAGTTGTTAGTTAGTCGGTTTAAAGAGGCTAATCACGGCAAATCGGCCTTTTTTGCAGGAGCCAGGCTGACTAATGAGGAGTTGTATTTAGTACAGAAATTAGCCAGAGGAGGAGTAAACACAGGTAATATAGCCAGTTTCCATTATCTGGGTCGATCGACGCATCTTAAGTCGGTAGGCGAGTTTAATGTCCCATTTAATGACTTATATGGAGTAAAGAACTTTATTGTATTAGGGTGTGAACTCAATGCTACTTATCCTGCTACAGGGTTCTTGGTTGAAGGTGCCAGAACAAGAAATGGTGCACATTTAACCAATGTTTCCACTCTTGAGGAGTCTGCAATGGCTCAGAAAGCAAGTAAACATATTCCTATAAAGTCATACTATTACTTTGTTAAGGGTCTTATCTATGCGATTGTTTCAGAGGGACGACAGAATGAGGTTTATCTAAAGTCGGTAACCAGAGGATTTGATCATTATAGTACAGAACTTTTAAAGGAGCGTTTTGAGGATCTGGCAGCAAAAGCCGGCACAACGGTTGAGCAGATTAAAGAGATTGCCTTGAATTATGATAAGGAATCAAACTCAGTAATCATCTTTGCAGAGGATCAGGTTGATGGCAATACTGCACAAGAGCTGATTAATTTAGCTCTTATAACAGGTAAGTTGGGTAAAACCATGGCAGGATTATTAGCCTTAAGAGGTCATGCCAATAGTCAGGGGCTATGGGATATGGGTATTCATCCTGAAATAGGGGTTGGACATCAACCGGCCGATAATGCTGAACTTCTTGCTGAGGCTCGTCTACGATGGAATGTGAAGAATGTCGCAGGCAAAGGATCCCCTATATTACCGGCTCTGGAGTCAGGTTCACTCTCACATTTCTTTATTGCAGGAGAAGATCCGTTTGGATGTGCCTATGATAATAAGCAGGTAGAGAAATGGTTCAGAGGCAAAGAGTTTATGGTGGTGATGGATTACTTCATGACTGAGACTGCTGAGCAGGCAGACTTAATACTTCCGGCATCATTCTCATTTGAGATAGGAGGGAGTTATACCAATACTCAAAAGAATATCCAGATGATAACAGCCTCTCCTGAATCCGGATTAGAGATGAGCTCTATTCAACAACTTGTTGCGCTTTGTAAGGCATTTGGTATGAATAGCGGAGATACTGTTGAGGAGCTTTTCTTAGAGATGGCTGCTTTATTACCCGGTAAACATTGTCAACCAGTTGAGGTTATTTCGACCCTTGTCCCGGAGGATCGATTTGTGTTTAAATTTAATGCTGATGCAATGATAAAGGCAGTTGATAATGCTTTTATCATGGCATTTAGTAATTAGCTGGAGTAGTCCTATATTGATAAATCAGCAGGCGGTTAGCAAATAGCCGTCTGCTGTTTTTTTATGGTAATGAGATGTTCTAAATACAGGTTTTAATAGATCATAGGGAAAGATAATTTAAATTAAGTGGAAACAATCAGAGGGTATTAATAAAATTATTATGTTTGTTCCTGCTAGCCTTGTGAAAAGTCTAATAGAGTTACAATAGAGTAAAGATAATCAATCACAAAATCTGGCTTTTGAATAATCATTTTCACTTTGCTGGCCTGTGTAGTGGTATTTTGTATTAAGTATTAATAAGTTATGAGAATCCTATCAATCATTTTCCTAGCCTTCTTCATATATATTGGCCTTGAGGCTCAAACACAACTACCAAAGCCTGAGAAAGACATTCAGACAACATTTAAGAAAAACTTGAATGGAAGACCCAATAGAGACCAGATTAGCACAAAAGAGCTCTGGCCAAAGATTTATAATTTTAATAGTCTGGCAGGGGGTGATGATGTGTTTGAATCGTATGATTCTGGATACATGTTATTGGGAACACTGGTTGATAATGATATGATTAACCGAATGAATGTTTTATTGAAGACCGATGTGAATGGGAATATCCTTTGGACAAGATATATTGGAGATCCACTCTATCAAGGTGCATTTGCTCGATTTACGGCTACTCAGGATGGAGGATGTATATTAGTTGGTTCGACAACTGTACTGGATAAGTGTACGGATTATTATTGTTATGATGTATGGATTATGAAGTTGAATGCCTGTGGAGAAAAGGAGTGGTGTAAGATTTACTCAGTACCAATGGATGTTGATGTTGGTGCTGATGTAGTGCAGTTGAGTAATGGCAATTATATTGCATTGGTTAATTGCTTTGGATATGATATAGCTGAAGAGCGAATTTGGCTCTTCTGCTTATCTCCTTCTGGCGAGACTTTATGGCAGAAGGTTTATTTGACCTCTGAGCATCCTCAATGGGCAACCAATGGATATGGTTACTCCTTGCTAAAGGATGATGAGGAGAATTTACTGTTTACGGGAGAGTGTGTGGAGTATGATAATTATGTAAACCCGACATCTTGGAGCTTTCAGTTATTGCATATTAAATTTTCTTCTAATGGCGAAGAGATATGGGGTAAGCCCTGGTATATGAATTATGACTCAACAAAATA
>CAYUII010000038.1:0-31889 GCA_964444785.1 uncultured Bacteroidales bacterium | reverse complement strand
AAGATGGTAGATTTTTAACATCCGATATGAGTGTTTGTTTAGAAGGGAAATTTGAAAAGATCGTGATGAACCCAAATACAACAAAACCCACTGACATACATGGGTCCTCTTTATAAATATTTTGAAATAACGAAACCATCACAAAGACAAATTCAGAAAATTAGCATATTTCCAAAACATGTATAATAACAGGATATTTTCTGGTCAATTTCACAACCATACAAACAGGTTGGAACTACCCTGATAAATCAAATCAACATACCTAAAACAAATTATCTAGGATGTTCTATCTACTTTTACTCTAAATATCACTAACTCATGGAACAGAAACCAGACCTAAAACTCGCAGTAATCATTGATGCCGACAACGTCCCCTCTGCCAATGTCAAAGGGATGATGGAAGAAATTGCCAAATACGGAATCCCTACTTTTAAAAGAATCTATGGAGATTGGACTAAACCAAATCTCGCCGGCTGGAAAAACATCCTTCTGGAGAATGCAATTACTCCAATCCAACAATACGGATACACTACGGGCAAGAACTCCACTGATTCTGCCATGATTATCGATGCGATGGACATCCTTTATACAGGGAAAGTAGATGGCTTCTGCATTGTATCAAGTGATAGTGATTTCACAAAACTCGCCACCAGACTTAGAGAATCAGGGATGAAAGTATTTGGATTTGGTGAAAAAAAGACTCCTAATCCGTTTATTGTAGCCTGCGATAAATTTATATATCTTGAAATTCTAAAGAGTTCCCCTCCTGACGTCAAAGAAGAGATCCCAGTCAATAATGAGCAGGCTAAACAAAAAAAGGAGTCTATTCAAAAAGTTGATAAAAAAGTTGAAACACTCATTATTACCACAGTGAATGACATCGCTGATGAGGATGGATGGGCTTTCCTTGGTGACCTAGGCAATTTACTAATTAAGAAAAAACCCGACTTTGACCCAAGAAACTATGGGTTTGAAAAACTCACCCCTTTTATTAAATCGCTAAAAGGCAGATTCGAGATCGATGAGCGTGTAACTGGGGTTGCCGGTATCAAACATGTCTATATAAAGGTTAGTAAGAGATAAAAAACATCTAAAAAAGGCCAATCTCTCTAAAGACCGGCCTTTCCACTTTAATCGAGAAACCAATTTAGTAAATATTTGAGTTATCCCTGTATCCGCTCTCATTCGAGAACCAATTCGGAATTATGGAACTGAAGGAGCAGCTTTATCAGAATTAATTCCAATACCCGATCCAGGCCATGACATCACCTTGTAGAAGTCATCAAAAACGATGCATGTAGCATAGGTCTGACCATTCTCTAAACCATTAGGGGCAATGCTGTAAATAGAGGCATCAGAGAGGAAGTTACCACTAACACTCTGAATTTTGTCAGGTTGTATCCCATCTAACTGAAAACCAAATCCATTATGAAAACTGGCACCTGCAGCCCTCAAAGTGAATTGTCCAAATAACTCAACTACATTATTGGCAGCATTGGTCACAGTCTTCATTCTATAATCTACTACCATATCATTAAAATCATAATCTCCTTGCCCAGGCCATAAATCCTCAAAAGCAAGCGTTCCGGTTTGATTTTCTGAAGGATAATAGCTATTATAAGCTCTGTTTGGATCATTCGGATAAGCATCCTCTGCATCAACTACACCATCGTCATCTGCATCTTGACTTACAGCTAAGGGTAGACATGCATTGGACGGATCTGACCAATAAGTTCCTGGAAATACATAATCATCGGTTATCATCCGTGAATTACCTCCTGTTCCAATCATACTTACTCTAATCTTATAAACTTGCTGAGAATTTGCAATCTCAGCCGGAATCGGAGCACTTAGGTTTTGAATTGTTGTTACAGGCCAAGGCAAGGTGAAGGCATATTCATAGAACATTACAGGAGTACCTTCATAATATGGAGGGTTGGATTCATCGTAAGGAATATAGTAAAGTTGTACTCCTCTCGAGGTACCGGTACCATTATCAAATTTTGCCTTAAAGGTAATATTCCCATTACCCACCATCATCCATGGAGTCTTAATCCAACATGCACCCGGTGAAAGATTGGTAAGCTGATTGGATCTGGCCGACCATGATCCAGAAATAACCAGTGAGGCTGAATTAGTATAAATTGTAGATTTATGAAATCAAAATTACATAAATCATCAATATATAATAGCTTATTCCATTTCATTCTTTCAAACCTCACTCCACTAACCTCATTGAGATAGAAAAGTATTTAAATGAACCAATCCTTAGATAACGGAATCACTCATGAATCCAAATCACCTCTCTTTAATCCATTTTATCAAAGTTCGATCATTATACTAAACCATTTTTTCTCTCGTTATTAATGACTACCTATTAGTTAAAACCTTTTCTAGCATGAAACCTTTAACAACTATAAGTTCAACAGTAAGATCTCACAAAGGATATTTTATACTTTTCACCCTTCTTGCTATCACAGGATTTAATACTAAAACAATTACGGCACAAACAGTTCCTGCAAACGGAGAAGAAGTTCTTCAAATGATGTTTGACCATTATAGCGAAAACGGATGGTACAAGAACTTCACCTTTTGGCAGCAAACATCCTTTTACAAAGAAGACTCTCTGGTCAGAGAACAAAAATGGTTTGAAGCGATCTCTCTTCCCGGCAAATTAGTCATTAAATATGATAGCATCAATGGACGAAATGGAATGCTATTCAGAAATAACAAGATTTACCGTATGGCCGATGGCAAAATTGCAGCTGTCCAAAAACTAGTCCACACCCTCCTCCTAGCCGGTTTTGATGTCTATTTCCAACCAGTTAAACGCACCGTCCACCTCCTTGATTCTCTTGGCTTCGACCTTACAAAGGTAAGACAGGATGAGTTTCTCGGTCGTAAAGTTTGGGTTATTGGAGCCTCCTCCGGAGACCTGCAAAGTCAGCAAATCTGGATTGATGCCGAAAGATGGTACCTTCATCGCATAGTTTATCAAATGGGTAACCAAGTGAGCATGGCCGACCTCGATGAATATAAACAACTCAATGGTCACTGGGTTGCTACCAGAATACGATTCTATAAAGATGGGCATCTAACCATGAAGGAGATCTATAAGGATATTCATTTCCCTTCTGTCTTAAATGAAAAACTCTTTCTACCAGAGAACTTTGCGAAAACACGCTGGTAGCCATTTTCACGTTGCTCACCTCTGTCTATCCATAAAACATCTGAAAGGATAATTCAACTCGTCAGCTGAAGTCGTCAACTCAAACTACAATTACAGTAATTCTTGTCAAAAGGTAGTTCATACAAGCTATTCCGTCTTTACTGAATTAAACTCTCAACGGCCAACTGATAACCCAATAGCCCTAACCCTGAAATGGCACCTTTAGCTGCTGCAGCAGTAAAAGAATGATGTCTATACTGCTCTCGTGCAAAGATATTACTGATATGCACTTCAATGACAGGCACCTTAACCGATTGAATAGCGTCAGCTAAGGCAATCGAAGTATGCGAATATCCTCCTGGATTAAAGACTACGCCTAATAGATCATCGGCCGATTGTATAGCATCGATGAGATCGCCCTCATGATTAGATTGGAAATACTTTATCGTAATGTTCGGAAATCTTGCTTCTAGCTGAACCAAATATTCTTCAAACGAGAGATGACCATAAACCTCTGGCTCCCTCTTCCCTAAAAGATTGAGATTTGGACCGTTAAGAATAAGAATAGTAGTATTATTTGCCATTAGACATAAGCTTTATAAAGAGTAAAGATACAAAATGGCCTACTAGATGATGCTTGGAAAAGACACATTTGTTACAAAAGAAGTTATCTTTGCACAAAAATACCGAATAGGGGTGCTCCAATTAGGAGCTGAGATTATACCCTTGGAACCTGATCCGGTTAGTACCGGCGAAGGGAATTCATTCCAGGCTTATTTTTCTCGGTTTTTCCCTATCGGTTTTAATTGTTAAACCATTTAAAACCGATTATGCCATGCGCAGAATCTTATCTCTTTTAATGTTGCTAATTGCAACCTCCGGATTATGGGCACAAGTCCAGCTCAAAGGTCGTGTCTTTGATTCAAAAACCAATCAGCCTCTTCAAGGGGCACATGTGAGAGTAGAAGGAACCTTTTTATCAACCATCTCGGCTTCTGATGGCTCCTTTTCCTTCGATAAAATTAAAAACGGAAAGTACCAACTCACTATCTCATTCATTGGTTACTCCACTGAAAAACACACGGTAGTCGTTCCCCAGGATAAACCTGAACAGATTGCGATGTCAACGAATGCCATCATGGCCGATGAAGTTGTAGTAGCCGCCACCCGTCTCTCAAACCAAATGCCTACTGCTGTTAAATCGATATCTAAACATGAAATCACCGATCTGAATCAAGGAAGAGACCTCCCATATATCCTTGAAAACACCCCCGCTCTTGTCAACAACTCTGATGCGGGCACGGG
This sequence comes from uncultured Bacteroidales bacterium, assembly GCA_964444785.1. Classification (GTDB taxonomy): domain Bacteria; phylum Bacteroidota; class Bacteroidia; order Bacteroidales; family TTA-H9; genus JAJTBW01. The sequence goes on along the minus strand of CAYUII010000038.1, from coordinate 27,415 downwards.
TATAGGGTATACCAGTTTCCGTATTAGAGGTACGGATATGTCGCGTATAAACATTCTCATCAATGGAGTTCCCGTAAACGACCCCGAATCGCAACAAGTCTATTGGGTAGACATCCCCGATATCGCTGCATCAGCCGATGGCATCGAGGTCCAACGGGGCGTCGGTACCTCGGTCTATGGAAATTCTTCTTTTGGTGCCGGATTAAATCTCTCAACGAGCCGCCCAAACCCTATCCCCTTCGCAAAAATCGAAACCTCTGCCGGTAGCTTTAATACACTCAGAAACAGTGCTACGTTCTCTACCGGACTAAAATCCAACAAACTTGCTTTCGAGGGGCGTCTCTCTCGCGTTGTATCAGACGGCTATATCGATCGTGCCTCAAGCAACCTTCGCTCCTTCTTCGTTACCGGAGGGTATTACGGCGAAAAAACCATGGTAAAAATGAATATCTTTTCAGGCCATGAGCGAACCTACCAAGCATGGGAGGGCGTGCCTGGCGATAGCCTTGAATCAAATAGAACCTTTAACCCTGCCGGCCTCTACTACGATGCCGATGGAAAGATTCAATACTATAAAGATCAGGTCGATGATTACCAACAAGATTACTACCAACTCTTTATAAGTCATCTCCTTTCAGATCAATGGACACTCAATCTTGCGGGGCACTATACCCGTGGATATGGATACTACGAAAGCTATAAACAAGATGCCAAGTATAGTAAATTTGGACTTGAACCTGTCATTATTGGCACTGATACGCTCAAAAGAGGCGATTTCGTTCAACGGAAATATCTTGATAACCACTTCGGTGGGGGCACTTTCTCATTATTATACGATAACCACAACAACTTTACCTTTACTTACGGAGGAGCCTACAACTATTACCATGGCGACCACTATGGAACCCTCATCTGGGCTAAAGTGGCTCCTTTAAATTTCTCTAATAGCTATCAATGGTACAATAACTTGGGAGTCAAACAAGAGATTAACACCTTTATAAAGGGCACCTATAAAATACTTGATCGTATAACCTTTTTTGGCGATATCCAATACAGGTATGTAGATTACAAGATGGATGGCATTCATGATGACCTACGCAACATCACCCAAAGCCATTTCTTTAACTTCATCAATCCCAAAGCTGGGGTTAATTATGACATTGCTAAAAAACACTCAGTATGGCTCTCTTTAGGTATTGCTCAACGTGAGCCAGGTCGTAATGAATATCGCGACGCCGACGAAAACTACTCTCCGAAATCTGAATACATGACAGATATCGAACTTGGATACACCTATACATCAAACCAGTTAAAAGGGAGCCTAAATGGTTACTTCATGAACTACCGTGACCAACTGGTTCAAACTGGCGAGATCAACAATGTGGGTTCTGCCATTTTCTCAAATGTAGATAAGAGCTATCGACTAGGCATAGAGGCTGATGCCTCTCTACTCATCGGCTCTAAACTAAAACTCGCAGCAAACGCAGCCATTAGCCAGAATAAAATAAAAGATTTCGTAGCCTATGTTGATGATTGGGACACCTGGGGGCAGCGTAAAGAGGTGCTTGGTACTACCGATCTAGCCTTCTCCCCCACCATCGTTACTGGAATCTCTTTAAGCTATAACCCTACAAAAGGTGTCGCTGTGACGCTAAGTAATAAGTATGTAGGTAAACAGTATATTGATAATACATCCAATGATAATCGCGCACTGGATGCTTACAGTACCACCAACCTCTCCGCATCTTACCAATTTAACTTACCAAAGTTCGGAGATATTCGTCTCTGGGGCAGGGTTAATAACCTTTTTGATGCCAAATATGAGACCAATGGATGGGTATACCGCTATTATGAAGGAAATACCGAGAAAAAATCAGATGGTTACTTCCCCCAAGCCGGCATTAACTTCATGGTCGGACTTGAATTAAGCATCTAGCAACCAATATCCACTTGCCGCAAAAAAAAGAGGGGATCCATCACTGGACCCCTCTAAACGTTTGTTGGTTCTCTATTAAAGACTTCAGCAAAAAATTATGCTTGTAATTTGGTTCTAAAACGCAAATATACTTTACTTTCTGAATTTAGCCTCAGAAAGTTGATTGAATTGTTTTTTCCCTCTAATAAAATGTTCCCAAACGATGTTTCCTAAGTAGATATGTGGTACTAAAGTGATCTTTCGTCCCCTTCTCTTCGCCACAGTTCGACCCAGCGTACGATAGAAACTGGAGTGAGCCCTAAAAACAGCCCATAAATCATGCCAGCCTCCATCTATCAAAAACTTCAGAGCAGCAATGCCATCCAGAAAAAGACGCATTATCGATACCGGGATCAGAAGCGCCATCGGAAGATTCTTCCATAACATGATATTATTATTGCGCATATTCAGATAAGTCTTCTTCCATGACTTCTTCGGAAGGGTACCACCACCTACATGGAAAACATGCGACTCATGACTGTACATCACCTTATACCCCTCCAATTTCAAACGCCAACAAAAATCAATCTCCTCCATATGAGCGAAGAAATCAACATCCAGTCCGCCTAGCTTATGCCATAAATCAGCCCGAACCATCATACAAGCCCCCGTAGCCCAAAAAATCTCAGAAGATTGATCATACTGACCATGATCCTGTTCGATGTGCTGAAAAAGCCTTCCTCTACAAAAGGGATATGCAAAAATATCAATAAAGCCGCCGGCAGCACCAGCATATTCAAACTTATCCTTTTCATGGTATGATCTGAGCTTCGGCTGAACTGCCCCTATCCGCTCATCACGCTGCATCATCTTTATCATCGGCGTGAGCCATCCTTCGGTAACCTCAATATCAGAATTCAATAAAACGTAATATTCGGCATCAACCCTCTTCAGTACCTCATTATAACCTCCGGCAAAACCATAGTTCTTATCATTTATAATGATCTCAACCTGCGGAAAATGCTCCTTAAGATAAGAAACAGAATCATCCGTTGAGGCGTTATCTGCAACTATAACCCTTGCCTCATTCGCAGTATAAGCAATCACACTGGGAAGAAAATCCCGAAGAAAGTCTTTGCCATTCCAGTTCAGAATGACGACAGCAGTTTGCATTTTATAATTGTTCAAAGTAATGGACTACAGCTTCAGTGTTTAGAAGGGATCATTATAGTATTTGCCAGATGTTCCGTTAAAGCGATTAGTACCATTATTAGAGTCAACATTCTCCAATTGTACTCTATAGAGTTTTGACTGCCAATTAGAGTTATAATGCTCACCAACTGCATCCGAATGGAGCAGTTCAAACTCGGCTGTAGATAGATGGGGTGAATAGAAGACAAACTTCCTGTTTCGTTGATTTTTCAATGTATAATACTGCCAAATCTGATAGGGAACCAGACCTCGTCCCTGGGTGTAGATATCACCAGAATTATACCCATTACTCATTTGCGAATCAGATGCATCATACGGACGATCGACAATGGCATCAGGAGCACCATATTGAAGATATACACGCCCCATATCGGTATCAAATCCAGGGCGATTAGGCTTTCCAAACAAACGATTTACCTTCTTTACCTGAGAAAGATAGATGAACCAAACACTTGCAGGATCACTCTCTGACCGACTGTACCAAAATCCACTAAAGAAATTCTGGAGGTTCTCTAATGATGCGGTCTTGTAACCATTATCAATGTAATATTTCTCGGTAGTGGTGGCAATTGGGCGCAGAGAACGAACATAATATTTGAGGGTATCAATGTTTTGGAATGATTTTGCAAAATCCAGAGTTGCCACATTTGCAAGGACAGAAGCTTGGATTGAATCAGCATCAGGGTTATAACGTTGAACCATGGTACTGGTATAGGCAATAAGCTTACCCTCTTTATCCTTAGCTTCAATTGCCAGCAAGTAATTTCCTGAAGGAAGTGCCTTGATATCGATCTCGTTCAGCAAGACATTAACTTGTTTTGCGGTGACTGTTCTATAATAGGTATACTTTCCAAGTTTGCTTCCCGATTCATAGGGTTGAAGGTACCATGAAAGAAGAAAACGGCTATTATCGCCAAGAATAGTATCTGCGTTATAAACCTCAGCATAAAACTTTAGGCGATCGCGTGAAGGGCCATAATATCCCGAACTCTTGGGGACCACGTTATAACCACTACGTGTGGTCGCACTCTCCGTTTCAGCTTTAGAAAAACTCTCTAACAACTGAATACCTGAGAGAGCCACTTGCCCTTTATCATAGGTAATTTCGATGGGCTGATTACTTCTAAAAACCTTCTCAGGTTTAGCTGCATCACCAATTGCAATCTCAAAATCATAGGTGCCTGGTTTAAGAAGAATCCGCTGGTAATCAACAAAAGCCGGACGATTGGCGGTATCAGCGAAAGCCGGGCTACTCAGTTCATATTTATTTATAGCCTTGATGACTGAGTCTTGGCGAAAAATCATTGTGATTTGGACATTTGCATGATATTCTCCAAGGTTATTTTTCTTGATTTTAAGAGATGCGCCATCTAAGGTGAGGTAGGTTTCCAAGTAAGATCCATCGGCAGGTGAGTAGAAAGGAGCAAACATAAGATTTGCCCTAAGGTTTTGTCCGAAAGATTCCTGGGGGATAAACGGAAGTAATGCGATCAGCAAAACTGCTTTATAGAAAAGGTTTTTTAGTGCAGGCATGGTTCTTTCTCCTTGATTTAACGTGTAAAGATAGAGAAAATTAGACAGAGAAAAGTGAAAGAGAGTTAAAGTAAGAAAAAAGGAGGTAAAATATTCGAATTAGTCAGAAGCGCTTGGTAGGTATGGATTTTTTTGTACCTTTGCCGATGGAGAGATGGCAGAGTGGTCGATTGCGGCGGTCTTGAAAACCGTTGACCTGAAAGGGTCCGGGGGTTCGAATCCCTCTCTCTCCGCCAAAAGAAAAAAGCTAGCTGAAAGGCTAGCTTTTTTTATTGATAGGGAAGCCTGCCTCTGCGCTTGCTCTACCTATCCTCTCAACTATTAAAACACCTTAACTAATAAAAGGTTATTGAAACAAAGTTTTCCTTTTTATTTAATCAAAAACAGTAACCTCTTCATAACATCCTCAGCATCATATCAACTTCTTTTCAATGGCTAATTTCACCAAACTAGCAGTATTCCTTGCGCCAAGCTTAAATAACAAGTTCTTACGATAACCCTTGATCGTCTCTGGGCTCAGAAAAATTTTTTCCGCAATTTCTGGATTAGTATAGCCCTCCACGATCAATCTCAATAGTTCTCTTTCACGTTGAGTCAACCAAATATCAGAATTTTGCGCCTTCTTCATAAGCAAATCTACCTCATGACAAAGGAATAGCTCACCAGCGGCCACGGTCTCTATCCCTGCTATCATCTCCTCACTCATCGAATTCTTTAAAACATAACCTAACGCCCCATTCTCAATCATCCGACGTACAACGGTATACTCACCATAACTGGTCAGTGCAAGAATTTTTAATTCCGGATAAAGCGTTTTTAGCTCAATACAAAGATCTATCCCGTTGCCATCTGGTAAATTAATATCAAGCAGGAGAACATCAGGAGATTGACTTTTCAATAATCTTCGGCAGCCTTCAGCATCGTGTGAAACAGCGGTAACAATGGCTTTGCCAGACTCATTAATTAGTTTTCGCAATCCCTCAACTAAGATCTTGTGATCATCTACGATATTAACCTTTATCATTATTCTAGTTCAGTTGAAATTCGATGTTTATTTCAGTACCACTATCCGGAGATGAATAAATGCTCATCTTCCCATCAAGAGATGCGACTCGTTTGTTGATATTTTCTAATCCCATGCCATCTTTAACGGCATCAGGGTCAAAACCTTTTCCATCATCCTGAACCGTTAACGAGATACGATCAATCTCTTGAACCAACTGCAAATTAATCTTAGTTGCATTTGCATGTCGTAGGGCATTGTTTACAAGCTCATGAGCCGCACGATAGATAATAATCTCAAGCTGACTATCTAGCCTATCATTATTGCCAAAATAATGAAACTCAGTTGACGGAATATCATTACAGAAATCAGACAATGATGCCTTTAATCCATATTTAAGAAGCGATTCAGGCATCATGTGATGAGCCACTCTGCGCAACTCCTTGATTGAATCATCAAGCAATGTCAAAGCCTTAGCAAATCGAACAACATCCTCATCACCAACAAAAGCACCCGACTTAATACCGTTTAAGTTTAACTTCACTACAGAGAGCATACCACCTAATCCATCATGCAAGTCTCTAGCTAAACGACTCCGCTCATTTGTCTCTCCATCCAGAACAGCTTGTATTGTAATTAGCCTCTTCTCTTGCTCCATTTGAGCCACCTTCTGTTCTGCCAAGCTTTTCTTTGAATTGACCAAACGATTTCTGAAAAAGAGGGTTAAAGCCAATGCCAGTAAAGCAACAAAACCAATGCCTCCAATAAGGATAGTATAAAACTGGTTATTCTTTAATTCACTAATCCTCTTTTCCTTCTTCTCCGTTTCATATTGAGTTTCTAACTCCACCATCTTTTCATGAATAGCAGTATTGTGAACCTTCTCAAGCTGATTGGAGTATGCCTCAAAATACTTCTCAAAATCACCTAAATCCCCCTTCACCACACTAAGATTAATTGCCGCTAAATAGACATCCAACTGCTCGGAATCTGATAAGGCTCCTTTTTTTTGCATCGCCTCTTCAACATAAAACCCACTTTTGTCATACTGCTTCTTCTCCCGATAAACATCGGCTAAACACGACAAAATATAGGCCTCAGGACGTTTTAAACTGTTCCTCTTGGAAAGATCCAACGCCATCAAGAAATACTTCTCGGCTTTTTCAAGCTCATTAATCTGAAGATAATTGCATCCAATATTCAACGCAGCAAAGCATTCTTTCTGCTCTGACTTCATTTTTCGACTAAGCTCTAGCCCTTTAAGTTGATATTCAAGTGCTTTCTCCGTACTATCCGCCTCCTGAAGTGTGTTCCCTAACATTGAATAAGCTTGTTCCATTGCCCAAATATCCTTACTCTTCTCAGCGTATCCTAACGCTTTATAGGCATATTCAAGTTTAACTTTTATTTCTGCACCTACTTGACCATAGAGATAAGAGATATTGGTACAAATAGCACACATTTGAGCATAATCATCAATAATTTCACTATATGATAGGGCTTTAAGATAATGTTTAATGGCATTATCTGAAGAACTCCTAACCGTGTATAAATGACCAAAACGATTATATATCTCAGAACCCATCTTTGCATCATCTGAAAAAGAAGAGTGAAATCGACTTAAGGCCTCTTTTAAATACAGTTCGGTGCTATCATATTTCCCCTCATTTAGTGTTATCCCAGCCATAGTCATACAACCATATTGTCGAGCCAACTCAATGCTGCTTTGACTTAGCTTGTTAGCATATAACCTAGCTTTATCAGGCTTATAACCTATGTATACAGAAGCAAGATTGTACCAAACTATGATCTTCTCATTTTCTGACAGATGAGAAGATTTTAATTGCTGTAGTAACTCCTTCTCTCGCTTTTCAGGATCAGCACCTCGAACGGCAAGAACTACAAATAAGAGAATTGTAAGAGTAAAAAATTCATGGGTTAAAAAGTTGAGAAATCTCATAAGTGCGATTTTAGTGGTTAAACAAAGTTAAAAATGTAATCTGGTTAAATTTACCCCCTAAAGGGGGTTATAAAGAAAAGTTTTCATTCGGATCTTTGATTTCTAATTCACCAAAATTCAATAAAGATGAAAATACTAACTTTTCTAACAATATTTATATTAGCCACAGTGTGTGTTCATGGCCAAATCGATGTAAAGGAAAAAGTTAAGAGTAAATCTACTACCAGAGCCGACGAACGACTCGACGAGGGCGTAGATAAAGGCTTGGATAAATTAGAGGAAGGTGTAGGAAATCTTTTTAAGAAAAAGAAAAAAAAGAACACCGAGTCTGATGAACAAGAATCTCAGATCGATAAAGAGGGGCTAAATGAAGACAATTCCGCAAATCCTTCGGATAGCGAAAATCCTCATGACCATGATACAAAAAACAATATAAGCTATGCAAAATATGACTTTACTCCAGGCAATGAAGTAATTTTCGAAGATGACCTTAAAAATGAGCAGAAAGGAGAATTCCCTAGTAAATGGGATCTCATTGAAGGAAATGCTGAAATAGCTCAAATTAACGGAGAAAATACAATTGCCATTGTTGGCTTCACATACATCACCCCTCTTTTTAAAAATAGAGATTTTAAACTCCCTGATGAGTTTACTTTAGAATTTGATCTCTATATAGACAATAAGAACGGAGAAAATGCTATTGAATTTCTTAATGCTAATGACGAAATCATCGCATCTTCTCTCTTTTGGAAGGATAATCAGCGATTTCTTTTCAGCTGGAACAGGACTGAAAAAGAAAAATCTAGCGAAGACACTTATAATAACAGCGAGGGTTGGCACCATTATGCACTTTCCTTCAACAAACGAGCTTTTAAGGTCTATATGGATTCCAAAAGAGTGGCTAATATACCCAATGTAGCAGAAAAACCTGAAAAACTAAGATTTTTTGCTCGTGGAGAAGAAGATAACAGCAATTTCCACATAAAGAACATTCGAATTGCACAAGGAGCTATCCCTCTTTATAATCGATTATTAACTGAAGGGAAAATTGTTACCTATGGCATAACCTTCGACATCGGAAAAGCCACACTAAAACCTGAATCAATGGGTACCTTAAACGAAATATTCTCCATCTTAACCAAATATCCTGAACTGAATTTTACTGTGGAGGGTCATACTGATAATACCGGTAGCGCAACGACAAACCAATCTCTATCGGAAGATAGAGCAAAAGCTGTCTGCAAAAAATTACAAGATATGGGCATTGCTGCAAATAGATTAAAAGCCAAAGGATACGGTATGTCTAGTCCTATTGACTCTAACGATACCCCTGAAGGTCGGGCTAAAAACAGAAGAGTAGAGTTCATTAAGACAAAATAACGCCAATATGATTAGAAAATTCTTAAAGGCTCTTTGTCTATTCACTTTTTTCATTCTCTCAAATACATTTGCACAATACTCCCCTCATTATTTTCTCTCTAAAATTCCACCACCCCCTAACAGCATTTGCAATGCAAATGAGAAGGAGATTCTTCTTTGGAATGACAAAATATCATTTATAATAAATGAAATGTCTACTATACAAGAGGATGAGAAGCAAAAAAAAGAGCAAGCAATGGCTGCCTGCAAAGAAAGAATGGATATGTTCGAACCAGCTAATGCCACAAAAATTGAAAAATTAGGTCAGGAGATCTCTTCAACAGAAAACAACATTGAAAAAATTCTCACAGAAATTATTACAAATTATAGTGAGGAAAATGGAAAAATTGAGGTCAAATACTTAACCTTATTAGATCCTCTTTTCAATCAAAAGAAGGAAGCTATGGCTAATCAACGAAGAACAGAGGCTATCGACCATAAGATTGCAACACTTCAAGATGCAAGGTGCATAGAACAATATGAAGCAAAAAAGCATTTTCTTGACCAGTATAAGTATCAACTTAATGAATTAGTCAGCCTGGGTAGTAAAGGAAATAATTTAGGTGACGAATTAACAGGAATTATCTACTTAAACTATTCTTTCAAGACTCAGTATGGCTTCTGGCTAGATCTTCTTATCAATTACGCTAAAGAGTTACAGATCATCTACGATCATCTATCAACAGACAGCAATGGATCATTCAATAAATAAACGTAAAACAACATAACAATGAAAACAAAACAGCTTTTTCTCATAACAATAACCCTCCTAAGCTCTACCTTTATAACTAAAGCCCAATCCTCTCCTGAAGCTCTCCTCAGTCAACTTCCAAATGTCCCAACAGTTTATTGCGATGCTGACACGAATGAGATTAACCGATTCTCTGATAGAATACACAAAATAAAGGCAGAACTAAAAGAGATAATCGACCAAATCCACGCCGAAGCACAGAACAATAGTGAGAAATTAAAAGAAAAGATTGTTTCAAATGCCTATTCTTCGACCGGTCTTAATCAGCAGGATATAAACCAACTTCAAAACCAAAATCAAGATGAAGAAGGAACTAATGCAGCCATAGAGAAAACCGTCAATAACCAATATGGGACATCTCTTAGCGAGCTCGAAGCAGTGGGTGAAATGAGTGAGGCTGATCAAGAAAAATGGGCACAACAATATGCCAATCGAATGATGACAGAGGCAAAAAAAGATCCTAAAAAGGCAATTAGTCGCAAAGAACCCTCAAGGCGGTTATTCGAACTCGCCAAAGAGGAAAAACAACTGGGTCAAAACATCACCTCCAAAATGCTAAGAATTTCTAAATTATTCCAAGATGTTGATGCCTGCGATACAGTAGAATTACGCAATCTGGAAATAAAGATGGCTCCCTTGGAAAAACAACTCTGTTCAGGTATCTGCACTGATGCCGAAATAGCTCGATCTAATGCGGCTGAAAAACAGATCTACAATCTGAAAATTAAATACTGTCAGAAACTATCCCCACTCCAAACAGAGGCATTATCGCAATACCTTACTACTTTAAAATCACTTCTACCTGATTACAGAAGATTAACTGAAGTTCAAAACGAAGTAGCAACCCTACAACAAATTGGTGATATAACTCCTATTGACTTAAGCAGCTATGCGGCAATTGATGAATATGCTGATGCCCTTCTAAATGCTTATAGATTCTGGATAGGGAAATTTGAATAAAATGATGTACCATTAAAGTTAGCGTTATGATCACGGTGAAAGTATACATACACACCTGGTTGAAAGTAACGCTAACCTATTATCCAAACAAACTGATTATATGCACTTTTCCAAAGCCTCTCCATATCCTCTCCATATCCTCTCCATATCTTCTCCCTTTAAATCTAATCCGTTCCCAATCCTCTTCCAATCTTCTTCGCTCTTATTCGTTCAACATATGGACAAGATAGGGAGAGGATAGGGAGAGATCCTGTAGGATAATACCAATTCTTGAAAAATGCAAAGAGAGGTATGGATACTAATCTGGGGCGGTTCAAATTGACAAGGTAAATCTAAGTCGGGAGAATAGAAATTTTCATAAGAGACTAAAATACGTTATACTGGAAAAGCACTGAACGGATGCAATAATTACTTGCACAAGACGGAAAGTGGGATAAAACTACTTCAAAATATCCTTAATTATGCGATTTTTGTAATAAAACTTATGATAGAAATTGGAATATTACAGCGCTATTTCAACGAAAGACTGACTGAATTAGGGATATCTAATCCAACAACTGAAGATCTTAACCGGTTAACAGAAGAGTGGATTATGATGCAGAATGGTCAATCTGAAATTGATTTTGATGGTCTTACACCACAGGAAATGGATGACCTTATATATAATCTCTTTGGGGATACCTGTATTGTTCAGTTTGCTGATTTTAATGAGGAAGTCTGTCAAGCAATGCCTCTCTTTAGACAGGTTAAGATGATTCTGAACATCATTGAAAATGAGGAGAGTCTAAAATTGACTAAAACAGGGAACATCCCTGTTAAGTATATCAAAGAACTCTATTCTTTGGGTGCCCCTTGTCCGAATATTGAAACTGGTTTTATGCCTATACGCATAGAAACAGACTCATATTCTATTCAAGTAGCAAGAATTGCTCTCCATTCGATGGGTGCCATTAAAACTCGTCATAATGCACTTTCGCTAACTAAGGCTGGAAAGAAATTACTTAACGATGACTGTGCAATTGCGAAAGGTATTATAACCTCCTTGTTTAGTAAGCTTAATTCTGCCTACTTCGACGGCTATCCATATGAGCTAATTGGTAATGTAGGGCATGGCTTTACTCTTCTCTTACTTCATCGTTACGGTAATAATGAAGAGCATGCGAGATTCTATGGGAAAAAGTTCTTTAACGCTCTGCCAAGTTTAAGAGAGGAAGAATTGAGCGAGTTAGGTATTGCATATAGTTCACCTATTGATTGCTTTGCGTTGCGTGTGCTATACAAACTGTACTATAACCTTGGTTTTATCTCGATAGATAGAAAGGGAGAGAAAAATTACGGCCTTTCTACAACAATTATGAAAACGGATCTACTTGATGCGCTCTTTAAATTTACCAAATAACATCTTATTAACATAGAACCTGAAGTTATCCGTTAATCAAATGAATAATATGCAAGTTGTACGACTTCCATAACAAAACAAGGCTTTTCCAATCGGCATATTAATAATCCTGGATAGCAATCCATCGATCCTTATCTTGCGTATAATCAGGAAAAATGATTAGCTTGAATTCGCTGAACTATTGTCGACTGATAACCAGAATAATTTAAAGAGAAATTCTGAAAGAGGAAGCTTTTGTTATCGAGAAAAGTCTCAATAAATGGAAGTGCCGGTGCATAGTAAAAGCGGCCTGAAGGTGTTAAAGAATGGAGTATCTCCATGTATTTCTTTGCATACACAACAAAATCGCCATCTTTCCTAAGATGGTTATGATGAAAGTGGTTTGAGAACCCCAGATTGCTGATTATTGTACCCCATTGGCACCTCCCATAATCATATTCGAGCCAGTTTGCACTTTGCATAAATTCAGAATTATGGCAGAACCGATCGATCCCATAGACATCAAGGCCTCTCTCACGAAGAAAGCGGACGAGGGTGGCATTTTCACCGCATCCAATATCAAGAATAGGTTCACGTAGAAGATTAAGGTCAATATGTAATAGTTTGATTTGAAGATCGGCATTGTATTCTGAGCAACAAACAGGTTGAAGATAGTTGCCATGAGTAGAATAAATCTCCTTTACAAAAGGATTTGACCTCAATAACCAATCGATAAGATTCTGATAATGATCTCTAGAAATGGATTGGGCAGATTTAGTATGATTACAAATATCCCGAAACAAATTAGAGTATAGACCTAAAAGCGCTGCTTTATCCAGTTCTGAAAAGGAGATATACTGATTCACCCTACAAAACTCATGTAACACCTGACTGACGGTATACTCTGTTAGCAACTCAAGATTTTGATCATCCAGCTGCCCCACATGATCTAGACATGCAATTGTTTCGGGAGTAAAACCGAACAAATCAGGAGTATAGTTACTGCAAAAGAGGTTTTTACTTCTATTGTGAAAAATCTGTGAATCAATAGTATGCTTATAGTAGGAGTACCTTTCCATTATCCTATCATGTTATTGAGCTATCACTTTCTTTAGATCCGCTACCATGTCTTCTCAAGAAAACCCAATTAGACCCTCAACGAATTTGTCAGTAACCTAAGAAAAGGTCAACAACCTCTCCAAGCCATTAGCTAAAACATCAAGAATCAGGTGAGGATGTTGACCTTATTATTACCCTTTCAACGAATCGAGTAAGACATATATTACTTCTATAAACCCTATTTCTTCTCAAATATATAGGTATTTACCATCGCGTTATCAGAACTACCTCCGTTGCTGGTAACCATAGTGTATCCCAGCTTTTTAATTTCGTTTAACTTTGCATGTATTCTAATCACATTTTCCTCTAAATTACCGGTGGCAAGTGTCTTCAACGAAAATGTCTCAGATTTACCATCTTCATGTAGAACAATGATTTTGGATCCCCACCAACCTGCGGTTTCAATTGTCCTTACCATCAAGTAACCAGATTCTGATGAACTTGTGTCAGACTCACTACGACCTGACGTAAAAGAAGTGAGCATAATGCCCACCATTAAAACTGCTGCTAATACAGCAATAATTGAAAATTGTTTTTTCATTGTTTTAGATTTAAAATTAGCTCAATATGAGTTTTGTTATTCATTAGCACTACTTCGACTTGCAGATAGACCTCATACATTACCATTCAAATTTATGTGCCCTTAATACCTTATAAAAGAGACCAATTTTAACAGTAACGTACACTATCACTCAATAACTTCATCTTTATCAAAATGTTAAATATGGTTGAACAAAATATCCTGTTAAAAAAAATTATCAGCTAATATAGGTGTTTTTCATATTCCAATGAATTCAAATAAACAATTTAGTTAGCAAACTGACCCAATTATTCTTATTTCAAACTCTTTTTAAACCGAACCAGAGTCAATAAATCATCCAGCTGATCCATAATTCGTACTTCAAGAATAAGTGGAATTAAGCGACCAACAGGCTTAGCTTTGCAAAACTCAACTTTAATAGCCTCTGATATATTTAATCCGGCTATCGCCTCAATATGCTTCTCGGTGAAATAGAACGTTGTCTTAAAAAAACCATCCCAAACGGATAACCAAAGAATGGTCTTCTTCTTAAACTGTACCTTAGCTAACCATACTTTACCATCGTTATAATACCGCCATTCAACATTTAAATTATACTGATCAACAGTAATAGTATCAAGAAATATGGAATAAACATCAAACCTCTCCCCTAACACATTCTTTAAAACCTCGTTTGTAGGGAATATTGTTGCATCGCGCAGTTGCATAATTGAAGACATAGTCATTATGTGATTGTCGACAAAGTTAATTTAATTGGACGCAAAAGAAATAACCTATACTACTTTTTCTTAACATGTAAAACCAAGAACCATTATCTTTAAACCAAAAAGAAATCAACAGAGATATATCATGAAACATTTTTGCATTCTAATAGTCTTGTCAGTTCTAAACTTTACGGCATTTTCACAAGTATCTCACTGCTCTGATCTATATAATACCATCAAAGAAAAAGATAGCCTACTCTTTGAGATCGGCTTTAACACCTGCGACATTTCCCAATTTGAGAACCTTTTAAGCGAGAGATTTGAGTTCTTCCACGATCAAGGGGGAATAACTGCAACAAAGTCAGATTTTATTGTGAGTATCAGAGATGGATTATGCAAAATGGACTACAAGGCAAAAAGGGTACTTGATAAGAAATCTATGGAAGTTTATCCTTTATACAACAACGGAGTGCTGTACGGTGCCATCCAAACAGCTGACCACACCTTTTATGCAATCGAAGGCAATAAACCGGAGTACATAACAAGCATTGCTAAGTTTACCCATGTATGGATCTTAGAGAACAATGAATGGAGGTTAGTAAAAGGACTCAGCTATGATCACAGAACTCAAAACAAGAACTAAAACATCCTTAATTAACCATTGTTTCCTGAGGAAAATAGATAAAAAAATGTCATTAATAGGGTAGGAAGTCTCCCTCCTACCCTATAATATTTAAGAAACAACCGATTTACAGCTTTTCAATAAGAGCTGCAATACCCTGGGCACATTCCGCAACTCGTTCATAATTGACAATGCTAAGGTTATCTTTTGAAGTGTGTGTTATATCCTGATTATCCATATTATCAATAAACCAGCTTGAGCTAACAGCAATAGCAGGACAACCTTGCTGAAGAAAGACACTATGGTCACCTTGATACCATGGCTTTCCTTCAACCAAATTGCTAGCTTCCCAAAGCACTTCGTGGAGTAAATCCAGCATATCCTCAGGTAGATTAAATGGGGAAAAGCATGACTTACCCTCTAAATAGCCCGCCCCATCTATATTAATATTCAACGCAATCTCTTCCATTTTACCCTCATTCTGCTTTAGATAGATAACCTGACCTGGCGCCCCGTAATAGTCCTCGCCATTAAAGAAGACCAACTCTAGAGAATAGTCTGTGTTACACTCCTTCAACAGCTCAGCAAGAAGCAGTAAGACCGTTACTCCAGTTGCATTGTCAATGGCACCAGTCGTACCAATCTTTGAATCGATATGAGCAGTGATTACGATGCGTTTCTTGCCTTGGAGTTTACCTCTTCTGGCTAAAACATTGAATGCCGTCTCAGGAATCCTCTTAGCTTTCGAGATCAACTCTACCGTCTTACCGGTATAACTTAGCAGATTCACCCCTTCCGTATCCTTCATATACACAGAAGGAATATTAAAATCGCCATCCTCAAACAAGGGGAATGGATAAACTCCTCCAGCAACCGCTGAATTTCTTTCAGTAGCGCAAACCAGAGCCCTCGGATTACCTTTCTCTAATAAGGAAATTAAATATTGATGCTCATCCGGATTCCAAAACGGGAAATTCTTAGGTGCAATCTGTTGACTGGCTATTTCACCATGAAGCAAGACTATTTTATCTTCAATAGCCTCACGTTCTAATCTTGCAACCGTGTCAATAGCAACTAACTCTCCTACCACAGCGCAACCCAGTGAGTAGTGCGAAGAGTAGACCTCAAAATGGCGACCATCACACTTTAACATTGCCCCATCGGATAGCCAATCAATAACCGAAAGTTGCGTCACTTCTGTCATCCAGCCGACCTCTTTTAGAATACTTTCAACGTAAAACGTCGATTTGCGATTAGCTTCACTACCAACACGACGTTCCCCAATCTCAGAACACAAAACATGCAGATGGAGTTCTGCCTTTTCTACCAATCTCTTTTTGTCCATGACTTTGTGATAATTTTAAGATGGGGCAAAAGTAAAATGTCATGGAAACCAAAGATTGTAAAAAAGAGACATATTCAAGCTAGTCAAAGTAATCAGAATGAGGCGAGCATACATCAAGATACTCACCAGGAGTATAGCCCGACAAAGATTTAAAATCCTTAATCATATGCGATTGATCGAAGTATCCACAACTATATGCAAGTGTAGTTAAGCTGATATTGCGTCTCTTTTCAAGCAGATGCAAAGCCTTTTGAAAGCGAATAATCTTAGAATACTCTTTAGGTCTGGCACCAATTATTTCAGAAAACACACGATTAAACTGCTTTGTGCTTAAGCATGTAGCATCTGCCAGATTGGTGACATCGGTCTCCCCTCTATTAAGTAGATTCAGTGCATGGCTTACCCGATTCAGATTATAATTAGTAGGCATGGTAAGCCTATTTAAAAGAAACTGCTCTATAAGATGAATACACTTAAGATCTTGCACGGTTGCAGTCACCATTCTTTCTAGTTCCATAAGCTCTTTATCCTCCAAATCATCAGCAGTAAGTCTCAGACTGGTAACCTTATCAATAGGTAGCGAGAAGAAAGATCGTGCACCAATTGGTTTAAAAACAACAACAATCATATCGATTTGGCCAGTGTACTTAAGATCAAAATAAGATCTCTCCTGACCACTTAAAAAAGCCTGAGGATGACATTCGTTCTCGGAAACTGATAACAGCCGGTTACCACGATGAAAAATCAGGCTAATCATACCAGTTGGCACAGTTCTAATAAGCGATGTTTCATCACCTACGGTTTTAAGCAGCCAGTAGTATTTAATAAACGGAGCAAGCGCAGCACTAGGATTTATGAAATTGAATTCTTCCATAAAAGCGATTTCTGCTGCGAAAGTACGGAAATCAAGAGATTCAAGATTCAAGTGATTCAAGATTCAAGTAATTCAAAAATCAAGAGATTCAAAAATCAAGAGATTCAAGATTCAAGTGATTCAAGATTCAATAACAGGTAGACCCCTCTTTGTGCTCATGAATCTTGAATATTAATGCTTAATGCCATCCGCCCTCTTAAATACTAATCACCACCTCTTCGGCTCTTAAGCGCGACTTAGGCCTTAACATCGGCTGGTTAAAGTCATCCTCTTTTCTATACCCTAATGCTACGGCAAAGAGAGGCCTAAAACCCTCAACAGGTACAATCTTGGAATATTCATCGTGGATTATCCCCTCCATTGGTGTGGAATCAAGTCCCATTGATATAGCAGCACTTAAGAAAAATCCCAACGACAAATACACCTGACTCTGTAACCATGTCTTAATAGCTAACTCAGGTAGAGTCTTTACATAGTTTTCATAATAGGCTACAGCCATTTCCGGAAGGTTCTTCTTTACCTGCTCTTCAAAGACCTTAAGATCATCTGCTACATAAAAAACAACCAACAGACCAGAATCCCTAACCTTCTCCTCATTAAAAAGTGATACCGATGCTAACTGTGACTTCTTTGCCTCATCCTCTACAAAGACAAACCTCCAAGGTTGACTGTTTATTGAAGAGGGACTAAGTCTTATAATCTTCTTCAGATCTTCAATCTTATCGTTAGAGATCTTCTTACTTGAATCATAATTCTTTGTCGAATAACGACTGTTTGCGAGCTCCAGGAAATTCATATAGTTTCTTTTTTTGGATTTCTCATTAATACAGTGAACTTACGTTTCGATTCTAAAAGGCATAGCGTAAACCAATAAATTCACTTTTGCTTTGTAGATATTCCAAACAACTGGATTTCGATAAAGTTTAATCTTTGGTTCATTAGCAATACAGCAAAAACAAAAGGGCAGCACCATCCAGCATAACTCTTCTACTAATCAATCCTCATTATCCTATAAATTAACGAAAAACAAATAATAACCTATAATTTTGCTTTACAAAACAACTATTAAGAAGCTACATCATGCTCAAAGGAAAACTTGTGAAAATCAGCCATTACAGTTCTATTCTAAATAAAAATATTTCACTACTCATTTACCTTCCCCTCATCAAGGAAAACACAGCCCTACCTGTTCTGTACTTCTTGCATGGTAGAAATGGTGATGAGAATATCTTAACTGAGGTTCATCTAGACACCATTGCAGACCAAATGATCTCTGAAGGAAAGATCAATCCAATGATCATTGTATGTCCCGGCATAGGAAATAGCCGAGGAATGAATTCAAGTCCAACAACTAATGAGGTATTAAATTCCGTAAACAGACTATACCATACTGGCAGATACGAAGATTATTTAATTCAGGAACTAGTACCCTACATCGATAGGTCATACAACACCATCAACGAGAGAAAAGGCAGGTATATTGGTGGCGTATCCGCAGGCGGCTTTGCAGCTCTTCACAACGCATTCAAACATCCTGACCTATTCTCTAAAATCGGAGGTCATATGCCAGCCATTGACCTGTTTTATAACGATGAGGATGAACCTCACTTTACAAATAATGAGACTTGGGAGAAGTGTGACCCGATCAGACTTGCTGCGACCTTAAACTATGGCACCGATATTAAAGTCTATCTGGATGCAGGTGACCAAGATGAAGGTGGCTTCTATGAGGGATGTGCCATACTACACAAAACACTTGACAGCAAAGGCATAGCTTCAGAAAACCATCTCTTCTCGGGTCATCATGATGCCGAATATGTAAAATCCAACATCGAGAAATACCTTGCTTTTTACGGCAAATAATGCAAAAAACTAAACCCTAATTCATCCTAGAATCACTCAAACAAGAAAGGCTTCGTCTCTGCTATCTGCCCTCGCTCCTCCTCAAAGAAAAACTTCTCCTCACCAAAGGCCGGCTTCAATTGATCAAACCAAGTAGTCCTCGGATCATACTCAGCAAAGAACGGCACATCTACCCACTTAGGATTTCGTCCCTGAAGAAAACGTAACACAAAGACCTTCTCACCCCGCACCTCTGAGACCCCTAATAATTGAATCTTTCCGGCATGGTCACTCATGCTGGGACCTCTTACCGTACGACACAAACCACTAACCTGCCTGTATGCCCTCCTGAAGATATTCCAACACTTTTCCAATGGCACCTCAAAATACTCTTTCGAGCCCGTATCCCGCGCAATAAACATATAATAGGGTATACATCCTAAATCAACCTGCTTGCGCCACATCTGAGCCCAGATCTCCGCCTTGTCGTTAATATGTCGCAACAAGGGAGATTGTGTACGAATCTGTGCCCCCGTCTGCTTAATCCTCTTAATGGCCTTCTGAACCGCTTCAGTCGACAATTCTGTTGGATGGTTGAAATGTGCCTGAAAAGAGAGGTTCTTTCCTGCAGCAATAATCTTCTCAAAGAGTGCTATAATACGGTCACTATCCTCATCGGTCAAAAACCTATATGGCCAATATGTAAGTGATTTACTTCCAATACGAATACTATGAATATGATCCAACTCCGGCTCAAGTAGGGGCAATATATAACTCTCTAGGATAGCAGCGCTCATCACCATCGGATCTCCACCAGTAAAAAGAACATCTGTTACCCCTCTCCTCTGCTTTAAATATCTCATCAACAAATCTGCCTCCTTCATTGCAAACCTTAAGCCGCTCATACCTGAAAACTGAGGCCACCGAAAACAAAAGGTACAGTAAGCATGACAAGTCTGCCCCTGACTCGGAAAGAAAAGAACCGTTTCAGGATACTTATGCTGAATACCCCTTAATTTAACCTCGCCTAACATAGGCACATTATGCTCCTGCCCTGCCGGGTTCGGATTCAATGAGAGACGAATCTTTTCAACTGCATGATCAACGATCATTTTATAAGCATTACGATCAAGCAACCCAGCCACTGTACTGAAATGCTTCTTCGAAAGCATCTCCTTTCTCGGAAAATTTAATGTAAATATCGGATCAGTTTCTACATTATCCCAATCTATAAGCTCATCTATCACATAACTATTCGTCTTAAAAGGCAATACACGCCCAACCACTTCAATTTCTCTTTTTATCTCTTCCTTTACCAACCCCATCTGAGGAATGGTTCTAAAGTTTTGCAGGTTATAGAATTGGATTTTACCCATACGCATTAAGTTTTAGTTTTAACAAGTTATTAGTATCAATTTAGTGGCAGATTTTATGCTTTCATCCCTCTCATCCAGAGTTTGCAGAAAGGCTATCCAGAGGTCTCAAATCAGTGGTTCTTCAACAAATATTGAAGAAGTAATGACAGGTTCTTATGTTTAACATATTCTAAAGATAATAAATATCAGTAAATTATCCAAACACCGCATCCTGAAGCATCTAAAAATCGATCTAAAAGAGACACTACTCAACCTACTGATGCTACAGGGCATTAACACACTGTAATTGCCTGATTCAATACAGGGCAGTCTGCTTCTGCCTAAACAGGACTTCGATCTGGCAATGCTTATCTCACTAGCCCAGAACAACCGTACAGATATCCAGATGGTCATAAAGGTACAAGAGATGTCACAGAACAACCTTCGCTTAGCAAAGGCCAACAGATTTATCAATCTGAGATTAAGCATCGGGGGAAGCACTCCTCTGAGGTACGTAATGAGCTTGCACCCGCCCCTGCTTTTAAGGGCATCGTTGCAGGGATCAGTGTTCCTCTCAAATTCTCCAATATCATCAAAGGAGAACTGAAAACAGCCCAACTATCCGTCTCGCAAAGTAAACTACTTCTCTGTTGCACTGATTGAATTAGAGCGGGCTTGCGGGGTATGGGATATCGAAATTGAATAGTTAAATTGACCGACAATCGCACCTCAAAAATGCGAAATTGACAGTAATTCGCACTCCATGAGTGCAATTCCCACAAACAATCGCACTATTCGAGTGCAATTTCATTATCTTTGTAAGAAAGTCAGATAATATGGAAAAACTGTTTGAATATTCCAATAAGCTGATAAAAGAAGCCGACACCGATTTCTTACGCTATATGCACAATGAGATCAATTGGCAAAACCGAATGATTGGACTTATAGGTCCTCGCGGTGTGGGTAAAACAACTTTGGTTTTGCAGTATATCAAGCAATATCTGAATCCTGCAGAGAGTCTTTATGTTTCAGCAGAAGATTTCTATTTTGTAGACAATCGGATTACTGAGCTGGTCGACACCTTTGTTAAGTATGGAGGGAAGTATCTATTTATTGATGAGATCCATAAATATAACGATTGGGAAAAGGAACTCAAACTAATTTATGACTATCATAAGGAGTTGAAAGTGGTCTTTACAGGCTCATCTGTTTTGGATATTAAAAAAGGAGCCTCTGATCTAAGTCGAAGAGCTGTTATATACAATATGAAAGGCTTGTCCTTCCGTGAATATTTGCAGTTGTTCCATAATATTTCAGCAAAGACATATTCATTGGAAGATATATTGCAACATAAAGTTGAAATTACAGATTTGAAACGCCCCTTACCTCTATTTGCTGATTATCTGAAAAGAGGCTATTATCCTTTTGCATTAGAGGAGGATTTTGAAATACGCTTAAGACAGATAATCAATCATACTTTGGAAAATGATATTCCGATGTATGCCAATATGAATGTTGCTACCGGAAGGAAGCTAAAACAATTACTTGCCATCATCTCTAAAAGTGCTCCATTCAAACCCAATATGACTAAAATAGCAGAAATGCTGTCAGCCAGTCGCAATATTATTTCAGATTATTGTCTGTATATTGAGGAAGCAGGCATGATAGTCCAGCTGCGCGACAATGCTGGTGGTATTCGGGGATTAGGTAAGGTTAATAAGATTTATATAGATAACACAAACCTTCTATACAACCTAGGTTATGACACAGTCAATATCGGAAATGTCAGAGAAACATTCTTTTTAAATCAAATGACTGTCAAACATAATGTTTTTGCATCGTCTATAGCAGACTTCCTTATTGAGGATAAAACGTTTGAAGTGGGAGGCAAGAACAAAGGACAGAAACAGAATAAAGACATTGAAAACGGTTATATCGTAAAAGACGACATAGAAAATGGTTTCTTGAACATCATTCCGCTTTGGCAATTAGGCTTAACGTATTAATAAGTTGTTGCAAATCAGGACTGGCGCCCAACTTACATATTGTTCTTGAAGCCATGCTTTGAAGCATTCTGTTTATAGAGACCAGTTTCTATTCTAGCCAAGTACAAGGCTTTACAGGTCTCAATACCAATCAGACCACCACCAATTGCTACAGCCTCTTTTATCACCTGGAAGGGATGATTTTAGGAATAGACTCGGCCATTCTCCGAACATTTTTCGGTGAATAGCAGATCTAATCACCGAAGAATATTCGGCGAATAGCTCTTTATTCACCGAATACTGAATATCTTTGTGAAATAACAATGTATATGTATATCCATCGAAACATAAACTGGACCGACTTCAAATACTCGATAGAGCATTTAGCAAATGACCTAGCGAGTGTTCGTTATAAGCAGGGTTATTTGTTAGGTCAAATGAAAAGTCTGGGATTTTCGATACGTGAGGAGGCGATGCTTAACTCACTTACCCTTGACGTATTGAAGTCGACCGAGATTGAAGGTGAGTTTTTAGATAAAGAGCAAGTTCGTTCTTCGATTGCCAGGAGATTAGGGATAAAAACGCTTGGATTAGTACGATCATCGAGGGATATTGATGGCATTGTTGAGATGATGCTTGATGCCACACAACGCTACGATAAACCTTTAACAGAACAAAGATTATTTGGTTGGCATGCCTCTCTTTTTCCAACCGGATGGAGTGGAATAATTAAAATAGAGATAGGGAAATATCGTACTGGCGAAATGCAGGTAGTCTCTGGACCAATGGGAAAAGAGAGAATTCACTACGATGCCCCCGAGGCAGAAAGAGTCCAAACTGAGATGAACATATTTCTAAAATGGTTAAACTCAGAGACTCTGTTGGATCCAATTATAAAAGCGGCTATTGCCCATTTTTGGTTTATTACTATCCACCCAGTTGATGATGGCAATGGTCGTATCGCTCGTGCCATTACAGATATGTTACTGGCGAGAAGTGATGGTTCATCACAACGTTTTTATAGTATGTCAAACCAGATCCTCAATGAAAGAAAGGCTTATTATGAGATATTGGAGAAAACGCAAAGAGGAAATGGTGAGTTAACCGAATATATGACATGGTTCCTATTCTGTCTTAAAGAAGCTCTGGACACAAGCGAGAAGCAACTAGAATCCATTCTTTCAAAAGCTCAATTCTGGGATCAACATATCCATACATCGTTTAACGAACGACAACGATCCATCCTAAACAAACTACTCGATGGCTTCAACGGAAAACTAACCACAAGCAAATGGGCAAAGATCAACAAATGTTCATCAGATACAGCTCTGAACGACATAAACGATCTGATTGCCAAAAGTATTCTATGCCGTTCTGAAGAGGGCGGGCGAAGTACTAATTACATCCTAAGACCCTTCAATGGAGCTTAATTACGCATTCGCCCACGAGAAGAAATAAAGTTATTTCCGCTCATGATACTGGCCCCAAATTCTATATCCCAGGCGAATCACAGGTGCTATATCAACATTTGGGATGTTATAGACCGTTCCATTAAAATTAGCACTATGATCACTGCGGAGGTAAACATGGACGCCCGGTTGAAGGTAGATATGGGGGCCTATGAAGAACTGATAACTCACGCCTCCTCCGATATCATTACTATGAATATCCCTTGTTAGTCCCGTACTCTTTTGCTCTATTTTGAACGTATGTAACTCAAGGTAAGAGTAGACCTCCAGATGACGCCACACGTTGTAACCCAAAAAGATACCGGGAGAAGTCTTATAATATCGCTTAAACTCTGATGCGGAGTTCTTGGTACCAGCAGGCTCTGCATCATAATCTCCGCCATTAATCACGCTTATCCGAACACGGAAGTTATGATACCTATATGCGATACAAAAGTGATAGCCACCTGAGAAGAACATCGGAAAGAGACTTTCCACCTCAATAGCTTGCTTTGTCTTGGACATTTCAGGGCCGGTAAACACACAGGCTCTTGCAGACGTGTCGAGGGTAACCGTATTACCTGAATCGGATTGAGCATTAACGCTGGTCACGAATACAACCAGTATGACGAGGGGTAAGATATTCCATTTCATACCATAAATATTTTAAAGTTTATGGCACAAAGGTCTCTCTCCTGATCTGATAAACTCCTCCACATTTGTTACCAAATGCATCTATTCGAATATCTCTTTTCTGATGCGGCTCAGCGATTTGGGAGCGATGCCAAGGTAATTGGCTATATGGTAAAGGGGTACCTTTTGCAACAGCTTAGGATGTCTCTTTAGTAGATTCTCATATCGCTCTTTAGCCGAGTGGATTTGCAATTCAACCGTTTGATCGACGATATTTATATAGGCTTGCTCCGTAAGAATTCTACCCAGCCGCTCTAGCTTAGGAATTCTTTGATAAAGGTCATTCAAATCCTTTTGCTTCAACATCACCACCTCACACTCCTCGATAGCTCGAATACTGAGGGTTGAGGGGACGCTAGCCAATCTACTCAAATTGATATTGACCCAGTCGCCTTCAAAGGCAAAATCGGTGGTAACCTCATCGCCACTCTCCTTGGTTTTAAAATAGATCAATACACCCGTATTCACAAAACCGATAAAGTCGCATACCTGCCCCTCGGCAAGCAGATATTCATCCCTCTTCAACGGCAATAGTGATAACACACTACATAGTGCTGTAATCTCATCCTTATTCAACTGGACAATTGGCTCGATACTATGTAACACCTTCTCGAATGGCTGCATCTTTATGAAATCTCTCCATTACCTCTCCATTACCTCTCCATTGGTTCTCCATGTAAAGAATGGATAAAAAGGAAGAGGATTGAGAGTATAATGAAATTTAACCGGAAGAGTCACTGAACAAATATTATTCCAATTCACCACAGCAACTCTTTTGCATAGGGGACTGCCCTACGCACCTAATAGAGCTCTTTTTCTCTGAAAAGGTTTACTGGGTAAGGCTCATTGAGTCCATCAACGAAGAGGCAATGGAGAGGCAACGGAGAGGTACTTGTAAGACTCGAGAAATCAAATAGTTGCAGCAAGCAGAAGCAAATCTCATAAAAAACACTTAATCAGGTATTTAAACTATTCTTGCAATTTTGAGTCCCATCTGAAAAGCCAAAAATTGATCTTTGAATGATGCGGCCGCAAGACTTAAAAATATCATTCAAAAGAATATTTTGGATGTAAATGTATTTCCAAAAACTCACTTCTAGTCCAATAGCATATAAAAGCCTATTTAAGTTCAGAAAAAGTAAAAAATTGAGCAAAAAACCGGGATTTTTTGCTCGGAAGTTC
Organism: uncultured Bacteroidales bacterium; assembly: GCA_964444785.1. Taxonomy (GTDB): domain Bacteria; phylum Bacteroidota; class Bacteroidia; order Bacteroidales; family TTA-H9; genus JAJTBW01. The sequence continues at coordinate 1,574 of CAYUII010000038.1, read as the reverse complement.
ATTATCTGGACAAGGTTTATCCATATGCATCTACATGACACCCACATTTCTTGTTTGAATAACCCTCTGTATTTTGATTTTCTATTGACCAATGGAATGCTCAGTTGAAAAATGGTGGCTTCTACATTGTTTCACTTTCGTCGTTCCTCCGTTGGTCTATTGAGTATCTGAGCTCGTATGATAGCAGATCGTATCGCCGTTTGTGCAAAATAAAAATACTCATCATTGATTTTAACACTATATCTTTCTTCGTTGGTTTTGTTCTGTGATTTTACCTTTTTTGCCAGATATTGTTGCTTGGTTTGCTTGACAATGACGATCATACCCTCGGGAGTTAAGTTTAAATCAAATTGCGGATTAGAACCCTGTATTCCACTATAGACCATATCTATGCCTTCACAGAAATTTGCATTTAAAGGGCTCTGATAGGCTCCATCAGCATACACCTTCTCGGGTCTTGTATTTTTAAGCTCTTGAGTTGCTTGTATGGCTGATTGAACAAACGTAGAATCTGCGACATTGGCTTTATCCACCTGAGCGTTTGTGATTAGATTCAACCCGTCGTCTGAGCAAGTCTCAGTGATATTAACACTGTATCCTTTTACCTTTTGGTCTCCTTTATTGCGATAGGCACTGTCTGGATCATGAGGAGATTGAACGCTAGAGGATGTGATTTCTTCCTTAGGGCGAAGTTCTACTTTCTGTTCTTGAGTGACTTTAAACTGCTCGTTAAATACTCGTTTAAGTAATAAAAAGGACTCCGTCTGATTATCACTAAACAATCCAAGAAGTCGATAGATCTCCATGCCAACTACCTGTAGCTTTGTATAAATCTCTTCTTTGGTACTACGATACACTGTTAAACTTGACTTTTCTTCTCTTAACTCCTTTAATCGTTGCCGGTCTTCTGATGTTAAAGCAGGAAGGAAATCTAGATTAAGTGTATTGAGAAATGCCAGCAAGGTTTGATGTACAATTTCGTAACGAGAATAGAATGCTATGTTACTACTTATGAGCTTACTGTCCATGCGTATAGCACGGCCATTTACTTGAAAGTCCTTTATTTGCTCAGATGTTATATGCCTGAATACTTCTTCCGTTAAGTCCCGACCAGTTTGCTTCTGATATTCGTAAACCCTCTTACGAAACAAGTAATAGGTAGATTCAGTCGGCACAGGATCATTGATATAAAAAGACCCAGTGCACATCTTAGAACTAAATTAAACTTGCAATTAGAAAATAATTCTGAATCACTCCACCCAAAGGCTTCCTTGGCAATCATCATACCCATTAACACTCGAATTGAAGAGTTAGGTGCTCCTGTGGCATCATGAAACAGAACGCTAAACACGCTTTCATCTATCCGCATTACAATCTGCTCACGAAATTGATTATGCCAGCTCTTGGGATCTAAATACTCTTTCGCCACTGTTGAATTCAGGTGATTGGAAGTATTTGAGAAGGCATCTAATTGTAAGTCTTTTCTTGATTTCTTAAACATCTTGAATAATCTGTTTATCCCAGATTATGCAGTGGATTGTTCCAGCTGAGGTTTATATTTTTTGATTTTCTGA
>CAYUII010000037.1:16453-34020 GCA_964444785.1 uncultured Bacteroidales bacterium | reverse complement strand
CTAGAAGCTCGTCCTTTTAAAGAGCTGATAAAACAATCACTGCTGCCGGGATGATAAATGAGATTAACCGCACCCATTTTGCCCAATCCTCTTTTCGGTTAAAAAAGAAAATTAGAGCACTTATTAATACTAAAGCTATTAGTGATATTAATAGCGGTTTAAAACCGGTTGCTATGGTTGCTAATGCGATTATATAAAGTAAGAAGAGGCTAAATGCATGCCATATAATGTTGCTTAGAGGAAAGGCTTTTTTGCCAATGATAAAAGGCACAACTAAAATGATGGATGATACAATCCAAAGAATGACGAAGCTGAATATTAAACTCATATGAGCATTTAAACTAGCTTCACTAGTAATCATCTTTTGTTGTCCAACCAATTGCACAGGCTGGTTTACTTGCCCGTTTTTAATGATATCCTTAATCGGTTGGGTTAAAAAAGGTAAGCTTAGAATTTGATCTATGCTAGTAAAGGATCCTGTTTGATCTCTTTCTTTTATTAAATCTAAGGCCATCTGAGGAGTAAACCCGGGAATTTGCATTAAATCAATAGAGTCGGCAGCGTTGATATTGAATCTATAACCATTTGATGTGTAGTTGTAAGGGAACGCAATATCATTAATCCATCGAACATTATTAAGTTCAATCCAAATTTCGGAGGCTATCGGTTGACGCCAATCTTGGTTTGAGATAACTTTCCACGAGGCGTAAATATCGGCTGAATCTTGTCGGAAAAGATTTGTATAAGCGTTGACAAATCCCCCCATAGAATGATTTTCTACGCCTGGTAAATTCTTCATTTGGGCAAAAGTGAGCAGAAATTTGATGTTGCTTAGTGTTAATGGATCTAATGGTTTGGCGGCAGAAACAGAGGTGTCACCAGTGAAAATATTGGTGATTTCAGGATTGATGGGGGTCTTTCCGATGTTTGATTTTACTAAAATGCCGAAGAAATTAGCGACGACACCACCAACTTCATACAATTGGTAATAATTTCTAACCCCTTTGGGATCTGGTAAGAATGCAGCATCTCGATAATACGTTGCTTTATCACTTGAGATCTCTGTGATGGGTCTGCTAGGTAGTTTTGCCCAATTATTTTTTATAAAGGTGATTGTCTTTACTCTTTCTACTTTTGGAGCCCAGTGAGGCATTAAAAACTTATATAGTCCGATTCTATAAAAATGCTTCATGTCACGTTCATAGCCGAATAAGATACGAGCAATCTCTTTTTTATCAACGTTCATGTTTTCAGCTACCGCATTGCGGGTAATAGGATTGGGCTCAACCAGATAATTTAAATATCTCCAGTAATATCCATACCCATGTATTAGCGCCGTAGAGTAATCGGTTGGGACACTAAAATAGGGTGTTTTATTTGAGAACTTATATGAGTCAATACGCTGTTCTCCAAGCATCAGATTAGCAACAATACAACCTGCTGCTTCTGAAAAGATCAACTGAGGAGCATCTAAAGCACCTCGGTCATTTGCGAATACTTGGGGGTGAATTTTAATATACCAAGCTTCTGGAAGGTCAATGATATTTTTACCATCTGAATACGATACTCCTTTTCCATAGGAGTAGTCGGCTGATTTATCTAAAATAACGAATAAGGGCAGGACTTCAGTTCTTTGATGAGCATGCATTAGATAGCGTTGAGCCATCATATAGAGGTTGGCCGATTGGGCTGCCCATCCAGAGCCAAATAGATTACGTCCTCTTTTGATCTCTTCGGATCCCTTATCCAAAGTTTGGTATACCTGTCTTTCCCCTTTTATCTCTCCGCCAGAGAGAAAGATGATTTGAGGGCTTTTTTGAGCAAATGACGTTAAAAGAACGCATGAGAGTACCAGAGTAAAAAGAATTTTCTTCATCCTTACAATGAAATTTATTGATTCTGAGATTATAAGTCTGACACCAATTTTTCTGCAAGGTACAAAATTAACCAGTTAGAGTTGATAGTGTTTTTGTTGTAAGTCAGGACTGTGAATAATTTAATTTGTATTTCAAAAAAGCCTCAGTATATTTACAAAATCAACACTGAACAGGGATTGGCTTGGTTCGTGTTTAACGACATAACAACAATGTTTTATGGATTATCAGGAATTTTATATCGAGACGGGCAGATTACTATATGCTATTGCAATGGCTGACGGTGCAATACAGGAAGATGAGAAAAGTAAGATGCTAAATCTTGTTAGAGATACGCTGCGTAAGTTAGAAGGTAGTGTTGATGCATTTGGGACTAGCAATGCTTTCTATACAGAGTTTGAGTTAGAGAGATTAATAGATTTTAATGTCGATAGTCGAGAATCCTTTGATTCATTTATAGATTATTTTGAGAGCAATCGTTCTGAAATGACATCAGATCTAAAATCTATTATTATACAAATGGCCGAAGAAGTGGCAGAGGCCTGGGATGGTGTAGTAGCAGAAGAAAATGCATATATAATAAGGTTAAAGGAGGTTTTAGCTTAGTTGCTGACTCATCTCTTCGCTTTCTCTTCGTTTCCGCTTCGCTCTTGCTGCATATTTTTTTACAGTACTTTTTAATGTTTTAGATTTTGTTTTTTAAAATCACATGAAGAGGAAGGGAGGGGAATAGTGGATTGCAATGGATACAAAAAAGGCTATCGAGAGAGATTCCTGATAGCCTTTTAGAGTCGTGGGTTATTGCTTTTTCTTTTTCCTTCGTTCCGTCTTTTCAGCCGGTTTCCCTGTAGGAACATAATCATCTGCGAATCTGGCGAAGACTGTAGTGCCTCCAAATTCACTGCCAGACATTCTCTCTGCCAATATTGAGGCAGCTCTTTTTTCAATTTCAAATCGAGTAGACTGACGATCAATAAAGATATCTCCAATCTGGATGCCTCGATCTCTTAAGTTTTGATTGATTAATGAAAGTAGGTTTTTTGTCGATACCCCCTGTCTTGATCCTACATTGATTTCGAGCATAGACATTCCTTTGTTGCCTTGCGGCTTGGCTCCTCTATCTCTATCTCTATCTCTATCTCTATCTTGAAAAGAATCTCTACCATATCGTCTTTCACCTCCCATGGGGGCTCTGCGATCACCTGAGCGACCACCTCTTTCTTCATAGCTTCTATTTTTTGGTGAAATAGGAGCGAGGTTGATATCTCTGGAGTCTGAGTAATGTTCAAGCATACGATTAAACTCAAGAGCCATGAATCTTCTGATTAATTCGCCATGGTCAATCCATTCAAGTTTTTTGATGATCTCTTCCATGAAAGTATCAGCCTGTTCGTTTGAGATATCAGCGGTTTCAATACGAGTGGCCAGGTTGAATAATTGCTTACGACAGATAGACATTCCATCAGGAACCTTGATATTGCTGATTTCTCTGCCTAAAAAGCGTGCAATCTCTCTCAGTCTTCGGGTCTCGCGGGTATGAATAATACTTATAGCTGTTCCCGTTGCGCCGGCTCTACCAGTTCTTCCTGTGCGGTGAAGATAAATTTCTGGATCGTCAGGTAATTCGAAGTTGATAATATGAGTTAATCCGGTAACATCTAACCCTCTGGCGGCTACATCGGTGGCAACTAATATTTTAAGGTGGCCAAGTCGAAAACGATTCATGACATAATCACGCTGGGCTTGTGATAGATCGCCGTGAAGGGCATCAGCAGAAAAGCCGAGTTGCATTAGTTTATCACCAATTGATTTGGTGTCGGTACGGGTTCTGCAGAAGACAATTCCATAGATTCCGGGGTTAACATCAATGAGTCTTCTTAAAGCTTCGAATTTATCGGAAGCATGAACTATGGTATATTGATGGATAACGTTTTCAGATCCTTTATTTCTTTCTCCAATTTGGATTTCATGAGGATTATTAAGGTAACTACCTGATAGGGTCTTGACATCAGGAGGCATTGTTGCTGAAAACAGGAGCGTCTGTCTCGTTTCGGGAAGTTTATTGATGATCTCTTCCAGTTCATCTCTAAATCCCATATTGAGCATCTCATCGGCTTCATCTAGAACTAGCCAACGAATCTGCGAGGTATCTATTTTTTTTCTTTTAATAAGATCGAGGGTTCTTCCAGGTGTGCCAGCTATAATAAGGGCACCTCTTTTTAAAGCACCTAATTGCCTCTCAATACTCTCCCCTCCATAGACAGCCACTACTGGTATTTGGGGTAGGTATTTTGAGTAATCTGCCATATCGGAGGCAATTTGCATACAAAGTTCACGAGTGGGTGAAAGGACTAAAACCTGAGGCAGTCTGTTATTACTGTCAATTTTGTCGAGTATAGGCAAACCGAAAGCAGCAGTTTTTCCTGTGCCTGTTTGTGCTAATGCTACAAGATCTGTAGTGTTTTCTAATAAAAAAGGGATTGTCTGCTGTTGAACGGGAGTAGGCGTAACGAATCCTAATTCTGTAACCGCCCGGATAATCTCGGGACGTAAGCCGGATAGGCTAAAATTTTCCATGTAAAATTAATTATCCTGCAAAGATACGTTCATTTTATGGGAATTACATCATATTGGCCTACTCCTTTGTGTTGAAATTATAGGATAAAGAAAAATGCAAGGTTCTTCCGCTTTCATAATAGCCTTCTGTTCTAGTGTAATTTAGATCAAAGAGGTTATTAATTCCAGCCTCTATACCTAAACCAAATGGCGTCAGATATTTGATGTTTATATCAAGAACTACAAAATCAGGGTTTCTTGTTCCATATGAAGTACTATAAGAGGCTGCATTGTATTCTATATTCAAGAAGGTATGTAATGATTTTAGGGGTTCAAAATCAATTCCGGATGTAATTCTTCCCTCTGGGATATCGGTAAACCGTATCTCGGGATTCGATGTGTTCTTTCTTTTTAAGTAACTGTAGGAGGTTAAAATGGAGAGTCGCTTTGTCGGATATATTTCTACCGTAAGGTCTCCACCGAAAAAATAGGATTCCCCAGTGTTTTGCATCTGAGCAATGCCTGGCATAACCTCATCAACATATTGAATCGTATTATTAAGTTTATGATAAAAGATACTTGATTTTAAATGGATGAATTGTAATGGAGCCCAATCAAAGGAGAGTTCAGATTTGTATGCCACTTCAGATTTTAAATCAATATTTGGCATGGCTATCCCATTCCTATAACTGTAACGATCTTTCATTGTTGCGAACCGACTCTTTTTAGCAAATGTCAATGTGGTAACAACTCCTCGAAATTTGTATATTCCAGCAACTTGATAATTTAAGGAGTTATCACTATTGTTGGGATAATCATTGATTTCTTTTGTTTTACTATTGTATTCTTCCGCTTTAATCCCATCTCTGAAGTTAAAACTTATTCCTCCGAGAAGTGACCACCGATTATTTATATAGAATTGGTCTTCAATCCCTCCTGAAAAAGTGTGGTCGGTAAAATGCTTGATAGGTTCCCCAATGTTATTTTCTCTGTGATTTTCTTTTTTTAGTTGACCTGCGAATTTTAATTCATGTGATTTATAAATCATTTTGGTCAGTTCAACAGCCCCTCCATAGTTTTCATCGCGATAGAAACTTGTAAAGGAAGAACCTTTTTTTTGTGTCGTATAGGTGTTGTCGTCATAGCTCTTTAGTGTATTTGCTAATCTATCGTAATATGCGTTAGCTCGAAGAGTGAACCCAAACTGAAACTGACTTTTTGTGATGAATCTTACTCCCTCTTTTTTCCATTCCGGCCATTGCCAATATCTTACTTTAATGCTTTTATCGGCTCCAAGATATATAGGGTTTCCTTTTTCTCCATCGATATTGTAGTAAGCAACACTGAACTCGTTATTCCCATTAGGAGTATATCCAAACTTAGCATTAAATGTGCCATTTTTCTGCCATGAGTTATCTAGTTTGCGTGTTTGCTGAAGGTTTCTCGTTTCGAAGTTCTCAGACAGGGTTACATACTCTTTGTCAGATTTTGAATAACCTACCTGATAGTAGATCTTACGAAATTTCTGGCCAAGAGAAAGATGACCATTATATTCTTCTCCACTTCCTATATAACCGGCAGCGGTTAATTCAATGCGATGTTCTGGTTTTGGGGTCACTAGATTGATGGTTCCACCTGTTGCGTTAACCCCATGAAGTATTGAAGAAAAACCTTTTGAAATTTCAATCTTTTCTAACGCCCCAACGTTTATTCGTGACAAATCCATATACCCATCATAGGTTGCTGACACCGGAATCCCATCAATGAATACTGGAATACTTCTTAGATCAAACCCTTGAATGGAAACCGATGATTCATTTCGTGAACCCGAAAAAATAAAGGCCAATGATGGTACTCTTACTAACTGATGTACTATGCTATATCGGTAATCTGATGCCAAGCTTTCTTTCTTAATTGAATACATTATAGGTTGCCCATAAATGTCTATTTGCCCTAATAAATAGCTTCTTGTTGATTCAGGTATAGTATCGCTTCTGTGTTGCGCCTGAATTGCCAGACTTATTAGAATGAATGAACCTAATAATAAGAAGTTTAAGTATCTCATCATGAATTTTTCGTTATGTTTTAGATTGAATAACGGTGCGAAGATATAAAATATTCAGAAAACTACATGTGAGGATTAGGCGGAAATTGAGCAGTTTAATTAAGCTCATAGATTGGTTAACACTCACCTCTCCGTATCCTCTCCATATGCTCTCCATATGACCTGTCATTATCTGTTTATTTGTGAATACAGGTTGTAGATAGGTAAGGCATTGAAACATCCTTGCTAATGAGGATCAAACGATGATGTGGATTTTTCTTTCTACCCTCTTTAACTATAGTATCGATAATGAAAAACTATGTGTAATGGGAATAAGGTGTGAAACCTCTTCATTTTTTGTCGGTCATTATATGGAGAAGAAGCGAAGAAGAGGCGAAGAGATAGCGGAGAGGTGCATCAATCGTTGTTCAATAATTTGGATTGAGAGATGAGAAATGCCTCAAAGGTTTCATTAAGTTTTTCGAAGTCTAAGATAGTTTTAATGGCAAAAGGGGTTAACTCAGCAATCCCACCATTAATGCCGCCTCGTTTTAGAATGACCATTGGTTCAGGTGCGCATGTGTTAATTTTCTTGATATTCTCCCATGCCTGACGGTAAGACATTCCCATAGCTTGAGCCGCCTGTCTAAGAGATCCTAATTCTTGAATTTTTCTTAACAACTCAACTTTTCCTTGACCCAAAAAGGAGTGTTCATTGCAATCTAGCCAGATTCGTCCTGAGACTTTAAACTTCCAGTGGTATGTGTTTGCCATGGATTAGTATTTAATAACATTAAATTATATTTTTGCTGTCGATCATCGCCAACGAAGTATGAGAAAATCATACAAGATCTAGCAGGCAACCATTATGTTCCCATCCTATGATTAAAAATAGTATAATTGTGTCAAATCAAAACAATTTACCTCCATTCTTTTTTATCATTGGCCGACCGCGTTCGGGTACGACTCTTCTTAAGATGCTATTTGATGCACATAGCTCTGTGTTGGTTCCTCCTGAATGTCAATTTATAGTTGATTTATATTCAAAATACCATAAGAAGGGTTATTGGAGTGTAGCGGATTTAAAGCGTTTTGCAAAAGATGTTGCTGGAGTATGGCGATTTGAGATGTGGCGTATACCCTATGATTTGTTGGAAAGTACTTTGATAAAGAGTGAGGGAGAGGTGAGTTATCCTGAACTCTGTAAGCAGGTATACCTTCTTTACAATTCATTGTATGCAAAGACAGAATTGAAGCTTTTGGGAGATAAGAATCCAGGGTATTCTATTTATACCAAACGATTAATGAAGCTATTTCCAGAAGCCAAGTTTGTTTTTATAACCAGAGATTATCGAGATAATTTTGTTTCCATAATGGATGTGAAATTTGATATCCCATGGCCTTCTTTAGTCGGGTGGAAGTGGGTATATTACTATAAATTAGTTAAGAGAGAAGCTCTAAAGCACCCAGATCAGTATTACTTTGTGAATTATGAAGCTTTGACAGCAAATCCTTTGGAGGTCATCCCTTCGATTTGTGAGTTTCTTGGGATCTCTTTTGAACCAACCATGCTTGAGTACTATGAAAAGAAAGAGGAGTTTACAAAGATGTATAGGCCGGGAATTCTCAAGAATATTCACTCGAATATTATAAATGAGGTTAATACATCAAGGGTTGATGTCTGGAAGAAACGGCTCACCGAGAAGCAGGTTAGAATTCTTGATTATGTGGTAGGTGATTTAGCGGAAGAGGCAGGCTATGATCGGGTTTATAAGAATCATTCAATCATGACTAAGATATCTTCGATTCCGGGGATTCTTTTTGCAATGATGATTATTGGTGCCACATCTGTAATTGATCTTTTCCCAGCCAAAGTAAGAGAAAACCTTTTAAGCAAAGGGCCTAAGGCAGTGGCTTTCTTTATACTCTCAATTGTTAATCCTAAAAAATTGAAGGAGATCAAACAGAAAATAGAATCAAACAAGATGCAATAAAAAGAGCTTGGTTTAATCTAATCCGAGTTAAATGTATTGATAATCAGTAGTATTGTAAACAAACAGACTTAGAAATCATATCTTAAAATGTCATAGGCGTATCTGGCAATCATCAGCAGTACGATAACAAGAAATACTTTTCTTATGAAGAGGTTGCCTTTTGCTATAGCCATTTTACTACCCGTGATGTTCCCAACTATGTTAAATATCGCAATGATAAGAGCCGGAACTAACAAGAATTGACTATTATTTATGTAAACGGTGAGAGCCCCAATATTAGCAATGCAATTAATGACCTTTGCATAAGCCGATGCATGCAGAAAGTCAAACCCAAGAAGAGCAACAAACCCAAGAACGAGAAAACTACCTGTGCCTGGTCCGAAGAAACCATCATAAAAACCTATCACTACTCCTAGCGTGGCTCCTAATAGATATTGCTTATAGGTTGAAAGGTTCTTCGTTTGTTGTCCGCCAAGATCTTTTTTTAGGTAGGTGTATATCGCTATCGAGATTAAAATAAATAGGATAATGGGTTTTAATAGTCCTATAGGAAGAGACGAAACTACTTTAGCTCCAATGAAAGCAGAGATAGCCGTTAAAAGGCCTACAAGAGCTAAAAGTTTGATTTTAAACTTAATTTTTTTAGCATATTGCCAAGCAGCAAAGGAGGTTCCGCTTAGAGCTGCAATTTTGTTGGTACCAAAGATAGTAAGTGTAGGGGTTTGTGGCATAGCAATCAGAAAGGCTGGCAATTGTATTAAACCACCTCCGCCAACTACAGCATCAAGAAATCCGGCAATAAGTGCCATGAATGCTAAGAAAAGAAAATTCAGAAAGGTTAAATCACCTAGATAGTCAGCCATTTGACTCTTATCTTGTTTTGGCCGCTAAGCTAGGAAAAAGTCTGATTGGAATTAGTATGAATTATTTGTTTTGCTCTGATGTGGTTGAGGCCTTTCCCGATTTCAATGAGATCATTTTTGAGAGTAAATCATACCAGAAGGGTGCTCCTAACGAGATGGCAATGGCCGTAATAACGAGTCCGACAAGTTTTGCCAGATCCTTTAATTGAGACAAGATGAATAATATTTTGGCTACGAAAGAGTATGAATTGAATTCAGGGATGGTAAGTAGTTTAATAGGGGGAGTACTTCTGGATAAAGTATCAATGAATGCGGAATCAGTTGAACGGTTAGCTAATTTGATCAGTCTTTCCTCTTTATCATTTAACTTTAATGGGTTATAAAATGCTAATGCGGATGTTTTGACAGACTTTGAATCAAGTGGGGAGTAAATCACAATCGCGTATTTATTATCAAAAATGACGATTTGATGAGTAAGATCCTTTTTTTCGATTTTATGATTGTAATGGTTATAAGTATAAATGGAATCTAATATCAATGGTTTCTCTTTGAGTTTGTTGAAGGATGGTCCATCAATATATTTTGTTTTAAAGCTATTCTCAGTTATTTGTTTTGCTAACTCGATATTTGTTTTTGGAACCTCCCAACCGAATGCAAGCAAGTTGTTTTTTTGCTTCGTAATGGCATAAACTTCCGATAATAATTCTCGTGACTTCTGGATATCCTCATTTGACATATTTTGCTCAACCACGGTATCGGATGAATTAGAGAGGTTAGTGGAGCCATCGCTTTTAGAAAAATCAGTTGTATTTGCTGTATTTAAAGGTTTTGAGTTTTCAAGTGGTTTCTGTGTTACTTTCTCATTATCACCAAGGTCTTTATACTGGTTAGCTATCTCAATGATTTGAGCCCGTGTATTAGAGTCAGAAGAGAGTAATTTGACGATGCTAATCGTATCGACATTTAGAGCGATTGCAATCAGTAACCCCAGAATGAAGGTGTATATCTGTGCTTTGAATTTGTATTTAATCTTTAATTGTTCAATAGTTTCATTGAACCATTGAATAAGTAGTTCTTCAAACTTTGTCCTGTTTTTTTCAGCTTTCTGCCACCTATCTCTGAGAAATTGGAGCGTTTTGGGATCAATGATAAGCTCAGACAGATCATCGGTTGAGTCGGTAGTTGAGCAGTGAGTATTATTGTTGTTACTTTTGGATAAAGGGGGATTGATTGGAATCTTTCCTTTAGTAAGGTTGAGATCGATGTATGCAGCAAGATCATCGGAAGAAGGAGCAACTGTTGTTTGGTTTGCCCCACTAGGGGTGGATAAAATAAATGTGAGTGTTTCAGAAAAGGTCTTAGGCTCAATAGCAGTAGGTCTTTTATACCAGTTCCCAAGTCCTAGGTATTTTATATGAGGCGTTTCGTAGAAGGAGGTAGCTAAAGTGGTTTTGTTAGCTTTATTTGTTTTGAATATTTTGAACAAGAAGTAAAAAAAGCTAATTGTTTTACATTTTATCTTCTCGAGGTATTCTTTGAAGGAATGGGCACTGTTGCTTGGTTCATCATCATCTGTAAGCATTCTGATGATGGTCTTACGGAGGAGTCTCGCTTTAAAGGCAGAAATATTTGCAATGAGTTCAAAGATGCTCACTGTCATGAGTGAATAAAGAAAGAAGATAAAGATTAGGCCGATTACAATTTCCAAAATAGATGATCCGAACATCGTAGTAGGTTTTGAGGGTGATTAAAAAATAATTATTTGTGATGAAGGCTGTTAGGTGTATAAAATTACATTAATTCCGAGTGCATTAGCGAAAAAAAATAGTCCGATTGTTTTAATACTTTTGTGGGTGTTATGCTGTATATCTGTCATTCTTATTTTAGTCTTCGTTACGGCACTTTATCGCCTGAGCAGTTGGTTGATATTGCAAAGAGGTATAGCCTGAAGAGGTTGCTATTAGCAGATATTAACAATGTTACTGGAGTACCTGCTTTTGTTAAGGCGTGTGCGATGAATGATATTCAACCCGACATAGGAGTGACTGTAGCGAACGGGAATCGAATAGTTTATTATCTCTTAGCTTTAAATAGAAATGGTTTTAGGGTGATTAATGATTATCTTACTCATTATCATCTTTTATCGATGTCATATCCGGAGGAGGCACCTGAATTACCAGATGTTTTGACACTACTTCCATTTACTTATACGCAAGAGGTTCCAGGTTTTGACTCTTGGCGGGTTGCATTGACCATAAACGAAGAGAGGCGTTTGGTTACCTCTCGTTGGAGTAGATATAAATCTAGGATTTATCCCATACAAAGAGTTGTATATAGCGATAGCCTTGGACTTGATTTGCATGTACACTTAAGGGCTATAGATAATAACTTAGTTTTATCGAAGTTAGATCCTTCAATGATGGCTCCGAGTAATTCTTTCTTTCTTTCTCCTGAGGATGTTATAGAAGGATTTGATCGGGTTAGCGATCTCTTCATTAATTTAGAAGATCAATATAGGAAGAGGGAGTTTGGGATGGATTTTACGACAGTCAAGAATAAGAAAATCTTTACAGACAGTGAGGCAAACGATGATCAATTGCTAAGGAAGTTAAGTAGGGAGGGGATGATTTGGCGTTATGGGGAGGATCACAAAGAAGCAGAGCGAAGAGTGAACTATGAACTGGAGATGATAGGTCGATTAGGTTTTAGATCCTACTTTTTGATTGCTTGGGATATGATTATGTTTAGCAAGAGTCAGGGGTTTTATCATGTTGGTCGGGGAAGTGGGGCAAATAGTGTGGTTGCATATTGTTTGGGCATTACGGATGTTGATCCGATCGAGCTAGATCTCTATTTTGAACGATTTATAAATCCAAAACGAACCAGTCCGCCCGATTTTGATATTGACTACTCATGGAAGGAGCGAGATCGAGTCTTAGATTACTTGTTTAGCAAATACGGAGAGCGATATATTGCCTTATTAGGGACGATGTCGACATTTAGAGACAGTTCGATGTATCGGGAGTTAGGTAAGGTATATGGGTTGCCAGTGGAGGAGATAGATAGATTGGCAGAACATCCGGCAAAGGAGGCTAGGGAGAGTGAGATTGCACGGCAAATTGTGTTGTTAGCTGAACGGTTGAGGGATTTTCCAAATATGCGGAGTATTCATGCTGGTGGGGTGTTGATAACGGAAGAGCCAATATCGAATTATACTGCATTGGATTTGCCGCCAAAAGGGTATGCCACGACGCAGTGGGATATGTATACAGCTGAGGAGTTGCGTTTTGAGAAGTTAGATGTGCTGAGTCAGCGAGGGATAGGTCATATAAAGGATGCAGTTTTGGAAGTTAAGAGAAATAGAGGTATTGAGATTGATATACATCAGGTTAGTTTGTTTAAAAATGATCCTGTTGTAAGGGCACTTCTTCGGAGTGGCGAAACGATAGGCTGTTTCTATATCGAGAGTCCTGCAATGCGACAACTAATTAAGAAACTGAGATGTGAAGATTACCTAACCTTAGTGGCTGCGAGCTCCATTATCAGGCCTGGTGTAGCAAAATCGGGGATGATGAAGGAGTATATTTGGCGGTTTCACCATCCTGAGAGTTTTGAGTATATACATCCTGTGATGAAGGATCAGCTGAGAGAGACTTATGGTGTAATGGTTTATCAGGAGGACGTACTTAAGGTTTGTCACCATTTTGCGGGGCTAGATTTAGCTGAAGCTGATATACTTCGACGAGCTATGAGTGGGAAGTTTAGAGGAAATGAGGAGATGAAGAGAATTGAAACTCGTTTTTTTGAGGGGTGCAAGCAATTAGGTAGGTCAGAAGAAGTTGCTAAAGAGGTTTGGCGTCAAATCGCTTCATTTGCTGGTTATTCATTCTCAAAAGCTCATTCAGCCAGTTATGCTGTTGAGAGTTTTCAAAGTTTATATTTAAAGGCTTATTATCCATTGGAGTTTATGGTAGGGGTGATTAATAATTTTGGAGGTTTTTATAGAAGTTGGGTTTATTTCAATGAGGCTGTCCGTTTGGGAGGAAAGGTGGAGCTACCATGCGTTAACCATAGCCTTTATTACACCACTATCGAGGGTAATACTTTGTATGCTGGTTTTGTGCATATGAAGAATTTGGATAGTGCACTAGCCCATTTGATAGTTGAAGAGCGGACGAAAAGAGGATTGTATAAATCTTTGGAGGATTTTATTGACCGGGTTAAGCCAAAGCAAGAGCAGATAACGATTTTAATTAGAATCGGAGCCTTAAGGTTTACCGGTAAACAAAAGGCAGCACTTCTTTGGGAGGCATATCAGTTTTTAACCATACCTGAATCTGTTTCAAGTATGTTATTATTGTTTGAGAAGGAGAAGAAGAGTTTTCTATTACCTGTCTTGGAGGCAAGTGTGTTAGAAGATGCATACGATGAGCTGTTGATCTTAGAGTTTCCTTTGTCTGTTTCATATTTTGATCTCTTAGAGACTTCATTTAGAGGCGAGATTAAATCAAACGAAATGATAGATTGCATAGGAAAAATGGTGAGGATGTTAGGTCGTCTAGTTACCATCAAATATGTTAGAACTAGTAAAGGGGAATTAATGCACTTTGGCACTTTCTGTGATGTGGATGGAAATCTTTTTGATACGGTACATTTCCCAAACTCACTAAAAGGTTACCCTTTTAGGGGTGGTGGAGTATATCTTTTATTAGGGGAGATTACAGAAGAGTTTGGTCAACCCTCTATGACTGTCTTAAAGATGGCGAAGATGCCAATTAAGCCAGACCCCAGAGAGAAGTAGTTAATAGGTTAGTATAGAAAAGAATAATTGTAATAATCGGGAAAGGAATTAGCTTTTTCAATACATTTGTGGTATAAAGTGATATGAACATGCCTGAAGATGCTGATATTATAATAATCGGGGCCGGTCCTGCCGGCCTGTCTGCTGCTATAACACTTGTTAAACAAGGTGTAAGTGTTCTTGTTTTAGAAAGAGAATCTGCTGGTAAAGAGAAAGTTTGTGGAGGAGGATTAGGTAGGCGATCAGTTAGATTATTGGGTGATCTTACCGATCAGAGGTTTCCTTTCTCAAGGGGCAATCGTATTAATAAATTGCATGTAGGGGCACCCGATGGTGGTGAGTTATCAATAGATTTTTCTGAGAATAAATCGCAAATCACAGGGCTGACCATTGTTCGTGGAGAGTTAGAGTTGGAGTTGGTTAAATATATTGAACGAAATAAAGGTTTTAAAATCATCTATAGTTGTGAAGCGTTAGATTGGAGTAAAGATACTAGTGGCGTTCATGTAAAAACAACAAAAGGTACCTTTTCAGCAAAAGCCATCATTATTGCAGCTGGTGCTCATCCTGCACGGGAGATTGAGCCGAATGGCTATACTCCTTTCGATAGAAATAGTGATGCAATTGCACTTAGAGCCTATTTTAAAGAGGTTGATCAGGATGGGTTAAATGATCAAATAGAGTTTTATTTTTTTAAAGAGATCTACCCTGGATATTTTTGGATTTTTCCGCAGAATAACTCCATATCTAATGTTGGTGTTTATCTTCCTTTGCGATATAAGCATCAGAAGGGAATAAACCTTCAAAGTCTGTTTTATGAATTAATTCAAGAGAAGTCGGTTTTGGCTAGTCGATTTCAGAATGCCTCACTGATAGGCAAGATTGAAAGTAGTGTATTACCTCTTCACAAGAAGAAACGAGTATTATCAGGAGATCGCTTTCTAGTGGTTGGAGACACTGCGAGTCTGGTGGATGAGCTGGCAGGGGAGGGAATAGGTAATGCACTTCAAAGTGGAAAATGGGCAGGAGAGGTAATGGCTAGTGCTATACTTAAAAATGATTTTAGTCAAGGTTACCTCAAGCGGTACGATGGGTTGGTGAAAAGAAAGTTGATTAAGGAGTTAACCTGGCATTCTAGACTTATTAAATTCATAGGAAAAAATCCAAGAATTTTCTCCTTACTTATAAAGAAGTTTGCTACCTCAGTAAAGTTAAATAATCATGCTAATCAGTTGGCTTCGGGTGCTTCATTTAAGGGCTTATTAAGAAGTTTGCGTTTTTGGTGGCAGTTGCTTTTCAGCAAATGGTAATACTTATTTTAGAGGTGTTTTTACGTATTCCCATTATGTTAAAGTTGTTTTAGTGGTATACTTTTGTACTCGGACAATGGATTGTTCCAATGAGTTGAAAAATATTTGCTAACCCTAGATATTTTGTGATGCGTGAGGAGTTTTTATACTATGTATGGCAGTACAAGTTACTTCCTATTGGTGTTAAGACACTTTTCAATGAAGAGGTGGTGATTGTTCATCCGGGTTTAAGAAATCATGATTCAGGTCCTGATTTCTTTAATGCGAGAGTGAAGATAGGAGACACTTTGTGGGCTGGAAATGTAGAGATACACCTAAGAAGCTCGGATTGGTATCGGCATGGGCATCAGAACGATCTGATGTACGAGAGTATAATTTTGCACGTAGTTTGGGAGCATGATCTAATTCAGCAATTCTCCAAAGAGCAAGTTGGAAGAACCATTGAGTTAAAAGATAAGATTGATTTGACGCTTCTCGATAAATACGAGAGTATGATGACTTCGGCAGGAGTGGTTCCTTGTCATAATCAGCTGAATCGATTAGATTCAATAGTTTTTTATAAGATGTGTGAGCGATCCGTTTTTGAGAGGCTTGCTGAGAAGCAGCGAGAGGTTCAGCGGCATCTTGAGGCAACTAGAGGTGATTGGGAGGAGGCTTTTTATAGGGTGTTAGCCAGATCATTTGGTTTGAGAGTTAATGCCGATGGGATGGAACAGTTGGCTCGTTCCATTCCGGTAAGGTTGGTTTGGCGTAATATTTCCAATGTAAAACAAGCAGAGGCATTGTATCTGGGACAGTCAGGCTTACTCCTAGGATCATGGGAGGATAGATGGCTGATAGAACTTCAAAACGAGTATGCCTATCTTTCTCGGCTCTACCATTTAAAGCCTATGAATCCGATGGTCTGGAAATTTGCCAGGTTAAGACCTATTTCGTTCCCTACGTTAAGGATTGCCTTATTTGCTTCTTTAATATTCTCTCTTCAGCCATTGTTTTCAAAATTAATAGGGCTTAGAACTGTTTCCGAGATTATTGAACTAATGAAAGTTAAGGCCTCAGATTATTGGTGTCATCATTATTATCCAGAGAGAGAGTCTACTTATCATAAAGTAGTAATTGGTCAACAACTATCTGAATTGATTATCATAAATGCTATAGTTCCTTTTTTGTTTGTTCATGGTCAAACGAATAGTGATCAAATAGTGGTTGAGAAATCCATTCGGATCCTTGAAGAGCTTCCTTCTGAAGATAATGCAATGGTAAGGAAATGGGAGACGATGGGTGTTAAGTGTGAGAATGCTTTGATCAGTCAGGGTTTATTGTGGTTAGACAGGAGTTATTGCTCTCGTTTTAGATGTTTGGAGTGTGGGATTGGTCATGCTGTTTTGAAACGATAAAATCGTTTTTGTGGCTTCTCTCGAGATGAGTCAATCTAATAAATTTGATTTTGGTAGTAGAATGGTTTAAGGTTATTAACTTCTTGCGTTTTTCTCATTTAAAATAGAAAGCAAATAAAAATCTTATTACATTAGATACGTTTTCTCTAGCCGGGTCATCTTAGCCAGATTCGGTTGTTGTTTTCCCAAATGAATGTTAACTATTTTATACTAACAGGCACATTATCAAATCATGTCTAAAAAATCAACCATTGAAGTAAAAGCGGTCGATTCATGGGGGTCGAGGATAGGATTAGTCTTAGCAATGGCAGGCAACGCAGTTGGATTTGGAAACTTCTTAAGGTTTCCTGTACAAGCCATGCAAAACGGAGGAGGAGCCTTTATAATACCTTATCTAGTTTCTCTAGTGATTTTAGGCGTTCCCTTGTTATTAATAGAATGGAGTTCTGGCCGATATGGTGGATTGAGAGGGCATCATTCAACCCCATTCATCATGCAAAGTATGCATAAGAGTGTTTTGTGGAGATATGTTGGGGTTTTCGGGATTTTCTGTAATATCGCTATTGCATCGTATTATTGTTATATGGAGAGTTGGACTTTTTCATATATCTACTATTCAATTAGTGGCGAGTTTAATGGAATGGACCAGCACCAAGTGGCAAATGTTTTTTCGAACTATTTGGATATAAGAACGACAACGACTGGGATACCTTATGAGGCTATGGTAT
>CAYUII010000037.1:0-16443 GCA_964444785.1 uncultured Bacteroidales bacterium | reverse complement strand
CTATGGTATTTTTTGTTTTGGTTTTAGCTTTAAATGTTTGGATACTTAGCAAGGGATTGTCTGGAGGAATTGAAAAAGCTGCAAAAATTGGAGTACCGCTTTTAATTGTTTTTGGGATTTTTCTCGCTTATAAAGGTATTACATTAAAAGCCGGGCAAGATGGAGCCGTATTTAATGGAACCATGGGTTTAAATTTTATTTGGCAACCCAAGTTTGATTCGCTCACCAATCCAAAGGTATGGTTAGCCGCTGCTGGACAGATCTTTTTTACTTTATCTGTAGGAATGGGATCAATACAGTGCTATGCCTCTTATCTGAAGAAGCGGTCTGACGTTGCAGCAAATTCCATGTCAGCAGGAATGACGAATGAATTTGTTGAGATAGTTTTGGGGAGTTCGATATTAATACCTATTGCTGTTGGGTATTTAGGTATAGATCGTGTAGTTGAGCTTACAGGAATGGGAGGCTTAGGCTTATCTTTCAGAACAATGCCTTATTTATTTCAGCAGTGGGGGCCAATATTGTCAGCATTAGCTGGTGTTGCTTTTTTTGGTTTACTCTTTTTCGCTGGGATCACCTCTTCATTGGCGATGGGAACACCCGTTATCGCTTTTTTGAAAGATGAGTTTGGCTGGGGACAAAAGTCTGCAGCTTATTTAGTCGGGGTAATCATCTTTGTTTTGGGCATGCCTACTGTAATTTTCTTTAATTATGGTGTTTTTGATGAATATGATTATTGGGCGGGTACCATTTCGTTGGTTGTATTTGCAATGCTAGAGAGCATTTTATTTGCCTGGTTCTTTGGGATTGATAAGGGATGGGCAGAAATTAATAAAGGGGCTGATATTAAACTACCAATTGTTTTTAAGTATTTGATTGGTTATATCACTCCCATAATTTTGATTGTCATTTTTATAGCCTCGCTAATTCAACCAGCAAATGATGATTGGTCTAAATTGTCATGGAAGGGATGGGAACTGTCAAATGGAAGCATCATCGGGCAGATAAATCATAAAGGAATCGGTCCAAATAATAGATGGTTTTCTGATACCTATTATTCCGATGTTAATGGTGTTTATGATACGTTGGTTATTGATGAATTAGGGCGTAAGAAGATGTATATTAATTCCCAAGATGGGGGTTTGTCTGTAATAGATTTAACGAATTCAGGAAAAGTAGCTGTTTCTGAAGGATCAGTTGTGAAAGTGGGTGATCCCCTTTGGCATGGTGATGTAATTAACAAAGTATTTTATATAGATCTATCAAGGATACTACTGTTATCAGTTTTTGTAGGAATCAGTTTAATGGTCTGGAAGGCTGGAAGAAATTATAAGAAGAAAGGGTTAGAGATATGAGTAATAGTGCATTAATTTTGATGTTAACTGTTTGGGGATTGGTTAGCTATCTTACGGTTAAGCTATTTGTCATCATTTTGAGAAAGGGTGTTGACGGAGAAGATGATAGTTAAGAATTAACTTTCGGGGACTAATCTCTTTTTTTTAAGTAGATCTACTTTAGTTAGCAAATCTTTGTTAGCTTTAGTATCAAATTAACTTTATGCAGACGGGACGAATTGTATTATTTTGTTTGATAATGGTTTTAATCTTCACAACCACGGGGGTAGTTGCTAAAAGCGATAGTGGTTCTGAAGAGGAAATCATGCGTCCGAATATCATTAGAGTCCATATTGATAAAAACTATCCCCCATTTCAGTTTATAAACCAAGAAGGTGTTCCCGCCGGCTTTGATGTTGATGTTATAAAGGCCATCGCTGAAAGACAAGGCCTAGATGTTCAGATTGAGGCAACATCTTGGTATACCATGCTTGAGGATCTTGATTCAGGTCGGTTTGATATTATTCCTGGAATATATATTAGGGAGGATCGGATCGGGCGGTTTGAGTTTTCTAAACCATTTGTTATTAGTAACCATTCCTTTTTCGTAAGAAAAGAGGGATTGATTACAAAGATCTCTGAAATTGATAAATCGAGGGGATTAAGATTTATCTTGCAAAATAATAATGTCTTGAAAAATTACCTACTTGCTTTAAATCCGAGTGCCAATTTAATTTTTGTCGAGAGTAATGAACAAGCTTTAAAAATGCTTGCTGAAAATCAAGGTGATGTAGCTTTAGTTCCGGGTTTAGTAGGTGATTACTTCATACATTCCCGTAATTTTGATAATATATATGCAATTGGTTTACCTGTTCTTCCGCGTGAATATTGCATGGCTGCCAGAAAAGGGAATATCCAATTAATTGAATTGGTCAACAATGGGTTGGATGATCTTTATAGATCTGGTGCTTATCAAAAGATTTATGACAGATGGTTTATGACCTCAAGTCATAATATATGGGAGACACGAGAGATGAGAGTTACGATGATCATCTTAGGTACTCTTGTTTTAATTATTATATGGACTTCCATTTGGGTATACATTCTTAGAAATATCGTTCGTAAGAAGGAATTAGAGTCGGATCAAAAAATAGCGGCTATTAAACAGATGGAGTTGGAACTTAGAGCCGCAAAAGAGAGTGCAGAAGAGTCGAATGCTTTTAAATCAGCCTTTGTTGCAAATATTTCTCATGATTTAAGGACACCATTGAATGCAATTGTAGGCTTTTCAGATTTATTAGCAGATCCGGAAGCAACAGATAAGGATAGAGCTTACTATAATTCATTGATCCAGAGTAACTCAAAGGTATTGATTGGGTTGATTAATGATATCATTGATTTATCTCGCATTGAATCTAAACAACTAAGTATTAGAATGGAGTCATTTTGTCCTTATGATGAGATGCAGGCATTACTTCCAGTATTAGTTGAGGAACAGAATCGCTTATCTAAAAGCCATCTCGTTATAAAACTCGAGGTTTCAGCAGAGATGCAGCAGCTGATGATAGTTAGTGATAAAAATCGATTTAGGCAGGTATTGGTGAATTTAGCTGTGAATGCAATAAAATTTACCAAAGAGGGATTTGTTATGCTTGGTCTTAATCCTCCCCAGAATGGAACTGTTACTTTCTATGTTAAAGATACAGGAGAGGGTTTGAATCAGGAACAACAAATAAAGATTTTTGAACGTTTTTATAGGGCAGAAAGGAAAAACACAATTCAGGGAAGTGGATTGGGACTTGCTATTAGCAGAGCACTAGTAGAGATGTTGGGGGGTGAGATTGGAGTGAATTCGATAAGTGGGGTGGGTTCGACCTTTTGGTTTTCTTTACCGGTAGTAGTTTCTCCCATACATGATAACGTATAAAAGAATAAAAGATATTATTGGTTAATTAATCCTCATCGTTTGAAGTGAAAGTGGGTGATCAGACAAGATAGACGATGCCTTTGAGTTAAAGAAGGATTAGTCTAAAAGTTCGAATTTTGAGTTAGCACTTTTAAATTCCGGTACAATTTCCTTCATTAATTTTACTATATGAGTCTCATCACTGCCGGTTTGGAGGCTTGAGATTAGACTTTCAATAGAATATCTTACCTCTTCTGAGTCATATGATCTGACTTTCCCAATTAAGATTTTTGGATGATGCGTCGGCATAACGTCTTCTTCATTGTTTAGCAACTCCTCATATAGTTTTTCGCCTGGTCTTAATCCGGTGAATACAATTTGGATGTCTTTACCCAATTCAAGTCCACTCAATTTGACCATTTTTTTCGCCAAATCGACCACTTTAACAGATTTTCCCATGTCAAAGACAAAGATTTCTCCGCCATTGCCAATGCAACCTGCATCAAGAACAAGTTGGCAAGCTTCAGGAATAGTCATAAAGAAACGAGTTACGTTGGGATGAGTGACAGTTATAGGGCCTCCTTTTTCTATTTGGCTTTTAAAAAGAGGAATGACAGATCCGTTACTTCCAAGAACATTTCCAAATCGAGTGGTAATAAACTTTGTAACGTTTTTATTATTAAGATTTTGAATGTAGATTTCGGCAATTCTTTTGCTGGCTCCCATAACATTGGTTGGATTGACAGCCTTATCAGAAGAGACCATAATAAATTTTTCTGACGAGAACTCTACAGCAAGATCAGCAATGTTTTTTGTCCCCTCTACATTCACTGAGATGGCTTCGTTTGGATAGGCTTCCATCATTGGAACATGTTTATAAGCGGCCGCATGATAAACAATTTGAGGATGAAACTCTGTGAAAATTCTTTTTAGCCTATTTCTATCTCTAATATCACCTAAAATGATTTGATAAGGTAAGTTCGGAAATTTAGAAGTAAACTCTAGTTCTAAATGATATAAAGGCGATTCAGCATTATCAAAGAGGAGAACCTTATTAACCGGATATTTTAGAACTTGTCGAGCCAATTCGCTTCCGATTGAGCCAGCGGCACCGGTTATCATGATGATTTTTCCCGTAAGTTCCTTTTTTACGATCTTTTCATCAAGCTTAATTGCATCTCTTTCTAGCAGATCCTCAATTTTCACCGTTTTAATTTGATTAAGGCTAAGTTGTCCATTAATCCATTGGTTTACAGGAGGGACATTTAGCACTTTTATGTCATGATTCAGACATAATTCGATGATTTCTTGTTTTTTTGCCGGAAGTATATTTTGAACGGCTAAAACCATTAAATCTGGCTTGTTGGCTTCTATAAAGCTCTCCAAATCTTTCGTTTCTAAAACAGGAACCATTTCAACTCTTTTACCAGCCTTCTTTGGGTTATCATCAAAAAAAGCAAGTATTTTATATCTCATACCTGAATCACGTTCCAGTGCATTCTTTGTAACAATACCAGCTTCGCCTGCTCCAAAAATGAGTACATATGACATCTCTTTTTCTCTCCAATTAAGCTCTATATAAGTCATTTTCGCAACTAAACGGAGGGCGAGCATGGCAATGGTCGAGGTAAGAAACTCGATTACAATAATTGAAAATGGAATGAAAAAAATAGAGGGTCCAAGGAAAAAGGTGAAAATGTTCGTAAGAATAAAGATAAATGCAGCTGCTAAGTTTGCAAGAAGAATACGGGCTGCATCATGAAGACTAGCATATCGCATCATGCCAGCATATGATTTTCCAACCCAGAATGCGATAAACTTAATGAAAAGAATATAGGCGAGAATAAGGGGTAGCGGCTTTAACTCAATACTTGGAATGTCGAAGTTAAACCTTAAAAGATAGG
The DNA here is from genome assembly GCA_964444785.1 of uncultured Bacteroidales bacterium. GTDB lineage: Bacteria > Bacteroidota > Bacteroidia > Bacteroidales > TTA-H9 > JAJTBW01. Next base: position 11,299 of record CAYUII010000037.1, on the reverse strand, counting down.
AAACCACTAAAGAAAAGGATACGAGAATCAAATCAATTAATAGTACGACTTTTCTTGGGATGTCACTTTTCTTTACGTCCATTCGGATAATTTTTCAGCAAAAGTACAAAAGCGTTCTTAAAGATGAGCCCGATGTCAAGTGGCCAAAAGTATGGGAAGGAATAAAAAAAGCCGATAAAGCCTGTAAAGTGGTTTTATCAGCTTTTTTAAGAACTTACTCTTACCAGAAAAAAGAGTATAAAAAGACTAATATGATAATAATGAAACTGGCTCCAATATTGAAAATAGGATCTGTCTTAAAAGTCTTTTTGTCAATACTGATACCCTTGGAATCGTTTTTACCTCGGTTTTCAAAGAAGCTGAGTAAGGCAATGATAAGTGAAGTAGCTACAAAGGTTAACATCATTTGATCCATCCAAGGAAGATTTGGGAAGAGGATCTCTAAAGGAGAACCACTCAACCAGCCTTTTTGACCAACTTTCATGTAAAAAGCAAAAAGGATAGAAAAAAATGCACCTTTAATGGCCGCTTTGTTTGTTGCCTTTTTATAGAATAACCCGAGAAGGAAGATGGCAAGGATGCCGGGGCTTACTAATCCGGTATACTCCTGTATGTATTGAAACGCTTGATTAATGCTGCCTAAAAGTGGCGCAATAAAAACGGCAACGACCAATGCAATAGCCGCAGAGATTCGTCCAACCTTAACCAAATGCTTTTCACTTGAGTTAGGGTGAATGTGCTGTTTGTAAATATCCATAGTAAAAATAGTAGCTGTAGAGTTAAGCATCGAAGCAAGTGACGAAACAATAGCGGCAACTAACGCTGCTAGAACTAAGCCCTTAACACCCGTTGGAATGGTATGAGCTATTAGCCATGGGTAGGCCCTGTCACTATCAATTCCCGATGCAGTGAAAAAGGTAGAATCAGCAATCCCTTTTGTAATTTGACCATTTGCATCTGCATTTAGAGCAAAGGCTATAATTCCTGGAATAACGACTATTAGGGGAAGTATAATTTTGATTATACCAGCAAAGACCATCCCTCTCTGAGCTTCTTTTAAGGATTTGGCTGCAAGTGTACGTTGAATAATGTACTGATTAAACCCCCAATAGTAAAGATTTGCTACCCATAATCCACCAAGAAGGACAGCTAATCCAGGAAGATCAAGATATGCATCCTTCCCATCTGGAGTTATAACCTCTCCTGGTTCTAAAATCATCGTAAATTTTTCGGGAAACTTCTGAATTAATTCTCCTAGAGAACTAAAAATTCCATGATCTGGGGGGAGATTTGTTAAGGCTAATGCCGTTGTTAATAGTCCTCCTCCGATAAGAAGAATGACCTGAACTACATCAGTCCAAGCTACGGCTGATAAACCGCCATATAAAGAATAGGTTGCTGCGAATAAAGCCAAACCAATAATCCACCACATTAAATGTCCGGTATTGCCGTTAGACACTGTATCTAATGCTTTTGCCCCAAGAAATAATACTGAGGTCAAATTGACGAAAATGAACAGTCCTAACCAAAAGATGGCTAATATGCTTTTAAGATTTGTACTGAATCTTTTCTGTATAAACTCTGGAATAGTATATAGCCCTTTTTCTATAAATATGGGTAAAAAGTATTTTGCAACTATGACTAAAGAAATAGCTGCCATCCATTCGTAACTTGCTATAGCAAGGCCTATAGCAAATCCGGATCCCGACATTCCAATAAACTGCTCTGCTGAGATATTGGCTGCAATGAGGGAGGATCCAATCGCCCACCATGGCAAGGTCTTACCAGCTAAAAAATAATCCTCTGTGCTCGTTTCTATCCCAGTCTTCTTCCGACTAACCCACAGGCCTACCCCAAGGATAAGAAGCATGTAAATTCCGAGAACGATGTAGTCAATTAATTGAAGTTCCATGTTTTTGGTTTTTGGTGGCGCAAATTATTAAAAAAATACATAGATCGGAATGTATTATTCAAACAAATGGAAATTATTTAAGAAGCGGTTTCTGCCTGTTGATTTTTTGATACTTCTGTCTCTCTTTTTCTTACTCTTTACATTTTTTATGGCAAAGAAATATGGGTTGAACTCTTCTTTTTAATCGAACATAAAAAGAAGATGGCGTTAAATTATGTAACTTGACCATTCTTAGTTTCGTGGCTTTGTACCTTATGGTAATGGTGAGAACGAGGCTAAAAGAAAACATCAAAACGTTAAAATTCAAAACAATTATTCAGAGATGGCTAAGAATCAAAGTCAGTTTTGTGATGGCTTTTATGAGCTTAAGAATTCAAGAGGAATGTCAGTTGAGTTTTCATCTTATGGTGCTTTAATTGGTAAGATTTGTGTGTTGGATAGGAAAGGAAGGTCTATACCAGTTACGTTATCCTTACCAAAAGTTTCAGATTACCAAAGACAGGTTTTTTACCTAGGAGCAATGATGGGAAGATACGCCGGACGAATTCCTGAAGGGAATTTTACTTTAGGGGGCAAGAATTATGAAATAATTAAGAATAATGGACGACATACTTTGCATGGAGGAGATGGATTTGATAAGCGATATTGGGAAATGGATACTTTTGAACATGAAGATGGGAGGGGCGTTCGTTTTGAAATTTTTAGTTCAGATGGAGATTCAGGATTTCCAGGTAATTTGAGAGTTGTAGTTTTCTATAAATTATTTAATGAGAGTAATAAATTAGAAATTCGAATTCAAGCTCAGTGTGATCAAGATACTCAAATTAACTTAGCCCAACATAGTTATTTTAACCTTAATGGTATACATTCGAAAATAGACAACCACTTTTTTACAATAGGTTCTAATTGTCATTCAGAAACGGATAGTGAATTAATGCCTCTTGGAGGATGGGTTGAGTTTTCTAGACAGATGGTTAATGAACGTGGAAATTTTGAGTATAGTCCAGATAACCAAATATGGAAAGAGATTCCTTTTGAGATGGATCACTCTTTTTTATTGAATAGACCCTGTGAGGTCAATGCAAGAGCATGGTCTCCATTATCAGGAATAGAACTTAATGTCAAAACGACACAGCCAACGCTCCATTTTTATACTGGTAATTTTCTACCTGACGGGGAGGAATATTTTAATGGTTGTGGTATTTCAAAGAAAAGTGGATTTTGTTTTGAAACAATGCGTGTTCCCAATACTAAAGAGTTTAAGGATTATCCTACAACTGTTCTCAGAAAAGATGAGTTATTTGATGAAATAACCAGTTTTGAATTTGGGATAGTAGATAGCTATGACTCTTTTTTATAATTTTATATCACAATTAGTGATAAAGTAATGGGGGCATTTAATTAACCTGAATGACTACTGTAAGGCCTATATATACTGCCGTAACAAGAAGTCTGTTGTTTCTTATGCTGATTTTGTCAGCGCTTTTTGTTATAGTCTATTTTATCTATGTCTCTGTCGAACAGTATAAGCAAATGCAACTTAAAAAGGAAAAGGAGCGCTTAGCAGTTCAAGAACAACTTCGTCAGCGACTAGATGGAACTATTGACTATATCAATCTTGTCAGACGGGATAATGTTAACAGATTGAATGACTTACTTAAGGAACGTGTCTATGAAGCGTACAATATTGCCTCAGTTGTTTATAACGAATCAAAGGGGAAAATGCCTGACGAGTCTATAAAAAGACTAATAAAGGAGAGTTTCAGACATTTAAGGTTTTTTAATGGACGAGGTTATTTTTTTATCGCTGATTTAAGTGGTAATGAGATTTTATATCCGGTCTCTCCTGATAAAGAAGGACTCAATCTGTTTAATCTTACTGATCCAAAAGGAAATTTTCCTGTTCAAGATGAAATATCTGTGATAAAGAATTATGGAGAAGGGTTTGTTACTAATTACTGGCCCAAACCTTATTCCAAAGATGATAAGTTATTTCCTAAAACTTCCTTTGTAAAAGAGTTTAAACCTTATAGCTGGTTTATAGGGACAGGTGAGTATTTAGATAACATTGAGTTAGATGTTCAGCGTACGGTTCTGAATAGTTTATTGAATGATGATCAAAAAAAGAATAGCTTTTTGTTTGTTTTAAAAGCAAACGGGAAAGCTATCTTTAATTCAGATAGTACTTTGTTTGAGAAATCTAGCGATGGTCGACTTTTAGATGCTTATGGTGTTGATGTCTTAAGGGAGTTAAGAAGGTTGAGCATGCAGCCAAATGGAGGATATGTAGTTCTCTATTATAATGTGAAAAATCATGCTGAACCTCAGCCTGTACTTTTTTACATAAAATTGATTCATGGTTGGGATTGGATGGTTGCGTATGGATCTAAGATAACCTCATTGGAGATTAGCTCTGAGCTCTATCTTCAGCAACTTAATGCTAACCTGTGGAGTAGTCTGTTTAAGGTGTTTATTGGGGTTATTCTGGTTCTATTAGCTTTTCTAATTATTATGAGACGATTGACCGATTCGATCAAACAGAATACTCAAAAGTTTGAAAATGTGATGGAAGCGGCACTTGTTAAATCGGAAATGATCGATCCTAAAGATTATGATTTCAAGGAATTTCAAGACCTTGCTGCTGCTTTTAACACATTAATATCGAAAAATGGGTCTTTTTTAGAGCGTCTTAATGAAAGTGAGGAAAGGTATCGATTAATAGCAACCCAAGTTTCTGATGTTATTTTTACTATTATTTCTGGTTTGAAGTTTGAATATGTTAGTCCTTCGGTATCTAGAATTACTGGTTACCGACAAGAAGATATATCAAATTTCAATCTGGAACATTACTTTCGGGTCTCTGATAGACGTAGGGTGAAGCTCTCATTGGGTAGGATCATGTATTCAAGCAAGAATAGTTTTCTTCAAGGAACTATTTATCAATTTGAACTCAATATTGTTAAATCTGATGGTGCGTTAATTCCAATGGAGGTGAGATTGGCTCCTATTTATGGAAAGGATCGGAAGTTTATAAATTTGCTAGGTGTAGCCCGAGACCTTTCTGAACGTAAAAAAGCCCAAGTAGCATTAGAAGAGAGTGAAGTAAGGTATAGATTACTAGCTACAAATGCTTTAGATTTGATCTGGAGCATGGATTTAAATTATCAGTTTACCTATCTAAGCCCCTCCGTTTATAAGCTCGAAGGATATACGCCTGAAGAACGTCTTGGAATGCCACTTCATCGATTTCTTCCTCCTGAATCCTTTATTGTTGTAGATGATCAATTAAAAAAACTTGTTAATCGATACATAGAGCAAAAGAATAGATTTAATGTCTCTTCTCAGGGTTTTTCGGCATCCTTCGAAATACGGCAGTATAAAAAGGATGGTTCAGTTTATTGGGCCGATGTGAAAGTTGGCCTTTCAATAGCTGCTGACGGTTATCCGTCTGGTTTTAATGGTATTACCAGAGATATTACCGAAAGGAAAAAAGCCGAGCAGGAATTAAGAGATTCTGAAGCAAAACTTAGAAAAATAAACGCCACAAAAGATAAGTTTTTTAGTATCATTGCTCATGATCTAAGAAATCCCTTTTCTTCTCTCGTCGGTTTTACGTCGATGCTTAGTGAACAGTTTGATAATTTTTCTGATAGCGAAAAGCTAACAATAATAAACCAATTACGTATTACTTCCGAAACCGCTTATAGATTACTCGAAAACTTATTGGAGTGGTCCCGATCGGAAACGGGAACCATGTCTTTATCTCCGGTGTATTTCGATTTTGATGCGCTTTGTCAGGAGGTGCTAGTTCTACATAGACCTCATGCCCAACGAAAGAATATTGAAATATCCTATGTACCATGTCCTGTTAAACAAGTTTTCGCTGACAGAAATATGATTGGAACTGTCTTAAGAAATCTTGTCTCAAATGCGGTTAAGTTTACGAGAGAGGGTGGTTTAGTTGTAATAGATTTTAGCATTGTAGAAAATAAGCTTGTGGTTATAGTAAGGGATTCAGGGGTTGGTATACCCCTTGATATGCAGAAGCGGCTGTTTTCGATCGACCAAAAAGTTAAAACGAGTGGTACTTACAATGAGCCTGGCAGTGGCCTTGGTCTAATCTTATGTAACGAATTTGTCCTGTTAAATGGGGGAAAATTGTCCTTAGAAAGTGTTCCAGATAAAGGAAGTGTTTTTAGCTTTACTCTTAGTCTTGATGATCATTCATATTCCAATGGGCGGTTTGAATAGTTGAAAACAGACTCCTTGTTTCAACTATCCATAGGTATTGAAAAATATAGAATTGTTTAAATTCGATCTATAGATAGCATTTCTGGTAGAAAAGTTATTCTTATTAAATCCATTTATTTTTTTTATACCAGTTAACAGATCGTTCAAGTCCTTCGTCAAGATTTACGGTTGGGTTCCATCCAATGGTAGATGTTATTTTTTTATTACTACATTTCCAGTTTTTAGCCTTCATTGTTAAATATTTATCGAAGTTAAGAGTGGGTGTCTTTTTGCTAAAGAAACGGATTCCTTCGTTTACCTTAACTACGATAAGAACCAACATTTGAGGAATTGGTAATCTTACAGCTTTCTTTTCCAGATGTTTTTTGGCTAAAGCGCTGTATTGACTATTTGTATAATTATTTCCATCTGATACAATAAAGGTTTGATTAATGACCTTATCGGAAAGAGTTTCTAAAACTGCTTCAGCAAGGTCGGTTACATATATAAAACTTATGACTTGTTCTTTTAATCCGATTTGTGGATCAACTCCCATCATTAAAGTTTTGAGCATTAAAAAATAGTCTTTGTCTCTGGGACCGTAAACTCCAGTTGGTCTCAAAATTATATGTGGTATACCTGAAGCCTTTACCAACTCCTCGGCTTCTAACTTTGATTTACCATAAAGCGTATTAGGATTATCTCTGCTCTTTTCCGTTATCTCAGCCATTGTTTCTTCATTGCCTGGGCCATGTGCAGCTAAACTACTCATATAGACCATCTTTTTTAAGGTAGGAAAGGAGTGCTTTATCGCCTCAATGAAGTAAGAGGTAAGATTTACATTGACTTTGGTAAAGTCGTCGGCTCGCTTTGCTTTTGTTAAGCCTGCATTATGGATAAAGAAGTCAGGTTCTCCATTTTTTTCTTTGTAATCTCTGAATGCCCTCCCAAGCTCCATAGGGCTGATTGATGATACTTCAATAAGTTGAATAGGAAGGTTGTTTAAGTATGTCAAATCAGATCTTTTTCTGACAATAGCGCAGACATCAAAGCCGTTCTTAATGGCAACTTCACAAATATGGCTTCCAACAAAACCATTAGCTCCTGAGATTATAATTTTTCGTTCCATAGACATGATTTGTTCATTGATTCGATAATTTTATTAAAAACGGTATCCTCTCCATCGGCTGCATCTATCCAATGAATTTTCATACCGTTTTTCTCCATTCTGCGAAAATAGGTCTCTTGTCTTTTAGCAAACTGATGAATTGCCGTATCAAGTTCATGGTACATCTGTTGATAAGATAAATCGCCAGTCAAGTATAGGGTTAAGTATCGGTATTCAAGTCCGTAGAAAATCAATGTTTCTGGATTGTACCCTTTGTTTAGAAGAGATTTTACTTCGTCAATCATGCCGTTTTCAAGCCTATGCTGAAGCCTTTTTGTTGTTCGTTGTCTTAGTATTGATCGTTCCAGTTTTAATCCGAAGATAATAGATGGAATGAGCTCTTCAGAATTGCCTAGAAGCGCAATTTCGGTTGCTTTTAAGAGACGATTTCGGTCAAGAAGATCAGTAGTGTTATGAGGGTTTGATTTCTGTTTGAGAAGAGAGTATAATTCTTGATTTGAAAGATCAGCTAAGTTTGGTTTTAAGGTAGAATTCTCCTCACGACTCTTTTTTGCCCACCCTTTTAAGAAGGATTCAATGTATAATCCGGAACCACCACAAAGAATGGATTGTTTTCCTCTACTGGTTATGTTGTCATATGCAGTCTTAGCATCAATGCCAAATTCATGGATATTGTATTCATATCCAGGATCTTTAATGTCTATTAGATGGTAGATAATCGGGACTCCGTTTACTATATAGTCTTCGAGATCTTTTCCAGTGCCAATATCCATTCCACTATAAACTTGTCGACTATCAGCGCTAATAATCTCTCCATCTAATTGGTAAGCCAGTTTAGATGCAATTTTGGTTTTTCCTGTCGCAGTAGCACCCAGAATTGTCAGTAAATGATTTACAGAACTTGCCATTCTTTCATTCTAAGTTTAAGTTCAATATGATATAACGTATTACGTACACGGTTTAGTTCCTCCGTTGAGGTATTGTTAAAGTGATTTTTGATATTAAGGATCGAGGGAGGAAGTGGGGTAAGGTTTTTAGAAAAGGATGTTAAATGGCTGTTACTATCATGAAATATTTGCCTCGCTTTTAGATATTGGGCAATTTTTAAGGCATCTAGTTTCTCATTTATTAGCCTTTTTAAGGGTCTTTTACTTTCGATAAGTAGTTGAAGAAACTCTTCTATCTTCTCTTTGCTCATGATATTCATTAATAACTTTATAGAATCAGGCCATTGGTTTGAATTAGCAATTGAGGAGGCGTATTGGTCGATTTGATTTAGAAATTGAAAGATCGATTCTAGCTCTGAAAATGAACTTTGATAGAAAAGAGGGTATTGTTCAGCGATACTTTCAGGACCACTGGCTATAGCTGGCCCAGTTCCGAAGATTACTCGATTGGAGATCCTACTTGATGGGAATACTGAGATTGGATTCCAGGTTGCGAGAATTCCTTGTTTAACCACTTTTTGAAGGAAGTAGAAGTCTTCACCAGCAGGTTTTGTTGACATCTCTCCGAATTTTATATAGCTGCTTGTTCGGCATGCTATTGCGGAGCCGAAGGCGGTAAATGAGAAAGGTAGTTTATATTTTAAGGAATTAATGGCAGTCCAGCGGAGATAGATTTCGTAACGAAGAATAGCCCTGTTAATTGAATCATTTGAAGTTAGAAGATGATAATAGGGGATTGAAATAGCATCAATGGTTGGTTTTTCGTGGAAGTTTTGAATGACAGATTTGATATACTCTTTAGGGTATAAGGTATCAGCATCCATAAAAATTAAGATATCAATAGGAGTATGATTTAGAACTAAAAGATTGGCAGCTGCTTTCCTAGCATAACCCACTCCTAGGTTTTTTTTCTTTTGTTGCTTTCCTGGCGAGTAGTGGTCGGTGATTAATTTTAGGAATGGCGTTTCCGTATTTAGAATGATTTTTTCCGTTTCATAGTTATTGAGGTAATCTGAATCTTGACAAAAGTCGAAATTAGAATTTGACGGATTTGTTTCAGGTTGATTTATGCAAAAGGATACTGCTGTAGGCAAAAAGGTTTGTTCTGATAGGCATTTTAATAGGCTGTGAATACAATCTTTCTCCTTATATAAGGGTATTGCTATGCCAACCGATATCTTATCAATAGGATCTTGATGAAGCATGATGCAAAAATAATAAGTAATTCATCAAAAAAGAAGGCAGGTTAACCTATCCAGATGATTGAGGGGGATTAAGTTAAAGTTAGTGGTTAAATGAAAAGAGGAACCCAATAGAATGGAATTCCTCTAATTTTTGTCCAACTTATTCAATCAAGCCGATGCGCTTGGATGGGAGTTGTGTATTACCACCTATTAAGGAAGTGAGGGCCAAATCTTTCAAATGCAGCTTTTTCAAGCATCTCTTTTTGAGAAGGATCAGCAATGCTAATGAGTAATTTAGCTCTTTCTTGCAAAGATTTACCGTATAAGTTGACCGCACCGTGTTCAGTAACAACCCAGTGGATATTAGCACGAGTAGTTACGACGCCAGCGCCTAAATTAAGGGTTGGGGCAATTTTACTTATACCTTTTTCTGTCATGGAAGGGAGAGCAATGATCGGCTTTCCGCCTTGAGAATGGGCTGCACCTCTGATGAAGTCTATTTGCCCGCCAACTCCAGAGTAAAATTTGGTGCCAATCGAATCAGCACAAACTTGACCGGTCAAATCAACTTGTATAGCAGAGTTAATAGAGGTTACTTTGGGATTTCTACAAATCACATCAACACTATTAGTATAGCCAACATCTTTCATTAAGACACCAGGATTGTCGTCTATAAAATCATAAAGCTTTCTTGATCCCATGAGGAAGGTTGAAACGATTTTTCCTCTGTCGATGCATTTATTTTTCCCATTGACAACGCCTGATGCAACGAGTGGAAGTAACCCATCTGAGAACATCTCAGTATGAACACCTAAGTTTTTGTGATTTGTTAGTTGAGCTAAAACCGCATTGGGGATAGCACCAATACCCATTTGAAGAGTGGCTCCATCTTCAACGAGGCTAGCAACGTGAGATCCGATTGCGTATTCTACTTCACTGATGGGGCTTGGGACTGCTTCAGTAAGGGGAGTGTTATCTTCACAAACATGGGTTAGATTACTGATGTGAATCATTGCATCACCGAATGCTCTAGGAACATTTGGATTTATTACTCCGATTACAACCTCAGCCACTTCTATGGCAGCTAGGGTCGTATCAACTGAGGTTCCTAAAGAGACCCAACCATGTTTGTTTGGAGGGCTAACTTGAACCATTGCCACATTCATGGGGATTACACGATCTCTGATTAGCTTTTGGGTCTCGTTAAGGAATACAGGAATGTAGTCGGCATATCCTGATTGAGTTTGTTTTCTCACGTTATGACCAACAAAAAACGAATCTAATTGGAAGATACCTTCAAATTCTGGCTCTGTATAAGGAGCAGGTCCTTCGGTGTGTAGATGATGGATGGTGATGTTTTTAATCTCGCCGAGGCGACCACGATCTACCATAGCATTAATTAATCCTTGGGGGGCACAGGCAACACTGTGTATCAGAATATGATCCCCACTTTTAATAGCTTTGACTGCTTCTTGAAAGCTAATGATCTTATACATGTGTATATATTTAGGACAATTATGTACTTTTACGGTTGCAAAATTACGTATTATTTTGTTACACTGTTTTTAGACAACGTAATTTTGTTGTTGTTTAGTAGGTATTTATTTTAAGTATAAATAGTGGAGTTTTGGTGGTATAGGAAAGTCGAGCATCCTAGAGAGGTGCCTTTAGGGGTGAGAAAGGTTTGATGGCTGTATCTATCCGTTCGCCCTTCGCTCGCTCTGCGTTCTTTCTTCGTATTGGATCAGTTTTATCGAGTGAAAAAAAGATGTTTCAGTTTTTATTTTCTTCTAAGTTATTCTTTTAAATTATGAACAAAATGGAGCCTGGAACGCAGAGGGAACGCAGAGGTTCTGTGTTGATATCCTAATTTCCTGACATTTTTTTTGTAATTTTG
>CAYUII010000036.1:0-36602 GCA_964444785.1 uncultured Bacteroidales bacterium | reverse complement strand
TTCTGAATCTCCAATATCTTCAAAGAACTTTCTTTTCTTTCTTTTTTCCCTCTCCCGCTCTTCACTTCGTGTGTCCTGCGTGATTGGGAGTGCAAAGGTACAACCCTTTTTTTAAATTGCAAGCCCTACCAAAAGAAAATTTCAATTATCACCGCTTCTACCCTGATTATCACACTAAAAAAAATCCATTTTTTTTGAAATAACGCTCTAATTCCTGCCTCATCAAAAACTCTGATATATATAGAAAATGGCTCTATACATAATGATCTGCCCTGGCCTATCCTCCAATAACATCTTTGTTTTCAATGCCTAAAGCCAGATTAGAAACAAAAATCAGTAACCTCCGCTCAAATCTTAAGGAACCGTGTTTGTCCGTATCCCCCCGCTCCAAGATATCGCACCAGATAGATCCCGGGAGAAAGAGCATTCACATCGATCTCAATCTGTGTCTTATCGGTAACACGTAACCTCTTGATCATCACACCTGACTGATTTACAATGTCTACTTCTGCTCTCTGATTGGGTACCAATATAACGATCTTTCCCTCTTTTACCGGATTAGGATAGACCACCATCTTAACAAGGTTATCCTCTTCTATGCCAGAAGCCCCAACACTATTCTCACGCCAAAGGATCCAACGATCCGGATCGATACTCAATGAATCAACCCCATCTGGCATATAAAAACGCACGCGCTGCCCACTCTGCTCATGCCAAAACTTAAAATCAGTCGCAACGCCCCCTTTCCATACCCGAATTGGAACGGGCATCCGATAAAAGGGTACCGATGGATGTGAGGTGGTTTGATAAAGATCTAACGTTAAACTATCGCCCTGTTGAAAGTAATATCCCTGATAATTCGGATAACCCTCACCCTCTAACCAAGGCTCAAAAAACCACGCCAAGCTTCCCCCATAAGCCTCTTCCATATGCTTTATAAAGGCCTCGGTTCGCGCAAAACTGTACTGCAACCCCGGATCACTAAGATAGCTTCGGGCAGCTCCGTAAAAAAGCGAATCGCCCATGACCCCTCTTAGCATATGAATCACATAGGAGGCTTTTGCGTAGGTAAGTCTGGAATCAAATAACACAGGCACATTTAGCGTATCTGAAGGAAAGACCCTTCCCCCAGGCTCCTTGGTGATTCCATTACTAACGATCTCCTTCCATGGCTCCCAATAGATCCCATTGATAAGATTTTCATAACATAACCCGGTAACATAACTTGCCCACCCCTCATTGAGCCATAAATCATACCATCTGCCACACGTCACCATATCTCCAAACCACATATGACCCAACTCATGCGACATGATGTGAAAGTTGATCCCTCCTATAAACGTGATGGTCTGATGTTCCATCCCTCCACCCCATCCAAATTGTGCATGGCCATACTTCTCCCTGATAAAGGGATAGGGTCCAAAAAGAGAATCCAACATTGGATAGGCCCCGAGAATCCCCGCCGTCTCAACCATTGAACTTGCAAGATTCTCCGGATACATAAAGTTCTGGATTAAAACCGGCCCTGAAGTGGTTTCTGCAGTCTCTTCATAAACGGAGTAGTTGGTCATTGCTATCGCTATTAAGTAGGTAGCAATAGGATACCTATGCTTCCAATGCCATTGCCTTTCGCCACCAATATGGGTTGTATCGGCTAACATTCCATTTGAAACCCCAATATACTGAGCCGGACCCACCACATAAACATCTAATGAATCGATCTTATCGGTCAGCGTATTCTGACATGGCCACCAATCAGATGCTCCATAGGGCTGAGAAAGGGTCCAAAGGGCTGGAACCCCCTCATGTGGCTCAACACCAAAAGACCCAAAACCTGTTGAAGGGGGAACGCCTTGATAAAACACCCTTATCTCAAAGTGCTGTTGCGCAGGTATTCCTTGAGAATCAATATCCAAAAGGCCATCTCGGATGCGATGATAAGCCACCCTAACTCCCCCTAAATAGACCGAATCTACCGTTAAGGAATCACTTAAACTAAGAGAGATCGTGTCTGTTGGTTCTAATACTCTCCCCTTAAGTAATACATCCCCTTTTATATAACGTATTGCCGGATCAATATTCCAAATAGCTTTAACCCAAGTCAAATCCAGCGGTGTCGTTGAACCACTGCTCCCCTTATCATTCATTAGCCTAACAAACTTAGACTTAGCCTGAGCCTCCGCCTCTATCTCATTCAAATTAAAGGGACGATGTATACCCTGTGCCATTGTGAAAACAACAATAACCCAGACAAAAACAGATAAGACCAGCTTTTTCATAAGATGTGATTTTCAAATCATCCATAATAAAGGTATAACAAAAATAAGCCTAAAAGGAGCTCTTCGCTTCCCCTTCGCTTCCCCTTCGCTTCCTCTCCATACTTAACTCCTGTTTAAATGGCGAAATAGGCAGGTATGCCGGATATCTATCAGAGTGAAAAGGCTCGATTTCTTCATTGCGATGGTACTTTATAGGATGAAAATTAACACCAAAATGGATAAAAAGGTTATCTTTCTCAGCGAAAAAACCGATCTGTCTTCCATCCTTTTTTATAGCCTTACCGAAACACATACGGAGAAGAAGCGAAGGGGAAGCGAAGAGGTAACTTTTATAAACAGAAAATCAACCACTTAAAAAATACGGCCAGTAGATGGATCAACCCTCTAAAGATTATTTTTATATCTTTGATATTCACTCACATAACCGAATCAAACCAATCTCTTACAGAAGCGACCAACGTAATAAATGAAAAACAGACTACTATACTTAGCATTAATTTTTGGAGTCATTCTTTCTCAAATGCCAAAACAGGCTCAGTCTCAGGAGCTGTTAACTATTGAGGATCTTCTACGTGAACAGACCTTCACCAATTATGATGATGCTTTTGCCAACCCATGGAATGTATACATCCTTGATATGGCCTCATCTGATTTGACCTTTTTGAGTGATCGGATCTCAAAGCTGGTTAACCTCCAAATATTGGTTCTTGCCGATAATCCGAAACTAGACTACAGTCAGGCCTTTACAGAGAAGTTCTTTGGCGCCCTTCCTCTTCTTCAGATCATTGATTTGCAAGAGAACTACCTTAGAGATCTCCCAGAGGGGCTTACCTTGCTCAGAAACGTAAAAAATCTTTATCTGGGATCCAACCAGTTATCCAGTTTACCGGCCGAGATAGCCAATTTCCATGCTCTTGAAGTATTATCATTACACCATAACCGACTTAAATCGTTGCCAGACACTCTGTATACACTTAGCAACCTCAAAGAACTTGATCTATCCTATAACCCCACCCTTCCGATCAATCAGTTTCTCCCCATGTTTTCGATATTACCTAACTTTCAGGTAATCTACCTTGCTGGGTGTAACCTTAAGTCGGTACCACCGGCTCTATTAAATTGCCACAGGTTAAACTATATCAATCTTTCTGATAACGGGTTAACTCAATTGCCGGATCAGCTATTCAGCCTCACAGAGCTGGCAGAGTTAGCTGTGACGAAAAACAAGTTAAAGAGTCTTCCTTCAGAGATTCAAACGGCTTCCAAACTAGAGGTTTTAGTAGCCAGTCAAAACGAATTACTTGAGGTACCGGCGGCATTGAATACCTTACCATCATTGGTTTATTTAGATCTCTCAAAAAATAAATTGAGGAGATTGCCTGATGATTTTTTCAATTCCAAGAGCATTAAAGAGATTAACCTTTTAGGGAATGAAATCAACACATTACCTCCCAGTATTGGCGATGCCACTGCGTTAGAGGTCTTGAACTTGGAGTTTAATAAACTGAGGGACATCCCTCTTGAGATTTCGCGACTCACTCAACTTAAAGAGTTAAGGTTAACTGGAAATGTTCTTTCGAAAGAGGTAAAAAGTAATCTAAAACAATGGCTACCGGAGACGAAGATTGTATATTAGTTGAGAGACTAGTTAAATACATCTCTGAAATTCGTAATTTCGCACTTCTGTTTCAAAGAAATACACGATATGTACCGTACACATACTTGCGGTGAGCTTACGATAGCGAATGTAGGCTCACGAGTTCGGCTTAGTGGCTGGGTTCAACGTTCCAGAGATCTTGGAGGTATGACCTTTATTGATCTTAGGGATAGATATGGAATAACTCAACTGGTCTTCAATATGGATTCGCGGGCTGACTTATGCCAGCAAGCTCGTAAATTAGGACGAGAGTGGGTAATATCTGTTTGGGGAGTTGTGGCAGAGAGGAGCAGCAAGAATGCTAAGCTGTCAACCGGAGATATCGAGATTAATGTTGATGAGCTTGAGGTTTTAAATAGCTCGAAAGTTCCTCCTTTCACTATAGAAGATCAATCGGATGGAGGCGACGAGCTCAGAATGAAATATCGCTACCTTGACTTAAGGAGAAACCCCCTTCGTCAAGCTATGGAGTTACGTCACCGGATGGCTATTCTTACTCGTAATTATCTGAATGATCAGAAATTTATGGAGATTGAAACGCCGTATCTTATTAAGTCCACCCCTGAAGGCGCAAGAGACTTTGTAGTTCCCTCCCGCATGAATGCAAATCAGTTTTATGCGCTACCGCAAAGCCCGCAAACCTTTAAACAACTGCTGATGGTGGCTGGTTATGACCGTTACTTCCAGATTGTTCGTTGTTTCAGAGATGAAGACCTTCGGGCTGACCGTCAACCCGAGTTCACTCAGATCGATTGTGAGATGGCTTTTGTTGAGCAAGAAGATATCCTTAACACCTTTGAAGGGCTTTCGAGACATCTTTTCAGAGAGGTAAAAGGGTTTGACCCTGGAGTGTTTCCAAGGATGACCTTCGCAACAGCCATGGAAAAGTATGGTTCAGACAAACCTGACATTCGTTTTGGGATGGAGATTGTTAATCTCAATCTATTAGTCAAGACCGGAGCCTTCAAGGTATTTGATGAAGCCGAGTTGGTTGGGGGTATCAATGCCACCGGTTGTGGTAACTATTCAAGGAAAGAGCTTGATGCCTTAACAGACTGGGTTAAACGTCCACAGATTGGAGCTACCGGCTTGGTATATATTAAGGTCAATCCCGACGGTAGTTGTAGGTCATCGGTTGATAAATTTTACACTCCCGAAGAGGTAAAAGCTATTGCCGCCTTATTTAATGCCCAGGCTGATGACCTTATTCTCATACTTGCAGGCAAAGAGAGCAGAACCAGAAAGGCTTTAGGTGAGTTACGTTTAGAGATGGGTTCACGTTTAGGATTAAGGAACCCGGAGGTCTTTGCGCCACTTTGGGTTGTTGACTTCCCCCTTCTTGAATGGGATGAGGAGACTCAACGCTTCTACGCCATGCATCACCCCTTCACCGCACCCAAACCGGAAGACATTGAGCTTATGTCAACAAACCCCGGGGCAGTAAGAGCCAATGCTTACGATATGGTTATTAATGGAGTTGAAGTTGGAGGTGGATCTATTCGTATATTCAACAAGGATCTTCAGAATAAAGCATTAAAACTTCTTGGCTTTAGCGAGGAAGAGGCTCAAAATCAGTTCGGCTTCTTAATGAATGCCTTTGAGTTTGGAGCTCCTCCTCATGGGGGTATCGCTTATGGATTTGATAGACTCTGTGCTCTTTTTGGAGGTCAGGATTCCATACGTGATTTCATCGCCTTCCCTAAAAATAATGCCGGTAGAGACATGATGATCGATTCTCCCAGTGCTATCAAACAAGATCAACTCGATGAATTGTATTTATCGTTGGTTAAACCCGAGCAAAAATAACCGCAATAAGTAATCATCTGAAAATTGATATTACCTTTGCATCCACAGATATGAATAATTCAATTACAAATATTAGATTTTGGTGGTGGCACCTTCATCTACCTGACAGGGTAAAATGATTGTGTATACTATTCAGTCTACTGAAAGGCCGCAGGATTTTTCCCCTGCGGCCTTTTTTTTATCTTATCTAAACTCAATCATGAAAAAACAGTGCGATTTCTCCTTCAACCCGGTGGAAGGATACCAAAGGAATAAACCGGGTAGACGATGGCGATCTTCAGAACCAATCGATCAAATATTAATTTTTAATCTCTTTCGTCAACTATTTAAATTCAGAAAAAATGGACAAAATATATCCCGATTCCAAGACAATGGCAAAAAATGGCTACTATGGCTCCTTTGGGGGTCGCTTCGTGCCGGAAGTCCTTAACGCCAGGTTAGATGAGTTAAACCACGAGTTTCATATAGCGATAAACTCAAAGGCATTTCATCAAGAACTTGATTATCATTTGAAGACTTTTGTAGGAAGGCCATCGCCGCTCTATTTTGCAGAGAATCTTTCACGGCTTTCAGGAAAGGAGATCTTTTTAAAGAGGGAAGATCTAAACCATACTGGAGCACACAAGATTAATAATGCATTAGGACAAGCGATGCTGGCAAGATCATTGGGTTACAAAGAGCTGGTAGCGGAAACCGGTGCCGGACAACATGGGGTAGCTACTGCAACTGTAGCCGCAAAATTTGGCATGAGGTGCACCATATTCATGGGAGAAGAAGATATTAAGCGTCAGAGACCCAATGTTGAGCGCATGAAGCTTCTAGGTGCAGATGTCAAATCGACTTCCAAAGGGGAGGCTACGTTAAGCGATGCAGTGGATGCAGCCCTTGATTTTTACATTCAAAACCCTCAATGTTTTTATCTGTTAGGATCGCAGGTAGGCCCTGATCCCTATCCATCCATTGTTGGATACTTTCAAGAGGTCATTGGAAGAGAGGCCAAAAGACAGATATTAGAGGTAAAAGGGAAGTTACCTGACTCTATCTATGCGGCTGTTGGAGGAGGTTCCAATGCAATTGGAATCTTTAGTGCATTTCTAGATGATAAGGATGTTAGGCTTTTGGGTGCAGAAGGAGGCGGAAAGAGTGACCGTCTACACGAAACAGCGGCAACCCTCTCTTTAGGAAGAGCAGCCGTTTTTCAAGGCACCTTCTCGCTCTGCCTGACCGATGAGGAGGGAAACCCTGTTCCAGCTTGGTCAGCGGCTGCCGGACTGGATTACCCGGGGATTAGTCCGCAACATGCCTATCTCAAAGAGTCAAAAAGAGTAAGCTATTTTCCGGTCTATGATGAAGAAGCCTACGAGGCCTTTAAGATTCTCTCGCAGAGAGAAGGAATCATTCCAGCTCTTGAGTCGGCTCATGCCATTGCTCTTGCCCTGCGATTAAAACCGGAGGGAGAGAAAACAGTAGTTATAAACTTATCGGGAAGAGGCGATAAAGATCTATTAAATTCTATCTCTAAGGCATAGGGTTAAGTATGAAAGCAGACAGATAAGGCTATTGCCTTATTGGATATCGCTAAAAATAAGAAGGCCGGTTCTGAGTAAATCAGATACCGGCCTTTTTTTGAAAACTGTTTATTAATGAGAGGAGCTTCTGGCGGGGACAGCCAAGAAGTAGAGGCTTATGGTAATCAGAAGGAATTGTATTGGAAGTCTGGAGAATCCTGATTGAGTTGACAAGACATCGATTGATATATAGAGAGAGCCAACGAAGACCAGAAAGAATCCAAGGACATAGAACCTTCTTCTTTTAAGAGCCACGACAATAATGGAGAGAGCAACAAAGACTAAAGCGATAATTACCTGAACAAAGCCATTCCAGAAAGGCAATTCAAATCCGGGGTCATACCCTAATTGGAAAGCATGCATAGCCAGATAGCCAATAACACCCATTTTCATTAATGGATTAACCCAAGTCAGGGCCTGTTCTTTAGTCTGCATAGATGATAGATTTATTAGTAACTCCTAAATCCTATGATATGTCTCGCCTCGGAGACTGTTTTAATTGCACTTTCACGAGCTTTCTCCGCTCCTCTTTTCATCACCTTATTCAAATAATCATTATCATTTTCCAATGCTTCGATACGATCGCGTAGCGGGGCGACGAAACGATCCATATCAACAGCCAATTGTTTTTTTAGATCCCCATACCTAATCTTACATCCATTATACTGTTCATCGAAGAAGGTGTAGGTTTCAGGATCAGAGACCACCTGCATTAGGGTGAAGAGGTTCTGAATAGCCTCCGGTTTTTCCTGGTTTTCGACGGTAGGGCCACTATCGGTGACCGCCTTCATCATTTTCTTTTTAATGATCTCGGTAGAATCGCTTAAAAAGATTGCATTTCCTTCGCCTTCACTCTTCCCCATTTTACCAGAGCCATCAAGACCGGGGATCTTAACCAATTGGCTACCGAAGTTGTAAGCCAGTGGTTCAGGGAAGAATTCCACATTATACATCCGATTAAAGCGATTAGCGAAAGTTCTGGTCATTTCCAGGTGTTGTTCTTGGTCTTTACCTACGGGGACTTTCAGTGCTTTATGAAGAAGGATGTCGGCGGCCATTAAGGTAGGATAGGTTAATAGCCCAGCATTGATATTGTCTGGTTGTTTACGAGCCTTCTCCTTAAAAGAGGTGACCCTTTGAAGTTCGCCCATGTAGGCATTCATATTGAGCAGAAGATATAACTCAGTTACTTCAGGGACATCGCTTTGGATGTAGAGGGTACAGACCTCGGGGTCGAGGCCGGCGGCGAGATAATTAATTAGAACTCTTTTAACATTCCCTTGTAGGTCGGAGGGGGTTGGATGAGTTGTTAATGAATGATAATCAGCAATGAAAAAGTAACAATTATTCTCATGCTGCATTTTCACAAAATTCTTAACTGCACCGAAGTAGTTTCCAAGATGCAGTTCTCCGGTTGGGCGGATGCCACTTACTACTGTTTCCATTATGCTAAATTAATAAAATTGATATGCATTTGTAAAGTCCCTCCTTTTATATTTCCCAGGTTGGGTATAATTTTCGGATAATAAAGTGGGTCAAATTCATGAATTCAATAAGGTATCTGAAGTTTTTAATTAGGATTAGGATAAATAAAAAAGAGGGTGCTCAGTTTGAGCACCCTCAATAAATCTAGTAAACTTTTCTAAACGAACAAGCTGCTTCAAAGCCTGATCTCGTCATCTTTAGAATTAAAGAAGTGGTACTCTAGCAGGTGGAAATCGGCGTTTTCACGAACGGTAATCCACTTACGGTATTTAATGAACCACTTCATTTGGGTTGACATCCATCCTTTACGTAAATAGGCAAAGAGATAAGGATGAACAACCAGAGAAAATTTCTCTTCATTTTGCTCCTGAATCAGATATCTTACATTGTTTTCGATCTCTTCAGTAAGCATGATACTTGGTCTAATCTCGCCGGTACCTTCGCACATAGGGCACTTTTCGACCACTTGGACACTAGTCTCGGGTCTGACACGTTGGCGAGTAATCTGAACCAACCCGAATTTACTTGGAGGGAGGATAGTATGTTTAGCATTATCGTGACTCATCTGCTCTTTAAGATGCTCATACAATTTACGTCGATGAGCGGGTTGAGTCATATCAATAAAGTCGATAACGATGATGCCACCCATATCTCTTAACCTAAGCTGACGAGCAATTTCGCTTGCAGCTTCGATATTAACTTCCAAGGCATTTGTTTCCTGGTCATTCTCTTTTTTAACCCGATGGCCACTATTGACATCGATTACATGTAACGCTTCAGTGTGTTCAATAACGAGGTATACACCACTTTTGATAGTTACAACACGACCAAAAGAGTTTCTAATTTGTCGGTCTATACCAAACTGCTCAAAGATTGGTGTTTTGAGTTTGTGTAACTTGACAATACTGCTCTTTTCAGGGGCGATAGTATTGATATAGTTACGAATTTCTTCAAACATCTCTTGATCATTAACATGGATATTGTTGAATGATTCATTTAAGAGATCGCGAAGAATAGCAGAGGTACGATCCAGCTCGCTACAGATTTTTTGTGGGGCATTCGCTTGAGGCAATGCTCTAGCCAGTGATTCCCACTTAGCGACGAGGTTTCTAAGATCAGCATCAAGTTCTGCTACTAATTTACCTTCAGCCACCGTGCGAATAATGATTCCAAAGTTTTTAGGACGGATACTTGTGATAAGTCTCTTTAATCTGTTACGTTCTTCAGGGTCTTTGATTTTCTGAGAGACGCTGATTCGTTGAGAGAAGGGGACTAATACGAGGTATCTGCCGGCGAAAGAGATTTCGCTGGTTACTCTAGGGCCTTTTGTGCTTATGGGTTCTTTGGCAATCTGTACTAATACAGATTGACCGGTGGTAAGAACTTGTGAAATTTTACCTGCTTTATCAATATCAGGTTCAGGTTCGAATCCAGAAAGGGTTGATAAATCACCTTTTCCGGTTGTTGCTGCTTTTGTGAACTTGATCAGGGAATTAACTTGGGGACCTAGATCCAGGTAGTGTAAGAAGGAATCTTTTTCATAGCCTACGTTAACAAACGCAGCATTTAGACCTGTCATCACTTTCTTTACCTTACCAAGATAGATATCCCCTACTGCGAAACTGTTGTTCGTTTTTTCTTTATGAAGCTCTACTAGATTTTTCTCCTCGAGAAGGGCTATTTCAACCTCTCCGGATTTTGAATCAATAATTAGATCCCTGTTCACATTGCTTAGGTTTATGTAGTTATTATCTTTTTCTACCAACAGAACGATACCTAAGCCGCATTTCTAAGAAGCAAATGCTGCCGGACAAATAAAATTATAATACAATGCCCCGGAGGGCATTGTATTATAATCATTCCGTTCGGAAACAGGCCCTTAGGGCTTATTTCTTTTTGTGTCTGTTTTTGCGCAAACGTTTTTTACGTTTGTGGGTTGCCATTTTGTGTCTTTTTCTTTTTTTTCCGCTCGGCATGACTTAAAATTTTAAAACGTTCAATTAATACTATTTTACCTGATCTTTAACTTCAGTAACGAAGGTTTTAGCAGGTTTAAAGGCAGGAATATTGTGTGCCGGAATGATTAAGGTAGTGTTCTTCGAAATGTTACGGCCAGTCTTTTCTGCCCTTTGTTTAATAACGAAGCTACCAAATCCACGTAAGTACACGTTCTCACCATTAGTAAGTGACCCCTTTATGGTTTCCATAAAGGCTTCAACAATGTGCTGTACAGCAATCTTTTCGATGTTTGTCTTGTTAGCGATCTCAGCTACGATTTCTGCCTTGGTCATGGTATATTTCCTTTTTAAAGGTTTGAGTTTAAATTCAAAACAGGGCTGCAAAGATAAGAATTTTTCATTTCATGCTACTGCTTAACTATTTTTTTTTGATTCTAACCCTCTCTATATAAATTTGTTTATACACTTATGAAGCAAATAGACCCTCTTATTCTTTGGTACAAACGTAACCAGAGAATCCTCCCTTGGCGCGAAAATAAAGATCCATATCGTGTCTGGCTCTCGGAAATTATCCTTCAACAAACCCGTGTTGATCAGGGTATACCCTACTTTTTCAAACTCCTCCATCGCTACCCTGATATTCAATCGCTTGCTAACTCTTCTGAAAGCGATTTGCTCGCTCTTTGGGCTGGCCTGGGTTACTATTCCCGCGCCTTAAACCTACTCAAAACAGCAAGAATAATCACGTCTGATTATAATGGCATTTTTCCTAATACTTACCTTGATCTTCTCGCTCTGCCCGGAATTGGCCCCTACACTGCTGCCGCAATCGCTTCTATCTGCTTCGATCTTCCCTATCCAGCAATTGATGGAAATGCAATCAGAGTCTACTCCCGTTTAGGGACTATTGAAGGTTCTTCAAATACCAATGCCCTTAAGAATAAAATAATCAACTTTGCATCCCCGCTCTTCTCTACAGCAAATCCCGGAATAATTAATCAAGCAATAATGGAATTAGGTGCAACTATATGCTCCCCTCAAAATCCAAAATGCACTCTTTGTCCGCTTAATTCTCAATGCCAAGCCCTCCAAAACGACTCTATTGCTCTTTTCCCTCATAAAAACAAGAAACTACAACCTAAAAATAGAACCCTTAATTACCTCCTGCTCTTTAAAAATGACTATTCCGAAATAGCTTTAGTCAAACGTGACCATTCAGATATCTGGAAAGGCTTACTTCAACCTATCCCTATATCTGAATCACAGATCGAATACCAACGAGTAGCTGAAGAAATAACCCTCAATTATATCTCTGATTCATTAAATCCTCCTTTCCAGCCTGTATTCTTTAAAACGCTAACCCATATCCTCTCTCATCAACGCATCACAGCCCATTTCTTCATCGCTGCTGTAACTGAGGAATTTTCGGCCGCTAAAAACTTCTCCTTTTATCCCCTTCATCAAATCAATATCCTGCCTCTTCCTGCTCTCTTTATAAAACTATTCAAAGGACTTCCTTTTTATTCTAAATCTACCCAAAATACCCATTTAGAGACTCCTTAGCTCTATCGCCGAATCTAGTTCTCTGCATTGAATCAAAAAATCATTATCTTTTCCACATCAGATACTTTATATTTGTAGATTCTACCAAATACAGGATTTCTAATTAATCAAACGAATATGGAAGCCAGTCTAAACAAAGTTTTAGTGGTTGACGATGAACCCGATGTTCTTGAATTTCTCTCCTATAATCTCAGGAAAGAGGGATTTCTTGTATTTACTGCCTCTAATGGGAAAGAGGGATTGGCTCTTGCCATAAAGGAGCGTCCGCAGCTGGTCATTCTAGATGTAATGATGCCGGGAATGGATGGCATAGAAACTTGCAGTGAAATACGAAAGCAACCATTTCTGGCTGACACAATAGTTATCTTTCTTACCGCTAGAGGCGAGGATTACTCACAGATTGCCGGCTTTGATGCAGGCGCTGATGACTATGTAACTAAACCTGTCAAACCAAAAGTACTGGTGTCTCGGGTTAAGGCTCTTTTACGACGCTTAACTTTCAATAACGCTGAACAAGGAGTTTCGCAAATTACATTGACCGAGTTTACCATTAACAGAGAGCGATATGTTGTAATTAAAGATGGAAAAGAGATTGTTCTTCCCAGGAAAGAGTTTGAACTCCTCTCACTTCTATCTTCCAAACCAAATAAAGTTTTTACACGCGATGAGATCTTCTCCTCAGTCTGGGGAAACGATGTCGTTGTTGGCGATAGAACCATCGATGTTCATGTTAGAAAAATCAGAGAAAAACTAGATACTCAGAATATAAAAACCGTTAAAGGGGTAGGTTATAAATACGAATCTATTTAACCTTTTACTGCCTAGATTTATCCCATTTGATCACCCCTTCCTTATAGCCACTTCGGGATAAATCTTTACTCTTACTCTATTCAAATTTATATCTTATCAGATCCTATAAAGCTCTTCATTGATCTGAACTTCCTTGCAAGTTTTGTTGTATATTTTTTTAGAATAACCGTTTCTTGATGTTATCTTAACCTCATTTCTCTTCTCTTTTTTGAAATTGCAAAATCTTTTCCCACTAAAGAAAAATGAAATTTCAAGATTCAAAAAACATAGCTCGCAACGTTACGGTCATCACAACCGTAAGTGTGTTTGCCTCTGTCTATATATCCGGAATGGTTGCTGGATGCAACCATATAATTCCTGCGTTAGCAGGTTCTTTGATCTCTTTACCGATCTCCTTCTTTTTTACAAACTATCTAATCAACAAGCAGATCAATGAGAAAATCAGGGTGATCTACAAAACAATCCATCAACAAAAGACAGAAAAAGGAAACGCAATGAAGTTTCCAGATCCCGAATCCATTGACCGGGTTAATAAAGAAGTTTTAGAATGGAGTACTAATAAAAAGGCTGAGATTGACAAACTAAAAGAGCTTGAAAACTATCGGCGTGAATACATCGGAAACATATCTCATGAGCTTAAAACCCCAATCTTTAACATCCAAGGATATGTATTAACCCTGCTTGATGGGGGCTTGGATGACCCGCAAATCAATAAAGATTATTTATTGAGAACAGAGAAGAGTATCAATAGAATGATTGCGATCATTGAAGATCTTGAAACCATTACTCAACTTGAAACCAATGAATTAAAGATAAACCTTAGTAGGTTTGATCTGGCCGCTCTGGCAATAGAGGTCGTTGAATCTTTAGAGATGAAAGCTGAGAAAAAAGGAATGACCATTTACTTTGCGCAACCTCATGACAATCCAATATGGGTTAAAGCCGATCGCGACAGAATCGCCCAGGTTCTAACCAACCTTATAGAAAATGCGATAAAGTATGGCAAGAAAGGAGATGGTCGTATTAAAATCAGCTTCTTCGATATGGATGAAAACATCTTAGCCGAAGTAACCGATAATGGACCGGGAATCGCCCAACAAGACCTTGGAAGGATATTTGAACGGTTCTATCGTACGGATAAAGCTCGTTCTCGTGAACAAGGAGGAACAGGGCTTGGACTTGCTATCGTAAAGCATATCATGGAGGCACACGAACAAACAGTCAACGTAAGAAGTACCCTTGGAATTGGAACAACTTTCGGTTTTACTCTAGAGAGAGCAACCAATCGAACCTAAAAATGGATAAAAAGTAACAGGAAGCTATTTTGATAAACGCAGTAACAACTAGCTATTTTTTGGGTTGTAAAATGGTTCGAACCTTTTTCCCATTTACAAACTCGACTTCCATCGCCTTAACCCCTGTACTATTCCAATAAGTGAAGATCCCATGTTGTTGCCCATAAGCGTAATTACCTCTATTCTGCATTTTCCCGTCAGGGTAATAGGTGGTAAAGAGTCCATGAGGAAGATCAGCATTGAAAGATTGTTCACGAACAAGAGCACCTGCTGCATCATAAAACATCCATCTACCTTGCTTCTTATCTTCTTTATAACTACCCTGCTGGCTTACTTTTCCATAGGGAGAATACTCGATCCATTCGCCCTCCTTCTTTCCATTACGATACTCCCCCTCATATACCTTTAGCCGCCGATCAGAGATCATATAACTCTTTCCATGCTTTAACCCTTCTTTATACTCGTGATGATAACGTACCTGACCATCCGAGAAAAATCCTTCCCAAACACCATCCATCAAGCCTGCATGAAAATACCCTTTATAGTCAATCAACCCAGAAGGCAGATAGGAAATCCATAAGCCCTCCTCTTTATCATTTTCAAAGGAGCCCTCATGATGCTTAGCTCCAGTCTCATAATACACCACCCAGTGGCCGGTTCTTAGCCCTTGCTCAAAATGCCCTTTCTTCCATATCTCTCCACCAGGATAGAAATAGACCCACTCCCCTTGTTGCTTCCCTTTTAAGAAATCACCGGTACTCCCAACAGCTCCGTTTTCCTGATAATAAATCCATTTCCCTTCCTGGAGATCCGATTTCAACTCTCCCTCCATATCCTTCAACCCGGATGGATGCCACCAAACAGCGTTCCCGTTAAGACTATCATCCCTGTAAAATCCCTCAAAAGACTTCACACCGTTGAGATGCCACATCTTGCCAACCCCCTCCTTTTTACCTTTAACAAATATCAACTCCTTAAATTTCTGACCCGATTCATAAAACTCAGTATAAACACCCTCTCTCTTTCCTGCTCTAACCACCCACTCTGCTTTACTATTTCCGGAAGAATAGTACTCTTTTGAGGATCCTTCAATTTTAGATAACTCACTTCTCAATACCCCATCGTCGAAGAACTCCTTCCAAACACCAACTGGCTCACCATTTTTATACTCTTCTATCGCTTTAAGATGACCATTATTATACCAATGCTTCCAAGTTCCAGATCTCTTTTGATTAATCAAAAGACCAGAATCTCTTTTCATCAAATTCAACGAATCCCAATAATTAATCTGTAGCTGCTGCCCACTAACTGTAAAACAGGATAGTAAAGCGAGAAAAAGTACAAACTGACGCATTTCCGATATCTTTAGAATGATAACGTTCAACCCATGTAAAACGTATATTTTTATAATCCTGCCACCTTTATATAGATCACTCCCCTATGACTATTTATCACGGGAGATAACATATACAACTAATCTTTCAAGAGCATTTCTCACTTCTCCTTCTGGATACTTTAACAGCAGCGATACCGCCTCATTTGCATATTGGATCATTCTCTGTTGAGCATACTCCAAACCACCATTTTTGTGAACCAACTCAATAACCTCATCAACCTTGGCTCTATCCTTATTATGATTTTTTACCGTGTTAATAATCCTGCTTTTCGTTGAGCTATCAACATTGTTTAAAGTATAAATAAGTGGTAAGGTCATCTTTTGCTCACGAATATCTATTCCATTAGGCTTTCCAATAAGACTGCTTTTATGATAATCAAATAGGTCATCTTTTATTTGAAAAGCCATTCCTACCAACTCCCCAAACTTATACATTCGAGAAATCTGATCCTCGGAAGCTCCCGCTGAAGAAGCTCCAGCTGAGCAACAAGCAGCAATCAAAACGGCTGTTTTCTTCCTTATGATCTCATAATAGATCTCCTCCTTTATATCTAATCTACGAGCCTTTTCAATCTGCAACAGTTCGCCTTCACTCATCTCACGCGTAGCAGCTGAGACAATCTGCAATAATCTGAAATCACTATTTTCAACAGCTAAAAGTAAGCCTCTACTAAGTAGATAATCGCCGGCTAAAACAGCTATCTTATTTTTCCATAAAGCATTGATGGAAAAAGCACCACGTCGCTCGTTGGAGTCATCTACCACATCATCATGGACTAGTGTAGCGGTATGGAGCAACTCGATCATGGCGGCCGCCCGATGGGAAGCATCGGTTATACCTCCACTCAATTCTGCTGATAAAAAAACAAATAAAGGCCTTATCTGCTTTCCCTTCCGTCTTGTAAGATAACGCATTATCAAATCCAGCAGCGAGACTTTGCTTCTAATAGCATTACGAAAAACGACCTCAAAATGGTCTATATGTTCTTGTACAGGTTTCTGAATATCCCCTATGATTGACATCTTCTAATCTTTATTGTCCAAATTTAACACTTTTATCTTCGCTACTTTTCTCAGAGACAATTTCGTCTGCTTCTCCTACCTTTGTACAAAAAACAGTAATGGATACTTTTCTATTTGACGAAACCATATTCGGACCCATTTATAGTCGACGCTTAGGAAATTCGCTTGGCATTAATTTATTACCGTGTAATCGAAAGATCTGCTCATTTGATTGCGTCTACTGTGAATGCGGATGGACTCTCAATGAAGTGGAGCAAAAAGGGATGCCTGAGCGACGGATGGTTAAAAATCTATTGGAAAAAAAACTCATCGATCTTATTAACACCCATAACATCCCCGATAGCCTTACCTTCGCCGGAAATGGAGAGCCAACCCTTCATCCAAACTTTAATGAAATAATTGATGACACTATTAACCTTAGAAATCACTATTTCCCAAAAGCTAAAATCTCTGTGCTTTCAAATGCCACACAAATTAACAAACCGGAGATACTCTCAGCCTTACTTAAAATTGAAAATCGAATTTTAAAACTCGATGCAGGGAGCAATGAGATGTTCCAACGTATAAACCACCCCTCTTCAGCTATCACTCTTCAAGATATTATTACTGGATTACTATCTTTTAAAGGAAATGTTACCATTCAAACGCTCTTTCTTAGAGGAAATATATCAGGTTTACCCATCGACAATACTACAGAAAAAGAGATAAATCTTTGGCTTGAACACTTAAAAATCATTAACCCCGAAAGAGTTATGATCTATCCAATTGCCCGAAATACCCCTCTCGATAATATTGAGATTATCTCAAAAGAGGAACTTGATCAAATCGGTAGAAAAGTTCAATCTCTCGGAATTGAAACAGAAATTTACTAGTTATGGCACGACCTCTTTGGGAATACCCGACAAATGTGCTCCTTGGCTTTGGCGAGACAATTAAAGGAAATGAGGAGATCCATCGCTTTCTGACAGAAAATGGCTACGCTGAATTAGCGGCACTAAGTAGTGCTATTCGTGGAAGTGAGGAGGCCTTTGACATCCTCTTTAAAACCCATCCGGAATTAGCAGCACTCGACTCAGCAATCGACAATCAACCCCAGGCATATCTATGGCTTAAAAGATTCAACCTCGATTTCTACATTATTTTTGCCGATGCCTGCCGTAAAAAACCTGACGCACTTGCATGGCTTACTAACAATAATCAGGAATTATTTCTAAGATTAGCAAATATTATCTATGATTTTCGCGAAAATCAAATCTTTGATTACCACAAAAAAAACTTCTAACCATCTATAACTATTCCCCTTTACCAATTTCAAATAAAGGACGAATGACTCTACATTTAATAGAGTCATTCGTCCTTTATTCTTCATTATAATGAGCAGTCAAAACAAACTAACATCCAGTATCACAATTGCCATGACAGGAACAACTACAGCAACTATTCTCACCATGTAGTCTCTGTAATTCAGGTATTGTTCCAGATAAGGCCTGTCCTTCTAGTCCCCATTGTAATAATCCACCTGCTAAATAACATACTGATTTAAAATCATTGTATAATAACATATTTGCTCCTTTACGCGCCAATTCTCCATCCATATCCACAATAATCCATAGTCCATCCCTATCCAATTTATCACTCTCCATTAGGTCAAGAAGATCTAGTATCGGTATTCGTTCTAGCGAACTATGCCCAAATGTTGTTTTTGAGGAATCTTCAAGACTTCTTACATCAATCATTCGTGCTCCTCTATCTAATAACTCCAAAGCCTGTTTTACAGTTACTGTGTTGATGCTATACTCAACCCCGGTGATCGTTTTACTAACCATCTGTTTTTTATTTCAAATTTATCATTCTTTATTCTTTTCCCTTGTGTTTTACCTCTTCCAATCCTTCTTTATCTAGAATCAAATAACCCTTATTTTACTATGAATTCAAACCCGTGATGTATCTTTTTAAGACAATGTTCTATTTCCTAACAAGGCGAATCTCACCTCTTGTTCATTTTACGAACACCTTAAAGCACTGATGTTATATATCCATTGATTATATGATAGTTACAACTTTGGCACGGTATTAGTTATACAGGGAGTATCTGACTATACGGGAGTATAACATCAGATTGAGGCAAAGTTCTTAAAAAGAAACAAGCCAACAGAGTTAGCAGAAAAAGTTTTCAGAAATGAGAGTTTCTATGCTAACATGGGTTAGGGAAAACAACTGCCGGCGTCCCTTCTGCCTGCAAAGTGGAAGGGATGACGCCGGTAGCAAAAGAAAGAAAAATCAAACATTAAGATATTATTTCTGCCTGTTTACAGGCAATTTTCTAAAGCTCCGTTGTTAATACCATAAAAGTCCGGCACTGGGAAGTACCGGACTTTTCACATTTTTACATATCGATCTTGATCTCTTTAAGTAATGACGGATCAAAGCATCAAAATGGTCTTTTCGTATTTATAAAAGCTCTGCTGCGAAGAGCCCTAAACACTATAACTCATAAAAGATAGTTCTCAAAAGAACCTGCCCCACCATTCCAAGGCTGTTTTTATCAACCTGAGAAATATTATCTCCAATAGTATGCCAATATGGATAAAACGTTCCATTCTGAGCATCACGCTCTACGTGAATAATATTTATAGTAGGGATATTTGCGATAGTATTCACAAAAAGATGATCATCCGTAATTGGGGATCCCTCTTCCATCGGGAAGTTTTGACCATACCCTAACTCAGCTGCATGGTTCCACACTTTTTTTACAATATCTGAAGCGTAATACATAGAGATACCCTCCATCATAAAGTTTGGATTTTTCACACCAACCATATCAAGCAGAATACCATATCGAGCACGATACCCTTGAACATGAAGATTGCGAGACCAATATTGAGACCCCAAACCCCACCATTTCTCTGAATCCTTAATATTCAATTCCTCATTAGGCCCATAATCCTCCAAATCAAATAGCACAATATCAACACCAACATTAGGTTGCTTAATTGCAAGTTGTCTGGCAACCTCGAGTAACACTGCAACCCCACTTGCACCATCATTTGCTCCATCAATGGGTTTCTTTCGATTCGCTAAATCTGGGTCATGATCAGCCCAGGGACGGCTATCCCAATGAGCACAGAGCATTATCCTTGCGGTGGCCTCTTTATTAAAAGTAGCAATAACATTTCTCCCCTTTAGAACTGTTCCATCAAACGCTTTGGCGGTGTAATTTTGCATAAGTACATCGGGAGTAAATCGTTTAAGGGTGTTTTGCATCCAATATGCACACTGCTCACTTGCTTTTGTATTAGGCACCCTCGGTCCAAAATCAACTTGCTTCTTAGCATAAACAAACGCAGAATCGGCATTAAAATGAGGAACATCGATGTCTTTTTTAACATCCCCTTCTGCTTTTTGCTTGTCTTTGCTGTCATTACTACCACATGCAGCCAAAAAAAGTGCCGCGGTAGCCATCAAAATCATTGTTTTAAACTTCATGTGATACTTATTTATATTCAGTTTCCTTCAAACCATTCAACAGCTAGAACCTAATAACGTATCGACTTTTAAAAACCAATCATTAGGGCTCTTTCCAATGCTGAGACAAAGGTAGAAAGTTCTAAAGAGAACAGAGTCTTAAAGGGATACTAACTTTACCTTTCCAAAACAATGCCATATATAACTCATGGTAAGAAAAGGCATAGAAATTGTACCTTTTAACCCAGAGTAAATCAGCTACACGATGCTATTGAACCATTAAAAAGTACTTTTGTTTAGTATCTTAGATTAAGGCAAAAGAATACCAATTTTAAGGTTAACGTAGCAGGAACAAAAAACTACAAGCAATGAAAAAGGCATTATTCATGATTCTCGCTGTGCTTTTTGCACTAGGTAGTACAGTAAAAGCACAGAAAACCGGTTATGAATTGGGTATCCGATTGGGCGATACATACGGGAGTTCAATCGCTTTTGACGGAATGATTCCTATTGAATCGGGAAGAATTCATGCAAATCTTGCGTTATGGGATGATGGACTAACTTTAGCGGGACTATATAATTGGCAATTTCCGATAGTTAAGTCACTCTATTTTTATCCTGGAGTTGGGGGAACCCTATCAACCGCAGGTAATGAGGTTGGAATTGGAGCGGTTGGTGAAGTTGGACTAGAGTACAAATTTGACATCCCTATTTCAATTGGACTAGATTGGAGGCCTGTGCTCGGAATTATAAACTATTCAGGTTTTCATGCTGATGGATTAGGGCTCAATGTTAGATATAGATTCTGAGAATCATTATATGTTATATACCTCTTTCAGCCGATTTAAATTCAGGAGGATATTTGAATAGTCAAACGTATGCGCCATGTTGATTATTTACCCCATTTTTTTAAATCAAACTCAATCATGGCGATTTTTTTATTTTTTCTAACTATCACTTTTACGACGCGAGGCTGTTGCAAAATGCAACAGCCTCTTTTTTCCCTTAAAATATCTTCATAAGATAAACCACACCCCTAATATCTGAGTCCATATTTTAAATTAACACGATGAAAACAGCTAATCATGCAGCCAATAGATTAATCCTTATTTTTTAGTAATCAAAGTTTACTCCGTCGGCGTAGTTCACTACTAATCAACGTAAGCTCTCGTCCTGTCTGACCTTTAACACTCGTATTCTCCTCTGCCCTCCTGGATAAATAAGGGAGGACATGCTTTACAGGGCCGTAGGGAAGGTATTTTGCAACATTATATCCAGCATTAGCAAGGTTAAAACTAATATGGTCACTCATACCATACAACTGACTAAACCAAATACGTGAATCGTTACGTGCTATCCCTTTTTCATCAATCAAATGAGCAAGAAGCAGCATACTCTCCTCATTATGGCTCCCTGCAAAGATTGAAGCTCTATCTAAATGATCCATTGCTAGCTTTAGTGCCGCATTATAATCATGATCCGTAGAAGCTTTATCAGGTTGAATGGGAGAAGGATAGCCTAAGCGTTTCGCCCTTTCACGCTCCTTTTCCATATAAGCCCCTCTTACAAACTTGTACCCCGGAAAGTAGTTTTGAGATTCAGCATGAATAAGTGAGTTCTGAAGCCACGAGAGACGATCATGTCTATACATCTGAAGAGTATTATATACTATAGCCCGTTTTCTATTGTATTTAAGCATCATTGAGGTAACTACATCATCAATGAATGGCTGATACCAACTCTCTTCAGCATCAATTAATATCGGAACATCTTTTTCATAAGCCGTCTTACAAAGTTCATCAACCTTGGTCCGAAAAAATAAGATCGCCTCTTGATCCTCTTGTGAGAGATGACCGCCAACGTCGGTACGATCTAAAACAGCATGTGGAATAAAAGCGGTGGGCTTAAAAACTGCAAACGGAACTCTTGTCTTATTTTCTGCAGCAAATAGCAGGCTCTTCATCGTCTCATTAAACGCTGCTAACATATCTTCGCGACTCTCTTTCCCTTCTACGGAATAATCGAGTATACTTCCAACACCCACTGCAGATAACCTTGCAACCACGGGCTCACACTCATTTATGGTCTCCCCTCCAACAAATTGACGATAAATAGTCGTCTTTATCATCGATTTAATTGGCAGTTTAAACTTAAAAGCTACCATTGCCGCCTTATTACCGTACTTTACTAAAAAAGGATTACTGATTGCTTTAAACAACAAATATCCCCGCTTCAACGAGGCATTGTCTTGTGAAGAAAAAGCTATTTCAGTATTGTCAAAAGAGGGTGTTTTCATGGTGATTCTATAAGATTTGATCTTTAAAACTAAAAAACATTAACTAAAGTTCAGTTACCCCTCGAATTTTCATCCCCCTCTCCTCATCAATTATCAACCCTTTCACCCTTTGACTCCGCTCTACCGAGTTAATTAATCTTAAAAAAATAATTAAGAAAGAGCCGCTATAGAGAACTGAGGTAGAGTTACATGTAAGCTATTTACGTATTTTGATTATTTTGACCCAAAAATTTTTGTTTCCTAAATATTAATATTACATTTGAAGCCATTGGAAATTTATATCAAACAATTTTTAGATTCATTCATTTACTAAATCCTTAATTTATGGCAACCGGAGTAAATAAAGTGATTCTACTAGGACGGCTCGGAAAAGATCCAGAATCACAACAATTTGAATCAGGGAAAAAAACAAGCTTCCCTCTTGCTACCAGCGAAGTCTACAAAGACAAAAATGGTAATCGTCAAGAGTCAACTGATTGGCATAATATCGTTCTTTGGAGAGGGCTGGCTGAAATAGCTGAACAATATCTTCATAAAGGTGATTTGGTTTACCTTGAAGGAAAGATCAAATCTCGGTCGTATGAAGATAATGGCATAAAAAAATACATTACAGAAATCTTAGGAGATAATCTTGTAATGCTGGGTAAAAGTTCCTCAAACTATTCTGAATCTGTTGAAACAAAATCAATGGTCGCAGAAGATAATAATAATGAGGAGATGCCTTTTTAATGAATGATATTCGTGAGATATTATCTCACATACTTAGCAGCAGAAACAGCAATTCTTTCTTTTCTAAGTCCGAAGTTCTTTCGGACTTTTTTTATGACCTCCCCCTTCGGTATGAATTGATCTACCCAAACAAATAATCAATTTTAAAAGATCTCTGAACAAAGGCAGATAGGTAGTCTTAGGGGCTAACTAATCAGTAAATATTCAAGAAGAGCTATAGGGTTCCAATGTTAAGATTAAGAAACATAGAGGATGATAAGCTACGAGTCTCAAAGTTTCATAGATCAATCGAAGCAGAATAATAGGTCAGAATACCCATCAGATTGTGTAATTTTGTGATGTCCTTACAATAGGAAAGAAATACAAAGACAGAGGCATTCATTATGGATTATACCCGATGGTTCCTAGACAATCCCAATCTACTGTACATTTCGGCCGACAATGCCCCGATCATTGCATTCTATCTTATTTCCATCATCTTTCTTTTATTCCTCTCTGCCCTCATTTCTGGATCTGAGATTGCTTTTTTTGGACTCAATCCAACACAGTTAGAACAGCTTAAACATAGCGACTCTAAAGTAGATCGCAAAATAGTCAGTCTCTTAGAGAAGCCAAAAGACCTACTTGCTGCCATCCTTGTAGGGAATAATTTCGTTAATATCGGAATTGTTATAATCTCTGGTTTTGCTATCGATGAATTATTCAATTTTAAAGATGATCCTGCATTAGCCTTCATAATTCAAGTTATCGTTTTAACATCACTTATCTTACTCTTCGGTGAGATTTTACCAAAAGTATACGCCACTCGTAACAGCCTTTCGGTGGCACGAAGTACTTTTAGATTGCTTCTCATATTAAAAAAACTCTTCTATCCCATCATTTTTCTTCTCGTTAAATCATCTTCATTTTTAGATAACCGATTAAGTGTTAAAATGAGTGGTTCCTTATCAGTAACCGACATTACGGATGCAATCGACCTAACCAGTCCGACACCTCAGACTGATGAGGAAATAAGAATTCTAAAGGGAATAGTACGTATTAGCGATGTGGAAGTTTCGGAGGTGATGACCTCAAGAACCGATATCGCAGCCATAGCCAAGGAAACCCCCTTTTCCGAACTCATTCATCTTATTCAAGAATCAGGATACTCTCGAATTCCTGTTTATGATGGTTCACTAGACCATATCTTGGGAATCTTATACATAAAGGATCTGTTACCCCACCTGGAGGCTAACAGCTCTTTTAACTGGATTGAGCTACTTAGAAAACCATTTTTTGTACCCGAGAACAAGAACATAGGAGATCTTCTAACCGAGTTTAGGTCGATAAAGAACCACTTAGCTATTGTTGTTGATGAATACGGAGGAACTCTTGGGCTGGTAAGTCTTGAAGACATCATTGAGGAAGTTGTTGGCGAGATTAATGATGAATTTGATACCGAAACAGACGGTATATTTCATGTGCTACTCGATGCAAACACGCATCTCTTCGATGGAAAAACCTTATTAAATGATTTTTGCCGAATATTAAGTATCCCTGAAGACACCTTTGATCCAATAAAGGGAGAGGCAGAAACGTTAGCTGGATTAGTACTAGAGATTCTTGGACGATTCCCTGTAAAAGGAGAAGCTCTAATTATTAAAGACTATAACGTATCTGTTGAGGCCATCGAAAGCCGCAGAATTAAAAGCCTAAAAGTATGGCCAGTTGAGAAAGTAATTATTTAGAGACCTTTAAAATAGGGTTCCATCTATATCTCCTTCAAAATAACTCAACCTATTCATTAGCGTATCAAAATACAAAATCATAAGATGAAATTTAAAACCATAATCTCTCTCCTCGTAATATTAACCATCGCAATTAGCTGCGATGAGACTTACACTCCGAAACCTCGAGGATACATTCGAATTGAGTTGCCAGAAAGAAGCTATATCTCTTTAGACAGTACGTTCCCTTATAAATTCGAATATCCATCTTATGCAAAATTATCGACTCCAAAAGAGGCCATAAACCAACCTTATATGCTTAATATTGATATACCAAGATATAAAGCAACCCTCTTTCTTACCTATAAAGCGGTTAACGGAAATATCGCGACCTATCTTGAAGACAATCACGTCTTCTTATCACGACATATTTCTAAAGCTTCTGCGATTGACGAATCAGTTGTGGCATCAGAAGAACACGATGTCTGGGGCGCCATTTATACCATCTCAGGAAGTGGAGCAGCATCTCCTTTGCAATTCTTTGTAACCGATAGCTCGGCCAATTTCTTACGTGGAGCCCTCTATTTCAATGTTGTTCCTAATAATGACTCTCTTGCACCTGTCATTGAGTTTCTGCAAAAAGATATTGCTCATCTTATTGAGACTTTGCAATGGAAAAAGTAGTCCATTTCTAAATTATCTACCAATCGAATACCAAAGCACTCTATTCAAGATTTCTAACCTGCCTCACGTAATGAGATAATAAAGTTTGATCTATCTTTATGGCCTTAATAATATTGCTATGAGAATATTTCAAACTCTTCTCCTAATCCTTATCAGTTTTTCTATAGCGAGTGCCCAAAACACTCCGGAGAAATGGTCTAAAATTAAAATTGATCATTTTAATACTGTTTCAGATAAACTGCCTCCCCTTGGAATAGCATCTGACGACATCTTCTGTAACGAGGACAACTCGGCTAACTTATATGTCACCCAAACTCATTTATCAGAACTTTCTAAGGCTGGGATATCATTTACCATCATTCATGAAGATGCCGCAAAATGGTTTAGCGAAAGGCTCAAAAACAATGCTCCTGACAACAAAACTGTTCCTGTAAATATCCCCCAGGGCTTCAAGTATGGGTCTATGGGAAGTTACCTTACAATGGAAGAGACAATGGCTCAACTTGACTCTATGCATGCTAGGTTTCCAAACATCACCTCTGCAAGATTAAAGGTGTCTGACCAATCAACTGTAGATGGAAATCATCTTTACTATTTGAAGATTTCAAATCATCCAGATGTAGAAGAGCAAGAACCTAAAGTGCTGTTTACTGGCTTGCATCATGCTCGTGAATTAATCACACCTCATCAATTGGTTTTCTTCATGTATCATCTTCTGGAAAACTATGAAACGGATTCTTTAATTAAAAAGCTTATTGACACTACCACCCTTTACTTTATTCCTGTGGTCAATCCCGATGGACTAACCTATAACCAACTTACAAACCCAGATGGGGGTGGAATGTGGCGCAAAAACCGCCTTGATAATGGAGATGGCACCTTTGGTGTTGATCTAAATAGAAATTATGGGTATAAATGGGGATTGGATGATATTGGTTCATCACCCAGTACCTGGTCAGATACTTATAGAGGGACCAGTCCCTTTAGCGAGATAGAAACCCAAATAATGCGTGATTTCTGCATTGATCAAAAATTCTCGGTCTGCTTAAATTATCATAGTTACAGTAATTTCTGGCTCTATTCATGGGCTTATACCGACCAAGGCTCTCCCGACAGCGCAGTCTTCAGACAGTATGCTTATAGAATGACTGCAAGTAATGGCTATAAATATGGCCAGCCTGGAGCAATCCTATACAATACAAACGGAGATGCTCTTGATTGGATGTATGGGGAACAGACACTTAAACCCAAAATTGTTGGCTTTACTCCCGAAATGGGCAGTGACATTGATGGCTTCTGGCCAGAACCTGATCGAATCATCCCTTTATGCCAAGAGGTTCTTCCTTCAAATATACTTGCAATCAAACTTGCAGGAAGATATTCGGAAGTGAAACAATCAGCCCCTCTCATTCAACCTGAAGGTCTTGCCGGAGAGGTACGTTTTATAAAATACTCTTTTAAACGACTAGGACAGGCAGAAGTTGGTACCTATAGTGTATGGTTGGAGTCACTTGATCCCAGAGTGACCACCAGTTCGAAAAACACCTATGTCAACCCCATCCTTCTTCAATCTATTTCTGATTCACTTCCCGTCACCTTTGCAACTTCTATTAGTTCGGGCTATACCTATAAACTTGTCCTTAAATGGAGCGATGGGTTCATTACCTATGCCGATACCATTGAAAGATACGTTGGGCCACTTCAACCTCTGTTCAATGATCCCTGTGACAATATGAGCAACTGGACCTCCTCTAAATGGGGAAACAATAATTACGTTTTTGCATCGGCTCCTGCTTCAATCACCGACTCACCGGTCGGTAATTATAGCGGAAACCAGAACAATATAATCCAGTTGAAGAACCCAATCAACTTAAAAGATAAAGGTGCAGCTGTTATCCAATTCAAATTTAAACATCAGTTAGAGAGAATTTTTGACTTCGTGCAGCTTCAAGTCAGTATAGATAATAGTAACTGGACATCACTTAAAGGACTTTACACTGTCGATGGCGGAACGAATATCGCTCCAGGATTACCTATCTACACCTCGGTAGCAAGTCAATTTATAGAGGAGACCTGCAGTTTAACTCCTTGGCTTGATACAACTATCTACATCCGATTCGCTTTAAAATCAAACAGTACCTATAACTATGATGGATTCTATTTCGATGACTTTAAAGTATTGGCAGCTGATTTAACCATTGGAGTCGATGACAAAGAGAACTCTTCTGACTATTTCTCAAACCCATATCCTTCACCAAGCAGCCAAGAGATAAAAATAGATTACCAAACACAGAACAGTGCCACGATCTCTATCTACTCCATTGATGGAATCAAATGGACCTCCCTACAGATTGCTCCTGGAAACAATACAATAGGCATAGACACTAAATCCCTTCCTCAGGGCCTTTATATCATGCAGATTAACAGCCTAACAAAAAAAGAGATTTACACGAAGAAGTTCTCTATAGTTAGATAAAAAAAACCTCTGAGTTCTCTCTGCATAGTTTAGGGTGAGGTTCATCGTATCTACGGTTGACACGATGAACCTCACCCTTGTCATTGTTACAATGATTCACCTAAAGATGAATACTAAATACCATAAGTTGCTGATCTAAATACCCATATAATTGCATTCTTGAAAAGGAACGGATTGAACTCCGAAATTAACATACTCCAATTTTAAAATAAATTAACAATTAAAAAGCCCATTAACCTTAGATTCCCTATTTTTGCCAGGAATTTAAAACTTTCTTCGGAATGTAGACTGTAATATTTACATCATTAAATCAACGAGGCTATGATTGAAACCATTAAAATGGGAACGCTAAAATGGCACCATGTTCTCAACCCCTCGGAGGAAGATCTTCAATATTTGAAAGATAATTTTCACTTCCATCCATTAGATATTGAGGACTGTCGAAGTCTAATCAATCAACGGCCTAAGATCGATGTCTATGATGATTACTACTTTCTAATTCTTCACTTCCCTTACTTCGATAAAACCAATACCTTCCTTCGTACTCGTGAAGAGAAAATTTTCTGGGGAAAAAACTATATAATAACCTTAGGGAAATCGCACTGGGTGGTTAGCGAGTTATTCAGAAACACTAAAACCCAAATAGAAAGCAAAGAAGAGTTGGAGATTACCACTTCTGATGCTTTACTATACCATATTCTCGAACAATTAATGAAAGAGACGTATGTCTTAATCAGATGCATTGGAGACAATGTAGATAGTGCCGGGCGCGATCTTTTCGAACGTAGAGCAATAAGAACCATTGAGAGAATTAGTATTACAAGAAAGAATATTATCCTGCTGAATACTATCTTTAAACCTC
This sequence comes from uncultured Bacteroidales bacterium, assembly GCA_964444785.1. Taxonomy (GTDB): domain Bacteria; phylum Bacteroidota; class Bacteroidia; order Bacteroidales; family TTA-H9; genus JAJTBW01. The sequence goes on along the minus strand of CAYUII010000036.1, from coordinate 7,544 downwards.
AGTTGCCCGTCTTTAATAAATTTGAGACAGGGGAAATAGATGGCTTCGCCGAGAACATGGAAGAATACTGGAGCAATATCTTAGACTATATCCAAAAAATGTGGGACTTAATTGAAGATTACTCCGAATTAATTGAGGGCTATTCCAAAACCTTTGACTCCCTTCAGACCAATAGAACCAATGAGATAATAAAAGCACTAACCATTATTTCTTCCATCATTCTACCTCTTACTTTTATTACGGGATTATATGGTATGAATGTCCCTCTCCCACTTCAAGAGAGTAAACTTGCATTTTTAATGCTTGTGGGCGTTATGTTTGCTGTTATTGCAATCTTTATGATTTTCTTCCGACGGCAGAATTGGCTATAGATTCTGGCTTAATAGAATCTTTAACTCACCTGTACTATATCGCGCTTATTCTCTTTTGATGCTTTAGGTTAATGGTAAAGTATCTTCGTTTCCTTTATGAGCTAGCCAGTCTATTACAGATCTGACTGCTTGGTCATTTAATCGCTCAATAGGAATATGAAATAACTCATGAACATTGGTCTGCTTTCCCTCGCCATCCCCATAAGCAGATGATAAACGTCTCTTTCTCAATAAATAATCCTTGTATTCTATGTCTACATAACCCTCTTTCCTTGATATAGATAAAAAGACAACCCTAACTTGCTTGTAACGTGTAACAGAAGAGAATAATCCAAAGAGCCCTCCATCCTCTTTTTCAACGATGCGTCGACCTGAGGTACAAACAAACAAATGGTTATTAAGGTGTGATTTCTTACTAGAACAAGAGATATCGCCTATAGGAGGTCGATGACCCTCGGGTAGCTTATTCACCCGTAAAGCCAACATAGCAACTTTGGCAGTAAATTCATCAAATTGCCGTCCAATCTTATCAACGTTAACTTGTACGGCCTGCTTCTTTTGCTCAATAGACTCTTGATACTGCTCTCTCTCACCATCCGGGTTTCTGCCAAGCTCGGCATCTTCAATCCAATCCGACATATCTCTATATTTTAGTAACGATAGTTTGTAACAAATTTAATACATTTTTAAAGCAAAAAGTCTATGTACTTGGTGAATTTATCTACTACAGTGCAGCTGTTCGATTCTGCTATAGTGTTGTGTGTCATTGTTTTTGAACCACGAAAAACACGAATAACACGAAATTTTATTGAGGATGGTTCGGGTATTTTTTGAACCACTAAAACCACGAATAGCACGAAATTTTTATTGAGGATGGTTCGGGTATTTTTTGAACCACGAAAAACACGAATAACACGAAACTTATCTTCTAGCAGATTTCGTTCTTTCTTTTCGTGCCTTTCGTGCCTTTCGTGGTTCAAAAATCGACAGTACTATTACTTCGTCACAAGCAACAAAGATATCGGCTATTTAAACGCCTTTTCAAGCAGGCCATCTCCAGTAACAGCTAATCGGCTAAAATACTCTGGAACCTCTTTCCCCAGATAGCTGTCTACATACATCTTCGCCAGATACTGCCCTAGCATAAATCCTTGTCCTCTCATACCTGTAAATAGTCCTACCGAAGGATCAATTAACATCCGAGGCTCGACATAATACCCAGCCCAGATAGCTTGGAACCCAACACTTGACAACTCCGGCAGCCAATCTACAAATATCTCAGAGACGATCTCTAAGAACTCTTTTGAGTTAATCTTTAAGTTCTTCTGCGTCTCGGCAGCATCAACTGCTGGAGATGCACATCCAATGACTTGGCCAGTCTCCCCTAGTTGTTGACCATAAACAGCAACAAAGCCCTTATAATTTCGTCTGTCAATCAGCATAGGAAGAGGGACCCCATTAACGCCTAACATGGGTAATCGGCGGGTAATAAAAGCCTGATGCTTCACAGGATATTGACCTGTCTGAATGCCTAGCATCCGTGCAAACTTATCCCCTTCCGGACCGAGAGAGTTAACAAAATGATCAGTATAAAACTCTATATACTTCTTCTCATGAGTTAAGACAAGAACATTATAACCCTTGCCATCTCGTTTAACATCGATCAATTGACAATCTTCCTCAATTCGACCCCCATTCTGAATCCCTATCTGACGAATCAGATCGATCACGCGCCCTGGAGTTGCTTGCCAACAATTGTGGGTAATTAATGCAGCCTGATAAGTATCCAATTGGGGGTTAAAATAGGGACTAACTCTCTTTTGGAAGTCTTTTGGCTCAACCATCTCGGCATCACTCCAAGCCATGGATGCCTTTAAAGCACTATATACCTGCTCATTATGTGCAAATGTAACATAGTCTATAGGCCTAAAGTCTACGTTTCGTAACCTTTGGAGATCTTTAAAGATCTCAAGGTTCTTAACGGCAATATCGCTCAGTTCTGGTAAAGAGAAATTGGGACGACCACCAGCTATATTACGCCATGAAGCTCCTCTTCCGTAGTTAATCAACACAGGGTTAAGCCCTGCCTCACTGAAATAACGGAAAAGCGCACTACCACCCATTCCGCCACCGGCAATAATAACATTTACCTTCTCTTTAGAAGTAAGACCCTTTTTATTAGGTGCAATTACTTTCTCATGAACCGGACGCGGATAGAGTTCGCCCATAGAGAGCTGATTAGAAAGTGGACCACGTGGAGTGGCTTCTCCAACAACCTGTATCCCATAGTTTCTTATCATCTGCTTCAATCGCGGAATACAACGCTTTCCACGACATGCCCCCATACCAAGTCTGGTTGTATGTTTAATCTCATCAACGGAAATAAACTTCCGATCACCTACTATCTGTAAGATCTCCTCAACCTTAACATCATCACAATGGCAGACATAGGTCTCCGATTTAATTTCAGAATCAGCGGGTAGCATCTCAAATGGCTCTGGATAACGATCTTTGGCTATAAACCCTCTAACCTTAGTCATCTCCTCCCCTTGAATATTCAACGACTTCACACGGGCAACATTGGTTTTATTGGGTTTCTTTAAGATCTTCTCAACCAACCCTTCTCCCAGTTTCTTTCCACTATTATCCACTAAATAGACCTCTATACCCTCGGCTACCTCATACTCCACAGGTAAGAAATACCACTCTTTCTTCAAGTTATATCCGAAAATTGCCAATCCCGGACATTGATATACGCAGTCCATACAACCGATACACTTTTCAAAGTCTATTTGCGGAGTTGTATTTGTGGAGGTCTTGGTGATTGCACCATGAGGACAAGCAAATTCGCATGGGTTACATGCAAAACCATATAGACAATCTATCTGAACAAAACCTTTCGACTCCATTCTCTCTTTGGTAGGAAGGAATGGTTTTTCAAGAACTCTTATAGGATGTTGCTGAGAATCGATATACTCTTTACTAATGGAGAGGTAATCATCATACTTAACCCTGAGCCCCATGTCCATAAGAATTTCAAAGGCTACCTGCCGTCCCCTGAGCACAGCACTTGTCCCTTCACCAATACGAATAGCATCACCGGCTCCGAAACAATTACGGCCGAAAATCTCATTACCTTTTAAGAGCAGCTGATCATCTGGCACCAAACCGGTACAGATATTTATAGCATCAATCCCATCAATTACTTTTTCTGTTCCAGGTACTGCTTTAAAGTTTTCACATTGAGCAACTACGGCACCAATGATACCGGTATTATCGGCATTAGGAATGGCTTTTACAAGGATATGGGAAAGGAGGACTGGTATACCTAATCTTCTAACACGATTAGCTTGAACAGGAAATCCCCCCTCAAAAGGTTGAGCCTCTATGATGGCCTTAACGTTGGCACCTGCCTGCATAAGTTGATATGACGTGAGATAACCAATATTACCAGCCCCAACGGTAAGAACATTTTTACCAAGGAGAGTAAACTCACTATTCATCATCTTCTGAACGACTGCGGCTGTATAGACGCCCGGCACATCGTCATTCTCGAAAGTGGGCATAAAAGGGACTGCACCAGTGGCAACCACCATATAATCTGCATCTACATAATAGACCTCATCGGTCTTTATATTCTTCACAGCAATTCTTTTCCCTTCAAGGATATCCCAAACCGTTGAGTTCAGGAAAATTCCATCTGCATCAGCGCCGGCGAGAGTTGTTGCTATATCGAAACCACGCATCCCACCAAACTTCTTCTCCTTCTCAAAGAAAAAGAACTGGTGAGTCTGCATAAGAAACTGACCACCTATTTTATCATTATTATCAATAACAATATTATGGATGTTATTTTGGTTTAGGAACTCACGAACCGCTAGACCGGCAGGCCCGGCGCCAATGATAGCAACCGGTGTCTTATAGACATTCACTGCCTCTTGCTTTTGATAGTCAATAACACCCGGGTTATACTCTTTGGGTATCTCGGAAACCGTGTTGACTTGATCAACTTTAGTAATACAAATCCTCTTTATCTGCCCGTCAACTAACATTTCACAGGCACCACACTTGCCAATACCGCATTCAAGGCTTCGTTCACGGTTTTGTAGGCTGTGGCTATGGACAGGATAACCGGCCTGATGTAAGGCTGCTGCAATGGTAAATCCTTTTTGTCCTCTGACTTCTTTTCCGTTAAAGGTGAATGTTACTTCATCGACTACCGGTACCTCCAGAATGGGGTGTTTTTCTATTCGGTGCATAGGGTGTAAGCTGGTTGTTAATTTAAATTGTTGGTTCAATTGATTTCAATACAAAATTATCTCATTCGTAAAACTGACAATACCGGTAACACTATTTAGCCCAAATTTAAATAAGATACCTTACCTCTCCGATTCCTCTTCGCTCCCTCTCCATACTTCAACCTATTTTTAACGAACAATTAGGTAGCCATCCCGAACCGTTTTTGGAGTTCTTTTGATTAACTCCTATTTGTCTATAACAAGCAATCAAAACATAATGTACTTGATCATTAAAGAGAAATTCTTTTTACTTAACAGGCTACCATCACAGACTACCTAATCAAAACAGAAAAAAATCTTATCCTATACGATTAAGAAGCGAAGAAGAAGCGAAGAAGAAGCGAAGAGCGAATCCTCCAACAAAAGCCCTATATTTGATTATTCTAAAATAAACGAAGATGAATGAAGGGGTTATAAGACCCCAAGAGTTTTCTCAACCAATTCTAAAACCTATTAAAATGCAGATTCAACAGGGAAAATCACTAGTTGGAAGAAATTCCATTCAATAATAATCCCAATTAAAGCTCAAACCTCACAAAAACAAAAGGTAATCTCCTCGGTTCATTCACATTTACCCACTACTCCATACATTTCAGCTACAGATATATGCACTTTTAGATTATATGCCCCTGGATGTGGAATGAAAACATTTACTGTTTTATGTACTGCAACTAATCAGCGTTATATGTATAATTTAGATGAAAACAAAATTGAGATTGTCGGACAAAAACCCGAATAGTAACACTATACTTTACCATAACATTAAACGCACAAAAACTCTCTCCTAACCGTTTTTTTGATAAAATCGACAATTCAACTATTGCTATTCATTGTCAGTTTCTCACAATCCTTAGCAAATATTATTTCATTGCGTACATTTGAAATAATCACTCCTCCTAACCTTTGTCGAATCAATGCTAGAATTAACAATGACTCTGATTATGCTCAAAAAAACCACATAGAACACATCCTACTAACAAGCCACTATGAAAAAAACTTCTCTTCTCCTCACCCTTTTTTTAGTAATTGTGTTATCAGATAGTTTTGGCTTTTCACAAAAAGAAGGAGTAAAGCCTCAAATAAAATCCCTATCAGAAGAATACATATTTGATTCGGCCTCATTCCCATCCTGTCATGCCTCTTCAATCGTCGAGACAAAAGAGGGACTACTCGTAGCTTTCTTTGGTGGCAAATACGAAAGAAGTCCTGATGTTTCTATCTACACCTCACGCAGGATCATGCAGCAATGGACAACACCTTGTAAAGTAGCCGACGGACTGATTAATGATACCCTATCATATCCTTCCTGGAACCCTGTTCTTTTCAATGCAGGGGATAGCTTGTTTCTGTTTTACAAAGTTGGACCAAATCCTACCTCATGGTGGGGGCTCTTTAAACACTCCTTTGATCAAGGAAAAACCTGGTCAAAAGAGACAAGACTACCCGATGGTATCCTTGGCCCTATAAGAAATAAGCCTATTAAACTAAAATCAGGAATCGTTCTGAGTCCATCAAGTACTGAATCCCCCACCGGAATATGGAAGGCCCACATAGAAAGGTCCATTGATAACTGTAGAACATGGACTAGAATCGAAATCCCTTCAGATATCAAGATTAAAGTCATTCAACCAACTCTTTTAGCATATCCTGATGGTAAAATACAGGCCTTATTAAGAAGTGATCAAAACGTCATTATGCAGAGTTGGTCTCATGATGAAGGACTAACATGGTCTGAGATTACGCCAACTGATGTAACACATCCCAATGCCGGAATTGATGCAATCAGAACTCAATCGGGTTTATTTTTATTAGTCAATAATCCCATGAAAAGGGGTGAATCATGGGAGGTAGGCAGGAATAAATTAAACCTCTACTGGTCGGTTGATGGGTTTAATTGGCAAGTTCTTATGGAGTTAGAGAATGAACCTACCGGTGAATTTAGCTATCCCGCAATAATTCAAAGCGAGGATGGCTATATTCATATTACCTATACGTACAACAGGAAAAAGATCAAGCATGTTAGTTTTCTTATCAATAATACAGATCAGAAATAACAAGACATACTCAGTGGCAAATTTTCTAACTTTTTTATAGAGACCTCGTTTAATTCCTTTTAAAAGAATCATTATGACAGAATTTTGGGAAGAAGCGTTCAAAGATAAGGGCGAAATGTGGGGAGAAGACCCTGCAAAATCAGCGGTTAGAGCCAAAGATCTATTCATTGAAAATTGCGTTAAGAGCGTTTTAATTCCCGGTATTGGTTACGGTCGAAATGCAAAAATATTTCTAGATAACGGAATGGAAGTTACCGGTATAGAGATATCCAGAACAGCTATTGATTTAGCATCAACGCATATTGGAAACAAACTGAGAATATATCAAGGATCAGTCACTGAAATGCCTTTTGATCAGTCAATATATGATGGGATATTTTGCTATGGCCTTATATATTTGCTGGACAAAGAAGAGAGAAAAAAACTATTATGCGATTGCTTTAACCAACTACGAAAAGATGGCATGATGATATTCACAGCCATTACAAAAAAAGCTAGTTCATATGGACAAGGCACTCTAATCAGTGAAGATCGCTTTGAAATGTTCGGTGGTGTAAGTATTTTCTTCTATGATTTGGAAACAATCCAAATAGAATTCAAAGACTACGGAATTATTGAAATACAAGAAGTACAGGAAAACTATCCATTTTACATAATCATATGTAAAAAGACGAAATAGATTTAAAACCCTCAATTTATAGTTCTTTTACTTGCCGCAATTGAGGCTTTCTCACAATCCAGACTAATTGGATGAGTCTCCCTCCTATTTCCTGACTTCGACACTGGGACACCCTAAATGGAATTCCAAAACTCCTCATCAA
>CAYUII010000035.1:0-40296 GCA_964444785.1 uncultured Bacteroidales bacterium | reverse complement strand
TACCTCTCCCCTCTCTGATAAAACATCCATCAGATTCTTTAAATCATAGTTTTCCGGATATAAAACCATCGAAGCATTACGACATCCTAACCCATAATAATCAAATATATCACAACAAAATGCCTCTAAATCAGACCGCTCTTCACCACCGGTTATAACAATGGCTGAACTTCGATTCTTCCTGATTATACTTGGATATTGACCAAAATAGTACTCAAAATAACGTGACGTGTTTCCACTCCCTGTGGCGATTACTGCATCAAACTCTTTTAACCTTTCGTTAGAAAACTGAATATACCCTTCTAAACCAGGTAACAATTCATTTAAAATCACCGCAAATGCAGGCATCAGAAACTGATCATCACGACTTAACTTACCAACATACCGATTCCCTGATATTAAAACACAAAGAAAATCGTGAAATCCTACCGCAGGTATATTCCCCGCCGACACAACCCCTACTCGTAACCGACTAGCCATTTTCCGGCCTTCAAAGCCTTCCAACCACTGCCTCATAGCCTCTTCTCTCAACATATAGCTTATAGCCCCTAACGATTGCCTTATACTCTCCAACGTAAACCAACCATTTGTAGCTATGGATTGTGATACCGCTTCGTCTAAAACTTTCTTATACGTATCATTCACATCTGGCTTATCGCATAGATAACCTTCCAATATTCTACCTAATCGCACAAATGCGCTACCAATATCATGTCTATCTAATTCTTCCTGATTCATAAATGCGAAAATAATCATAATTTCGAACCGTTATTTGGTAAAGTAATACCCATTATAGTATGCTGACAAATCGAGGATCCCATCTCTTCTTTTTCTTTTTACTTCTGGCTCTATGGTTGCCCATTTCAACATTCTGCCAATTCCAGATAACCAATGAAACCAAATTAACCCATTTCTTAAACGTCCTTAGAAGCCAATCACCTCTAAAACATAAGAGGGTAGCCAATGATTCACTCTATGTACTTTTAAAAGACCAGCTTCCTCTCTCTCAGTTTCCATCAAAAATAACCTTCCCTCAAGAAATTGGATCTCTGACTCCTTCCGATAGCTCGTTTAGACTACTCCTCTGGCCACTATCAACCGGGAAAACTACTTTCATCTGTTGTGGACTCCTCCAAACCAAAGATTCAATCTACCAACTTTATGATTCATTGCCTTTAACAGAAGACCGTAAAAATAAAATTGCTGAAGTAAGAGACTGGCCAGGTGCTCTCTATTACAAGATCATTGAGACCCGAGCCAGTGGTAAAAGGCTTTATACTTTACTGGGGTGGAATTCTTCTGAACCACTCTGGCAGAGCAAAGTTGTAGACATCCTCTGGTTTGACAAAAATAACATTCCCCATTTCGGCCTGAAGAAATTCCCTTTTGGACAGAGTCGTTTTATTCTTTCCTATGCCAGAAACACTTCATTGAGTCTCAGGTATGAAAGACAGACCTACTACAAAAAAACATGGTGGTCAAAAAATAAAGTCGCACGAATCGAACCTATGATCGTCTTTGATCGTTTAGTATCCTCAAATAATAAATTAAAAAATAATCCAAGTTTTAATCTTGTGGCCGGCAATATCTTTGATGCACTCTTATGGCAAAACAACATGTGGGTGCTTAAATCAGATATCGACAGCCGAAACCCTGATTCAGGGAAAATGGAGCCAACCTCCTCTCCTAAACAGGGATTAAAACCACCTGATTCTAATTAACGGCAACCATGCAATATAATCCACTAAGAATTACCACCGTATCCTACCTAAACACCATTCCAATGGTGTATGGATTATCAAACTCTGGCATACTAAAAAATCATGAATTAGCACTTGAGGTACCCTCTATTTGCGCCGCTAAACTCCTAAAAAAACAAACAGATATTGCTTTAGTTCCTGTAGGCGTAATGATCCAGCCTGAACATAACCTTGACATCATCACCCAATTTTGCATTGGTAGTAATGGAAAGGTTAAAACGGTTCTTTTGCTATCGCATACTCCGTTACACCAAATCAAACGAATCTATTTAGATACCGACTCCAGAACCTCTGTCATGCTGGTCAAAGTTTTAGCTAAATTCTTCTGGAATATAAAACCCGAGTGGTACTCAATGAATGATATGCCATTAGGACTGCAACCCACCGATGCAATGGTTGCTATTGGCGATAAAACCTTCAACCTCTCCCCTCAATTTGAATTTGTCACCGACTTATCAGAAGCTTGGTATCAATACACAAGTCTCCCTTTTGTCTTTGCGGTTTGGGCTACCAATAAACCTATTCATAACAAACAGATAGACCAGCTAAACGAAGCATTAAGTTGGGGAATTGCCAGAAAAAGAGAGGCCATTGACCATATCAATAATAATGCATTAATCTCCAAAGAGGAGGCTCTAAACTATCTAAGTATCAATATTGACTTCCTGCTTGACCCACTAAAAATGGAAGCCTTGCAACTATTCATCTCCAAAGCTCGGGCATTGTAGCCTAATGCCAATCAATAATGCCAATACATTTTTCTTGCCTAAAATTGGAGCTCTCCGCCTCCTCTCCATATCTTCTTCGCTCTTTCTCCAAATTTTTATGGACAAAAAGGAAAAATAAATCACACCTATATGCAGAAGATACGGACAGGTAGCGAAGGGATAGCGAAGAGATAAGAAGAAAGAGTTAGAATCTACCGAAGCAAAAGGCGCTACCCTTTCTGGAAGCGCCTTTTAATTTCATTAACAATCAAAACCTAAAAAATCAATTAAACTGAGTGTTAAGATAGCAATAGTATTATTCTACTTTAACAAACCTAACCATTTGACTTACCGACCAGGTCCTCTATCTCCTCTGACCTTGGGTCTGTTTCTCATTGTATTAAGTATCTCACGTTTAAAATCATGTTCAGCAGAATAGAGTTTTATAATCTTCTTAGCAGAGATTATCTTTCGTAATTGACCCACGAACTCTTTCTCAAGGCTAGCCATTCGAGTCTGTTCGTTGATCATTTCATCGATAAGGTTAGAAGCCTCCTCCTCGCTAACACGCATCGGATCCTTCCCCCCTTCACTAAAGACATCATGAAGCCGTTGCTTCATAGCTTGTTCTTTTTTGGCTGAATAGTCATTATAGACAGGCCAAAAAGCTTGAGCCTCTTCTGGAGTTAAGTCCAATCGAGTGGAGATAAAAGCAACTCTTTGACTCCTAATCTCCTTTAAGACCTTGCCATCCAGGGGTAGCTTATCTGGTTGGGCTTGCAATCCAAAGATCATGAAAAGCATGAGCCCGGTTAATACTAGTTTTAGTCTCATTGTTTGGTTCTATTTAATAAAAAGTATCAATTTGTCATATATGCAGCCATTTCGGTTAACGAGGTGTTTTGTAAAAGCAGGTAATCAGCTAGCGAGGAATCAGGAATTTGCGAAAGCTCATCTACCAACCACTCGCGACTACCATAATCTACATGAACCGAATCATTTTGTAGAGCCTGTTCAAGAATCTCATCCCCCACCACAGCCAACTTAATATCTAAGTCTGAAGGAACCTTCTCTAAGGCTATCTCGGAGGGTGTAGCAATAACCGAGCTGTCAGTTGCATTAAAGGTATACCGACTGATCAATAAACCTACCGCTAGTATAGCCGCTACTGCTGCAGAAATCTTTATGTATTTTCTAACCGGAACCTGACTTTTAAACCGGCCTTCTAAGACATTCTCTTCAAGTTGATCGAAATAGTCATCGTGAACCCGATAGATCTTAGACGCCTCCCGAGCATGAGGAAGAGCCTCTTTTGACTCACCCATCCTAAAATCCGGAATTACTGATTTTTTATTTCGTTTCATATTATATAACCTTTTTGCTTATCGATATTTGAATTAAAGTCATATTTATTGACCCAACTCAATTACGCACAACAACATAATATTAGACTCCTGAATATCATTAAAGTTTAACCTTGTTTAATTATATCCGTTACTTTATTAAAAGCATGATGATAAGAAGCCTTTAAAGCTCCTTCAGAAACCCCAAGTAACTCAGCCATCTCTTCATAAGGCATCTCATCGTAATACCTTAAATTAAAGACCATCTGTTGCCTTGGAGGTAAGGTAGTAATAGCCTGTATTAACCGACGCTCACTTTCTGTCCCATTGAAACCTCCTTCACTGGTTAAAGCGTGAGCCATTCGATCAACCGTATCATTCCAAGGCACCATTACTTTTAATCTCCTTTGATTTAAAAACCTTAAAACTTCATTTATACATATTCTGTATAACCACGTAAATAACGCCGATTCACCTCTAAATCGATGTACCCCTTTCCAAACACGAAGAAATACTTCCTGAGTAATATCATCGGCATCATCATGAATGATTACACTTCTCCTAACCACCCAATAGATCTTATCGCGATAAGTCTTTAACAACAGACGATACCCTGCCTCTATCGTAGCAGGTGAACCCAATAATTCCATGATCCTCTCATCTGTCTTACTCTGTCCCAAATCGCTTCTATCTATTTTCGGTTTATGCTTTGAACGATCAATAGGCAACAGGTTTAAATGAATTTTAAAATTATCTCTTTTTTACCAAAATCCAACTATTTCCCTCCCCTCACCTGCCACTTTTCAATATTAACCCGCGTCAGGCCAGTCATCACATTACCACCTTCTTTAATCCTAAAGATTTTAAAACATTTACATAAGACCTCGAAAAGGGGGGAAATATATCCCAGAAAATCGTAAGTTTGAATTACGTTAAACTACAAGCCATTGACTTATATGCGACGCATCATACTTTCCCTGCTCTTTTTAGCTGCTATGCTAAGCTCTTCTATCAATGAGGTTTTTGCACAAAACTCGAAAGCATGCCAATGGGCCGATTCAGTGCTTCAAACCATGACAATAAGAAAGCAGATTGCCCAACTTATGATGATCAGAACCTACTCCAACAGACCCGAAACTCATGCTTTAGCTATTGATTCTCTTGTCATCAACCAGGGTATTGGTGGAGTTTGTTTCTTTCAAGGCACTCCCTACCGACAAAAAGCGTTGACCAATAGATGGCAGTCGAAATCACAGGTTCCCATTTTGGTTGCTCTGGATGCTGAAACAGGCCCTGGGATGCGCCTAGACAGCACCTTCAATTACCCTGAGGCTATGACATTGGGTGCCATACATAACGATACACTAATTCGTCTAATGGGTCAAAGAATTGGCAATATGATGCATGGTTTGGGGGTTCATATAAACTTCTCCCCCGTTACCGATGTCAATATCAACCCCGCCAACCCTGTCATTGGCAATCGATCTTTTAGTAGCTCCCCAAACCTCGTCGCGGATAAGTCTATCCATTACGCTCTTGGACTTCAAGATGTTGGAATTCTCCCTACATTAAAACACTTTCCAGGTCATGGCGATACCGACATCGACTCACATTATAGCCTCCCCGTCATTAAAAAAGATAGAGAAACCATCCTAAACACTGAGATCGCTCCCTTCCTAAAAGGTATTCATGCCGGTATTATAGGAATAATGGTGGGTCACCTCTTAATGCCTTCGATAGACTCTACCCCTAACCTCCCCTCTTCTCTATCTGAAGTTATTATCACCAATCTGTTAAAAAAAGAGTTAGACTTCAAAGGATATATCATCACCGACGGATTGGACATGAAAGGGGTAACGAATCAATATCCAGCTGGATTAGCCGAATACAAATCACTATTGGCCGGTTCTGATATCCTTTTACTCCCACCAGACCCTATTAAATCGATTAATTTCATCAAACAGATGGTTGATAGTGGCAAAATTGATTCGCTCTATATTGCTCAACGCTGTCATCGGGTTTTAGAATTAAAATTCAAACTTATCATCGATAGAAAAAACGAACTTCAACGATATAACCCTAGTCTCTCCAAAGGTGAAATCGCAGATGTAGCATTAAGAAGGGAGCTCTTCAGACAGTCAATCACTCTGGTAACCAACAAGCAGAACCTCCTACCCATTAAAACACAAGGTAGAAATCCGATGGCTATCATAGAAATTGGGGATAGAGTTCCATCTGGATTTACCAACATCTGCCGAAATTACACTACAGCCGATCCATTCATCATCGGACTAAACCCCACAGCTAGATTATGTGACAGTTTGGCCCGTAACCTGACAACCTACCAAGAGGTGTTGATTGCAGTTGCTACTCCGCGAAAAAGTAAACAAGGTAATTATGGAATCCCTGACAACCTGGCTCGTCTTACTGACTCCCTCAAATCCGCTGGCAAGAGAATCATTCTGGCTTGGTTTGGATCGCCTTATGCCCTTTCAATGCCTAACTTTCCTACCACAACCACCGATGCTATCATCATAGGATGGCAAGCCCATAACGACGTTGCTGAACTCATCCCCCAGATGATCTTTGGAGCCGAGAGATTTCAAGGCTCGCTGCCTGTTGCCATCTCTGACCAATTCACCCTTGGATCAGGTATCAACACCTCCTCACTCAACAAACTTTGTTATGTCCTCCCTGAAGAAATAGGAATAGAAAAAAATGACCTGTTTCAACTAGATCAAATGATAGCTGTTGCCCTCAGTCAAGGAGCTTTCCCCGGCTGTCAGGTCGAACTTGCTTTAAAAGGAAAGGTCTTTTACCAAAAAGCGTTCGGATCAATCAACTCCGATAAAAAACAAGAGGTTAAACTTACCGATGTCTATGACCTAGCCTCTCTTACCAAGATACTTGGAACAGGGCTAGCCCTCATGAAATTAACCGATCAGAACAAATTGGATATTAACGATCAACTGAGAGATTATCTGAGACTTGGCTCCCGATCTGCGCTAAGAAAAGCCTCCATAAAATCTATCCTCGCCCACGAAGCAGGACTTCCCGCTTTTATCCCATTCTATAAAAAAATCATCGATAAAAAAGGGCCAAAACAGAACTATTTCCGCGACATTAGACAACCAAAATTTGGTCTGCAAGTGAATGATTCTTTATGGATGAGAAATGATTTTGCGGATACAATCTATAGAACCATTTACAAATTGGAATTATCGAAAAAAAGAGAATATCTCTACTCCGATCTAGGTATGATCTTGATGCGCCCACTAATAGAACAACTCACCGACATGTCTCTTGACACTTATTTGACCAAAGAGTTTTATGAACCCTTGGGGTTATCAGGCTTTGGTTACCTTCCTCTACGCAGACATAAATTGGAAAATATTGCTCCAACTGAGCATGACACGGTATTTAGAAAAAGAGTTGTTCATGGCTGGGTACACGATCCAACCGCAGCAATGTTAGGTGGTATCAGCGGACATGCCGGACTATTTGGTTCTGCCAATGATGTTACAGTAATCATGCAGATGTTAATTCAAGGAGGAGACTACGGAGCAACCCATTTCCTCTCTCAATCGGTAATCAATCAATTTACCTCTATACAGTTTCCTGAACATGGCAATCGCCGCGGATTAACCTTTGACAGGCCGACCTTACCCCCTGTTAAAGATGGCCCTGTTTGTGAAGCGGCCTCTCAACAAAGCTTTGGCCACTCAGGATTTACCGGGACTTATACATGGGCGGATCCATCAAATGGATTAGTCTATGTCTTTCTGAGTAATCGGATCAACCCTAATACTTCCAATAATCTACTTGCAAAAAGCAACCTAAGGACGAGACTCCATCAGAAGGCTTATGAGATAATAGAGAAGGCAAAGAATGAAGCCTTTAAACCGGAAAAAGCCGAAAACCCATTATCACTGTAACCGATTTTTTATTCTTAGACCTTACAACAAAATAGGTCTTAATCTGTTATAAAACACAGTGCCATGAACCATAATGCTCATAAACATAAGGAGAATAGCTCGAAAGATACTAGCAGTAACAGACTGCTAATTACCATCTTTCTTAACCTGATCATCACTATCGGGGAGTTTGTGGGTGGAATTATTTCAGGGAGCCTCGCACTTATGAGTGATGCACTTCACAATGCTGGAGATACCTTCTCTATTGCGCTTAGTTTTATAGCAAAAAAGGTTGCCGGAAGAGAAGCTACCAACCAAAAAACATTTGGTTATAAAAGAATTGAGATCTTATCGGCTCTGTTTAATGCGACCACCTTACTCGCTATTGCGATCTTTTTGATTAGCGAAGCCATTGAACGAATACAAGAACCTAAAGCCATTGAATCAGGCATCATGCTTTGGGTTGCAGTAATAGGCTTGGTTGCCAATCTTATCGGAGCAGTTCTTCTTCATCAACACTCCCATTCTAGCCTAAATATTAAATCAGCATACCTACATCTGATTGGTGATACCATTAGCTCAATAGCCGTTATTGTTGGTGCTTTACTTATTCAATGGTTAGGTATTATCTGGATAGATCCCGCTATCACAATCTTTGTCTCTATCTACCTAATTATTGAGTCATGGAAGATCATCAAACAATCTACAAACATTCTAATGCAAGCAGCCCCTGACGAGATTCAGATTGATCATATCAGGAGCTATATTGAAAAGTATACTCAAATTAGAGATATTCATCATATCCATCTCTGGAATCTCGATGATAAAACGATATTCTTGGAAGCGCATCTTCTGTTTAATGATGATCTTCCATTAAGTAGCGTCGATAAAATAAGAAATCAGATAGAGCTTGAGCTAAAAGCCAATTTTGGCATCAACCATTTGACGCTTCAATCAGAATGTCTGACTTGCTCAAATCCTGCACTATCCGATGATAACCATGTTCATTAAACCATTATAAAACATGTCAGCAAGAGGAAAATCAATCTTATTCTGGGTTCTCTCATTCTTATTGATGGGATCATTAGCCGTATATCAAAGGTTAACAGGTCCCACCCATCCGGCTCGAGGTTCTGTAACCATAGAGGGAACAACCTATAAATTCAAATTACTTCGTAGTTATGAGACCCCCGAAAATGCTCCTGTGACTCTTAAAATCAACAGACTGGGAATCACTGGTGAGGTTTCATATAAAAGATTAAAAACCGATGATGAATGGACCTCCATTCCGATGGAGTTAAACGAGAAGGGCGAATTAATAGCCTTTCTCCCTTCCCAACCTGCAGCCGGTAAGCTGGAATATATGGTGACCATTAGCGACAGCGTCGGCCGACGATTTGATCTTACCGAAGAGCCCGTCGTCATCCGTTTTAAAGGGAAGGTTCCTTTGTACATATTGATTCCGCACATCTTCTGTATGTTCTTCGCCATGTTCTTTGCCCTAAGAACAGGTATTGAATCATTTACCAATGGCCCCTCAGTTAAAACCCTAACAAAATATACACTCTTCTTATTCCTCATGGGTGGTATTATACTAGGCCCAATAGTCCAAAAATTTGCATTTGGTGCATTCTGGACCGGCTGGCCCTTGGGTCATGACCTGACAGATAATAAAACACTAATCGCTTTTCTTGCCTGGATTATTGCTTATCGAAAGATATCTCGTGATGAGACAAAACAACTTTGGGTAAGAATAGCTGCAACCATCCTCATTTTAATCTATCTCATTCCACATAGTGCCTTAGGCAGCGAACTAGATTATAAATCTGGAAAGGTTCAGACCGGGCAGATTAAATAATTGCATAATAAAGTGCTTTAGCAGTAAAGACAACGATGGACCTAGCATTAAAACCGGCTCATCATTATGATATAGTAAATAAAGAAAAACATGACTCCCATTACCCTCATTATTCTTTTAATCACAACAGGAGTTAGCATTCTGGCATTCCAAAAAGAGGATCTCTTTGCCAAACTACGATTCAATGCTTGGCTAATAAACCACCGAAAACAGGGATATCGATTTTTAAGCTATGGGTTGATTCATGCCGATTGGATACACCTGCTAATTAATATGTTTGTACTCTATTCCTTTGGCCCTTTTGTAGAGATGGCTTATCGTGCTGTTTTCGGACTTAAAGGAATATTCTATTATATCCTTCTTTATGTTGGAGCTATTGCCTTTTCAACTATAAGTTCTTATGCAAAACATAAGGATAACCAATACTACAATGCCGTGGGTGCCAGCGGAGCCATCTCAGCAATCGTCTTTGCGGCAGTAATCTTTAACCCACTTGCTCCATTAGGGATCTTGTTTATTCCAATAAGTATTCCTGCGGTTCTGTTTGCATTCTTATATCTGGTTTATTCAGCTTACATGTCAAAACGAGGTGAGGATAACATTGGACATGATGCCCATTTCTGGGGTGCTATCTTCGGCTTTGCATTCACCATCGCATTAAAGCCTTCTCTGGTAGCTCACATGATAAATGAGATTTCGCAAGCTTTTTAATACCATTCTAGACTTTTTAAAAGAACCCAAGTGACAAAAAAAACGATGACGGTAAGAATGATCTTCCGTCATCGCTTTTTTGTAAGCAGAACAAACTATCAAATAAAGTTTGTCATCACCTTTTGCTCCTTCTCAGGTAAAGGAATCTGCTTTTTCCCAAGATGATATATTTCAACAGCTATTCCGGCCTCAGCAAGCTCCTCCGCTACTGTCCTTATTGCAAAACAGTATTTCCATTATTTCTTGGACTTCCAATAATTGCTATGACTTTCATATCGTTTATTTTAATTTGACTCTATCAACAGGTCAAAAATACCAATTAGCAGACCAACAAAGCAATCTAATACCTGTTAATAATAACTATCTGGCTTCATTAAAACATGAAGGTGTCTTTTAGAAGCACTTAATTACACTCCATTGTTTTATAAGACTATCAAGAGAGCATCCGGCATTAGCAGGACTTGTACTTGGCAGGGACAGATAATATAAACCTTCAGTTCTTCTAAAATATTTAACAAAAAGCTGTTCCGCCTTCTTTCCATTGAAGGCGATACAAGTCAGAGACGGTAAAGAGTCGATAAGTGCCATGATATCATTTGGCTCCACATCTTTAATGGCACTATCGAGACTTCCTTCGCGTACTGCTTTTGCGGCCACATCCCAGAGAGCAATCTGATTCTGAGAGAGCATCATAAGTCTATCTTCATATAGTGATGGCAACTCTGTACCACAGATATTAGCCATGAGCCGCCAGAAGCGATTCATTGGATGACCATAATACTGATTAAGCTCAAGAGAGCGCTCACCGGGCATTGAACCGAGTATTAGAACCTTAGCATCAGGATTAGCATAAGGTGAAAACGAGTGTTTCTGTGTCAGATTGGTATTTAGATCCTTATTTGTCATCAAAAAAAACGATAACTGTTATTAAAAAAAGTAGAGACGCTATTGTGCGTCTCTATGTGTTGCGTATACCCTTCAAACTCAGGGCAGCTACAACTAATTCAACTTTTATTATTCCTATGTGTAAGTTGTGTCTACCCTTCAAACTAAGGGCAGCTACAACTTGTAACAAAGATAAACGATTTGATTGTCGGTTGTGTTTACCCTTCAAACTAAGGGCAGCTACAACATGGACTGAGGATGAAGATAAAGCAATTAAGTTGTGTTTACCCTTCAAACTAAGGGCAACTACAAAGTGGTGCTCGACTTCGAGGGAGGTCACGTGGTTGTGTTTACCCTTCAAACTAAGGGCAGCTACAACGATGGACGAGTTGAGGAGGCGTCTCGACATGTTGTGTTTACCCTTCAAACTAAGGGCAGCTACAACTAGAGCGGAGCTTGAGGGGTTGATGAATAGGTTGTGTTTACCCTTCAAACTAAGGGCAGCTACAATAGCACTCGATATGATTCACTCAATCACTACGTTGTGTTTACCCTTCAAACTAAGGGCAGCTACAACATTCCTGCGTGGGCTAACCCATACATCGAAGTTGTGTTTACCCTTCAAACTAAGGGCAGCTACAACAAGGGGGTCACGTGACAAACTACAATCTAAGTTGTGTTTACCCTTCAAACTAAGGGCAGCTACAACACCAACCGGGTGCTGGTAGGCGAGATGGTCGTTGTGTTTACCCTTCAAACTAAGGGCAGCTACAACATGACTGTTACACTTCGAGACGGTATTCATGTTGTGGTTACCCTTCAAACTAAGGGCAGCTACAACGATTTAACCAATATACATTTAGCTACTGTAGTTGTGTTTACCCTTCAAACTAAGGGCAGCTACAACGTTGTACTAGTTGTGGTTGGGTCTCGACATGTTGTGTTTACCCTTCAAACTAAGGGCAGCTACAACTATAGATGGTGTATTAGCTGATTTCGTTACGTTGTGTTTACCCTTCAAACTAAGGGCAGCTACAACCTTTTCAACTTCCTCTCTTACCCACATTACGTTGTGTTTACCCTTCAAACTAAGGGCAGCTACAACATATCGCATAAAAACGAAGTTAGATACTAGCTTTTCAGCCCTTTAAAGGAGTAAAAAAAACTCGAAAAAGGCTATCATACCTTCAATATTACTTCATTTTTTCTATCTGACTACTTATTCTTAGTATCAACCTTTCATACTCATTAACAATCTGTGTTGCTATGGGAATATCACTCTTAAGAGAAATCATCAATTCTACAGTCTGGCATTCCGGAAATTGATTATGAGAAAAACTATTTCGTATCTTTTTCATAAAACCAGCCTCCACACTGTTAATCAATTCCTTTTTTTCTAACCATTTTATATATGGTTTATGATCTACGTTGAATTTCGAATCATTAGAGCCAGGTTTATCAAACAAAGCAATAATATCCTGCTTGGCTACCTCAATGATTCTCTTCTCAAGAAAAAAAACTAAATCGAACACTTTTAGCTTACCTTTATTATAAGCTTTTAACTCATCCTCTAACCACTCTAATTTCAATTCCTCCTTTTCAGTAGTATATTTAAAAAGCTCTGGAAGACGACGGTCATACTGATATTTTCTTAGAACTGAATAGTGTTTCTGCTTTCGCTGAGCAACAATAACACGACTTGAATTTGTTTTATCGCCAACTTTTTGTTTTATCGGGACTGTAGATGATAAAAGTGTTTCTGCCTTGCCCAATTTTAGCTGTTGGTCATCCATAAGTTTTTCAAGCATTAACAACATTATTCTATCTTCTTCTTGAATAATGCGAATCTGCTTCTCAGTCTCGGCTATAGCATGCTTAAAAACTCGTTCTAAATCTTTAAACTGAATATCAGGCAGTCGTTTGTTAATTCTTCGTTTAGCTTCTCTTTCAGCTTTCTTCTGATTAAAGACCTTTTTAAGTGTAGCTTGATAATAATCTTTAAACTTATTCTTTGAGTTTAAAGTAAATCGAACCGACTCATCATATATATTATATTGCCTCTCAAGCTGGTAATAAGGCTGAGTTGAATCATCCCTACTTTCCCACCATAGTTTCAACAATTCACTATAATTAGATTTATTATCAAAAGGAATTTTTGCCTCTTGGAGCCTACTTCGGAGTTGAACGCAAATCTCTTCATCAAATAAATTTGTAGGTAAATCAAGGGGCTTAGGCCTACCAAATTCACTCTGACGGGCTTGTTCATTAGTTAACCAATCAAATAAAGGTTGTTTAGATTTGCTCCACTGTTTAATTGTATAGGGAATCAGTTCATCGTTTACCGGATAAACAACTTTTGTCATATTTTTCTTTGGCTTCTCATTCCTCTCTGTATGATAAAAGGTCAATGACATCCAAGATTCATCGTCCTCATTGCTGATTAATTTATAGGCTTTTTCACTTAAATATATCTCATACAGCTCTTTAGTCCTGGTAATGGAATTTAGATTTATCCCTTTCAGAAAAGGATGTCCTCCTTTTTCATTAAGCCTTAATTCATTAGTAACGATATGAATAAACAATTTTTTCTTCTCAATATTAGCATAAAGTGCAAGACATTCCTGCAACTTATCATAGTAGAATGAGGTAATTTTACTCTTTTTATCCTCATCAACAATCATTGCAATAATATCTTTGGCTAAAAATGTCGCCATCTCGCCAATTTTAGGAATAGACACAGTTTTGTCCTTCTCATTCCGTTTGATAGCTTTATAGCGCTCAACACAATCTCGTTTCATTAGTTTTATTCTATCTGAAAACGATCTCTCTTTTCTAACATCAATAATATTAAGCCAATAGTCTATAATTCGAGATGGAATTTGCTTAATATTTAGAGAATAGGAGCTAAGTATCTCATTTAGCAGCTTCTTTCGCCTTAAAATTTCGTCTTTCTGTTCCTCTGAATAAGCCGAGTGCTTTTTACTATCAGTCAATCGCCTAAATGGAACCCACACCTCATTATTTGGAAGCTTCTCTTTAATCTCCTTAATCTTATCTATATCCAATATAATGGATTTATTGGTTCTAATAAAGCTATTTATAATCTTAACCACACTTCCTTTACTTAGATAATCAAGTAAGATAATTTTTGGCAACTCATGAATACTAACAAATGCTTCAGGTAAAGGCTGTTTAATTTTATAGTCAATTTTACTTTCGATCTTACCTTTACTTTTTACTACTGAAGGTTGAGACTCTGAACTAATCCCAATTTTATTGTTATTTGAACTATAATGAGGTGAAAACTGCAGGAATCTATTTGATTGCAAATTACTTTCCTTCAACTCAAAAACGACATCTTCGTTTATCACGTTTCTTAAATATTTAAACGTCTTCACATTTTCGACAACTATTCTAGAGGTAGGTTCACCAGCCAACCTCTTTTCATATTCAGCGAGAACAAATTGGCCAAGATCAATACTAAACCGAAAGTTATCTAAAAGTTTAGTCTCTTCAATATATTGAAAAGCAAAATATGGAAAACGATTTTTGTAACGAACTTTTTTAGTTAAAATCTGTATATACTCATCATAATCTACCTCAAGATCCTCATTAATACAATTTTCAATTACACTCCTTTTTGAATCATCTGTTAGTTCTGGCCTGAATTGCTTGCGTCCATCTTCAGTAATCACATCATACAGAGTAAGCGGACATTTATTTAGTTCATTTGCAATATCCAAAATTAGTGCTTGCTTAGAATCTTCACTTATAAACTTATCATGTGGTAATTTAACACAATAGGCCATCAAAACCTCATGCGTTGCAATGAATTCATTACGATGTGTTCCTTTCAATCCAACTACCTTCCCAATGAACTGAAAAGCGTATTCCCTTTCCAAAAACATACATGCAAGAAAGACAATACCCTCAGTAGTAATAACCCTCTCTTCAGGAAGAACCATTACCTTCTTTTCAACAAGACTATAATCTTCCTCTTTTAAAACATCACGCATCCTCTGTTTTGTAAAAGCAATTGCAAGTTTAAAACTTCGGGTTAAGAATTCTTCTAATTCAGGAGTTATTTGCAGTTTACGATTTGTTTCAGTACTAGTTGAAAAATAGTGGGTATAATCATTCCGGAATTTATTTAACTCAGAAAAAACTTGTTTGAGACAATTTCTCATTTCATCAAAGTCCTTTCCTAGGTTCTCAGTATTTAAACGAACCTCCTTAGGTAACCTCTCTGTGTCAAATACTCTGAGAATAGGCATAAATCGTAATGTACGCTCAAATAGAAGGTTCTCATTTATCGGCTCCTTATTCGTTTTATTTTTTCTTTTGTCTGCACTTAAAAGAAAACTATCAGAAATATGTTTTTCATTAGATAGTTTTGATGTTTCAAAATAACTTGCAAGGTGGTTATCAATACTGAATATATTATGCCGTGCCATATTCAAATAACCTCCAAAATACTGAGGATCATTAATCAAATTCCTAGCTTTGTTTTCTTCATGTTGAATTAAGCTTTCCATAACTGTTGTATTATTGGTATATATTATAGCCTTTGAAACTAGTAGTTTGCTTACTTTCTAAATTAACAATTCACCCATTTTAGGTAACACAATCATTAAGTAGTTTTTTGACTTTTTCAATGAAATATTGGCTATTGTTAATTAAAAAATCTCTTACTCTATAAACATTTATGTACTAGAATAGCGTTAACCTTTAAAAACATGTCATCATTTAACAAACTATTCTACCTAATAAAATTAGTCATTTAGCTTATAAAAACTAATGCACTAATCAGAATATCGCAAAGATACGATCATTGTCACTTTTTCATACAAACATAAAACCACATAGAATTAGTAATCTGATAAGCAAAATGAGTCTGCAATCTAACTAAATACCAAATCTTTCTAAAAATCATGAGATAAGCTTTAAAACTGATTAACACCTTTCACTGATTGAAGGATTACCAAGACAGAAAATCAAATGCATCCATTACTAAAACAAAAAATCAGATCAACCTGCATCCTTAGACACAAGCCAATCTGATTATATTGAGTTCAACAAGTAGCCCCGAATTATTTAAACTTCAAAGCAAGAGTAACCAAGTGCGAATTTAATCCATCACTTCGGTCATAATAATTATATCTAAGCTCTAAGGTATTAAAACTTCTGATCCCCAGAATTCCATCACCACTTACAAGACGAAAGTTTATGCCAAACATATTGCTATTAAACTTCGAGAGATCATAATCACTGGTATAAAACTCATCGGAAAGCAGATGTTCGCCCATAGGCTTGAAATACTTTGCCTCTGTCTGAGTATAATAGCGATAGAATGGTGCTAATGAAATAAACGGAGTAATCTTTATTGGTAGCTCAACCTCAGCAGTATGAGCCTTAATACCCCAATCATCTGAGTAATATCGATAAAAACTTCTGACGATGATTCTATCGCTCAAAAAGTAATTCAATCTTAAACCCAAAGGTGACTTAAACCTTGTGTCGGGCATTTTTTCTGAATAGACAATATCATTAATAGGATCAAGGTCACCATCATAGAAGTAAACCCTTTGGTATGCAGTGCCTAACTGGCCTGATTGATACCCAATGTCAGCGAGCAGGGAGAATTGAATCTCTCTGTTAAGCACCTGACTCCAGGCAAGGGCTAAATTAAAGGAGTTTCGAGGAGCATTATCCTCATGCTGGTATTTGAACCCATTATTATAGACTCCTCTTAGCTCCAAAGGAAGTAGGATCTTCCATTGATCTAAGAAAGCTGACATTTTGGCTGAGAACTCAGTGTTTTTATTATTCAAACTTTTTACGAACAATAGGTTTGCTCCAAATGAGGTATAGTCAAATTCCTTAGAGAAAGAGAGCCCTGTTCCAATAGAAAAGTTTTTATGAACATTCTCAAACAGATAATTAACCGTCGGAGCGATACGAAAATCACTCTTAGAGGCCGAAGAGATTACAGAGGTACCTTCATAGGAAGATGATGCCGAAGTGTTAACTACAGGCACAAAATTAGGATCTCTGACTTTATCGATATTATTTGAGGAGGCTGAGGTATAGGTATCTAAACCCAATTCAAAGGAGAGACTATGCACATTTAACTTCCTATCGAAACCCTTTAAGTGCAAATCAATACTATTACCAAAATCGGTAAGATGTTCTGTTCCTTCACCACCTGTAACAGCCGAGTGGTTGCCATCTTGTGAGTAATAGCTAGTAATAAAGTTAATCTCCTGAAACTTCAATTTACGATACTCACTTGAGTCTGTTTGAGCCTTTGACACCTGCATCATAAAGAGCAAGGCGGCTACTGTTACTACTATTTTCTTCATGTTTCTGATTAATTACATCCACAACCACCACCTGTTCTTCCTCCATTTCCGCCAGTCGCCCCTTCTCGATACATCAAGAAGTTATTCTGAAACTTTTCAACTCCCCTGGGAGCTAAAACCATTTCAGCGTCGTTGAGCTTCGATTTTTGATATGGTTTGACACTCACACATGAGGTCATTAACAGAGCCACTATGGCTAAGCCACAAAAGCCAATTACTTTTTTCATATAATACAAATTTGTTTATCAATTGCAACGTAGAGTAACCCAGATTGAGAGCAATGCCCAGCCTCCCAGCAAATAACCTTAAAATTGACAGCTATCACTATTGTTTTAGAGTGATATTCTTTGTGACATACAATCGATCGTCATCATCTATCAAAATACACTCAATCCCATCAATCTGGTTCAAGAAACTCACCCCCTGCTGAGCACCCATTATTGAGATTGGAGTGGCCATAGCATCTGCCAGCTCCGCATTGGAGGTAATAATAGTAACACTTTTTAAACCCTTAACCGGGTAGCCGGTTCTCGGATTAATAGTGTGTGAGTAGATTTGTTTATCAATAATTACATACTTCTCGTAGTTTCCGGAAGTAGCAACTGATTTGTTTGTAATGTTCAGAGTGGAGAAATAGCTATTCTTAAAATTTGGATTCGCTATTCCAATCGTCCACGGAGCACCATCCTCTTGAAAACCCCACGCATTCAAGTCACCCGAGGCACTCACAATTCCATTCTTAACACCACATTTTAATAGAACTCTTTTAGCAGCATCAGCTGCATAACCTTTCCCAATTCCCCCAAATCCGATACGCATTCCTTTGTTTCTCAAGAAAACAGTTTTTTGACTGCTATTCAAAACAATATTATGGTAATCAATCAATCTGACTGCTTGTTTAGCCCTATACTTATCAGGCAAACAATCCATTTGCGTATTAAAATTCCAGAAATTAGTATCGAGTGAACCATAAGAAAGATCAAATAGCCCCTGAGTCAATTCAGATATCTTTTGAGCCCTGCTGACTAATCCAAAGAACTCATCAGTCACCTGAACAGCGGAGATCCCGGCATTCCGGTTAACTAAAGAAGTAAGACTATCCTCACTATATGTGGTGAGAAGCCGTTCTATTCGTTGAATTTCACGGATAGCCTCCTGGATCTGCTCTTCGCCTTGATTTTGCGTTTCACTTATGACTACAAAATCAAAGACATTGCCCATCAGTTTGGTTTGAAACTGCACTCGAATCATGTGTGATTAATCTGAGTTAATTATCACAAGAGAGGAAAAAGAAAATGGAGATAATCTGGCATTTAAAAAGTAAAAGCCATTTATGATAGTTAGGATCAATGATTGATAAAAGGTTTAATCTCATCGATATAAACCTGTGACGTATGGTTTTTCTCAAATCCATGCCACTTTTTGAGGATGGTTCCATCATTACTCAACAAAACCATCGAAGGAAATTCCCCTTCATTATTAAACTGCTCAGCCAGCTTTTCGTTGTCTTGCTCTTCAGCAGCAGAGAGGCGATTCTTTTTTTGTCGTGGAAAATCCGCATAAATGATAACTAAGTTCTTTTCGGCGAAACTCAGGAAAAGTGAGTCCTCAAAGACCCGTTTTTGGAGTTGAATACAGGGCACACACCAGTCAGAACCTGAAAATTTAATAAGAATTGCTTTGCCATCTGTTTTGGCTTTTGCTTTAGCTGCCAGTAGTTTATCCGTTTGTCCACTGACCGCACCGATTGACAAAATTAGTGTCAACCATAGAAGAAATCTGATTTTCATTCTTCATTTGTTTAAATAACTTACTCCGTTATTCATGATGAAACCTTCCCGCAGATCATCATTGTCATCTAAGAACGATAACATATAGACATTATTATATATAGGATAACAACTAATGAAAGATTTACTCCTTCTTTAGCTGTAAGATAAGATTCGATGACCAAACACATAGCAAGTGATGTATAGAGCCCTTACTTCTCAAAATATGGTAAATTCTATGCGGTGAGTATCCTATTAAACTCAAATAATCAATCACGAATCAATAGGTTTCAATTTTTGACATGTACTAAGACTGAAAATTAATCCAACTCATAAATATCCAACAGATTAGTTTCCGGAAAGTTCTTAATGAATTTTAGTTTTTCTGGCAAGAACCTAATTAATTCAATTGCATACTTTTTCAATGCAATGTACTTCTCTTCATCACTACCAACAGAGGTAGGAAGGGTATTACAAGTGATTGCAAAACAGATATTATTAGACATTTTAAACCATATTGCTGATGTTCCCCATGTACATTCACCCGAATGAAACCAATCATTATTTCTTGTAACATACATTCCCATCGCATAATTCGTTTTAATATTCGAAGACTTTGAACTCATCAAACTTATTGATTTCTGATTCAAAATGTCAGGGGGATAATTTAAGCCATCTATCGCTAAAATTAATCTTACCATATCTATTGGTCTTGAGATCCAGCCTCCACTAGATATCATTGGTTCCATATTAAAAGAATATGATTCAGGTACAAGCAAGGAAGTATCAAATGAAGATGGCATCATTTCCCCATTATAGTCATAGTAAACTACCTCATTAACAGCTTTCTCATTTAATGCAGACTTCGCAGGAATAGTAGTATAAACGTTTATAGGATGAAGAATTGCAGTCAAAATATAATCCACATGATTCATCTTTGTAACCTTGCTTATTATCTCACCCAGGAATAAATAATTAAAATCAGAATACCTAAAAGCTGTTGATGGCAAGAAATCAAGCTTTTGCTTCAAAATAAACTTAACATTATCTTCAACTCCTGCGGGAATAGATGTTTTTAAGGCATATGACGCTTCATTTCCACCTATAATATCAATATTAGGCCAACCAATAGTTTGCTGTAATAGATTTCTAACGGTTATCTTATAAACATTACTATCAGCAATATCACAGTAAAACTGATCATTTAAAATTCCATCTTCCCCAAACACCTTATCTTCAAGACCAAGCTTACTCTCTTCTATCAATTTCATTATCCCAATTGCGGTAATCGTTTTAGCACAACTTGCAGTTCTGAATAAACTTTTTACAGTGATTGATTCTTTCTTCGTTGTGTCTGCATACCCAAAACCTTTTGCATAAATAAACTTTCCATCTTTGGCAATAGCAACTGAGATACCAGGTATTTTCCATTCCTGTTTAAAACTAATAATCAAAGAATCTAGATATCTCTCTGAGAAAGTATCTACTTGTGAATAGCAATTCAATGTAAAAACATAAATCAATAAGGCAGTCAATAATTTTCTCATGCAAATGAATTTTTTCATTAGATTATTTCTTTGTCATATACAAGGAAAAATTGAAAGTGTGTAATTCAAAGTATTATTTTAATTTTAAAGACCAAGTAAAAACTGAGACAAGAGAAGCCACATAGTTAAAACTGAATTACGCTAACACCTATTTACGTTTCAAATAAAAATCACAATACTATTCTCAAATACAGCGCCTAAATTACATATTTACTCTTAATAAACACATTACCATCCACAATATTCCCTCAATCACAATCTATATCTCCTGTATATCCAGTACCTCGCTTGCACCTGGCAAGTCCTTACACTTCTTTGTATCGTCTCCCCGCCTCCCCGCTTCTCAAGTTCCTCTCTCTTTTCTCTCTCTATCATCTACCTATAGAGTCTTATCTTACACGAGTTTATAGGAGAGGATAGGTAGAGGATCTAGAGAAGAAACAAAAGACACAGTGGTTTCGACTGCGCTCAACCACCGGGTAACTACTTCGCTCAACCACCCCCTGACCCGTTAAAAACACAAAGCCCGATAATCTTTCGACTATCGGGCTTTGCGGTCTGGACGGGACTCGAACCCGCGACCTCCGCCGTGACAGGGCGGCATTCTAACCAACTGAACTACCAGACCAGTAGTGTTCTTATAATTTCGAAAATCTGGAGCGGTCTGGACGGGACTCGAACCCGCGACCTCCGCCGTGACAGGGCGGCATTCTAACCAACTGAACTACCAGACCAGATTTTCAAGAACGTGCTGATGTTTACAGCGGTGCAAAGGTAGCCCTTTTTTTGAATATAGCAACTCTTTTTGATCAAAATATTGCAAAAATTAGGTGCCTTTCTCCCCTGCACTTAAAACACGACTGATTATCAAATGCATTAATTCATCGATCCCCCTCCCTGATTTGCGGGAAAATATCGATAATCTGAGGAAGCTCCCCCAAATCCAATCTTCATCACATAAAAACTCCTCACGGCCTTACCATGAATCTTACCCGGCTTCCACTTCAAAAGCTTTATCAGACGTATAGTCTCTTCATTGCACCCTCCAGCTATGGGCTCATCAATAAAATAGTGAGTGGTCATACCACTTGGCTCAACTACAAATCGAACAACAACCTGGCCCTTTAAACCTAAACGCTTCGCAGCCTCCGGAAACAATAGATTCTTATTTAACCAAGTTACAAAGTTCTGACCTCCCTCTATAACCACCTCGACCCCCTCATGCAACGATGATGCCGGATATACCGTTAATGAGCTGTCAACCGCATAAGATAGAAGATATGGATTCTCATAGCCTCGCCGCTCAACCGATTTTAACCATCGCTTATAGTTAAACCTAATCTCAAGAGAACTCTTCACATCTGCCTTCCCATTATTGCGCCATCCAGGCTCCCATAGAGTCATTGAGACTAATCTATAAGCTTCCGGAACAAATGCATCAGCATCCTTACTTACAACTGAAATATCTCTAACAGTACCTTCACGTGTCACTACAAACTCTAGAGTAACCTTACCACTCTTCTTAGCCGCCTTCATAGACTCCGGATAGATCATCTGAGACTCTAAGAACCGCTGTAATTCAGAATTACCACCCGGATAAACCGGCTCTGCCTTCTGTCCCAGAGCCAGATTAGAGAAGCACAAAAGATGAATGATTACAATAATTATTGATCGGTTATTCATTTTGATTTGGTCTTATAGGTTAATGACTCTAAATTAGTTAAATTAGCATTCCGAGTATCTTATTTCTGCAGTCTCTTCGGTATGGAAATTGCAGCAAAACAAACTGAACGCTAAAGACAATAAATGATAGATAAGGAATCGTAACCTAAGTTTAATACGAATACTACCTGTATCCTCTAATTGAAAAATAGATGCCCCATGAAGACATATAAATTACTTGCTATACTCACCCTATTTATGGCGCTTAGCAGTTGTTCGCCTGTCGAGAAACTCATGAACAGCGATTTAGCAAAGAGATATGATTCGCATCGAAGTCATAGTTCTACAACGCTACTGTTTGCACCATCCTCACCAAATAAACTAAACCAGTTAAGTTTTATGATAACTACAGAGTCATTCAATATCGATTCTGTACAACCGGGTGGAGCAAAATGGAACTTATCTATAAAGGCTGATTACTACAGTTCCAAATCAAAGAAAGAGCCAGTTGAGTCGGTCGATCTAAAGTGGATGAAGCCGGTGAATAAAGCCAATGATACATTATGGGGTTCAATGACTTTTACTAATAATATAGAGACCGGTTATATTGTTTTAACTATCAAAGATCATAAAGGAAAAGAGATAACCAACTGGTTTGAATGCAACAAGCCTATTCGTCCCATTCTTCTTTCAGAAAACAAGAAACCTTTAACTCGTCGTTGGTTGATACCTGATGAGTTTGTTTATATCGGATGGGCAGACGGTTCAACCCTTGATGGTGTAGCAGCTATTGATTTGGCAACCATGTCGTTGCCAGGCCCTCCGTTTGATGAAACCTATCCTGGGCCCGGATTTCCTGAACCACCAAAAAAAGAGAAGTTTAAATGGGAAATAAAGACAAATGACCCGATTGGCGTTGGGGCTGAAGGAATGATGTGGTTTAAATATAAAGAAGAAATCATCGGCATCTGGCCAGTATTTGGGAATAATTACCCCACCCCTGAGGTACTTAGAGAAGGACTTGCTGCTGTTAGATACTTCTCAAGCAGAGATGAATATCAGAGGATCATCGAATCAAAAAACCAGTGGGTTGAATATAATAATCTTTGGGTCAGAACCGCAGATGATACCCTCAGAGCTGCAGAAAGATCTGTGATGTTTCAGAGTGGAATCACCCGAGCTAATGAGTTATTCACCGATTTTAGTGCCGGTAGCTTAACCGATAGAGGTATGATATGGATGATGTTTGGCTCGCCAGATCAGGTCTGGCAAGATAATAATACAGAAACATGGAGTTACAACTCAAATGCATGGAGGCCGACTCTAAAATTCAATTTCTATAAGGTAACAGGACACTATGGTGAAACATGGATCTTAAAAAGAACTCCATTCTATGGCCCCTTCTGGCAAAGGCAAGTCGATCTATGGAGAGAATAGCTACCTTTGTCGTCTTTTAATTTAAGAGGAATGAAAAACGAACAACTCATATACGGGGCTCGCCCGATCATAGAAGCTATTGAAGCTGGTAAAGAGATTGAAAAACTTTTTATCCAAAAAAGCAGTACCAGTCCGCTTATTCGTGAACTACTTCAAAAGGTCAGACCCTTCGGCACTCCAATCCAGATGGTTCCGGTCGAGAAACTAAACTCGATGACCAGAGGCAATCATCAGGGAGTAGTTGCATTTCTTTCTATGATCGCCTACCAACCCATTGAGGAGATCGTTACCAACCTCTTTGAAAAAGGCAAAAACCCCTTCATCCTGGTTCTCGACAGGGTAACGGATGTGCGCAACTTCGGTGCTATCGCAAGAACTGCAGAATGTGCCGGTGTTGATGCCATAGTCATTCCCGATAAAGGAGCTGCTCAAATCAATGCTGATGCACTTAAAACTGCTGCGGGAGCTTTAACAAAACTCCCTGTTTGTCGTACGAAATCACTCGCACAAACAACCAAATTTCTTAAAGATAGCGGACTACAGATCTTTGCCGTTACAGAAAAAGGCAACGTGATGTATGATTTACCCGAATATCGCGATCCTTTGGCATTGATAATGGGAAGTGAAGATCAAGGCATCGCTTCTGATCTATTGAGGATGGCAGACCACATGGTTCGTATCCCTTTGATGGGGAAAATTGGATCATTAAATGTCTCTGTTGCTGCAGGTATCTTAATGTTTGAGGTCGTTCACCAACGCTCATTTGTAAAATAGCCCGATCAATAGCCTCATCAACACAAACTAATTCACAAATTGGTGGCATTATATACGCCAATAATTATCGGTTAAAGAATTAGCCAATTAATAAGACTTATCAAATTCTCTTTTCCCGGATGCCTTACCATCTGGGAAAATCTCCTTTTATGGGCATTACATAAGCCCCTTTATCAGCTGTGAGCCAAATTAACGAATCATGTCGGGCGATACCCCTCCAGTAATACTGAGCATGATAGTTATTGCTATTATCTACTACTATCATAGCTCCGGGAAATAGCTGATGAAGAGAATCTTCATTAAGAATAAAGCTTTGACTTATGATGACTAAGTCAGTTCTAATAGAAGATCTTATACTATAATCATTCCAACAGGTGTCAACTAATACCACCCTTCGTCCCGATATCACTCTGTTATGGTCGATTATTCCATGAACACCAGGCTTCTTAAACCACGACTCCATCCGTGAAGAACTGATATCATAAAACAGATTTGCGGCATCAATAATCTTATCCCTTCTCTTTTCCTCACCACTAATCCCAATCCAGACAGTACTTGACCCCGTGATCTCACCAACGAGTGTAGCCTTAGAAATATTAGTCACAATTATTCCAATTCTATTCGACACTTGCCATCTCTCAAAGAGAATCTCCAATAAGAAAATCAGAAACACCCCGAGAGACAGAAATAGTCCCTGCCTATTTCCGTAACCCAACCATCTAATCAAGCCAATAACCATCAACATCATCAATAAAAATAGCCCCATGCCTATATTTCCAAGATCAACAGAGGCGCCAGGAAGCATACTAATCCATTGTGGGACACTATTCATAAACCAAATAACCTTTACACAGCAGAAAGCCACTACTGGGCCAATGTAAGGGATTGAGCCAAGAAATGGAACGGACATTGTGATGACAATCGCTAGAAATGAAATGGGTATGACAACGAGATTAGTTAAAAGAAAATAGGTTGGAAATTGATTAAAGTAATATGCTATTAAAGGGAAAGTTGCTAACTGAGCCGCCAATGAGACCGTTATCAAGTCTCTGATATAAATCACAAGCCAATGATGAGCTTTAATCAATGATGAGAAGACAGGCTGAAAATAGAGGATACCAACAACAGCAATATAACTGAGCTGAAAGCCAGCATCGAAGAGCCATTCCGGATTAATAATAAGCAATTCAAGGGCCGAACATGCCAAAGAATTCAATGTATTTCCTTTTACTCTTCCAAGCCTTCCAATAGAAACCATTGTAAGCATCCATGATGCTCTGCATACCGGAGGAGCCAGTCCGGTGATCATTGCATAAAACCAGATTAATAATATAGCCAGACATGTAGAGATTACCTTTCCATTTTTAATTCTTGCCAACGGCCAGAGTAAGGTCTGAATTACAACAAATACGACCCCTGTATGCAATCCGGAAACACATAAAACATGGGCTACCCCACCAATTGAATATGCCCTCTTAGTCTCTTGATCAAGACCATCTTTTTCACCCAATAGAATTGCGTTGGCGATTGCCCCCTCCTTATTATGTCCCAAAAAGTGATACAACAGGTCACTCGCCCTGTTATGTATGTATGAAGCAGCATGATAAAAGCGAGAATACCAAGTTACGTCAGGTTCTATATTGTGCAGTAGCTTCCAATCATTACCTGCGCTATAAGAGACTCTTAGTATCCCCTTTCGCTTTAGCCACAGCCTATAGTCAAACCGTGTAGGATTCTTACTTCTATCAACTCTCAATAACCGGGAAGCAGAAACAATCCAATCTGATTGCTTAGGTCGATCTACTTCAGCCAGGCTATCAATATACCAGAAAACCTTTGGCGCAAGCTCTCCCTGAATAACCACATTCTCATGACCCTTACGATTTAAAACTGACAGACTCCTGACGGCCACCTCATACCGCATTCGTGCTCCGGTTTCCACAGGTTCAGTGACAATTTGACCAACCCAACCCATAATACTATCAGATGAAGGAAGGTCATCGATTGAATGGTGTTTTACTCGTCTATTATGCAGGATAAATGCAATTAAGAAGAACAATAGGATAATCATCAAGGAGGTTACACCCCTTAAAACAATCCTGTATCTACCGGGCATGAAAAAGACAAAATAGATTAGCCCGGCACAAAAAATGATTAATGAGATAATAATAGGTAAAAAAGGGAACTCATACATTGGCAACATTTCAGAGCAGACGATGCCAGCTATAAAAGCCAGAGAAATGGAAAGAAACGGAGTAGTACGTATTCGATGCTCTACCTGCATGATGTATATTGGATATTTGCCATTAGTAGTGTATCAATGGCACTGATTGATGGTATACATATCCGACACTAAGTTAAAAACACCTTAATTCACTAATTAGCAATTACCAAAACCAGTAATTAAGGCATAAGGTATGACCATCGTGATATACTAAGTTCAGAGATGGTTTAGAAAAACACCATCATGTCTTGTGTGCAAGACGATAACATACTAAATTCATCCTATCAACAAAACAAAAAAGATTCTGGATAAATTACACTGTTAGATTACACAATCAGTGCTGACCATTAAACATTTTTATTATGAAAACATTAAAGACATTTGCTCTAATCTTATTATCAATCACGGTTATTTCAGCATGTAAGACAACGAGCTCATCAAGTGGCATTAGTTCCGGAAAAGAGAAAGAGAGATCTGAAAATACCATTGCAATACATTCGCCGCTAAAAGGCATAACCTGGGAAATAACTGAATTAGGCGGGAAGCCAATCCCAGCAAATCAACAACCTACTCCCAAGATCATCTTCTCTGACACTTCAAATCGGGTTTATGGCAACTCAGGGTGTAATAGATTCTTTGGCACTTACACCCTTGATGCAAGCAAAAAAAGATTATCCATCGGTCAGGTGGGTTCTACGATGATGGCATGCCCAAATATGAATATCGAACAAGAATTCTTAGAGGTATTAAATAAAGTCGATTCATATATCCTGCAAGAAAATAGTCTGATTTTACTTAAAGCCAGAATGGCACCTCTAGCTAAGTTTAAAGTTAAAAAGTAGTCAGAATGGACAAAAATTAGGCTCAACTTAATACCAATTCTCAAGAAATAGTAAGGCCTGCCTCTTTTTCCCAGAAGAATCCTCAACCAATATTGATTGAGGAAAGATCTTTAAGGAATCAGAGACAGGCCTTTCAGCATCTGACACAATTAATAAAGCTAAATCATATTATGGATAAGCTATTAATTCGTTTATCAGTCCGCCGATGATTAATAGTTTTCAGCGTACTCCTCGAAGTAAGACTGAGGATGATCACAAGCGGGGCATTTCTGAGGGGCGTTCTCGCTTTCATGAACGAAACCACATTTACGGCAGACCCATTTAGTTTTCTTCTTTTTCTTAAAGACCTCACCCTCTTTAATATTAGAAAGCAGCTTCCGATAACGTTTTTCATGTTCTGCTTCAACCTTCGCAATGGATTTGAACTTAGTAGCAATCTGCTTAAACCCCTCTTCTTCTGCGATACGGGCAAACTCAGGGTATAGTTCAGTCCACTCTTCATTTTCACCATTAGCCGCAGCTTCAAGATTTTCGGCTGTTGTACCAATGATGCCGGCAGGATAAGATGCGGTAATCTCAACCATACCACCCTCTAAAAATTTAAAAAACTGCTTAGCATGCGTCTCTTCCTGACGTCCTGTCTCCTCAAAGAGAGCAGCGATCTGTTCGTACCCCTCAGCTTTAGCAACCTTAGCAAAGAAATTGTATCTATTTCTTGCTTGCGACTCTCCAGCGAATGCCTTAAGTAGATTCTGTTCGGTACGTGTACCTTTAATACTCTTCGTGTTTTCCATATAACAATGATTTGGTGATTAAACTTGAGTATTTAAAGATACTAAATTCAGAAATAGTACGACAGGATTTATTTCTGATTCAATAAGCAAAAAGAAGATAATTAAAGGGATTATCCACTAATTAAAACATATAAGGGGGATATTAAGTCAAAAAGGAGTGATCAAAATGGATGATATTGGCTTTACCTTCTAAGATTAACTGAGAATTCGTCAGAAGAGCACCCATTTCATCCTCACCGGGATATAGAAAGATCTGACCAAGTCTTCCAATACGTTCTCTGATATAACCTACAAATAATTCACTAAAGGCTAACCCTCCAGTTAAAAGGATACCATCAACATCACCTGATAGGACGGTAAACATCGCTCCTATCTCTTTGGATACCTGATATGCCATCGCTTTATAGATCACCTCAGCCGACTCATCTCCTGCGGCTATTCTTTCCTCAACCTCTCGGGCATCAATGGTACCTAAATAAGCCAATAAACCACCTTGGCCGGTCAACATTCGTTTAATCTCTTTATGGGTATATTGACCACTAAAACAGAGCTTGGCAAGATCACCGGCCGGTATAGTACCTGCACGCTCTGGAGTAAATGGGCCATCCCCATCTAACCCATTATTAACATCAACAACTCTTCCCTTGCGATGAGCTCCAACAGTAATACCACCTCCCATATGAGCAATGATAAGATTTAAATCCTCATACTGTTTTCCAACAATTCCAGCATGACGGCGAGCAACCGCTTTATGATTCAATGGATGATAAAACGACTTTCTTATAAACGCAGGATGACCACTGATACGAGCTAATTCATCAAACTCATCTACGCCAACCGGATCACAAATATAAGCTACCGCCTGCGGATACTTCCTAACCATTAGATCGGCCAGTAATCCGCCAAGATTACTCGCATGCTCTCCCGTTTTATTGTTTGCAAGATAATCAGATAATAGAGCATTCATTGGAAAAATGCCTGACGGGACAGGGGGCAACAATCCCCCTCGTCCCATCACGATGCACATCTCCTTTAAATAACTCTCAAATGGGGATAACAGTTTCTCCATAGCCTGCATTCTGTAATTTAGTTGATCCTTAACAGAATCAAAAACAGATAACTCTTCAGAGGAGTGTGATACAGAACCCGAAAACACGGTATTACGTCCTTTCCATAAGGCAATCTTAGTGCTCGTGCTTCCTGGGTTTATGCCAAGAATAATACAATTATCCAGAATATTATACATAATACTTTAATAAGAAATAATAAGACCAATAAGTACGCAGGTGAAATAATCTTAAACAGTTAACCCCTATCCATTAATACTATTTCCTTTCTCTCCGAAGAGTACTTATTTGGAAGGAAGCAAAACAGATCATCCTATTGGTAGATGCTGATCGGTCTTTCACCTCTCAGTGCAGCCAGAACATTAAAGGCAAGAGCCTCCATTTCATCACCTCCGGGGAATACATGTACCGGAGCGATGAACTTAACACGATCAATAATCTGTTGAACAAAACGTTGGCTGTTAGCAATCCCTCCGGTAAGCAATATAGCATCCAACTTCCCGCTAAACACAGCCGATAATGAAGCGATCTCTTTTGCCACATTATAAGCCATTGACTCGAAAATCAGTTTAGCCGTCACATCCCCTTCAACATAAGCCATCCGCTCGACTTTAGCCACATCCTCTGTACCCATCCAAGCTACTAGGCCACCATCTCCCATAACCATCTTCTCTACCTCTTCCTTAGAATATTTACCACTAAAGCAGAGTCTTACCAGATCGCCAGCAGGTAAAGTACCCGAGCGTTTCGGACTGAAAGGGCCATAGCCATCGAAACCTTGATTTACATCTACTACTCTTCCTTCCTTATGAGCTCCTACCGTTATACCCACTCCTAGATGAGCTACAATAAGACGCATCTCCTCATACCTACGAGTCTGTTGTCGTGCAAAACCACGAGCAGTAGCCTTCTGATTTAATGCATGAAAGATACTCTTCCTTGGAAAAAGCGGATGACCACTGATTCGGGCTATATCATCAAGTTCATCAACAACAATCGGATTTGAGATAAAAGCCCGTGCATGGCCTAAGGTCTTTGCAATATCATCAACAAGCAATGCACCCAAATTAACAGAGTCTTCGCCAGCCGGATTATGCTTCAAATCATACTTCATCAACTCATTCACCTCATAGATACCCGACTTAAGCGGTTTCAAGTAGCCCCCACGGCCTACCACAGCCACTATCTTGTCAATATCTATATCCGCTTTCTTTAGATCATCAAGGATGGCCCTCCTTCTAAACTCATGTTGATCGAGGATCTTAGGATACTTATGGCAATCCTCTGAATTATGGTTTAACTTATTAAGGTAGATCAGCTTATTATTGTCATAAATAGCGATCTTAGTGAAGCAGGTTCTCGGATTCACGACTAGAATCCTGTGAAGCGTTGTTGTGTATGTGGTTTCCATAAGGATTGAATTTGCTCTTTGAATTTACAACACCCATACGGGTAATCCTGTTTAACAAATAGATGAAAAAGGGTATAAATAATTACATATTTCTTCGATATTGACCGCCAGTCTCAAAAAGTGCCTCTGAGATCTGCCCAATGGTGCAGTAAGGAGCGGCCAGCATTAAGGCATCAAAAATATTTCCTTGTTTGACAGCTGCTTCCCTTAATGAGTGAAGAGCCAATGAGGCTTCATTAACCCACATGGATTTAAACCGCTCATTGGCTTCAATCTGATAGACTTTCTCCTGCCTGGTTGCTCTGATGACTTCGCCTGGAACAACCGTTGGAGAACCCTTTGATGAAAGGAAGGTATTCACACCAATGACAGGTAACGCCCCACTATGCTTTAACTTCTCATAATAAAGCGACTCCTCCTGTATTCGGCTTCTTTGGTACATGGTCTCCATTGCCCCAAGCACTCCACCTCGTTCTGTTAATCTATCAAACTCAGACAAAACCGCCTCCTCTACCAATCGTGTCATCTCCTCGATAATAAAAGCCCCCTGCAATGGATTCTGATTCTTGTTTAACCCAGCCTCTCTGTTTATGATTAACTGAATAGCCATGGCTCGTCTAACCGACTCCTCTGTTGGTGTCGTGATCGCTTCATCATAAGCATTCGTATGAAGAGAATTACAGTTATCATATATGGCATACAAAGCCTGTAGAGTAGTCCTAATATCATTAAAATCAATCTCCTGAGCATGAAGAGAGCGCCCTGAGGTTTGTATGTGATACTTCAGCATCTGCGACCGCGCAGAGGCTCCATAGACAAACTTCATCGCCTTGGCCCAAATTAGCCTGGCAACCCTCCCCATCACCGAATACTCCGGATCCAATCCATTACTGAAGAAAAAGGAGAAATTAGGCGCAAAATCATCTACCTTCATCCCTCTCGAACGATAATATTCCACCAAAGTGAAACCATTCGCCAGGGTAAAAGCTAATTGTGTGATTGGATTTGCCCCCGCTTCGGCAATATGATAGCCACTCACACTCACAGAATAAAATTGCGTAATCGAATTACTGATAAAGTACTCCTGCATATCGCCCATCATACGTAAAGCAAAATCCGTAGAGAAAATACAGGTGTTCTGCGCCTGATCTTCCTTAAGGATATCAGCCTGAATGGTTCCGCGAACTTTCGCCAAAGTATCTGCTTTAATCTTGGCATAGGTCTCTTGATCCACAAGATAATGACCGGGAACACCCAACAGAGCCAATCCCAATCTGTTATTACTTTGTGGGAGATCCCCCTGATAGGAGGGTCTTTCAATTCCCCTTTCTGAATAGAGTTGCTCGATCTTTCTTACTGCCTCATCTAGTTTCCCCAAACGCGACAGGTATAGCTCAACCTCTTGATCTATTGCAGCATTAAGATAGAAGGCCGTCATCGTCGGAGCCGGACCGTTGATTGTCATCGATACTGAGGTATTCGGTGCCGTAAGATGAAATCCCGAATAGAGCTTTTTAGCATCATCGAGAGTAGCCACAGAGACCCCCGAGTTGCCCACCTTCCCATAAATATCGGGTCTAACATGAGGATCTCGGCCATAAAGGGTAACTGAATCAAAAGCCGTTGATAACCTGATAGCTGGCATCCCCTCACTTAGATAATGGAACCTACGATTGGTTCTCTCAGGACCACCCTCACCGGCAAACATCCTTGTTGGATCCTCCATCTCCCTTCTAAAAGGGAAGACCCCGGCAGCGTAAGGGAACTCTCCGGGTACATTCTCCATAAGCCTCCAATAAACAGTATCAGAAAGGCTGAAGTAATTCGGCAAAACAACCTTAGGTATCTTGGTATGAGAGAGTGATTCAAAGGTAGTGGCTATCTTGAGCTCCTTTCCTCTAACTTTATAAACGAACTGTTCTGAAGTATAATTGGCCTTAAACTGAGGCCAACCCTCAATCAACTGGCGTGTACTATGGTCAAGTTCCTCCCAAAGTCTATCCCTCTTCTGTTCCAAAATAGTTCGCAACGCAGCGTCGGCATGACTCTCAGATAAATCTTCAACAGCCACCCTAACCGACTCCCAACGCTTTACCCGCAAAGCCTCCTCTCTACAGAAATGATTATAATGCCGCACCTGGTCAGATATCTCACTCAAATACCTTGTCCTGGAGGCAGGAATAACACTACCAAAATCGATCGGCTCATTGGCAGCATGCCAGTTTGACTCAAACCTTGATTCAAATTTCGAATTAAGTGCTTTCAACAAATAGGCATAGAGTCTATTCACACCCGGCTCGTTGAAACGGGAAGCCACGGTTAGGTAGACCGGCATAGCACTAAGATCAGCCTCAAACAGACCTCTATTTCGTTGAAATTGTTTACGAACATCTCTCAAAGCATCATCAGCACCCCGTTTATCTGCTTTATTAATGGCGATAACATCAGCAAAGTCAAGCATATCTATCTTCTCCAGTTGCGATGCAGCTCCAAACTCAGGGGTCATCACATAAAGCGAGAGATCTGAATGGTCAACAATCTCGGTATCGCTTTGGCCGATACCAGAGGATTCTAACATAATTAAAGAGAAGCCGGCATTTCTCATGAGACAGAGAACCTCTTTGATATGGGCGGATAGAGAGACATGACTCTTTCTTGTTGCCAACGATCTCATAAAGACCCGATCGTTAGAGACCGAGTTCATTCGAATACGATCACCCAGTAAGGCTCCACCCGTTCTTCGACGTGTAGGATCCACAGAGATTATCCCCACGGTTCTATCTTGGTACTCCTCTAAATATCGCCTTAATAACTCATCAGTCAGCGATGACTTCCCTGCACCTCCTGTACCGGTAATACCTAAAACTGGAGAGAGATGATCACTACACCTCTCACTCAACTCCTCAAGCCAAGGCTTTATCTTTTCAGGTTTATTCTCAACGAGGGAAATCGCTTTCGATAGAGCAACGAAATCACCGGCGTGAATTGCTGCGATATCAGGCATTACATTAGAGGAAGGATCAAAATCACACTTCCTTAAAACATCATTAATCATTCCCTGCAAGCCCATCCGTCGGCCATCGTCAGGAGAATAGATACCGGCAATACCATAAGCATGTAACTCCTCGATCTCAGCCGGTAGTATTACCCCACCACCTCCACCAAAAATCTTGATACTTGAGGAGCTCTTCGACTTAAGAAGATCAAACATATACTTATAATACTCCATATGCCCCCCTTGATAGGAGGTAACGGCAATAGCCTGAGCATCCTCCTGTATAGCACAATCCACAATCTCTTGCACACTTCTGTCGTGCCCAAGGTGAATAACCTCCACGCCACTCGATTGGAGGATACGCCTCATGATATTAATGGAAGCATCGTGACCATCGAAAAGAGAGGCTGCAGTTACAATTCTAATCTGATTAACCGGTTTATATATCTCTGTCTCGCTCATAATTCATTAGTGGTTTACACATCTTGTTGATTCTCTAGATTAAAGAGAAAAGAAGACCATTTAGTTCACTGCACTGAAAAAAAAACTCTTCTGCTTACCTTTGTCAAAAACAAAATCAGATGATACCCGAAAAACACCCCGGATTTCAATTCACCTTTTGTCCAAAATGTGGTGCTGAGAACATGCAATTTGATGGGAACAAGAAGACAGACTGTATCAAATGTGGTTTTCAATATTGGTTTAATGCCTCCGGAGCAGTGGCTGCCTTAATATTCAACTCCGCTAACGAGCTTCTCTTAACCATCCGAAAATCTGATCCGGGAAAAGGTGAGTTTGATCTCCCTGGCGGGTTTATCGACCCTGATGAGTCGGCAGAAGAAGCACTAATCAGAGAAATCAAGGAGGAGTTAAACCTTCAGATTACTCAATATCGATACCTCCGCAGCTTTCCTAATCAATATCTATATAAAGGAGTCGTATACCACACCATTGACCTGATCTTTGTCTGTTCCACTATTGAGAATGCCCCCATCATTGCGGCGGATGATGTAACCGGTTACTGTTGGAAGAAGCCCAGTGAGATCAGCCCTGAAAGCA
This sequence comes from uncultured Bacteroidales bacterium, assembly GCA_964444785.1. GTDB lineage: Bacteria > Bacteroidota > Bacteroidia > Bacteroidales > TTA-H9 > JAJTBW01. Next base: position 5,175 of record CAYUII010000035.1, on the reverse strand, counting down.
TGGGTCTTAACTCAATGAAAAAGGTTATAAGTTGGCTAAATTCAGAATTATCTAAAGAGGGACAAACCATAAGATAAAAGCCGGTCATCTTTGCTGATTGACAAACCCGAATTCAATCTCGCAAAAACAACCGGCAACTCATCCCCGATAAACCTCTTGGCTAGCTCTTCGCCAAAAGAATGAGCTATTGCTTTACATTCAAAGAATCAGCCTCGACTGACCTCTCTACAAGCTCCTTCTCGGCTATGAATCCATCCCGTTTGAACTGGTACCACCCCTCTTCTCTGAAATTACTCCCATCAACAAACGACGACCAATCCAATCTATTAATAACATCATCATCTAAGTAAACCCTGGTACCAATAGGTAACTCAAGAGTTAACTGTAACTCCTGACTATGAACACCACTGTTGAATGGAACGATGAACCTTGAATCAAGTTCAAGCAACCCGGCACTATACTTTCTATAAAAACCCATCTTTGAAACGTATAACTTAGCAGCCTCTACATTATCCCCCAAAGCAGAGGGCATCAAAACCAATGCAGCACTATCTGCAGGACGAGCTTTAATATCAACCGAACCGGTAAAGAACCTTTGATTTCCATTTAAAAGACCCTCATTTTGCACGCTAAAACCAGGGAAATTAAACCGTTCCAATGAACTTCGTCCTACCATATCAAGAGTTAACCCTTTAGAGGTATCCCCAAGATTGATTCGATAAACCGTTGAGAAGCGAGCTTTATCTTTATCTTGAAGACGAATAATAGAAACTGTCAAAATAACACCGCCGGTCAATAAAAGCACCGTTAGAAGCGCAGGAATCTGCCATGTTGGAGTTTTCCAACCAATCAGAAGCTTCAGTCCACCATAAGTCATAAGGCCTACTACCGAGATAGTCAACAAAATGACCGAGAGATAAATCTGCCATCTAAGAGCTAAACTCGGAATCATGATAGGCGCAGCCGATAGAATATTACTATCATAAAATCTATAACTACCAAAATCTACATTATCATGCTGGAACATAGCTACAGTCAAACCAATGGCTAAACCCAAACCCATCAAGATTAATCCGAAACCTAATAACTTCCCTATCAGGAGTGCGATAAACCTGAAAAGCTTGATTAATCCTTCAGAAAACAACCGACCAGATGATGTTACGGCATTCGATTTTCTCCACTCCTCTCCGATCTTCTGTAAATGATCCCGTTCCTCATGAAATCGTTTACGCAAATTATCAACCGTAACCTCCTCACCGGCCATCTCAAGACGAGCAGCTCTAGAGGCAGCCACCGGTAAAACTAACCATAAAACAGCATAAAGAACTAAACCAGCCAGGTAGAAGAAGGTAAAACCCACAAATAATAGCCTGACAATCCTTACATCTATACCACTCCATGTGGCTAAACCGGCACATACCCCGCCCGCAAAACGATTAGCTGGATCCCGATATAACCGACGATAACGCTTGCCCTCACGAGGTAATAACTCCTCCTCTTCTACTTCACTTCCCGCTACATCCCACTCCTCCGGCTGACCCATTCCGGTAATTAGCTCCTCTATCATTGCAATGGTCACTACATTCTGACCATTGTCACTTTTCTCCATCAAGAGATCAGCCATACGAGCTTCTATATCCCTTAGTATTTCAGAGGCCTCTCCATTCCCGCCCAGATAATCTCTAAGCCTGGCAAAATACTCATCCAACCTACGATAGGCATCCTCATCAATATTGAACAACCTACCCCCTATATTGACTTGAAAATTCTTTTTCATTTCTGTTCCTCCCTATTCCCGTTAGTTTTTGATTCATTAATCTGACCCATTAACTTATTAACTGACCCAACCAGATTGCCCCAGCCTTCTTTTAACTCTTTAAGAAGCTCGTGACCATCGGTTGTTATGCTATAATACTTCCTTGGTGGCCCAGAACTCGATTCTATCCATCTGTAGGTTAGATATCCATCATTCTTTAATCGGGTCAATATCGGATAGAGTGTCCCTTCCACCACCAACAGCTCCGCATCTTTCAACATGGTTAGAATATCTGAAGCATAAACCTCCCCTGTCGAAATTGCAGCCAGCGTACATAGCTCCAATACGCCCTTGCGCATCTGTGCCACCGTTGTGTCTGACTTACCCATGCTTTTGCATTTTTTAGAATTTGATACCACAAAGATATAACAACTACTTAGTATTATGCAATACATACTACTAAATTTTTTCAAATACTGTACATTTAACATTACTGGCTACTGGCTACTAGCATTTGGCGGCTGACTACTAGCATTTGGCGGCTGACTACTAGCATCTGGCGGCTGGCTACTAGCATCTGGCGGATAGCTACTAGCATCTGGCAGATAGCGACTGGCGGATAGCGGCTGGCGGCTTATTACTTGTGGTCAGCAACGAACAATAGGGCAGCTCTTCGCTCCCTCTCCATATCCTCTCCGCTCATGCCTCATTATGAAGGTCGAATTTCAGCGTATTTATCCATTAAAAATATGGAGAGGGAGCGAAGAAGATACGGAGAGGTACTGATTTAGTACCCTAAATTTTTGGAGAAAGATTGCACAAATCTTTTTTCCATTTGTTAAGTCAATAGTTTATACCATCTTTGTTTTCCAACCAACACCCTAACGTTATGGTTAAGCAGATCATCTTCATTGTAATCCTCTTAGCTACTCTTGGAATCTTTAGCTATACCTTACTTCGACTAAGAAGGATATTCAAACTCACCAGGTCATGGCACCCCATTAATTACCCGGAGAGATTAAAAAGGCTCTTCATTATTGGTATAGGCCAAAGTCGCATTCTTCGAAAACCTTTAGTAGGATTCATGCACGCCTTGGTTTTTTGGGGATTCATGGTTATAACTGTCGGAAGCATGGAGATGGTTATAGATGGCATCACGGGATTAGAGAGAAGTTTTCAGGGACTTGGAAGCTTTTACACCCTGATTATCTTCACTGGTGACATCTTTGCATGGCTTATTCTGGTATTAATAGCTGCCTTTATAGCCAGAAGACTCTGGTTGGCAATTCCTCGCTTTAAAGGGGTTGAAATGAAAAAGAGAAGTAAGACCGATGCCTATCTGGCCCTCTCTATCATTCTACTTCTGATGATAAGTCTGATTGGAATCAACATCTCATACAATCAGGCAACAGATGGAGAATTTGCCTATCTCTTTCCTCTAAGCGGGGCTTTCTCCTTTTTAATACCTGTAGACAGTGCCTTTGTATTGCATGAGATCTTCTGGTGGATGCACATTCTTTTGATCTTCATCTTTGCAAACATGCTCCCCTATTCTAAGCATTTTCACGTCTTTACCTCTTTGCCTAATGTATTTTTAAGTCGCTTAGAGCCCCTTGGAAAGATGGATCACATGCCTGAGATTGAGAAAGAGGTTCGTTTGATGCTTGACCCAAGCTCGGTAGTTGAGAGCACAGATGCTGCTCCTGCTCGTTTCGGAGTTAAGGATGCCACTGACCTCACATGGAAGAGCTATCTTGATTCACTGACCTGCACCGAGTGTGGCAGATGCACCGCTGTTTGTCCCGCTAATCAGACAGGGAAACTATTATCGCCAAGAAAGATTGTCATGGATGTCAGAGCCAGAATTAATGAAATTGTTGCACTTCCATTTCATCAAGCACAAGAGGTAAACAGCAAATCATTACTTAGAGATTGGATCACCGAGGAGGAGTTATGGGCATGTACCACCTGTAATGCATGCGCACGGGAATGTCCGGTAAATATCAACCAACCCTCTATTATACTTTCAATGAGAAGGTACCTCGTGATGGAAGAATCGGCTGTGCCCAACTCATTAGCTACCATGCTTTCAAATATTGAGAACAATGGGGCACCCTGGCAATATCCTGCTAGCGAACGTGAATCCTGGATGAACAACATTAACTAATCAACCATGACAGACAATAAATATAACGTACCCCTTCAACGTGACCTCTTTGCTCAAGGTAAAAGTCCGGAATACCTATTATGGATAGGCTGTGCCGGTGCTTTTGATAAAAGATACCAAAAGGTAGCTAAAGCTTTTACAAAGATTTTACTTCACTGCAATGTTGACTTTGCCTGCCTCGGACAGGAGGAGACCTGTACGGGCGATCCTGCTAGAAGGGCAGGTAACGAGATGCTATTTCAGATGCAAGCGCTTCAGGTAATTAATACTTTCTCAGGCTATAACATAAAGAAGATCATTACTATCTGCCCTCACTGTTATAATACCTTTAAAAATGAATACCCTGATCTAGGTGGAAACTACGAGGTGATTCATCATTCCGCATTTCTGTTGGAACTCTTTAATAAAGGGCTACTGAAGGTAGACAAAGAGATCTTTGCTAATGAGAGGGTCACTTTTCACGATCCCTGTTATCTTGGACGGGCGAACAATGAGTATGATGCGCCACGGATGACTCTGGAGAAGGCAGGCATCACCTTATCAGAGATGAAGAACAACCGAAGCTCGTCACTTTGTTGTGGAGCAGGCGGTGCCCAGATGTTCAAAGAGGCTGAACCCGGGACAAAAGAGGTATTCGAAGCTCGTACTGACGAGGCCTTCGAAACAGGTGCCTCGATTATCGCCACAGCCTGCCCCTTCTGCATGACCATGCTAACCGATGGAATTAAAAAGAAACAAGCCGAGGAGACGGTTAAAAACCTCGACATTGCTGAGATTATCGCTGCCGCATTACCTCTCTAGTCTTTAAATGCACCTTTCTGCTACTTCGCTCTTGATTTTTTGAATTCAGAGTATTGAGGCCACGCAGAAAAGTAAAACGAGATAACCCTCCTTCTTATAGGCAGATAGAAGGAGGGGTTTTGATATGGTTGATGAACTACGTTTTTGTTGAAAAAAGAATTGTCAAGAGAAGCATGACAAAACAACTTCAACATTGCAAAAACTATCATTGTTTGATGATTAATGCAGTTCTGATGTAGGTGATAGAAAAAGCCATTTAATTAAATATATCACTTCGGGTTTGCAATGGGAATACTTCCTACCCAGAAAATAGAAAAGCGAATACTCTGCCTGCCAAAAAGGCATCCCTTGACAGTCACATTTTAGGTGCATCATCTTAAAGCTTTGGAATCTAGACCTGACTTCGACACTTTTTTAGCCTCTGTTTTGTATCATACTGATAAACAATGAC
>CAYUII010000034.1:27708-40984 GCA_964444785.1 uncultured Bacteroidales bacterium | reverse complement strand
CCAAGCTGTAATGGTCATAACCGGTAGGGTATCGGTTCCTATTGGGAAGGGCAAAAGAATTGAACCAGCTGGCTTTTTGTCTGAAATGTTAAATGTTAAAGCGGTTCCGTTAAGTCCATCTCGACCTTCGCCCAGCGTTGTATTAGTTAGTATGGCTTTGAGGTTTGATGGAGAAATTGCCGGTTTTTGTCCTGCATCATAACTGAAGGTTGGATTTTGCCCTGATAAGAATAGGGAAATGGCACTAAAAACTAGCAAGATGATATACTTGCTAATTGCTGTATTTATTGATTTTGTTGGATTCATTTCTCTTCCCATTTTTGTTGCAACATTGAAAACTATTCCGGGGGAACTCTCCCCCGGAATAGATTATGAATTAACCGCGATGAATGATAGCCTCATTAAGTGCGTTAACAACTCGATTAATAAATTCTGAATCAGGATCAGATAATGCATCTTCACTACCCGAGGCACTGCTTAAAACGACTTGATAGATGCGTTTTTGGGAAATCCACCATGCTACTCCTATAGCAACGAAGACTATTCCAAGATACCATTTAACAAAAAAGAGAATAACCCCTAAAATGGCTACCACGATTGGCCCTTTTCTTTTGGGTGGAATAACATAAGAACTTACCGAGGTAATACCTGCTAGTGCATGGGTCTTGGCAAAGGTCACAAACCTTGCATTGGTAACTTTGACCCCTTTTTCGTCTAAAAAAATCTTCTCTTCAGCCATTGTTCTGTTTTTTAAAATGATTGGTTATTACGATTAAAGTAGAATTAAGAACTCTACTTTTTGCAGTAGAGACATTGCAAATATAAACTACCAGGTTGCTCAAAAATGGCTTAGGATGTCATGATTTATAAATCCGAACAAAGACAAAATTGCTGATAAATAGGTGGTTATAGTTTTGATTGAGTTGATTACGGGAAAGCTTGGTTAATGGTACTTGAATTTTTTAAAAAAAGGGGTTACTAAATCATAAAAGAAAAGGGGACGCCATCCCTGGTATCCCCTTTCGAATTAATACACGAACATTAAAAGAAAACTATTCTTGAACAGTAACGAATACGATGTTATTTGGTCCAATTCCGGCACTATAGTTAGCAATCTCTACTCCCGTATTAGAGTAGCGATAGATTTTACCCGGTAGTGTGAAACTAGGGGCTTCAGTACCGACTATTTCATTGGTAACAGGGTTCACAGCGAAACCATAGAATGCTTTATCTATTAAAGGAGTGTTCTCGATAGTTTTGGTTGATGGGTTAAATTTGAAAATGCCTTGGAAACCATAGCCACCACCATAGTATAAAGTTTTCTTATCGGAAGAGCTTTCGAGGTATTGTGGATGAGTTTGATCAGCAATTTTAACCGTTGCAGTTACCGATGTCAAGTCAGATGAGATGCTTGAGATGGAAGATGGTTTAAGGTGAATTGTCTCCCATGTGATCATGTCATAAGTAACATATCCGTAAGAAAGAACCCAAATGGTTCCATTATTATCGACTTCAAAATCTTTTGGATTATAGCCAACTTTTATTTTTCTTACTTCGGTTAAGGAGTTGAGGTCAATCACTGAGATTGTACTGTCAACAGTATACCCCCCTCCATTAGCAACAAGAAGATAGTTCCCTTTAACGATCATTTTCTCTGGACCTGTTCCAACGGGAATAGATTTTATTACTGATAAAGTATTGGTATCAATAATCGAAACGGTTCCTTGCAAATCCCATTCGCTAACGGCTATTTTACCATTTGGAAGACTCGTGATATATCTTGGGGCAACAAGGCCTGTTATAACCCCAGCTTCTTTTAAGGACGGAAGTTTGACAACCTCAATTTTTGCAGAGTTATTTAAAACAAGATAACCTTTATTTCCGAAGATCGTCATGGATTGTAGAACATCACCAAGAGGTCTATTATTGATAGATTTAAATAGATTGTTTGTAACAGAGTTTTCTGAATAGTTATAAAATGAGAGTTCAGAATTACTATTACCGTATGCGCCTTCGTTGGTTACATAAAACCCGGTAGCTTTAGTAACCGTGACTGTTGGTTCTGAGTCATCGTCTTTATCACAGGCATGAAAAAGAGTGGCAGCAGCAATTAGTAAGGCTGTCTTGTAAAGTAAGCGTCGAAAGATCATGATTCTAATGTGTTAGATTATTAAAGTTATTATATGACCAGATTAGACTTATCAGGTAGTTTCTTCCTGGCATGGGGTACCAGGCCACTGATTGATAATCAATATCAAACAGATTATTCACTGATAATTTTATAGATAGTTTGCTATTGTTTATGCTGAAGTCGGAGATTAAGGATAGATCATTTAAAGAGTAGCTAGGCAAAGGTTTCTCAATATTGAGTTCATCAACATATCGTTTTCCGGTATACCTGAAACTGTAGTTTAATTGGATTTCTTTATAAGCTATAGAGGCATTTACTGCGACTTTATGTTTAGGGATATAAATTAACTGTTTGTCATAAGCTAATGCATCTTTATCTCCAGCTTGTGTGGTTTTCGTGTATTGATAGGAGCCGGATAAATCGATTGACCAATTATTTGATATATTATATTTTAACGCGGTTTTCGATTCTAAACCTCGACCATGAACTTTTCTAATGTTTTTTGGAGTCCAGATTGAACCTTCAGGAATCCAGATAATCCAGTTTGTGACATCATTATTGAAAACAGACAAGTTAAGTTCGCTTGAGAACACATCAGCTTTTCGATTAAAATGAAGTCCAATATCTTGGTTTAATCCATTTTCTGGCTTTAAATCCGGATTACCCCAGACGGCCCAGTATAGATCATTCAGGGTGGGTATTCTATAGCTTTTTGAGATATTGGCCTGAAAATCGAGATACCTAACTAATCGAAGTGAGCCACCTGCAGAAAAGGTAGGTTGTTTGAAATTACCCTCTACCATCTCTTCACGACCAGATGCAGCAAGGCTATATTTCCCGTTTTCGGGTGCAAACCGATATCCCGCCATAAATGAGATGCGATGTCTGGTTATGTCATTGGAATAGTTATCGCTTTCTCCTTGTTCCATTAGGTGTAAGAGCTGAAAGACGATGCGATGCTGAGGGATGAAAAACCAAGTTAATTCAGCTCTATTTTGAAGCGTTTTTCCAAGATTGACGGCATCAGTTAAAGAAATACTATCAACAAAGTGGTTTTTATTGCTAACAAAGGCACTTTGTAAAGTCCATTGTATTTGGTCATGATTGCCAGTCCAATCGGCAGAAAGACGTAAGTCACTATTTTTTTCGTTTTGTTTGCTTATCTCTGAGGTCATTAGAGGGGGTAGATCTTTATTGTGAAACTGTCCCCATGCTCTTAGAGTTAGTTGTTGATTATTAGTAATCTTGTATAGGAATGAGGCTAAGGCTCCATATTGGGTTAATGTGTTATGTTGAAGTTTTTCAATTGGATGACCATATTTGGCATAGTTAAGATATTCAAAGTTGTTTTTTGCATCTTGCCAAAAGGTTCTTAAAGAGAGGGCATATTTTAGGCTTCCGAAATTGAGTTTAAGTCCAGAGAAATAGTTACTAAAGCTGCCAGCATTAAAGACAAATGTGACGCCCATTCCATGGGGGACATCAGCTAAGGTGTTTAACTGGATGGTGCCACCAACTGAACCACTTCCGTAAAGTGAGCCTTGGCCTCCGTGTGAAATAGCTACTTCGTCTAAAAGGATAGCCGGAATGAGACTAAAGTTTACCCCTCCGTTCATTGGGCTCTGTAGAGAGATGCCATTCCAAAGAACAGCTGTATGACTAGAGCCTGCTCCACGAATTGAGACTGTACTTAAACCCCCATTCCCATATTGATTAATAGCAAGAGAGGTATTAGCTCCAAGAAGTTCTTGCAGGGAGAGTCCGCTTGATTTTGAGATAAGTTTTGATGGAAGAGTCAGTTGGAAAGAGCTAGTGTTGAGGCTATGCAGGGAGCTTGATACAATAGCAACCTCCTTCAGGTTGATTATGCTGTCAGGTTTGGGTCCATCATTATCTACTCGATTACCTGCCCAGCAAGTAAAAGAGGTAAGGAGAAGGCAGAAAAAAATAAAACGGCTCATCACAAATGATTAAATCTATAAGTTCAATCATTTGCAACTGACGGAAAAGAATGATAGAGTGAAACGCCATTATGGCAAATCATCGTTGCTTTTTATCCGAAAGCTACAAATGTAAATGCAATGGCAGGTCTTCTGACTCTCCCCCTCATTGGCGGCCTTCCCGTTTTAACAACAGTGGCATAAGGTTGCCTATGAGTATGTGGGGATTACAGCAGCGGTAACTGTTCAGGTTTTGCACCTGATTCCCTCTTAGCTTGTTGATTTGAAATCAACATGAACCGTTGCAGCAACAAAGGTATATGTTTTTTTTAATATTGAACAGTTACTCAAAAAAAAGTTAGGGTTGATGATTATGAGGATATTATTAGATATATGATGTTAATTAAGCGATATTTTCCAGTCTTTTGGTTATCACCTTTGAGAACTCTCTTTTAATAGATAAATTTTCATCATCAATCAGCCACATCAAAATTTTCCTGAAGTATTGCTTGAAAAACTTCATTCAGCGTTTACCCCTTCGGGTCCTCTTCGCTCCTTCTCCATATGATCACTGTTTTTTTACGGCAAAATTCATTCAGTAAAATTCATTTATATACAGAGGGAGCGAAGAGGAACCGAAGGGGTAGCGTAGAGCTATGATTTGCTGTTTAATTCTTGTAGAGCGAAAGCCCATGCTCCAAGTGCAATGGCTTCTGAAGTCCCGAGACGAGACATTGCAACACCTATACGTTTTAGGGGATCGTAACTTATGGTTTTTGTGGTTCCCGGAACAGTTATAAGTCTCTTTTCTCCAATTGCAAACTCTTCAAGTTGGGCAGGATCTTCGAGGTTAAAGACCTTAATCTCTAGTCTTTCTAATCTGTTTCCGGCCATCGTTTGATGAGCGGAATTCATTTCTTGTACGAGTCGATCAAGGAAAAGGGGGTAAGCTCCAGATAGCCCACCTCCTAGAACAATGAGGCCATCAACCAATGTAATAGCATCGGCTAAAGCATTTCCTGCAACTACAGCTAACTCTTCAAAGGCTTTTAGCGCAGCTAATTTATGGCCTGGCATATTGCCAAGAGCGATCTCATATATATCACGTGGCTCAGGACAATCCTCTTCTTGGATGTTTGCATGGAGCATGTAAACTCTTTTGATCCCTTTAATTGAGACACTTTCTTCAACACTAAAACCTGAGTAGAGCTTATTATGCATTCGGTTAATCTCACCTTGAGCAGAGTTATCTCCACTGAAAAGCTGCCCACGCGAATAGATCCCTCCTCCGAAACCGGTGCCAAAAGTAGCGCCGAAGAGATTTCGGTATTTTTTAGGACTACCATATTGAAGGAGTTTTTTGTTGATCTCAGGAAGAATTCCTCCTATGGCTTCGCCGTATGTAAAAAGGTCGCCATCATTGTTAATAAAAACGGGAACACCGAAAACCTCTTCAAGATAGGGCCCAAGTGCTACGCCTCCTCTGAATACAGGAAGATTTTCTAAGTCACCAATGATTCCGGCTTCATAATCTGCAGGACCAGGAAAACAGAAAGAGATTGCCGATGGAGGCTCTGGGAGTTGAGAAACTACCATTTCAAATCCACTTCTTATTGTAGAAAGTACATCGTCTAAAGTCTGAGCTTTAGCACTGAGGGGTATTGAAGGAATTAGCAGTTTTCCGTCTTGAACTGCATTAAACCGAAAATTGGTTCCACCTGCATCAAGTGTTAAAACGATTCGATGGTCATTGTCAAAACCTTTCATGTTGCGGCTATTGTAGCAAGGTAGGGGCCCATTCGGCAACTAGCCTTTGATTGAGATTAAATTTTTCTTACAAAGTAAGGCAATTTTTTATAAACACACCACTTGGTTATGGTATAAAGTACACATTGAGAAGATATATGTGGTAAGTTTTTTTATCCAATTATTGATTAGGCTGTTGTGAAAAAGAGTGGTTCAGGAGCTAGAAAATGAGTAAGTTTGAGGGCTGAAATTTGCTAAACACAAATTCAATAACAATAACCTGTAGTTTTATGTTAAAATCATTACGTACACTGGCTATCGCTCTGCTGTTGGGAGTTGGAGCGATCGTACCTCGTTTCAGTGTGGCAGGGAACGTACCCGATGAGGGTATGTGGCTGCCTATGTTTGTTGAGCGTTTGAATTATGTTGACATGCAGAAAATGGGTCTTAAGCTTACTGCTCAAGAGCTTTATTCTGTTAACAACTCAAGTTTAAAAGACGCTATTGTTGGATTAGCTGCTGGAAGCGCTCCAGGCGGTTATTTTTGCACGGGAGAGATTGTAAGTGATCAGGGTTTGGTCTTCACTAATCATCACTGTGGATTTAATAATCTTCAGGAGCATAGTTCTGTTGAACATGATTATCTAAAGGATGGCTTCTGGGCGATGAGTTATGATGAGGAGTTACCTAATGAGGGGTTGACTGCTTCTTTCTTATATAGAATGGAAGATGTCACTGCAAAAGTTAAGGCTACTCTGACTGATGATATGACTGAGGAGGCTCGTGCGGAGGCTATTGATAAGATTTCTCATGAGATTCAGAAAGAGGCATCAGAAAATGGGAAGTATGACCCGATTGTTAAATCATTTTTTGGAGGTAATGAGTTCTATTTATTCGTTTATCAAACTTATCGCGATGTACGTTTAGTGGGTGCTCCTCCTTCATCTGTTGGTAAGTTTGGTGGAGATACTGATAATTGGATGTGGCCCCGTCATACCGGCGATTTTTGCATTTTCCGCATCTACACCGCCCCAGATGGCTCGCCTGCTAACTATAGCAAGTCAAATATTCCCATGAAGCCTAAGCATCATCTTCCCGTCTCAATCAAGGGAATTCAGAAAGATGATTATGCTATGATCTGGGGATATCCCGGCTCTACTGACCGTTTCCTTACCAGCTTTGGTGTTCAACTAGCTATTGATGAATCTAATCCAACTACCGTTAATATTCGTGACCTGAAATTACGTTTGATGAAGGAAGATATGGATGCTGATCCTCGTATCAATATCATGTATGCTGCAAAGTATGCCGGAACCGCAAACTATTGGAAGTATTTCATTGGTCAGACTCGTGGGTTGAAACGATTAAAAGTGGTTCAAGAGAAACAGTCTACTGAATCTGCTTTAATGAACTGGATTGATCAATCGGCTGAGCGTAAAGCTAAGTATGGCGAGGCTATGCAAATGATTAAACAAGGTTATTATGATCTAAAAGCTACTAACCTTAATTCGGTATATCTCTCAGAAGCTGTTCTTCAGGGACCGGAAATTATTCTTTTCTCTATGAGAAGTTCTGGTCTGATTGATCTCCTTAAAACGGCTGATAAAGCCAAAGGAGAAGATAAGGTAAAAGCCGAAGAGAAATTAAAAGGATCTATTGCTCGCCTCCAGAAAAGAGCTACAGATTTCTATAAAGATTTTAACCTTGGCACCGATAAGAAGCTTTTCGCAGGTCTTCTTGGAATGTATTACAAAAACATCCCTCAAGAACAACAACCGAAAGCTTTTGTAAAGATGGTTGATAAATATGATGGCGATTTCAACAAAATGGCCGATGCAATCTATAGTAAATCCATTTTCGCTGATCAAAACCAATTAAACGCTTTCTTGGCTGATCCTAAGGCTAAAACGCTTGAGAAAGATCCAATGATCGTTCTGGCTATTGCGTTCCGTGAAGCTTATATGAACGTTGCTCAAGAGCAGGCTCCGATCCAGACTAATATTGATAAAGGTAACAGACTCTTTATTGCTGCTCTTCGTGAAATGAAGCCTGATCATAAATTTGCTCCTGATGCTAATTCTACTATGCGTGTGACTTATGGCAAAGTATTAGATTATTATCCTGCTGATGCAGTTCATTACGACTTCTTTACCACTCTTGATGGAGTAATGGAAAAAGAAGACCCCAAGAATGATGAGTTTATTGTTGATTCTAAATTAAAGGATCTCTTTAATAAAAAGGATTATGGTCGTTATGGGGTGAAAATTAATGGCGAGGATCGTCTTGTCACTTGCTTTTTAACCACTAATGATATAACCGGTGGCAACTCTGGAAGTCCAGTAATTAATGCTAATGGTGAGCTTATTGGTTTGGCTTTCGATGGTAACTGGGAGGCAATGAGTGGGGATATCGCTTTTGAACCTGCTCTTCAGAGAACTATTTGTGCCGATGTTCGTTATGTTCTCTTCGTTATTGAAAAGCTTGGTGGTTGTAAACGTTTAATTGATGAAATGACCATTGTTCAATAACAATTTTTGGTCTTGATTCTTTTAAGAATAAACTAAAGAGAGGGTACATCTCAAAAGATGTACCCTCTCTTATTTATCGGCAGTGATGGTATTATTCTGCGAGAAGATGCCTGAGCTTAGAGATTATCTCTTTCTTGGTTTCAAGATAGTGTTGTCCGGTACCCGGACCACTAAAGCCTGTGGTTACATAGCGTGGATTGCCATTTTTATCCAAATAGAGTACGGTTGGAAAAGCCATAGATCCTTCTACCATGAAAAGGAGGTTGTTTCTTTCTTTACTACCGGCTTTACCGGCATAGAGAAGGGGATAGTTTAAGTTGGTTTGATTGGCGAAGCGTATCATTTTTGTTACAGAGCTTTCGAAGGAGGCTCCTTCAAAGCATAGACCTAAAACAATCACATTAGAGAACTCTTTTTGCGAAATGAGCTCATTAAAGAGACGAGCCTCATCGAGACAATTCGGACACCAGGTGCCCATAATTTGCAAAATAATCACCTTTCCATTGAATATAGGATCGTTTAGAGATATCTGTTGATTACTGGTATTTGGAAAGCTAAAACTGGGCGCTTTTGCATTCTGTTTTAGCCAAACAAGTTGTTCCATTTTGGGAAGTTCAATAGTGGAATCTTTAATTGCAATCCAATTACTTTTCCACCGGGCAGAACCAGTAAAAGCTCCATTTTTTAGGGAGTCATGGGAAACAGTGGCTGAGAGAACTATTTGGTGGCTGCCATCAAAAGCCGAAAGCATCATTTTGTTTCCGGAGACCTTTCCGTCAAGGTACCTGTAATCTCCACTTGGGTTAAGGATAGATCCGGTCAGCCTGTTCTCTTGTTGTACAAACTCACCGATAAGAATCGTTTCATCAGGGGTTCCAGAATTTTCAGTGATTTTCCACCTACCTGTGAGGTTGTAGTTGGCAGGTTCTTGAAACCTATAAAACCTGTCGCTCATCCCTAATTGAGCTACGAATTGATACGGTTTACTTTCGTTGATCCCTTTAGGATAGTAAAAGCCCTTCCATTGGTCTCGAGTAGGTTTAATTATAAAGGTACCCTGAAATATCGGCATTCTAAAGATTAGGGAATCACCTTTCTTTTCTACATCCGTTACAACTATCCGTTCATCCCCATTAATTACAGTAAAGAGAGGAGGGTCAGATTGAAAAGAAACGTTCATGTTAAATGGTACAATGTTTTCTTGGTCAATGTATATCTCACCGATAGCAGATTCTCTTTTTTGAGCATGAATGACCATAGCCGAAAGTAGAAGAAGAGCGAGTATAAGAGATCTTTTCATACGTTTTATTTGATAAAGATGTAGGTAAAGTATAACAGAAATATTTGATACATGGAGTATTAAAAGTTAATTTCCTAATATTCCAGAGAATAGAGGGTATTTGGATGATCTATCTAAAAAAATACAGCCTTCTTTTGGACAGTAGGCTGATTGATTGCGCTGGCACACGAGTCGCTGAGGGAATGGAAGGTTCATTAATAATGTTTCGCTGACAAAATCAACACATATCGTGATTACTAGTAAGATGTCTCTTAACATGCATGGAGGGGTATTGAGACGAGCAATTCGATCCATACATCTGCTTACCAAAAGATTACTGTTCTGCCATATTTTTTTTTCGTCCATATGATTAGCTCCTACCACCCGATAAAAGGCTCCGGCGGCTAGTGCGGCACCAGAAGTTCCATGTTGATCTACTAGTTGTACTGGGATCGTATTAAAACGGTTTAGTGAATCTTCTAACAAGGCCTCTTTTAAGGAGTATTGTTTCTTGAAATTACAAATGGCTGTGACCATTACTGCTGTAATTAGAAAATACTCTTCAGTTTCCCCCTTCATGTCTAAAAAGCTACTTAAAAACACATTTGAGATGATAGAAGGGTCGTCTGATTTGTTTTTCAAGCAATGTCTTATGACTCGATGTTTGAAATCTGCATTGAGACAATTTTGGCAGATAACATGTCCTTTTGTACAAGTCATATCAGTTTGGACTTCATCTAAGCAGTAATAACACTGATGAATTCCAGTCTCAATAGCTAGGAAAGACTCATTAAGACAGATAGGGCAGTTTTTTTTGGTGTGTTCCTCTTTCATTGTTAAGCAAAGGTACTATGTGAAAGTGCAAAAAGATAAATTTACAGGCTTTTACTGAAATCCAGAGTGAGATTATAGTAAACTATTTAACGCTGTTCGCTTTCTTTAAGGCGAAAGAACCTATAAAATAGGCTACTTTGAAAAAAAGTCGGTAATCAATCTACTGATTACCGACTTTGGGCAGGCATAAACCTTTCATATTAAGTCTCTTCACAAGATCAAGGCGCCAAACATTACTCATACTCAAGGATGACCAGGAATATCACTATTCATGTTAAGGCCATGGCAAAACTTTTAATCTTTTAACAGTTACAAAGTTAGGTAGTTATAAAGTAAATGCAAATTGCCCGAATTGGTTCGAAATAGCAACGAGTGTATGGAATTTGGGAACGAGTGCTAAGATTTAGATAACGAGTGCACAAAAAGTACCAAAAAAATTTTTTTGAAGCTTTCAAAGAAGGTCTAATGTTGTGAATATGAGATATATGAATATATTGTCATACTTATCGTAAGTGCAAGTGAGAATCGAAGTTTTGAAAAGAGGCATAGAAATGACCTGATAAAGCAAAGAAAGTAGACTAAAGAAGATTTAAAAGGCGAAAAATAGGTAAGAAAGAAGGGATTATTACAGGTAATTCATGTGGTTAACCGTTTGGTTAATTTAGATATATAGTAGAAATACAGGCAGTTGGATAGGCTATAAACGTTTATTAACGTTTTTTTTTTGCATATGAAAATGAGAATAGTTTACTTTGCAGCCTGTTTAACCAAATATTCGCAACTATGTCTGACATTGCAAAACGTGTAAAGGCTATCATCGTTGACAAACTTGGCGTTGACGAGAACGAAGTAACACCAGAAGCTAGCTTCACTAACGATCTTGGTGCTGATTCTCTCGACACTGTTGAGTTAATCATGGAATTCGAGAAGGAATTCAACATCGCTATTCCCGATGATCAGGCTGAGAAGATCAGCACTGTTGGTGACGCTATTTCTTACATCGAGAACAACGCGAAGTAATTTTTCACCAGTCAGATTCCCGAATGAAATTAAGAAGAGTTGTTGTAACAGGATTGGGTGCACTAACCCCGCTAGGCAATGATGTACCATCAACGTGGGATTCATTGATTAACGGAGTTAGTGGGGCCCAGCCTATCACCCGATTTGACGCATCTAGGTTTAAGACTCAGTTTGCGTGTGAGGTTAAGAACTTCGATCCTTTGAAGTACTTTGATCGGAAGGAATCACGAAAGATTGATCTTTTTGCTCAATTTGGAATAATTGCTGCCGATGAAGCTGTAAAGGATAGTTCTCTTAATCTCGAGACTGAGAACCTTGACCGCATAGGTGTAATCTGGGCCTCTGGAATTGGCGGTCTTGTCACCTTCATTGAAGAGATGACTGCTTATGCTAAAGGCGATGGAACGCCTCGTTTTAATCCATTTTTTATTCCAAAAATGATCTCTGACATTGTTGCAGGTCATATTTCGATCAAATATGGATTTCGTGGACCAAATTTCTCAACGGTATCCGCATGTGCTTCATCAGCTAATGCATTGGCTGATGCACTTATGTACATTCGCCTGGGTAAGGCCGATGTATTTGTTACCGGTGGATCTGAGGCTGCAATAAATGAGGCTGGCGTGGGTGGTTTTGGTGCTATGCATGCAATCTCAACCCGAAATGATGATCCAGCTACCGCTTCTCGTCCTTTTGATAAAGACCGTGACGGTTTTGTTATAGGAGAAGGTGGCGCTGCTTTGGTTTTTGAAGAACTAGAGCATGCCTTGGCAAGAGGTGCTAAAATCTACTGTGAAGTAGGTGGTGCTGGCCTTTCTGCTGATGCTCATCATTTGACAGCTCCTCATCCTGAAGGGCTTGGCGCAGCCAATTCAATGCGCTATGCTCTTGAAGATGCAGGTATGAGCCCAAATGAAATCGATCATGTTAACACCCATGGAACAAGTACCCCTCTTGGCGACGTAGCCGAAATTAAAGCTGTGCAGTCTGTCTTTGGAGAGCATGCATATAACCTTAATATCAACGCTACAAAATCGATGACTGGTCACTTGTTGGGAGCTGCCGGTGCTCTGGAAGCAATGGCTACTATTCTTGCCATCAAGAACGATATGGTTCCCCCTACCATTAATCAGTTTAATATTGATCCTGATGTTGACTCTAAACTCAACCTCACTTTCAATAAGGCTCAATCTAGAGTCGTGAATGCCGCTATTTCAAATACTTTTGGATTCGGTGGTCATAACTGCTCATTGCTGTTTAAAAAATACAAGGCTTAATCTAATAAATGGTACTTTTTCAGCGTATAAAGATTCTATTCTCTGCTGATAAGGAGTACTATAAGGCCATAAAAAATATTTTCGGGTTTTGGCCCGAAAATATTTTTTTATATAAACAGGCTTTAAGACATCGCTCTCTTGCAACTCAAATGAGCAATGGAGCACGACTTAGTAATGAAAGACTAGAGTTTCTTGGCGATGCTATTCTTGATGCCATCGTCGCTGATTATATGTTTAAGAAGTTTCCCCTTAGAGATGAAGGCTTCTTAACTGAAATGCGGACTAAGATCGTTAGCCGCGCTCAACTGAATAAACTTTGCCAGAAATTGGGGCTCAATCAGTTGATTATTGCTCAATACGAAGCCCATACTAATTATAAATCGATTAATGGGGATGCTTTTGAGGCTTTTATCGGTGCTCTATACCTAGATAAAGGTTACCACTTTACTCAGCAACTTGTGATTAATCGTATTATTAATGTATATTTTGATCTCAATACTCTTGTTGAAACCGATTTTAAT
>CAYUII010000034.1:0-27698 GCA_964444785.1 uncultured Bacteroidales bacterium | reverse complement strand
AGAAAGAAAAGAAAAGCGTGGTATTTAATGTTGTTGCTGAACAGGGGGCTAACCACCATAAACTCTATGTAGTGGAGGTCACTGTTGATAATGAGAGTATTGGTAAGGGTCAGGATCACTCAATTAAGGGCGCTGAGCAGATGGCCGCAGAAAAGGCTATATCCTACCTAAAGGAAAATCATATCTTTGATAATTCATTACAGCTGGAGAACGTCTAATTCATTAGTGGTCTTAGTTCATTTTACTACAGATGTAATGAGGATCTCGACGTAGTTTTGGCTAACTATCCTTGCACTGATAATAGGTGTTTTGATTGTTTTTTGCTGCTAGAAAGATGGATTAATTTCTTTACAATTATTATCGGATTCTATGAATAAACTTCTTTTTTCTGCTCTGATATTCGCATTAGTCTTTAATTTTTCGATTCTATCTGCCCAAAAACTGAGACCTGGTTTTGAGAAAGAGGAATATATTGAACTTTTAAGCCAGTTTGCCTGTCAAGCAGACACCCCTTGGGTCAAATTACCAGTTAATAAACCGATGAATAGTCGATTGATCTTTCGGTCAAAGGTGGTTGGCTTATCCAATCGATGTGATCTCTGGCTAAGTAAAGATTCTATTATCACTGTTAACTTTAGAGGAACTGTCGGTACTATGGCTAGCTGGTTATCTAATTTATATACAGCAATGTCGCCTGCCAATGGGTCAATTATTCTTGATTCAACAACCATTTTCCCATATCAGCTTTCTAACGATTCTTTAGCAGCTGTGCATTCAGGGTGGCTTATTAGTTTAGCCTTCCTATCTCAAGAAATAAAACCTAAACTTGACTCGCTTAAACGGTGTGGTTTTCGTAATCTAATTATATCAGGACATAGCCAAGGTGGTGCTATTGCTTTTCTTTTTACCTCTTGGCTTTATTATTCCGAGTTGTCCTTGCCTACCTCGGAAAGATGGCTTACCAAAACATATTGTAGTGCTGCTCCGAAGCCAGGTAATTTATATTATGCCTATGACTTTGAATTTATAACACGAAAGGGTTTTGGTTTTAATGTGATTAATACTGCCGATTGGGTTCCTCAAACCCCTTTTTCTTGTCAAACCCTAGATGATTACAATTATCCTAATCCTTTTATTTATGCTGATATTTTTTTTGAAAAGGCTAGTTTCTTTCAGCGCATCTTTTTAAAAAAGGCGTTCCGGGATATTACTTCTCCCCCCAAGAAAACACGAGATAAACAGCAGAGATATCTGGGGCATGAAGTCTTTAAATTTATAAAGAAAATCTATCCTCAAATGATTGAGCCTAGATATGCTAATACCTCCGACTTTACCAGAGCAGGTGATGCAATTATTCTTAAGGCTGATAAAGAATATTATAAAGCCTTTCAAGTTGCTCCAAAAGATATCTGGACTCATCATCTGATCAAGCCTTATTTATGGCTGACTTTAAAATATTACGCCTTGTAAGAGAATTTGTTTTCGGGTTTCTAGTTTTCCAACCAGGCTCGGAAATCACTTACTCGCTCTCTACTTACAAGGATCTCATGATTGGGCAAATTTTTGATGTTGACTTTAAGCCGTGAACCAGACCAGACTGTTGTGCTTTCAATGGCTTGGAGCGACACAATATACTTCCTGTTTACCCTGAAGAATATAGCTGGATCAAGAAGGTCATGGAGGTCCTCTAATGTGTAATCTATGCTGAGGTGCTTCCCTTCTGAATTAATGGCATAGGTGTCTCCTTCAAGGCTCTCAAATGCAACAATTGATTCTGTTGGTAGAATGATTATTTTATCCGCAATCCTAATCGAAAACCTTTTTTTAAAACTTTTAGTCAAAGAAAGCAAAGCTCTGTCTATATTGACCATTTGAGGTAGGTTAAAGTCATTCTGCTTAGATTGATACCTGTCCAAAGCTATGCTAAGCTCATCAAAGTCGATCGGTTTTAACAGATAATGTAAGCTATTTACTGTAAATGCTTTTACTGCATATTCGCTATAAGCAGTGATGAATATTATACTACTTCTTGGGGATGTCTTTTCGATTATCTCGAAACTTAGTCCATCTCCTAGTTGTATGTCAAGTAAGAGTAGTTCTGGATGCGGGTTGTTATTTAACCAGTTGATTGCAGAAGTGACACTATCTAACTTCGCAATTACTTTAAAATTTTTCTCATATCGAATGATCATCCTCTCAAGTCTATCTGCACTTAGAGGTTCATCTTCTACTAGTACTACGCGTACCATCTATTTATTATTTAGAATTGGCAATCTTACAATAAACTTATTTTCTGTTACTCCCCATTCAACCCTTAAATCATTTTTCAGAAAGCTATATCGCTGACGGATATTTTCAAGCCCTGATTTATTGCTCTCTTCTATGATCTCTTTTGGTTGGTAGTTATTTGATACAGTAATTTCTTCATTTTGCTGGCTGATGATAATCTCCAGGGGTTTCTGTGTTGAGACAATGTTATGTTTAATAGCATTCTCTACAAGCATTTGAATAGATAGAGGAACGATATGACCATTTCTAGATTCAATATTGATCGTAACTTTTAATGCATCCCCATAACGAAATTTTTGCATATATAAATAACCTTCTATCAGGGCTAACTCCTCTGTCAGGGCTATAGTCTCTTTGTTTTGCATTTCCAGAACATATCTATAAAGGTCGCTTAGTTTTCTGATGAACTTAATAGAAGCTTGGGTATCGGTTTCTACTAATGAGGTTAAGACACTTAAGCTATTAAAAAGAAAGTGCGGATTGATATGGTTTTTAAGTGCAGCATATTGAGCTGATACCACTTCTCTCTGTTCTCTTTCCCTAGCAAGTTGTACCTCCTTAAAGTTCTTAATAAACTTTAAAACGCTTATTATTAGCATTATAATTACAGTAATAATAACGGCAATAATGGAGTTTGTTATTGCCCCTTGTATAAGTTCTCCACTTGAAAGGTCACGTGAAGTGACGAATCTGAAGTAGACAATATTAAAGGCTGTTACGCTTACGAAGGTATATATTACGCTTGCAACGATAGAAATTAGAAATGTCTTGCCCGGTTGAACTTCCCAAGGAAATCTTCGACTTACCAATCGTGTAATGATCTCTCCACCTGTCCAGCAGAGTGCTCCCAGTATAAGTGAATAGATAACAATATTATATAGTCTTGACCAATAAAAGATTGAAAAACCACTGAAAAGAAAGCCGAAAAGTAGTCCGAATAGGGCTGAAATAAGCAATACGAGCAAGACACCTCCAATATATCTCAAAAGCATAATCTAAGCTTCTAATTGTTTTAAAGCAAATGTAAGTTATTGAGCACAACTTTTAACCATCTGATTATTGATCTCTGTCCCCCAGTTTATTTTTGACTCTTTATTCTGTTGCGTAAATAACCCGGCAGCTTTTTGAAATAGCGGACAAGCCTTTTCTTTTCCACCTCCAAACATCGCCGGAGTATAGTAAGTATTCATTGCTTTTAGAAACCATGCTCTAGGATTGTTTTTGTCGATTTCGATAGCCAGAGCCAGATCATCGTTTGCTAATCCGCTGTACTTCATTCCTCTCATCATCGGGCTTACCGAGATACGAACTTGATTTATAAAAGCTCTCAGTGTATATAGCTCATCTTCTCGTGGCATAAGCTTTATTAACTCGTTGACTTTTTGTTCAGCTTGATCCAAGAGTGCATCCTTTTTGGTGTCTGATTCTGTTCCATTAGCCTCCATTAGTAGGCAATAGGCATAGTAGTAACCTGCTTCCCACGGTGATGCTTCCATAGTACTTAGCGCATTGAATCGTGCAGCTAGTAAGGCATATTCAGCAGGTTTTACTGCTGTTGACATTTGCCTCGATAAACTATCAAATAGGGTGGTTGCTGTTTGTCCGAATAAACTGGATCCAATAAACATAATCGCAATAATGAAATGTAACTTTTTCATGTGATATATTTTTTGAGTAAAGATTTTTTTTAAATGCTGAAAAATGATTGGTTATTATTAGAAAGTACTGTTTACAATTTTAGATTATTACCATTGTTCTATTGATTAATTGAAGTTTAGAAAGAATCCAATAAAAAAGAATCGTTTGGCTTCTGGCACAACCGGGTCTCTTAGTAATTGTCCACTTTCATTGTTATAGTAACGGTAACTATAGATATTCGATTTACCGGTTAGATTACTTACTGAGGCATATAGAACACTGGTTTTACCCCAAAGAGGGAAGAGATAGCTAGCATTAACACTGATATCAAGGTAAGAAGGGGCTGTTTTATCATTAAATGAATAGGTTGTAGGGTCATCATAGGCTCTTCCCGATGACCATATAAAGGTCATTCCAAACTGAGTATTGATTTTATTTACCCAATACTTGCCAACTGCGGTGACGGTATGTTCGGGAGCAAAGGTTGGTTTGGCTGACATAGGAAAGTCTCGATAAGCGCGTTGACTTTGCATCCATGAATAGGATAGCCAGTAATCAAGATACTTAATTGTTTTTTGATCTCTCCAAAATAGTTCCATCCCTCTAGCATAACCATATCCTGCGTTATTGTATGAGGCAGCTTCGTATAATCTAGATGCATCAAATCGTACTAAGTCCTTATAGTTTTTTATATAGCCCTCTACCCTGAAAATTCTATTGTCATCTTGGAATTGATAATTAGCAATATAATGCCATGCCTGTTCACAGTTTAGGGCTTGGTTAAATCGCAGTAGGTCTTCTTCTGGTTTCTGGTAAAATAGTCCGGTTGCAACACTTATCTGACTGTTTTTACCTAATAAATAGGCTGTTGAGAATCTAGGTGCTACACCTGTCCAGTCAAGCATATGACTATATTCGCCCCTAAAGCCTGCTCTTACGGCTACTTTCCTGAGAACCATTGCCTCTACCTCTATAAATGAAGCCCAAAGCTGGTCTTTTAAAAGGATATCATGAGCTGTGAGTTCTAAGTCGCGATACCGTTGCTGCCACTTACTAATATTTGCCTCAACCCCTGTATATAGTTTTAAAGAGGGGGAAAACTCTTTACTTATTGTCATCTTTCCATCATAAAACAGATCATACTCCTCAAGATGGATTTCACCTGGTTTTAAGTCATTATCATCATAAGAAAGTGCATTTCCAAATCGAAGGTTCCATCCATTTCCTATTTCAGAAGCATAGACAGAATTAATATAAAGATTCTGATTCTTAAGTGTGATAGGAGTAAGGGTGGCATTATGGTCATAATCTTTGTAAGAAAGGGCGACATCTCCTGAAGTTGCTGTTGCCATAATTTTAAGAAGTCCTGTCTTACCGATTTTTAATCTTCCAATAGCAGATCCTCCTATGCTTTTTGGATCGGTGGAGTAATCAACTCTTTGCTTTATAATAGAGTTATACGGGGTTAAATTGGTATAATCAAGGTTAAGGTTTATAGACCCATTTTTCGAGCTATGGGTATATGCACCACCGGCGCCAACTGACATCAAAGAGAAACCCCATTGATTATCGGTTGCAACCCCTGTTGTCGTGAGAACTAATGCTGAGGATAAGGCTTGACCATATTGGGCGGAATAGGCTCCTGAACTAAAGGTTGTGCCGGTAAAAAGGAAAGGAGAGAAACGTCCTCTTGAGGGTAGATCAGGCGTCGTTGAACTGTAAGGTTTTTTTACTCTTAATCCGTCAATGAAGGTATGGGCTTCGTAGGCATCGCCTCCTCTAACAAACAGGCGGCCATCTTCTCCTACCGTTGTTGTACCGGGCAGAGAAGTTAGGGCTCCATATATATCACCGGCAGCACTAGCTGTTGTGACAATATCGAGTGGTTTAAGGGTGACCCCCTTTTTCTTATCCGATGCTTCGAATGATCCAGCGGTAATTACGACATCGGAAATCTGTTCTGCCTTCTCTCTTAAGACGATTTTAAGACTAATTGTACTGTCTCCAATAGTTACATTGACTTCTTTGTTTTCGTAGCCTACATATGAAATGGTAAGCTTTTGAGCACCCCGTTTTCTTGTTGAAATATTAAAGCGGCCATCAAGATCTGTTGAAACTCCCTCTAAGGTGCCTTTTATTAAAACGGTTGCCCCTGGAAGTGGCTCCTGACTTTGAGAAAAGACGACACCGGTGATTTTACTTTGAGCAAAACTCTGGCTTAATCCTATCGCTAGACCAATTATTAACAGTATAAGATGTAAAAGCTTTTTCATAGGTTATTTGTTTGTATAAATCGATTAATAGAGATGAACCAAATTGGAAATCGTCTTCACTGTTTTTGGGAGAAAACTCATTATTGTTTTTTTGTAAGTCACGACTTTTTCTTTTTGAATTATTGGTGATGCAAAGATGTTATATCAATAAGCTATGGAAAAGTATAAGAGGATGAATTGTCTAAATCACCTACTGAAATGAAAAATCAAAAAGATGAACCGTTGGGCAACGGAGAGGGGGGCAGCAATTCTCTTTAATGATTTATAATAATGGATTGAATGGATTGAATGGATTGAGAGGGAACGTTTTTCTGATAGTATAGTCTTGCGTTCTGAGTTATTAAGTGGTACGTTCTTGGTTAGTATGTAAAGGATGACAGCAGGCTATTTGAAAAAAAAAGGATGCCTTGTTTAAAGCATCCTTGGTCTTTATGGCAGTAAGAAAGTTTACGCTTTGATGATTGCCGTTATTAAATTATCACATCCATCAGCGATATCGGCAATAGATGATTCTAGCATATAACAAGGGGTGGAGTAGATTTTATTCTTTTCATCGAAGATTACTTCTCCCTTTTGGGTTATTTTGTGAAAAGCGCCTGATTTTTCGATATCATCTGCCGTAGCTTTATCAGAGCCTATGGTAACGGTGGCTCCAGCGATTATTTTTGATATTAGCACAGGAGAGATACACATGGCCCCAATAGGTATCTTCTTTTGGTAGGCTTCTTTTACGACTCTCTTCACCTCTTCGAGCACCCTGAAGTTCTCTCCTTCATAGGCATATGAGCAGAGGTTTTTGGCTACTCCAAATCCTCCCGGGAGAACGATAGCATCAAAATGATCGAGGTTTATCTGATCGAGAGGTGTGATCTCTCCTCTTCCAAGGCGGGCGGCTTCAACAAGCACATTCCGTTCTTCTGAGGTTACCTCCCCAGTTAGGTGGTTTACTACATGGTATTGATTAATATCTGGAGCAAAGATCTTATAGGAACCTTTGTTTCTTGAGATAGCTAGTAGCGTACATACTGTCTCATGAATCTCTGATCCATCATAGACTCCACACCCGGCAAGAATGACTGCGAATCTTTTCATAATAATGATTTCTGTGGTTAGCTTATACTTGAAGCAAACTTACGTTTATCCGAACTTTTTTGCAAGATTGAAAATGTTAGTGAAAGTTAAACAAGGTAGGTATACGGGTATGGAACTTCATTGTGAGATAAGTTATCAGTCTGTTGCTAATCTTATTTGGGAAACCCTTATAGGTTGTTGAACAGCTAGGTTGTTGAATTGTAGGAGTTATCAATATTTGAACTGCAAATAGTAATAGGAGGGGAGGTCTATAGTTTGAACATTTTAGGGAGCATAAGAGTTTAAAAGAGTTGCATACAAAGCTAAGATGGTGGATAATCAATTTGCGGAATTTAGAAATGAATATATGTACGGTGTATTAACTGAGGATATTCTTCCAGTTGAACCGATTCATCTCTTTCATTTATGGTTTGATGAAGCTCGCAGTGCTGGGGAATCTGAGCCTACAGCGATGAGTCTTGCAACGGCCTCTAAGGAGGGTAGACCATCGGTACGTATTGTTTTATTGAAAGATGCCAATCAAGAAGGCTTTGGGTTCTTTACCAACTTTGATAGTCGTAAGGGGGAAGAGCTTCTTGAAAATCCAAATGCGGCTCTTCTTTTTTTCTGGCCAAAAACGCAACGACAGGTTCGGATAGAGGGTCTGGTTGTTAGAATGGCTGAAGAAGAATCGGATGCTTATTTTTTAAGCAGGCCATTAGGCAGCAGAATAGGGGCTATAATTTCTCCTCAAAGTAAGGTAATTCCTTCCAGAGTTTATCTTGAGGAGCGCTATAAGAGTGAAGAGGCAACTTATAGCAGTGGAAGGGAGCCCGATCGCCCCCATTTTTGGGGTGGGTTTAGGCTTGTCCCTACTCAGATAGAGTTTTGGCAAGGACGCGAGAATAGGTTGCATGACCGGGTGGTATATCGATCACTTTCACCACAAGGATGGGAGGTATTGAGATTGGCCCCTTAATAGAAAAATGGAGGGAATTCTTCCTGATAGATCTCTGTTAGTTAATTAATCACTGGAGTTCTTTGCAAAACTTGAGCATAGAGATAAATAGGTTATTTGAAGAAAAAAAGGCGAGACCAAGATTTAATTGGCTCGCCTTTTTCATTTTTTTTAGTTTCTCTTATTTAAGTTGCCATGTTATGAGTAATTCCAAATTGATGGGTTTACTAAAAGAGGGGTTTAGATGATTTTATCTCCCTTTAAAACTAAAGGTACGAGTAATGTTAAATCCGAAGAAGATATCGCCTTTAAACCAATCTCCTGTGGTTTCTGTAATGAAAGCATTTTCATTAATGGGAGTCGCATTGGTAAAGAAGAGTTGAAAGACGTGTCCACCTGTTTCAATATCTAACCCCAGAGTTAAAGTGTTCTCGAAATTGTCGGCCGTTTCGCCTGGAAGAAGATAGAAGTATTCTGCATTTACACTCAAACGTTGGGTCAATTTAAGTCGACCCCCTGCCCCCATTGCAAAGACATCATTTTGGTCAGCAACCTTTGATACAAGGTTACGATGGACAACAGTTGGCATAAGTTGTAATGAGAAAGCACTACTAAATTTTCTAGCGATAAGAAGTTGGTGTACATAGCTTAATCGGCTTGAAAAATAATTTTTACGATCAGGGTTCTCCCATTTGAGGGTGTTAATTCCCATAGAGGTAAAGTAGGTAAGAGAGATTGGCATGTTTATTTTACCACTGCTTTGACGAAGCAGTTGGATTTTCGCAAAGCCATCAACCATTTTTTTGTAGCTGCTTCGCCCTGCCCCAACAGTAAGCCAGCGGTTTACACCATATTCAAGGCCAATTCTTATAGTAGCTTGGTCTAATCCAAACATATTATATGCGCCCATGTTTAAAGCTCCAAAATGGTGGGAGATGATTAGGAGCATTTCATTTGGGGCAATGTTTTGAATGCTGTGGTTGAGGATAACCCTACTTGTTTTAAAGGTGGCATAGGCATAATCAGTAGTAGGTTCATCGCCCCCAAGTTCATCCATTAAGTCTTGCCCAAAGCTTTTAGTCGAAGACAGACTTAAAAGCAGAAAGAGGATAGTTAGTAATTTGATTTTCATTTTGCAGGGTCTAAAGAGATGTTGACCGTTGTTTCGATTGATTCAGCGATGTTTTTTACAACAGCTGAAGGGATTTTAATGCCATGATCTGTAGGTTTAATGGGGAATACTGCATAGCCTATGATTTTATCTCCTTTTTTTTCAAGAGTGGCAGTTGTTTTGATCTTTTTGGTAACCCCATGGATGGTTAGGTCTCCGTCCACCTCGACAGTTTGCTTTCCTTTATCTAAGTCAGCGGCTTTTAGATTAATTATCTTTCCATTAAACGTCGCATTAGGATACTTATCAGATTCGACGTAGTTCTCATTGAAATGCTCCTGCATTAAAGCCTTTTCAAATTCAAAAGATTTCATTAGAACCTTGAAGACAATCTGATTTGTTGATAGGTCAATGGCAGCATTTACCTGTTTATTAATGGCCTCAATTTTCTCCATTGGAGTGTCAGAATAGAAGCGGATGTTCCCATTTTTTGTAATGAATTTTTGGGCATTTAAACTGCCTGTAATGATTACTAAGATAACCGCTAGACTAAAGAATTTAATGTTGTTCATGTGATAATATTGTATTTGAATTGATTTATAGACTAAGAGGGACTTACTTTCGGTTTATAACTCAAAGAATTTCGACAGGGATTGCTTATTGGCAATCATCTGGGTTATTTGCTTATAGAGCATTTCTCGAGAATAATATCGGTACCGTTATAACCTGTTAAGTAGCCTTTAATGGTTACCTCTTGGTTAGGACTTAAAGAAAGAGCCTTTTGGTTTTCTCTTGGATCCATTGAACATCTAATGCCTTCATCGCCAAAGTCACCTTGTTTAAATACAAATACGGCAATAACTAAAGAATCTGCCTGTTCAGTCTTGGTAAGATTACCTGATAACTCAACTACTTTTCCATTGTAAGTGGTAGAAGCCGCAGTTTGATCTAATATAAATGCCTGATATAGCGCCTCTGCTGTAAGTGAATGGTCTGGTTTGAGCGATAAGTAATCTGGGTGAGGTTTGTTATAAACAAATTTATAAACCAAGGCCCCGCCGATAAATGCTACAGCCAGTAAGGCTAGTAGTATGACCACTAATTTCTTTTTCATGTTTACACCGTTTATTAATTAATTATTTGGTGAGCCGGCATCTACCCATGCTTTGATTTTATCAAGATTACAATTTGAAAGAATACTCCCTCCTTGAGGCATGGCTGCATAACCGGAGGCGTGGCTTACAGAACCGTAAAGTCTACCATTTTTTGCAATTGTAGATAGACCTTCATAAGTATTGGTAATAACTCCTGCTGATGCAGACGCCCCAGAGTGGCAACTGTTGCAGTTGTTTGCCATAATTGGAGCAATGGTTGAGGTATAAGTAACAGCAGTAAGATCGCATTCTGTACCTGGTATTTGTGGGTATAGTTCCTCTTCATTGTCGTTATAGCAGCCAGTAAAGGCAATTCCTATAAGAAGTGCTATGGCGAGAAGTTTTGTTTTAGTTATTAGGTGTTCCATTCTTTATCCAGTTTCTGATTTGACCTATTTGACAATCGCTTAATTTTCCGGCAGGGGGCATCTGTGAATAGCCCGAGGCGACTGTTATGACCCCTAAAAGTTGTCCTGTCGCAGCAATGGTGGCTACATCACTGTATCCGGCTAAACGTATTCCTCCAGATGGGGTTGCTCCACTATGACATCCCAAACAAGAAGATTCTATTATTGGCCATACTTTTGAAGCAAAACTCACATTGGTGGAGTCACAGTTGAGTTCAGTACAAGAGTTATTCAGTGCGCCCTGATTTATCCAGGTTTTAATCTTTTGGATCTGTTCGGCAGTAAAGGCCGCCCTTGGAGCAGGTGGCATACGATCTTCGCCTGTTTCCGTTAAGACCTCAACAATTTTAGTATCATCTGCATTACCGGGTTTGACCTTACCAGTAATCATGATTTTATTATAATCGGTAAGGACTATACCTTCAGCGGCAGTGGCTTCATCATGACAACCTGAAACAGCACACCCAGAGTTGAGAAGTGGTTTGATCTCATTTAGGAAATAGATGGTGTCTGGATCACATTTCACTTGGCTTGGAATGGTGTCACCAGGTGTCGGATCGGGAATGTCTGAGGGATCAACTTCATGCTTACACGCCGTGTTAAATACAATCAACGCAAAGATGATGAACCCCAGCATAATCGTTTTTGTAGGTTTCATAGTTTTCTTTTCTTTGTGTGCTAATTATCGTGGTCTATTGATTTGGGAATTATTTACTTCTATGTCTTATCGGTAATTCGATGTTGTCAATTCAGGACATAAAGAGTCTAAAAAGGAGGATGGTCTTTAACAAACGATGATTGAGTCCTGTTTCTAGTTGTTGTTATTACTTATCTAAGATAGCTTATTTTTAGTTTCAAACTAAATTCTTAGAACAACAGGTTTTTTTTTTTGTTCAAAGATCCATAATGGATTTCTGCTAAATTGAATCTGAACACCCTCGGGTGATACGCTATTTAAGCTAGTTAGGTTTTTTAAATAATTTAATAGAGATT
Organism: uncultured Bacteroidales bacterium; assembly: GCA_964444785.1. Lineage (GTDB taxonomy): Bacteria > Bacteroidota > Bacteroidia > Bacteroidales > TTA-H9 > JAJTBW01. The sequence goes on along the minus strand of CAYUII010000034.1, from coordinate 15,804 downwards.
ATTGTTTTTTAAGAAGTTTATCGGAAGGTAAAAGTCAAAAAAGTGATTGTGGGTAATCGTTTAGAGAGATGTATAGGGTAAATTTGCAGCAAAAAGTAAAATTGTTTTTATGGTTGATTTAGATGAAATTCTTAATGAGGTTTATCGAGAAGTAAAGGAGTACATTGGCAAAGGAAAGGTTGCAGATTATATCCCTGAATTAGCGAAAATTGATCCTAATCAATTTGGGATGGCTGTGAAATTACGTTCGGGTGAGGAGTATTTTATAGGTGATGCGGCTGTTCCATTTAGTATCCAAAGTATATCTAAGCTATTGACATTAACAATGTATATTCAACATGTAGGATTAGAGCTTGGTGATCGAGTAGGCGTTGAGCCTTCAGGTAATCCGTTTAATTCTCTGATTCAACTTGAATATGAACATGGGATTCCAAGAAATCCTTTTATTAATGCTGGGGCATTAGTAATTACAGATGGCCTCATTTCAATTCATCCAGATATAAAGGAAGAGGTTTTGCAAATAGCCCGAAGATTATCTGGAAACTCATCAGTGGAATATGACTTGAAGGTTGCCCGATCTGAGGCAGAAACAGGGTTTAGAAATGCAGCCTTAGTTAATTTCATGAAAAGTTATGGGAATATTTTTAATTCTATTGAGGATGTACTTAGTGCCTACTATCATCATTGTTCGCTATCGATGAGTTGCCTTGATTTGGTTAGGATGTTTTCTTTTCTTGCAAATGAAGGATGTGATAAGTTTGGAGAAGAGGTATTAAGTTATCGTGAAACCAAGAGGGTTAATGCTTTGATGATGACCTGCGGGACGTATGATGCTGTTGGCGATTTTGCATTTAAGGTGGGTATTCCCGCAAAAAGTGGGGTTGGAGGGGGAATCGTAGGAGTCATTCCTGGTGTAATGACTCTGGCAACCTGGTCTCCTGCCCTTAATTTGCAGGGCAATAGTCTTGCGGGAACAAAGGCAATGGAAACTTTCACAACTCTTTCAGGGAGATCTGTGTTTTAAACATTTTATCTATAGTTACACATTTATAATGCTTTTCCTACATTTGTTGATTGTTAACCCCCAATAACAAATTCAGATGAAGCGTATATCATTTTCTATTTTTTTAATACTTCCTTTGATTGTTTGGGCTCAAAAGAGTCAAACAGATGGTCGTTATTTAAGTCTGACGCAGACTTGGGTACTGAATACCAATGGAACGGTTGATTATAAATATGAGCACTCTCTAAAGTATTCAACCTACGATGCTTTTCATGATCTCTATGGTGAAGACTTTATCGTTTATAATCCTTCCTTCCAAAAACTAAAGATTGAAAAGTCGGTAACTACAATGAAGGATGGAAAGAGGGTAGCTTCACCATCGAATGCCTATAATGAAGTTCTTCCCCACATGGCCGTTGGCTCTGGTTATTTTTCAGGTTTACGTGAAATGATCGTTACTCATACCGCTTTAGAGTGTGATGCTGTGGTTGATTTTGGTTATACGCTGTCTTCTGATCTTAATGAGTTGCCATTTGGTAAAAGGATCGTCTTACCAAAACAAGAGCCTGTCGATAATTATAAGATCATTGTTAAGGTACCTGTTGGAGTCGAGCTTCAATATAGAATGAGCGAGCTGAGGCTGGCTCCCCAAATCACAAAAGAGAAAGACTTTAATGTCTACACGTGGAATATCGGATCAATGAAAGAGGCTCCTCTAGATCGTTGGACCCCAGAAGGTGGTCAATGGCTCCCTACCCTTTGGTTTGGAACATCCCCCAATCTCTATCGATTGACGGAATGGCTTACTAACCAAGAGGCCTTTAAAGCTAAGCTAGATAACCCTGATCTTAAAAGGAGAATAGTTGATCTTGTTAAAGATTGTCCGAATACGGAATCTAAGGTTTTTGCAATTCGCGATTATCTTAATAACCATGTGAATACAATGGAGGTCACCCCTGATTTGCAGGGGTATAAGTTTAGAACTCCCTCAATCATATGGAATGATGCTAATGGTACTCAAGCAGAGAAAAGTCTCTTGCTGTGTGCCGCGTTGAATGACTTAGAGATAAATGCTCAGATAGTCGGTGTCGTTTCGGAAAAGGAACAATCTACTGTTGCCTCTTCACTTGATCAGTTTAGTCGCTTTTTATTAAGAGTGAATGTAAATCAAGATGATGCACTTTATTTAGATGCATGCGGACAGGTGAACGGCAATCTAATGTATCGCTTTCCCGGTTCGTGGTTTGTCCTTTTAGATCCTGCAGCTGAGAACCTACGAAAATGGGATGCAGGTAATTATTTAGGTACCTTTAAAGGGACTGGATCATTGAGGATTGATGAACAGCAGACAGTCTCAGGGATGATCTCGGTGAAAAGTATGTTCTCATTGAATCTCTTTCCCCTTGCTTCTTCAGATACAAAAGCCTTAACGAAGCTCTTTTCATCGACTTTACCCGTTTCTGCTATTACTGACACAAAGGTCACAAAGAATTTTATCAGAGAAACAACTGGTGAGGTAAATATTAAGTGGGACAAAGCCTTGACTGAGATTGCAACCAATGAGTTTTCTTTTACAATTCCCCAAAGTGTTGCAAGTATCACCAATTGGAGCCTCTTACCTTGGCTTAATCAAGAGAGATCTACTCCGGTAAACCTTACTTCTCCATTCTCTGAATATATAGAGCTAAAGATTGAACTTCCTGAGGGCTATTCTTTGAAAAATACAAGAAGCGTTAAAATTGAAAAAGACTTTGGAAGTATGATTATCTCTTTTGTGCAACAAGGCAATACGGTCACAATTAAGCGAGGCATGGAGATTCTTCCGGTAGTTATTTTAAGCTCTTCTTATCAAGATTTTCGGGATATGTTAGTCCAATATTCTTTGCCGGATAACATGAGGTTAGTCTTACAGAAGAAGTAGTTACTCAATATCGATATTTTAATTAATCTGAAATAATAATAGCCCTGTGGAAGATCCTTTCACAGGGCTATTATTATTGGTTATTGTATTTAGAAGAGTTAAGATCGTTTTAGTTGAGTTATAAGTTCGTGTTAAGGCTAAAATCTCATGGGCATTCACCCACGACAATCACAAAATTTTCTGTATGGCATCAAGCCCCTAATTAAACCTTCTTGTGATGGTACGATTAGACTGCATTAATAGTCTAAAGACGATGAAATAGTAGCGTCTTTCCCGTAAATCGGAGCCATCAAGGTTCGGAAATTTAATTTAGCCTATTTTCGGTTCATCGAGACTTTTTTCTTAACCATATCAGTAGGATAGAACATACAGTCTTCCAGAGTACATTCTGAATTTTTATGGAAGTATGGGCATCGTATGCGAGAGGAATGTTCAAGACTAACTCCAAAGAGTTCTTCAAGGAATTCGGTTGCTGTGACCAGAGAAATAAAAGTATCTCTTTTACAACATCTGGGTCCTCCGTTTCGTGCGATTCTTTCAAGGCTTCGTGCTGTCATCAAATTAGCCATTTGCCACTCTTTTTCAGAGAGAGGTGAAGCTTGAGTTATAATGCTAATGAAAGTGCCTGCACCAATACCCGCACCACAAGTGCCATTCATAGCGCAGAACCCATAAGGTATGATACTACTACGATTCCGAGCCATTTCAAGAGCGTTTGTTTTTAGCTCGGGTTGGTTCTTGTGGTTGTAATAGGCTGTGATGAGTGCGGCAGGAACAAGGAAATGATGCTCAGCCCCATGAGTTGCAAAATGAGCATTATTCATGAGGTTGGTTGCAATCTGAATTGGGTCAGTTAGATTAGTTGTCTGGCAGTATATAGAGATTAGTGAGTTTATATCCTTACTATCACACTCATTACATACATGGTGACCATTCAAGCAAACAAGCTGTGTTGTTGCTGCTTCATTGCAGTAGAAACAGTTTATTTCAGCTTTGTCGCTGGTGTAGACCAACTCGTCCTCACAAACAGGACATTTGTTGATTGAGTTCATTCTTTAGGTGGTTGGTATATTGCAAAAATAATAATAGAATTATGAAATACAAATTTGATAACTTTTCTGAGGTAGATAATTAGTTACCTATACTGGCTAATTAGCCTTAAGTTGCTCATAATTGGGAGTTTTGATTATTTTGAGTCAGGTTAGTAATAAATTTATTTTAAAAAGTGAGGTGAGTAGATGCGGTTGAAAGAGATTATCCGACTAAAGAGATTAATTTTGCAGTAGTCCAAACAGCAATGATTCGAAGAAGTTTCTACTCTCAGCGGCAATATTTTGTTATCGCAATTGTTCTTGGTGTATTTCTGATATACCTCATAAAACTGTTTTATATACAGGTTATAAGTGATAAGTACCGGATTTTAGCAGAAAGCAATGTCAGGCGAACATTAGTGCAGTATCCACCACGAGGGGTCATATATGACAGAAATGGTAAAGTGCTGGTCACAAATGAACCAGCATATGACTTGATGGTAATTCCAAGACAGGTACAGGATCCAGACACGGCAGAGTTATGTCGTTTATTAGATATAGAGGTAAAGGTATTTAGAGAGAAGCTTCGAAAAGCAAGAGGATATTCTCCTTACAAGGCATCGATTTTCATTGAGCAATTGAGTCGTGAATCTTATGGTTTCCTGCAGGAGAAGTTATATAAGTTTCCTGGTTTTTTCGTACAACCTCGAACATTAAGACGATATCCTCAAGCAACTGCGGCCAATGTTTTAGGGTATGTAGGAGAGGTTAACCCTGCTGAAATTGAGGCTAATTCTTATTATAAAATGGGTGATTACGTTGGTAAGAGCGGTATTGAGAAATCATATGAGAAAGAGCTGAGAGGAGAGAAGGGGCTTAGAATCGTCATGGTTGATGTTTTTAATCGTGAAAAAGGACGATTTGAAGATGGTAAGTATGACCAACCTCAAGTACAAGGAAAAGATTTAATCAGTTCGCTGGATCTGGATCTTCAGCTCTATGCTGAGAAATTAATGCAGGGGAAGAGAGGGTCTATTGTTGCTATTGAACCTGCTACAGGAGAGATTTTAGTCATGGTGACAGCCCCTTCATATGATCCTAATTTATTGATTGGTCGGAAGAGGGCAAAAAACTATTCTCAGTTGGTAACCGATGAACAGAAGCCGTTGTTTAATAGGGCAATTCAAGCCACCTACCCTCCAGGTTCTACCTTTAAACTGGTTGTTGGTTTGGTAGGCTTAGAAGAGGGTGTGCTTTTCCCATCTACCAGATATGGATGCTCTGGGAAAGCTAGTAGGCCCATTGCCTGTACTCATAGTCACTACTCTCCCTTAGACCTGATCGGCGCTATAGAACAGTCTTGTAACCCCTACTTCTGGAATGTCTTCCGTACTTCTATTGATAAATTTGGGTATACTAACACATCAGTCGGTTTCACTGAGTGGCGCCGAATGGTTACCAGTTTTGGCTTTAGTAGTGGGATCGCAGCCGATCTTCTACAACAATCGAAAGGAAACATCCCAACCATCAAGTATTATGATAAATATTTTGGGAAAAATGGTTGGAGAAGTTTAACCGTACGTTCCCTAGCTATTGGGCAGGGTGAAATATTAGTTACACCACTACAACTGGCTAATTTATCAGCTACAATTGCTAATAGAGGTTTCTATTATCCTCCACACATTGTTAAAAAGGTGGCTGGTGTTCCATTGAGATTTGAGAAGAAGGCTACGGCTATCTCTCCTAATAACTTTTTACCCGTGATTGAAGGAATGGAGCATGTCTTTCAAGGGGGTTCAGGGACTGCTCGATGGTACGCTATCGATAGTATTATTGCATGCGGTAAGACGGGTACGGTTCAGAATCCTCATGGAAAAGACCATTCGTTGTTTATTGCATTTGCACCCAGAGAAAATCCTCGTATTGCGATCTCAGTGGTTATAGAAAATGCTGGATTTGGTGCTACTTGGGCGGTACCAATAGCCTCGCTCATTATCGAGCGTTATTTAAAAGGACGAGTTGTTCGTCCGGAACTGGAGGAAAGAATGTCAAGTGCTAATCTGATAGGAGAATGAAGAAGAGAAGGCCTTTTCTATACAATGTAGATCGTACCATGATCATCATCTATTTACTAATGATGTTACTGGGTTGGTTGAATATCTATGCTGCTGTATTCGATGAAGCACATAAGAGCATTTTTGATCTTGATTTGACTTATGGTAAACAGGCTCTTTGGATTTTAACGTCCTTAGTAATCTCTTCAGTTATTTTGATGACAGAACCTAGATTCTTCTCCACATTTGCTTATGTAATATATGGAGGTATGATGCTTCTTTTGCTTGTAGTCTTGGGGATTGGAAAGGAGGTTGCTGGTTCAAAATCGTGGATAGGGTTTGGTGATTTTTCATTACAGCCTGCAGAGTTTGCCAAATTTGCTACTGCACTTGCATTGGCTGCATATCTGGGGAATATTAATACGAACTTGTCGCGCCCATTGACACGTATTGTTGTGGGATTCTTTTTGATTATTCCAATGATTCTGATTCTTTTACAGAATGATACAGGATCTGCCTTAGTTTATTTGTCTTTTATCTTAGTTTTATTCAGAGAGGGTCTTTCAGGAGGATTTCTTATTGCAGGGCTTGTTGCAGCTGTTCTCTTTGTTCTTGCATTATTGATTAACCAGTGGATTCTTATGGGAATCATTGCTGCTATAGCGGTAATAATCGGGTTCTTCTTTTATAGGCCCGGCCATCGACCTTGGGTTATTTTAATTGTGCTTGGAACTTTAAGTATGGGATATGTTTTTGGCGTTGAATATGCCTTTGAAAAAGTCTTAGAACCACATCAAAAGACTCGTATTAATGTCCTTTTGGGTAAAGAGACTGACCTCAAAGGGGCTGGATACAATGTTCATCAAAGCCTTATTGCCATCGGTTCAGGTGGGGTTTCAGGGAAAGGTTATCTTAAAGGTACCCAGACCAAATATAATTATGTACCAGAACAGAGCACTGACTTTATTTTTTGTACCGTTGGAGAGGAGTGGGGTTTCCTAGGCAGTCTGGCTGTTTTAGGACTGTTTTCTACGCTCATAGTGCGAATAATTACTTTAGCTGAACGACAGCGAAGTGCCTTTTCTCGAATTTATGGCTACGGGGTAGCCTCAATTCTTTTCTTCCACGTGGCAATTAACATTGGAATGACCATTGGTTTATTACCTGTTATTGGAATCCCTTTGCCGTTTTTTAGTTACGGAGGATCCTCTCTCTGGGCGTTTACTGTGCTTTTAATGATCTTTATAAAGATTGATTCTCATCGTCAAGAACTTGTTTAAGGTAGGAGTGAAAGGCTCGTAGATCGGGTGAAATCAAAATAGCATAGAATACACAGAGCCAACAAGGGTTTTAATTCTTACCCCTTTGTTGGCTCTGTGTATTGATTAGACCTAATCATGTTTCGTCTTTGCGACGAAATACTTTCAGGTATCAACGGTATTTCAGGAGCTAATTCTTTTTTTAATCCTTGTTTAGAATGATCATTTGATTTCTTCCAGTTTTCAGATCAGTAACAGCCTGTTTAACATCACCCCAATGAGCCGGTTCAAAAACACGTTGGGCAAGTCTGGTGGTCTCCTTTATAGAGCAAACGCCATCCTTTACCAACGTCTCTCTTGTATAACCAGCATGAGTGTTTTCAACACTTAAAGTTGCAGGCTGATTCATCAATTTATAACCTTTTGGTAGCGTATAATTCTCAGACAATAGTGTGCGTTGGCTACATCTAACCCTAAAAGGGTATTTCCTTTCATTTGGTTTTGGATCAAGATTACTCATCCAAATCAGGCGTTGAAAAAGCTTTCCAGTAAGAATAGGTTGGAACGTAATTCTATGATCGGAAACTTGGAAGTAGTTTGGTAATTCAATAGAGATTCTAAGAACCGCATGTGACTTGAGATATTGATCAGGGTTACTCCAGTTGATATCTATAAGCTTTGCTGATGGGTATACTCGTAATACCTCCCTCTCCAGATTATCCTTCCATATACGGGCCGGACCATTAGCAAATAGACCGCGAACAGCTGCATCGCTTTGTCCTTCTCCTTCAATGGTAATTGACCCTGTAAAAGTCCCATTTTCGTTTATGACCCAATTGGCATCCCCTTTTAGCCAGTGAAGAGAATCAGGAGAAACAGGAGTGATCATCAGGTCAGCACCCTCGGGAAGTCCCATTAAATAGTTCTGTTGTTGTTCAAGACTCGACCAAAGCTCACGGGTAAAGGGTACCCATGTTGGGTCAAGAAGCTGGTATTGTCCATTTCGTCTTTTAACTACCGTGACCGAGTGGTTGAATTGGTCGGCAGGTATTGGAAATATCTTTTCACCAGCCATCGTCATTGCAGGGTAGGAGGTGAAACCGGCAGCACGTAACATCGTAATGAGCATCCCGGCCTTATCTTTACATACCCCACATCGATCAGTAAAGTTCATATCACCTGAATGGAGGGTGTAACCCTCTCCTTCCCCCATAGATAAACCACTGTAGCGAATCTCATCGGCAACCCAATGGGTTAATAGACTGATTGAATCTTCCTCGGTCTTGGCCTCCTTTAGGATCTCTTTGACCTTGCGGTTGATCTCCTTATTTGATTTGAAGCTGCCATAATTCTCGTTTACTCCGCAGAACCAAACTGATTTAGCCTTCCAATCTGGACTGGTACTCATGAGTACTTTAGGTGCCACATCGGCCATTGCAACCATATTAGGCTCAGTGGGAAGCGGGTTTAAGGTGTCTTTTGAAAAGGTGTATTTTGTGTTTTCCTTAATGAGCTCAGTCATGACATTAATCTTCCCATTATAGACCTCATATTGCATTTTCTTATCAGAGGGGACAACTGCACTGTAAACCTTTTTTAACGTGGGATAATCAACGGCAAAGCTTACAATATCATAGAAATGGCCACGCATTGGAGGGATATATTTATCGTCAGAGTTGCCCGCTGACTGGAGTAGAGCATAGGTAAATCCCTTTCGATAGGTAAAGATTTCGATGGCATCTCCAGGGTATAGGCGACCAAGATCAGCCATCTTCTCTCTTGCTCCCCAATAAATCATGCGAGCTGGAGCAGCATAATCAGCTATTTTGGAAGTATCATATAAATCAACTTTACCCGTAGCTCTATAGATTATTATCTTATCAACCCGTGTAAAGGCAGAAAGAGGGTCATATCCAATGGTGATGACTCTTTGAGCTTTTGCCCCATCTTCATTGAGTATTTTGATCAGCTTGTGCTGAGTCATATGACTTAGTCCGGTTGCCATCACTTTGGTGGAAGTTGAGTCATAAACCATAACACAAGATGCGTTAGGCCACTCTTTTTGGGTAATGGAATTGAGGTTTAAATTTTGGGCTGAGACTACTGAAATCAGCCATAAAAGCATGATAGAAAGTATTGCTTTCTTATGGTTTTTTTTCATGGATTTACCTATTTGGTTCGTTTTTTTTGACAAAGGTATCTGGGGTTATCTAGATGGGTGACAGAAGGTAATAAAGTTATAAAAGGTCTGTCAATTATTCTCTATTGGTGTTCATTCTTATTGCCCCGGCAAGGAGGGTTGCTCTAGCAATTCCTGCCGCTTTCTCAGCCGATCGTAAAAGCGGCAAAAGATCTCCGAAACTATCAGATGCTGCAAAAACGCCATGTCTTTGATGAAAAACTAATCCAGGGATTTGACCGTGAAGAAGGTTCCCATTAGTGTCGGTCTCAAAAACCTGATGCAAGGGGATCTTCTGTCCGTTAGGGATCTCATTCAGCAGTGGACGCCAAGCATCAACGAGAAGATCGGTCATGGTAAAGGCATTATTGGGGGTCACTGAAGCCTCTAATCGAAGAAGTTCGTCGGGCTCTGCTAAAACAACTACCGGCATTTTTAACCTTGAACCAATCATCCACTCATGAAAACGGAGATGTAGAAGTACTGTGGATGTTATAGGAATCATGGCTTGCCTTCCCGGCCCTAACCGTATCAGCCTTCTCCCATTCTGCTCTACTTTAAATATCCCTATATGCTCAGATGGCTCTCGTATTAACTTGCGAATGGGAGTTTCTGAGTTACTCAACATGATATAATGACCCGCTAAATTCGGAAATGATTGATCTAAATCAGAATAAGGTGATTCTAAATCGTTAACCAACTCTTCAAAACCAACAAACGGACTTACTCTAAGCGATATCCTACTGGCTTGAATAATTGCCCAATTTTGCCTTGAGAGTTCAGCTAGAAGTTTGATAATCTTTTTATTAATAGAACTGATGTTTACTTCTGAAGGTTTTTTATCCATCACAACTTATTGATAAAGACAACTATTTTTTGTAATTGAACAAAGTAATAAATTATTTATCACCTAATAGCTAAACTATACCTCTCAATTTTAAACGTAAGCCTAATTCAGAAAACTTCTTAAGGAATTTTATCCATTACCTGATCTGCTTTGGATGATTAACAGTTGAGGCCTTCCATGAGGTTTTATGTTGAATTTAGTAAAATCTCCTGATCTCGTTTTCCTTAACCTATCTCATAAAGATGGATTTAGGGTAACTTTTAGATACTAAAAATTTTGAAATACTTAATGTTCAGTTTTTCGGTTAGTCTTAAGTTTGCCATAAAATAATATTCATGAGCATAAAGAGAAACTCAATTTTATTTCTTCTGTTGTTATTCTTGGTAGTCACAGTCAATGGGCAACAGAAAAAGGAAGGGAAGACTTCATTACCAAAAGCCAAATATGTTTTTTTATTCATTGGAGATGGGATGGGTTTGGCGCATACTAGCTTGGCCGAAGCTTACCTTGCCTCGAAAGAGGGGAGTGTGGGAATGCATAAATTGGTGATGTCTGATTTTCCGGTTCAATCGTATCAGCGTACTACCGCGTTAAACAGGTTTATCACTTGTTCAGCTGCGGGTGGGACTGCGTTGGCCACAGGATCAAAGACCTCCATTAATACAATTGGGATGAATGGGGATCGTACCAAGAAGCTTTTTAGTATTGCTACCAGAGCACATAATAAAGGGTATAAAGTTGGTATTATGACCTCTGTGAGCATCGATCATGCTACACCAGCCAGTTTCTATGCTCATCAACCAGATCGTAATATGTATTATGAGATCGCAAATGAATTGGTGAATAGTCATTTTGATTATTTCGGTGGAGGAGGGTTGATTAATCCTACCGGTAAAAAGGGGAATAAGCCTGATCTTTATGATGCTGCGGTTAAGAAGGGGTTTAAACTGGTACGGGATCGGGATTCTTTTGGGAAGCTACAAAAGAGCGATATTCCTGTTTTTGTCGTTAATCCGGTTATTAATGAAGAAAATGCCTCGATGCCGTATGTTATTGACCACGCAAACGCATCGTTTACTTTGGCTCAGATTACCAAGAAAGCCATAGACCTTTTACAGGGACCCGATGGTTTCTTTATGATGATAGAGGGGGGTAAGATTGATTGGGCTGCTCATTCGAATGACGCTGCGACGGTTGTAAGAGAGGTTCTTGCTCTTGATAGTGCCGTAATGGAGGCGGTGAGTTTTTATCAGAAGCACCCAAATGAAACGCTTATTGTCATTACGGCTGACCATGAGACTGGCGGACTAGCTCTAGGATGGGCAGGAATGAAATACGAATCAAATCTTACGCTGCTGGATCAACAAAAAGGTTCTTTTGATGAACTTGATTCACACATAAAACAGTACAAGAAAAGAGCTTTAGGCAATTTTAACTATGATTCTGTTGCGTTAATCCTGAAAAAGGATTACGGATTTGGTGAATCCATTACTTTAAACTCATGGGAGCAGGAGCAACTGAGGAGGGCATTTCTGGCAAGCATGACAGGTAAAGGCTTTAGTCAGTTTGAAGAGGAGAACTTTATTTTGTATGGCGGATTAGACCCAATAGGAGCTACTGCCAGGCGTATATTAAATCAAAAGGCAGGGATTGGTTGGACAACTTGGTCACATACCGGAATCCCTGTCCCTGTTCGTGTAATGGGAGCCTCAGCAGATATTTATAAAGACTATATCGAAAATACAGATATTCCTACTTTCATTGCCCGATCCATGCGGCTGAGCCTCGAAAACATCGAAAAGTAGGTTGATATAATATTATTTGGCTGGAGTAATTTTAAGAACCCACGCTTCAGTGCCCGAACGGAATCCACTTAATTGGGCAGGAACTTTTACTACTGTTCCATCGCCAAAAGAGATGAAGTCAAGGGGGGTATCATCACCCAGAAAGGTTATTATATCCCCCTGTTTGGCGAAGTACTCATAAAGCATGAGCTTCTCTGGCAGGGTAGTCTCTGTTTCATCAGCTAGATAGATTGCATAGCGATTCTTCTCCTTGTCTTCCGTCCACGCAAACTTACCCTCCTTATATGGCTTTATCGCCCGGGTGTTATAGATGGCTTGTCCATTGAGTTCTAACCACGCCCCAACACCCTCAAGCATTTTATAGGCATCCTCATCCCAGGTCCCATCAGGGCCAGGAGCTATGTTGAGTAGTAAGTTCCCTCCTTTAGCCACTACATCAGCCAAGGTATGGATAACTTTTCGGGAACTTAAATACTTGGCATTGGGTATCCAGGACCAAGAACCTCCTGCAATGATGCAAGATTCCCAAGGGTAAGGCAGATATTGCTCTGGAACGGTGTTTTCTGGAGTCAAGTAGTTTTGATTAGGTCCATAAACAGCCCGGTCAACAACAATGAGATCAGGTTTTATAGCCCTAAGCTTTTTTTTCAGATCACCCATATGGATATCCTGATCTTTACTCCGTTGGTATTTTAACAAGGAATCATTATTCTCCTTAAGGATCTCCTCTTTTGACATCTTTCTTACCCAACCTCCATCTAACCAAACAAGGTCTAAGGGGCCATAGTCTGTCACTAGTTCTGTTAGCTGGTTGTGGGTAAACTCAATGAACTTGTTCCAACGCTCAGGATACTTTTTTAAATCATAATTGGCGTGTCTATCAGGAGTTGCAAATCTACGCCACCAAAAATAGTCTGAATTCCAGTCAGGTTTTGAGAAGTATGCACCGGCCCATAATCCCTCTTTTCTAAAGGCATCAAAAACCTCTTTGGCGATGTTTGCTTTCGGATTAACATGAAAAGGACAACTCTCGGAGGTTATTTTGTAGTCGGTGTATTTCGTATCATACATACAAAAGCCATCATGATGTTTTGTAGTAAAAACGACATACTTCATGCCTGCTTTTTTAGCTGCGACGGCCCAGCGGGTTGGGTCGAAGCGAACCGGATTGAAGGAGTTCTTTAAGTTTTCATACGCTCTTTTATAGTCATCATAGTTTTCCATGCTACGACGACACCAATCTTCGTCTTCGGCACAAAGACTCCATGACTCAACTATACCCCATTGACTGTATGTTCCCCAATGCATGAGTAAACCAAATTTTAAATCTTGCCATTCAGCAAGTCGTTTTTCAATGGTGGTGTCTTCATCGTGCACGTACGGTGAGACGGTGGTTTGTGCAATGGCTAATTGGCTTAAACAGATTAAGGCGAGTAGGGTTGTCAGCCTTAATGATCTCATTATTGAAAAATGCATAAATATTGGATTAAATCAATTTGTTTCAGTTTAAAATTGGTGTTATTCCTGATCTTGTAAATGGGGGATGTTAGGATCAGGGATAAAGAATTCAAGGGAGGCTTCTTGAGCCCAATCGTAGCCAAAGTCGAAGAGAAGGGATCCATCAATGTTCAGAAGCTTTAAGGAACCGTTGTTTCCGACTTTGTTTGGGTCTTCATTTCTGAGCCACCAATGTTTTATTAATCCATCTTCATTTTTGTCGGAGAAGAGGAAACGGTAGGCTCCGGGTTTCAGATTGATTTGGATTCGGTAGGTTGAGTCATCAGCAAATTGAGGATAAGAGAAGACTATGTTTTTATTTTCATCGAATACGGAGGCAGAGTTATCGGCAGCACGGCCGAAAGAGTTTGTTTTTACCTCCATAATAAATGATTGTGGGAGGATGGCTGGTGAGCTTACGATCGACTCGAGTCGGTTGTTAATTCTGTTTTTGTCTTTTCGTTGGTTAGGATGTTTAATCTCAGCGAAGAACTTGTTTCCTTTTTTCAAGGAAGCTTCGGGGCGAGCTGGATCAGGGGATAGGACTCCCCAATCAGGAATAGGAAGAGAGACTCTACACTTTCCCATAAAGGGAAGCGAGCCTTCCCAATGGTACTCGCTGACTGAGCCATTCACCAGACCGTAATAAATAGTTGCTGTTTTTAAGGTATCAGAGCCAAGGTTCTCAATCTCGATGATAGGGTTAAGACTGATTGGATTATCTCTTTTATATTCATCTTTAATAGATGGAGCTATAATATCGGAGACCGCTGCATCTCGATTGAAAGAGGGTTCCCCATATTCCACTAGTTGGATGGCTATCTCATAGTTACCCCCTGATTCACCATTGGCTGTATCGTAGGGTTGAATAGCATAATCGAGTAGAAAAGGTTTCTTGTTTTCTAAGAATGGAGTAAGTTCCAGATCATGAGTGGCTACAAAAGTTCCAGGACACCAGCCGGCTCTATCAAATTGCCATGTTCCTCCTTGTGGATAGACAGGATTCATTCCGCAATCACGCCAAATCTTCCATTTGTCAATGGTATCATTGTTTATAATCCAGTAATGGTTTTTTGCGACCCACTCACAACAATTCTCCGGTCCGAAGTGACCATGCCCACTAATTCGCGTTTTAAGCCGATAGGTTGACGCCTCATTTGATGGGGAAACCAGAAGGGCAGATTTTACTTTATTGTCTGCAAGATCTTTATAGATGTCGTTCGAATAAAACCACAAATCCTTAACCGAAAGAACTTTTCTTGGCGGAGTCCCCTTGATGAATAAGAACTTAAGATCGAGTAATTCCTGCCCGTTTCCGGCTGATAAGTCAACTTTACCTCGAAGTAATGGAGCGTAATCGGAGACATCATAGATCCATGAAAAGCCATTAGGACCTAAGTCGAGGCGTATACCATAGGGGGTAATAAACCGGGCAAGTTCTATAAAAGGTTCTTTATAGGTAGTGTCGGTTGGTTTTAAGAGATTAGGAGAATAGATTCGAGTATAGGTACAGTAGTCCCATTCTCCACAATCAAATTTATCATGTGGCGTTCTGGGATCACATTTTAGTGTGTAAACCATAATAATCTTCGCATAGTCTTCTGTGTTTTCCGGAAAAGCAAAGACTCCTCTTCGAGTGGCTATAGAGTCAAAGGTAAATGTTTGAACAATGAGCGTATCGCCGGGGGAGGCGAATAAATGGGCTGATAAAAGGAAGATTGTCCAGAATAGTAATTTTCTCATGATGGTTAAAGTTTGCCCCGTAAAGGTACTTGCTTTTATGTTTTTTCTTTAACCTTAAAACGAAAAATAACCCTAATGGATGAGATCTTAATTCGTTCATCTCTTGTTTGTTAATGATTTCTTCGGCATGGGTTGATAATTGATTGATTTATTTAGGTTTGTAACTAGCTCTCCCTTTCCTGTTCGCTCTCTCTCCGTTCTTTCTTCGTATAGTGCTTTTTTAAAGATGATCATAAGAGAGAGGAAGGAACGTTATTTTTCTTTGTTATAAACTCTTTTTCAGAAACTTTTAGTTCTTGGTTCAGCCTATTTGGATCGGAATCTATGTGAGGAAGAACTCGATCAAATTTTGATTCGAGACATTTTCAGTTTGTTTTTAACCGTTAAGCATATGGAGAGGAAGCGAAGATGAAGCGCAGAGGTTCTGTGTTGATATCCTAATTTCCTGACATTTTTTTTGTAATT
>CAYUII010000033.1:0-41010 GCA_964444785.1 uncultured Bacteroidales bacterium | reverse complement strand
GGTATTGATTATGTCAATGGACGTTTTCCGGTTCAATACGTAATTCGGCCACAAAGCAAACAATGGCATGACTATCGCGGGTATGCCGGACGAGTTGATGGAGGTACCTTTAGAAAAGGGGATTCAGTATTGGTGCTACCCAGTGGTGCACATACCACTATCGCTTCTGTTGATGGTGATTTTGGAGAAATTGATGAAGCCTTCCCCCCTAAATCAGTGACAATTCAACTAACCGACGACATTGATATTAGTCGAGGTGACATGATTGTCAAAGGAGATAACGAGCCAACAGTTAGTCAAAACATAGTGGCTATGATCTGTTGGATGAATCCTCAACCATTACGGTTAAATGGGATGTATGCTCTTAGACACACAACTCGTGAAGTTAGAGCAAAGATCATGCAGATCGATTTTAAGGTCGATATGGACAATCTTGAAAACAATCCAGAGGTAACCACTGTTGCAATGAATGATATTGCACGAATAACCTTAAGAACAAGCCGCCCTCTCATCTTTGACACATACGAAACAAACCGAAAAACAGGCAGCTTTATTCTGATTGAAGAAGGAACAAACGAAACCGTAGGCGTTGGAATGATTATCTGATCTCGAATAATAATATGCAGTTTCTAATACTTGTACTTAGGCTTATCTTAATCGTAGCTATCCAAGTTTTTCTCCTCAATGAGATTTACTTAGGACAACTCATTGTGCCTTCCATCTACCTGCTCTTTCTTATCAAACTTCCCTTTGAAATCAAACCCTGGGCTCTCTTATTTTGGGGATTTGTCTTGGGCTTCTCATTAGATATCATTACTGGAACCTACGGCATAAACTCAAGCGCAGTTGTTGCAGCTGCCTTTATGAGACCTTGGATCATACAGCTTGTTTCAGGAAGAAAAGCCATCGAAGCTCAAGCCTCTCCTTCGGTAAAAGACATGGGACTACGTTGGTTTCTAACCTATGCCACGCTTCTTGTTATCGTACATCAAACAGTACTCTTCTTTGTCGAAGCCTTTGGATTCAGTTTCGCACCCTATACTCTACTTAAGATATTCTTTAGTTCAATCCTATCCATTGCACTGATCATTCTTTCAGAATATCTATTTTTTAAGCCCAGAGGATAAATAACAAGAGTCAAGATCCCACCAGACCCTTGTCCTATAAAAGAGTCCAATATCCCAAATATTGGACAAAGAGAAGAGAAACCTTACTCCTTTTCTTCGTTTAACTTCTTTTCAGTAGGTTTGGTGATTCTTAATACCACCGAGGCAATACCCTGCAAATCATATTTCGATTGAGTATTTTCGATCGTTATTTTATGGATACCACCTTGATTGAACACAAAACTTCTGACCACTTTGCTAGTATGAATCCATCCATTTCCATGCTGTTGGCCATTAATTGTTCCATCATGATTGCGCAACCATATCTTCTTGTCAATAGTTCTCTCAGAACCATCGGGGGATAGAACCACCATTCTAACAGGAAGCATATTAATGGGCATATCTGAGGTATAGATAACATCCAGTTCTATATCAGCAGTGAGGCCTTTCTCAAAATCAGGCGTCTTAAAAGTCAAAGTATCGAACCTGTTCCAAACGAAATTCGTTTTATTCTGTCTTTCTTCAAAAAAAGGTTTATCAGAACATGCGGAGAAGATAAAAAGAACTGTAACCAATAGGAAAAGAGAATACTTAACTTTCATGAGCTATTAATTTAATTTTCAATGACTGCAAAGAATAACCCTGTTTAACTGGCATCATCAGAAGCGATTGATGAATTATCAAGGCCATTCAAAGCTATATCATAATTCAGAGTTTTGATGCAAATTTAAGAAATAGGCGGTGTTATTCTTTAAGTTTCGTAAAAGGAGAAAGGTTAATCAGCATTTTGGTTTATTTTTGCGATTAGAAAAATGAATTAACTATTAAGGATGCATCCTTTTCTCAACGGAATACTGATTGGATTAACATTAGCTTTACTTGTAGGTCCAGCCCTATTTGTTTTGCTGCAAACGAGTATTCATAGGGGTTTTAAAGCAGGCTTACTAATAGCCTTAGGGATTTTTCTAAGTGACCTTACAGTAATCATACTCACCTATCAAGGGTTTTCGCAGATATTAGGAGAAGATCCGCGTCAAAACTTCTATTTCAGTTTGATAGGGGGGTTGATACTAATCATATTTGGGACGGTAACGTTTACAAGGAAGCCTGAAGAGACTGTAAAAGGAGAGAAAGATGATGAAGAGATCAAGGTTCCAGGGCCAATGATATACATACTTAAGGGTTATTTTTTGAACATAGCTAATCCTGGGGTTTGGTTTGTATGGATAACCGCAATGGTTGGTGTGAGTTCAAATTATGGAGTCAACTCGAACGGGATTGTCTACTTTTTTGCAGGAGCCATATTAACCATATTATCGACCGATGCCTTAAAATGTTTTGTTGCTCATCAGTTAAAAGGAATACTAACCAATCGTGTTATTGGCTTACTCAACAAAGGGGTCGGTGTTTTGTTGGTTGCAATGGGATTCTTTTTAGTGATTGACGTTTTTCTTAACTTAAAATCGCTTATCACATTTCTACATTAGTGACAGAATAATTATTCGATTAGATTGATTCAGGATTAATCTAGGGTAAAGAGTCGCCTAGGAGAGTGAGAGTAGTAAAGAATAAAAGTTGGTACCTTTGTAACATTGTATCATTTGGCAGCTTATGAAAGTTTTTTTGGAACATATAGCGCATCAGTTTAACACACCCTTTACTAATCCAGTTTTGGTGTTTTCGACGGTATTGCTTATTATTTTGTTAGCACCCCTGATGTTGCGTAAGATTCGTGTTCCAGGTATAATTGGGTTGATCATTTCAGGAGTTGCCATCGGTCCACATGGGCTGAATTTAATTCAAAGGAATGATGCAGTAATCCTATTCTCAACCATTGGATTATTATATATCATGTTTATCGCTGGATTGGAATTAGATCTGAAGCGATTTGTAAAAAACAAGAATAAGAGTATCCTATTCGGCTTTTTAACCTTCATACTACCATTAGGTATCGGTTTTCCGGTTTGTTACTTTATATTGGGATATGGATTTACGACGAGTCTATTAACCTCAAGTATGTTTGCGACCCATACCTTAGTTGCCTATCCAATTGTAAACCGAATGGGGCTTTCTAAGATTGAGCCGGTTGCAATAACGGTTGGTGGAACCATTTTAACAGACACGGCGGTACTAATCCTCTTAGCGGTCATAACCGCATCAGCAGCTGGAAATCTTGATACCTCGTTTGCCTTAAGGTTACTTATCTCTTTTGTTATCTTCTTGATTATTGTTCTGTCGGTTATCCCGAAGATAACCAAATGGTTCTTTAAGAAGCTAGAAGGAGAGAAGATTAGCCATTTTGTTTTTGTTTTATCGATGCTTTTTTTAAGCGCCTTCTTAGCGGAGTTAGCAGGTTTGGAGCCAATTATTGGTGCATTTGCAGTAGGGTTGTCACTGAATAGATTAATACCCACAAACTCACAGCTCATGAATCGCATTGAGTTTACGGGTAACTCACTTTTTATTCCTTTCTTTTTGATTTCTGTAGGGATGTTAGTCGATCTTCGGGTATTACTATATGGATATAAAGCCGTCTTCGTTGCCATAACATTAACGGCAGTTGCATTAAGTGGAAAGTGGTTAGCTGCATTTGCAACCAGCATACTATTTAAGATGCCTGGTAGTTATAGAAGATTGATCTACGGTTTGAGTGCTTCACATGCCGCGGCCACCTTAGCTGTAATTATGGTGGGGCATCGAATGGGGGTGATAGATGATAATATTTTGAATGGCACCATAGTCCTCATTTTGGTTACCTGCTTAGTAGCGACCGTAGCCACTGAAAGCGCTGCCCGAAAGATTGCTCTTGACGAATCTCCTGACCTAAACCAAAAAGAATTAAAGACGATCACGCCTAAAATACTGGTACCATTGGCTAACCCCAATACCATGAAGGTACTATTACACCTGGCATTCAGGCTCTCCCCAACAGAGCGACGAGATACTGTCACCGGAATGGCTGTTATCAACGAAGAAGATTCGGTTATTAACTATCAAGTTGCAACTACGGAAATCCTTCAAGAAGCTCAAAAAATCGGCACCCAGTCGCACCAACAGTTAAACCTTCTGAGTATTGTCGATCATAATATTGCCAGTGGTATTAAAAAGATTGCTAACTCAATTAGTGCTACTGATATAGTTATCGGATTATCGCAAAAAACGAACTTCAGCGATCTTCTTTTTGGAACTAATCTTCGATCCATCATTACCCAAACCAACCAAAATCTCTTTGTCTGTCGATTAACACCTCCTCTAGAAAGATACGATCATTTACATTGGGTTTTACCTGACAATGTTGAGCGCGAACAAAATTTTAATTCCCTTGCTTGCCGTATAACCGATTTAGTGACCAATCTTAAACTGGAACTAACTATTTATTGTACCGCTACCTCTCAATCATTCATTGAAAAAACCCTAGCCCAACTGGGGGTAAAAGCTAACCTAAAATTCAGCCCTTTTCAAGGATGGAGTTATATGCTATCGTTAGCGAGACCTTTAAAGCAGACAGACCTTTTGATACTTACCATACCGAAAGAGGGGATGCTCTCATATAATGCTGCTCAAGAATCTCTTCTTCGAAGAATCAACATTATTGCGGAATCAGTAAACCTCATCCTCTTATATCCGGGAAATCCCCCAATTGATTCCGATGGTATGCTTACACCTGACATTGGCTCAGGCGATCTTGGTAGCCGTGTTAATGAGCTTAAGTGGTCTTTAAAAAGCCTATGGAGTAAACAACAAAGTACTAATTAAAGCTAACAACCGCTACAAATGTATAACAAGTGGTTATCTTCAACCCTATAATATAGAGGCACTACGTTGACTCCCGGATATCTTTGCTTTAGACGTAAAGCCTCAGAGATCACAAAATCGATCTCGTTGCCAATCTCAAACATTGGAGCAAATCTGTAAAAGTGATCCTCGGCATACTCTCTCTTCCAACCTGCGTTTTCAACCAGCCCATCAATGAATTGATCCTTTCTGGTCATTAACCCTGACATGCCACATTGACTATGTGCTAACAGGGCAATATGACGAACACCCCCTACGGCAATGGCATAACTAACTTTGAATTCACTTGGCCTAAGATTACCACCACCTGTTCTCAATATATAAGCAAACTGATCGGGGATGCGTAGGTGCTTTCGATTATCCATGCACATCCCTATTAAAAGCTCAGCCTTTGTATACTTTCCAAATTCCCGCCCCAGATTATGGTATTCAAGTAGATCACCAATCGGCGTAGATTTGATTGCATCCGGGATATCATTTATACATTTAATCTCTTGTAATCTGTCCATCATTATTTTATTTTTTTCCACCCCCTGCTTTGATCAGGAAAAGTTAATCTATTCAACAAACTATCCTCAATGAAGTTTATAAGTTCATCAACTTAAAAATAGCAAAGCAGAATCCGTTTACACGGTTCGCATTTTTGATGTAAGTTTGAACAAAATAAGCAAGCATGATTTTACCAAAGGGAAAGAAAATATACTTCACATCAGATCATCATTTCGGAATTCCCGACCGAGCTAGCTCTCTCAAAAGGGAGCAACGATTTATAAGATGGCTTAATAAGATCACGCCCGATTGTCATGAGCTATATATAATGGGCGATTTATTTGATTTCTGGTTCGAGTATAAACAGGTAGTACCTAGAGGCTATGCCTTACTTTTCGGTAAATTGGCCTCGATGGTAGAGCAAGGAATCACCATTCATTACTATCGGGGGAACCATGACATGTGGGCATTTAACTACTTTGAACAGGAGCTAGGCTTTACAATGCATCGAAATCCTGACCTTCTAACTATTAACAATAAACTCTTCTATCTGGCTCATGGGGATGGCTTAGGAAGTGGAGACTTAGGATACAAATTCATAAAACGAGTATTTGAAAATCGAATTAATCAATGGCTTTTCAGGCAGATTCATCCCGATCTATCTTTTCGTATTGCTTTATTCTGGAGTCGCAGAAGTAGATATGCAAATATTGCACGTGAGGCCAAAGAGCAATCAGAAGGTAGATACGAACAACAAGATTGGATGAAAAGTGAGCGGCTACCAGCTTTCGCAATCAGCCAATATGCCATGAACCCAAATATTAACTACTTTATTTTTGGTCATTGGCATCTGCCAGTTCATCTGAACTTGGGTACTTCATGCGACTATTACAATATCGGCGATTGGATCACCTTTTTCTCATATTTAGAATTTGATGGAGAGATTCTATCTCAGCGAAAATTTGATAGTTAGATAACTGACATAAAGAAACGGTATACTAATTGTGTTATATAAAAAAAGCTTTTAATCAAGCTTAATAGAAAAGAACAACGAATGCGCACCATTTAATAACAACCCTAAAATTTGACCTATGCAGTTTATAAAAGACTATATTGAAACTCATAAAGATCGCTTTATGAATGAGTTATTTGGGTTATTAAGAATCCCATCCATTAGCTCATTAAGCGAGAACAAGCCAGATATGCAGCGTGCTGCTGAATATTGGCGAGATGCTATTTTGTCAGCCGGAGCAGATAAAGCGGAGATCTACCAAACACCTGGTAACCCTATCACTTATGGAGAGAAGATCATAGACCCCAAGCTGCCTACCGTTTTGGTCTATGCTCACATGGATGTGATGCCCGTTGACCCCATTGATTTATGGAAAACCCCTCCGTTTGAGCCGGTCATCAAAGATGGAAAGATTTGGGGAAGAGGATCTGATGATGATAAAGGGCAAGGTTTTATGCACGCCAAAGCTTTCGAGTTACTTTTAAAATCAGGAAATCTCCCAGTTAATGTCAAGTTCATGATTGAAGGAGAGGAAGAGATTGGCTCACCTAACATGGGAGCCTGGTGTGAACAACACAAAGAGATGCTAAAGGCAGATATTATTCTTGTTTCTGATACAAGTATGATTGCGACTGACATTCCTTCAATCACTGTTGGACTTAGAGGTCTAGCCTATTTAGAGGTTGAGGTAACCGGCCCAAATAGGGATCTGCATAGCGGTCTCTTTGGTGGAGCTGTTGCAAACCCCATCAATATACTATCTAAGATGATCGCCTCTTTACATGATGAAAAAAACCAGATCACAATTCCCGGTTTTTATGAAAATGTACAAGTCGTTTCGGCTGGAGAAAGAGAAGCCATGGCGAAAGCCCCTTTCAATTTAGAGAACTATAAGAAGGCTCTAAGCATCGAAAAAGAGTGGGGAGAAGAGGGCTATTCCACCATTGAAAGAACTGGAATCAGACCAACTCTGGATGTTTGTGGTATCTGGGGTGGATATACAGGAGAAGGAGCAAAAACCGTATTACCATCAAAAGCGTTTGCCAAAATATCCATGCGTCTCGTCCCTAATCAAGACTACCGAAAGATCAGCAAGTTATTTGAAGATCATTTCAAACGTATAGCCCCCCCGTCAGTTCAGGTAAAAGTGACAGATCTGCACGGAGGACAAGGTTATGTAGCTCCAATTGAGATGCCAGCCTACAAAGCCGCTGAAAAAGCATACTTCGAAATCTACGGTAAAAAGCCCATACCTACCAGAAGTGGCGGAAGTATTCCCATCATCAGCACCTTTGAACAAGTTTTAGGAACCAAGACACTACTAATGGGTTTCGGACTTGAATCAGATGCGATCCATTCGCCTAATGAAAACTATCTGGTAGACCATTTTTACAGAGGCATTGAAACGATATGCCACTTCTATCTGGAATATGCGAAAGAGATGCAAAAGAAATAATTAAAGTTTAGTTATCGTATGAATGAAGACCAGTTGGAATTTGAACGTAACATTGAGAGGCTAATACATCTGCTCGTGGAGATGAAAGAAGATGGCCGATTGCCTGATCAAATTCCTGGAATAAACAAGAATATGCTTGCCGGGCTTGATCTGCTTATTAAGAGTTTCGAACAGATGAAAAACGATCAAAAAGCAAGGGATCAGCTTTATTCCATGGCCGGACCATATAAAGAGTTAATCAAAGAGATGGTTAACCAGCTAAGTGAAGAACTTGAAGAAAGCTCTTTAATTCATCCTAAAAAAGAGGTGCCTACTGTTGCTAAATCAGTAATAACAGAGGAGACTCCCGTAGAGGTTGGCCCCTTCGTTAGAAGGCTAGTCCAGATTGACCAGATTCTGGCAGGTGGTAATTTAGACGAAACTGATATTGATGAACTCTTAGATGAAAGAAGCCGAATAATGAAAAAACTCAATACTATAGAAAGAGACAAATAAGAATAAATTCTATTTAATTATTTTACGTGTTGAATAGGCCTCGGCTCAAAGAGGAGAAATAGTTGCACTGTTTCTCCTCTTTCTTTTAATGATAGGCCAATAAATACTTAATCAATAGCCTTTCATTTTTCCTATCTTTGTGGTGATGCATTCTATACAACTTAAATACAAGATAAAGGTCAATCGTACCTGCCTTTTCTAAGAAAAGAAAAGGTTACCTGCCTAATCTAGTGCGGGTAGCTGCATCAATCCCATTTCTCATAAAAAACAAACGACTCTCGTAGACAATTCGAGAGAATAGTAACATTTCCAATTATCGTTATAATGAAGACTCATTACATTAGTCCGGAATGGCTCACTCTTGAGCAAATTGAAACCATAATAAAAGAGAATTATAAACTAGCCTTATCAGAGGAGGCCTGTGCAGCCATTGATGCTGGAAGAAAGTGGCTTGATCATAAGATGGCAACCAATAATGGCCCTATATATGGAATTAATACAGGTTTTGGCTCACTCTGCAATCACTCTATCACCAACGATCAATTGTCAGACTTGCAGGCCAATCTTGTCATGTCGCATGCCTGCGGTACAGGAGAACCCATAAAGATCGAGATTGTCAAATTGATGTTATTTCTGAAAATACAATCTCTCTCATATGGTAATAGTGGGGTTCAACTGGTAACGGTTGAAAGGCTAATGGATTTCTACAATCACGATGTCTTTCCGGTCGTTTACGAATTAGGTTCTTTAGGAGCCTCTGGTGACTTAGCGCCCTTAGCACATCTTTCATTGCCACTCCTTGGATTGGGAGAGGTTTGGAAAGATGGGAAAATTATTCCTGCCTCAAATGCACTCTTAGAAAATGGATGGGAACCCATCCGTTTGCAATCCAAAGAAGGACTAGCTCTTCTAAATGGGACGCAATTCATGAGCGCTAACGGAGTATATTCTATCCTTAAAGCCATTAGATTAAGCAAACAAGCTGATCTCATTGCCGCTGTCTCTATTGAAGGTTTTGATGCACGTATCGAACCATTTAACCATCTTCTACATAACATCAGACACCATAATGGGCAGATTGAAACAGCCAAAAACATCAGAGAAATCCTTAATGGAAGTGAGATCATCAGCAGACCCAAGGTTCATGTACAAGACCCCTACTCTTTCAGATGTATTCCTCAAGTTCATGGAGCAATAAAAGACACCCTCGAGCATGTTATTAAAGTCATCACCAATGAGATAAATGCAGTCACTGACAACCCAACCCTGTTCCCCGAAGAGGAACTCATCTTAAGTGGTGGAAACTTCCATGGCGAACCGTTAGCACTCATCTATGACTTCTTGGCTATTGCTATGTCAGAGTTAGGTAACATAAGCGAGCGACGCACCTACCAACTTATCGCTGGCAAAAGGGATCTCCCCTCTTTCTTGGTTGCAAAACCCGGACTTAACAGTGGCTTCATGATTCCTCAGTATGCGGCCGCTGCTATTGTAAGCCAAAACAAACAATTGGCTACTCCAACTTCTGTCGATAGTATAGAATCTTCTCAGGGACAAGAAGACCATGTTAGTATGGGAGCGAATGGAGCCACTCGTCTTGTGAAACTTATTGATAATGTAGAACGAATATTAGCTATTGAACTTATGAATGCCGCTCAAGCTATTGAATTCAGAAGACCGGCTAAAAGTTCAAAGACAATAGAAGCCTTTATAAATAAATATCGCTCTAGTGTCCCCTTTGTAAATGAAGACAGAATAATGTTTACTGACATTAACACTTCTATACTCTTTCTTCAAGCAAACTAATCTTAAATAGAATAATTGAAAGAACAATCCACATCTAAGTTTCTTTAAAATATTCTGTCAGAAACACACAACTTAGAAAGAACCTGTAAGAACAAGGGGTTGTCTCAAATAAAACTGAGACAACCCCTTTTAATAAATATACTTAGTAAAAAAAACTTTTCTAAGATACTACTTTTGGATAACCAATCTACTTATAGAATGATTTCCTATATGAAGAATATAAGAGCCTTGCGATAAACTCTGAACATCTATTGTTGCTTTTAGGCCTGTGATTTTACCAGACATAACAACATTGCCCTTTATATCAAAAAGAGTAAACGATTCAGATTGTAAACCATTGGGCCTTTCCACAATAATGAAATCAGAAGCAGGAACCGGGTAAACCCTGACTCCACTTTTAGCCAGATCTTGAACACCCACGGTGTTATCAACAAGAACAGAATGAACAGTTGACCATTCACTTTGACCACATTCATTAATAGCAGCAGCCATCACCTCCGCAGAACCTTCAAAACCCAGATTCCAGGTCAAAAGCCCTGTTGTTGAGGAACCATCAATGACACCAGCTGTTGAAGGTTCAACTCTCCAAGCATAACTTAATGCATTATTGCCACCAGTTGTTTCGAAAGTAGAGGTTAAGATCTCAGGGATCTCGACGACGGATGGGCCGGTAGGTTGAGCCGGGATACCAGCAGCAGGTTTAATAGAGACAGGAACCGTTCCATTGATACTTCCCTCACAACCTCCTTTTAAAGAGCGAGCTGAATATGTACCAACCTGGGTTTGATTTCCAAAAGTAACGGCAGCTCCAGTACCAGAAACAGAGATCCCTGTATTGACATCATTAAGATAGAGGAAGTATTCCGTAGCAGATTGTGAACCATTTAATCCGACAGCCACACCAGAGGTATTTTCGCAATACTGACCTCCTCCCGTGATGTCATAAGCAATAGGAGCCGAAATCACCTCACTGTTAAAGGCGGGCGAAACTGCACTTTCACCACAATTGCTCACTGCTTTAACAGATATCTGAACAGAACCAACATAAGAGGGGTTCCAGGCAACCGTCGCAAAAATCCAACTTGAACTGGTAGTACCCGCTTCAGCAGGAGTAATAGTCCAAGCATAACTTGTAGCACCATTCACCTGCTGCGTTGAGAACTCTGTAAAGGCCACACCTTGACAAACCGAAGTAGGTCCGGTAGGTTGTGCAGGTTGTGCAGGGGCAAGACTAACATTAACGGTTAAAGCCGAAGAGAAGCTACCGGTACCACAAGCACTCGTTGCTTTGACCCTTAATGAGGCATCTCCGAGGAAGGTATTATTCCAATCAACGGTTACCGAGGCACCATTGGGAGTCAAGATACCAGCAGAAGCAGGAGTTAATTCCCAAGTGTAAGTATTGCCAATAACAGCTGTTGTTGAATAGATCGTGTTAGCAGGGTTTTGACAAAGTGCTGTTTCACCGGTTGGAGTAGTTGGAGCAGCAGGCACCGTATTAACATTGATATAAGAAGCCTTGGTCATCGTATTACTACCATAGCTATTCGTGGTTGTAAGAGTAACATCATAGACACCGGGGGCAGCATAACTAACCGAGGGATTTTGCTGGGTTGAGGTAGCAGGGGTTCCTCCGGGGAAGTTCCAAGACCAAGCTGTTGGAGTATTAGTTGTTTGATCGGTAAAGGCCACTATACCTGAATTACAGAAAGTAGTCTGGTTAGCGGTAAAATTAGTAATAGGAGAGGGACCAGAGCCAATGCATTGGACAGAGGCAGCCCAACCAGTACTTGTATTTGATACATCAGAGGTAAAAACAAAGGTTAGAGCACCTGTTGCATGAGTGGATGTGAATGAAGGAGGAAGACTTGAACCAGAATAGGAGCCCACTTGAGGAGATGATGATGTAGGTCCATTATAAATTTTTAGATAGTCATAGCCACTCTCTGTAGAGAAAGATGAGAAGGTGACCTTCATTTTGTTATTCGTTCCACCCGGGGTAAAGGTCATGGTATAGCTCTCGTTATTCTGATAAGTCCCAGCTTCACCCCCTGAATCATAGAAATTACCAACACAAGTAGTAACTGATGCGGTACTATTAATATTAAACGACGGGATTAGACCAATGACGACCTGTTTAGAAGCATTAGCAGAATAGGCGCCAGCAGATGCAGCCACTGTCAGGTTCACAGGAGTACCGATGGGAGTAGTTGGATTAGCCGTAACACTAAATATTGCATTAGCGATACCCTGAGCAGCGATTGTAGGAATATTGGCAGTAGTAGCATTCAAGGTAAGGAAAGTGCTGGTGCCTCCAACAATTCCAAGAGTTACAGTAATTGCAGAGGAGGCAGCATGCCCTGTATTGCTCATTGCAAAAACTAGGTTAGCGGTCTCACCCGGGTCAAGGATACCATCATTATTACATCCAGTGCCTGAATCATCCACCGTCATATTACCAAAAGATAATGATGGAGCATTAGCCATGAGAGTAAAATTGGAAGTCCAATTGGTTGCTCCAGAGGTAGCAGAGATCTGAATAGCCAGAGGAGTCAGGTCAACAATATTATTAGCAGCAGTTACAGCAAAAGCACCAGGTTTTACAACAAGTTGATCAGGATCCATGTTGCCATAAGCCTCTGTGTTATCAGTAATTGTAAAACCGGCAGAACTGGAGGTAATAGTAGCATTAACAGAAGTTGCTTGAGCTAAGCCTACATTTTTAAGGCCAACATTCAGTAATACGCTCTCCCCAAAGTCAAGAGAGGCATTATTATTACCTGAAGCATCATTAACGACACAAGATTGGTAGACCACGTAGGGGCCGGCAGCTGGAATGACATCAACAACTGCTTTATAGCGTTTATAATTCTGCTTTGTTACAGTGACAACAACATCATCAGGAGGAACTTGAGCAGGAATGGTAATGCTCTGTGTTACGCCAGTTGCAGTAGCAACTGCGATGATATTGCCATTAACTGTTAAACAGATTGTAGCACCTTGATTAGCTGTGATATCGAAACTGGTCATACCTGCAAACAAGACAGGATTATGAGTCACTGTTAAAGTTTGTGGTACTTCGCTGAAGAGTCTTAAGAAAGCATCACCATGCATGTGGAAAAGGTGATAAGTTACCTCTTTGTTTGAAGTGTTATAAGGCCAACTTGACTGTTGAAGGAAATATTTGCCTGCGGCATTAGCAAAAGCAGGGAGGAGCCCACGCTCAACGGGATTACTAGAATAGGCAGGCATAAACTGCGGCCACATGTTATCAAAAAGCCCCCACACGTAGGTATCATTTACAAAAGAATATGAAACCTCGGTAGCAGCGACTAATCCCAGAGCACCAGAGTTTAAGTTATTGTATTTATAACGATGGAATTTTTCAGCAAAAGATTCCGAACCATAGTTAAATTTACCGGTAAGACAGTTAACAGAGAAGACAAAAGTCAAATCCGTATTAGTTAAACCACTAATATTAGAGTTGGTATAAGAAGGCTCACCCCAACCAGTTTCCATACCATGGTCACGATGTTGCAAAAGGAAAGAACCAGAATTGATGGCATTATTTACCATGGTTGCATTACCTCCTGTAAAACCACCCAACGTACCAGGGTTAGTTGGGATATAGTTTAAACCAGAAGGGCCAAAATAGTTCATAACGGTTGAAGTATTTGTAGCGGTTGACCAAGGACCATTAGTATAATTACTAGCTGGAGACCCAAGAGCATTAATACGTACTACTGTTTTGTTAAGTGAGTTTTTGAAGAAACCTCCCACTATCTCTGAACAGATCTGGAACCAACGGTCATCTTGCCATCCTAATGCAGTAATGGGATGACTATAGAAATAAGGCGTCATTGGCGGGTTACGCTCATAATTAATACCCTTAGAAACCATGGTTGCGATTTCTGTGGCATTATTACAAGTCAGACGAGCCATTACAATATCGGGTAAATGGTTACCATCAACATCGCCAAGAATATTATCAGAAGCACAATAGCTGTTATAGATAGGTGAAATAATATTCACAGTACCATCAGTACCGAAGTCTCCGATTAAGAGACAAGCAGCAGGAACTGGAGTCCAGGTATTATAGGCATTATTCAGATAATTTTCCAGTGCGGTAGTGGTATTTCCACCAATATCAGTGATTGTCTTCACAACGGTGCTAATCCCTTCAAGGGTTCTCCAGCGACGGATAGTATCAGCCCATTTCTGATAATCAGCATTTGTTGCAGTGATAATAAGATATTCTGCACCGGGAACATCGGGAGCAGAATTGGCTTGTGCGGCTATTCTTGCTGAATAATCAACGGTAGGAAGAGCTTCCGGATTTAAAACCATATCACTGATAATAGGATCCCAGAAACGACTTCTAAGCCTGTCCTCCCCTACTACTCCGTTTCCACCTTTAATTTCAAGTTTCACGGAAAGATCTCTGATTACTTCAAGCTCTTTCTTTACAGGGTTAAATCTAAAAGGACTAACACTTACCATGACCATGGTTACTCCACGTACGGTGATCGGCTCTGAGACTTTAACAATCTCGGATGGAAAGAATGAATTCTTCGAATAAACAGTACTATTTTTCTCATACCTCAATGGAGTGTTATCGCTCTCCAGAGGGATATTTGGAGAAGGAGCAATATCGGTATTACTAATAACATCTGTCCGAAGATCATTTACAACAGCAGTTGCAGTTGCTCCATTAGGAATAATGATATAACGGCTTACGGATGGAACATTTGGCAACCCCTCATCTGTCGGTAGAAAAGAGCTTCCAAATGAGATGTTCTTCAGACTCTCACCCCTGATATTGAAGTCTTCAAGAGAGAATTGTTTAATTGAGTGTGTAATGATAATTGATTGATTGTCTGTGGAGGCTACCTTAAGCCCTTCCTGATGTAGAGCATCACTATATGTATATTGCTGCCCATTCACAGAGAAAACCAGGAAACACAAAGCAATCAGCATGAGAAAAGAATGTACTGATCTCGTCATAAAGTTGGTTTGTTTTGGTGACTAGTAATAAATTACAGCAAAGATAAAAACCTTTATGACTTATAATCAGCATATACCACCCTATTTGCAAGAAAAGTTAAAATAACGCCTATTGCCCGGAAGAATTAATGCAATCGATTACTGCCAAATTACCAAATCAGAAACTCCCGTTGACTCCTCTTTTTTAGCAAAGGGTATATATTTCACTTATGAAAACTAACTTAATCTTGCCTCCATTGTTAGTTATATTTGGATCACAACTAACCAATAGATTTTGTTTCTTTGCCCCCAAAACATAAATAAGCAATGTTAGAAACTCAATGCGATAAATATTAAAATAGCTCTCGTATACCTTCTATAATGGTTAAATAGACAAATTAATCTATTATCAAACAGTATCTGATGGAAAAATACACAATCTTTTGGTTCAGAAGAGACCTTCGATTAGAAGATAACCACGGCCTGTACAAAGCCCTTAATTCCGGATTAAAAGTGATTCCAATATTTATCTTCGATACTGAGATCCTTATGAATCTAGACAACCCTTATGATATTAGGGTACAGTTTATATACAACAGAATAGTAAAGCTCAAGAACGAGCTAAATAAAATAGGGTCAGATCTTCTAATAAGACATGGTTCTCCTGAAACAGTTTTCAGGAACCTGATTGATAAATATTCTATAAAGGAAGTATTTGCCAACGAAGATTTTGAAGTATATGCCAAGCAGAGAGATCAAATAATCCGCTCTCTTCTGCAAGAAAATGACATTAAACTAACTCTTACACTTGATCATTTACTAATCCACCCAGATGATATCACCAAAACAGATAAAACACCCTATACAATATTCACTCCCTTTTCAAATAAATGGAAAGAGACAATAAAAGAACCTCAAAACTATCCATCAGAAGACTTTAAGGGAGCCTACTTTCTAACACAGAGTGAACCAGCCCCATCTTTGGAGGATCTTGGCTTTAGATGGAGCTCTTGGCCAGCCCACTTAACCATTGACCCCCCAAATCTTGATGTAAAGAAAATAGAGAATTACGATCACATGCGAGACTTCCCTCATACTGACGGGACATCACGACTCGGAGTTCATCTTCGTTTCGGAACACTAAGTATAAGAGCTTTATATAAGAAAACCGTTGGATTGAACGGCGTTTTCATCAATGAGCTAATATGGCGCGAATTTTACGCTATGATCTTAAATCGCTTTCCATATGTAGAAAAACATCCTTTTAAAAAGGAGTATGAGCGAATTAAATGGGAGACTCAAATAGACAATTTTAATCTTTGGAAAGAAGGACAAACAGGTTATCCTCTGGTCGATGCTGGTATGCGCGAATTAAATCAGACAGGATATATGCATAACCGAGTCAGGATGGTTACGGCCAGTTTCTTAACTAAACACCTCCTCATCGATTACCGACTTGGGGAGGCTTGGTTTGCTGGCAAACTTCTAGATTTTGAATTAGCATCAAACAATGGAGGATGGCAATGGGCCGCCTCAACCGGTTGTGATGCTGCCCCCTATTTTAGAATCTTTAACCCAATGCTTCAACAGCAAAGGTTTGATCCGGCCTTCTCCTACATAAAAAAATGGGTTCCTGAATTCGGTTCTATTAACTATAACAAACCTATCGTCGACCATGCTTCTGCCAGAATTAGAGCCATAAATCGTTATAAAGAAGCATTGTCAACCTAACTTTTGTTTAACTTTTATCAATAATCTTTAAACAAAACAAGGCTAATACCGTTACTCTAATTCGAGGAATAATCCAGATATACTTCAAAAACAGAGTATCCAAAAGAGTTACAAGATGAGTAAATACATAAAATTTCTATATCTAATATTATCCATAGTGCTCATCAATAGCACATTATCTGCACAAAAAGGCACAATAAAAGGAAGAGTATTTGATTCAAACACCAATCAGGCACTTCCATTTACGAATATTGTGATATGGGGAACACAAACAGGAGCCACTTCAGCGGAAGATGGAACATTTACAATAACCGGAGTCACCCCGGGCTTTGTCAAATTAAGTGCTACACAGTTGGGGTATAAGCCATTTACCTCAGAAGATTTTCAAGTAACCAGTTCCAGAACACCTTTTATTGAAATTGCAATGCAATCGACAAGTGTTGAGCTTGAAAAGGTTGTTATTACAGCTAGTCTGTTTGAGAAAAAAGCAGGGGCTCCGACGTCCATGCGTAGAATGGAAATTTCAGAGATTGAGAATAATCCTGGGGGAAACCGTGATATCTCAAAGGTTATCCAATCGCTACCAGGGGTAGCTTCTTCAGTAGCTTTCAGAAACGATCTAATTGTCAGAGGAGGGGGGCCAAGCGAGAACAAGTTTTACCTTGACGGAATAGAGATCCCAAACTTGAATCATTTTGCTACCCAGGGGGCATCGGGAGGGCCGGTAGGTATTATTAACACTGATTTCATTCGAGAGGTTGAGTTTTTTTCAGGAGCCTTTCCAGCATCTAGAGGCAATACATTAAGTTCGTTATTAGAGATGAGGCAGATTGATGGAAATCCTGATAAAATTGTTTTTAAGGGAACTGTTGGCGCCAGTGATCTGGCATTAGCATTAGATGGGCCTATTGGACAAAAGAGTTCATTTGTCTTCTCAGTAAGACGCTCCTATCTGCAGTTGCTTTTTTCTGCGTTAAAACTTCCGTTTCTTCCTACCTACAATGATTACCAGTTTAAATATAAGATCCGATTTGATGCAAAGAATGAACTCTCCATCATTAGTATAGGCTCTTTAGATCAATCTAAACTTAATACAGATATCAAAGATCCTGATGAAGAGCAACGCTATATTCTTGGTTACCTTCCAGAGTATTCACAATGGAGTTATACCATTGGAGCGAATTACAAGCATTTCCGCAAAAACGGATTTGATACATGGGTACTTAGTCGGAGCATGCTTCGTAACGAATCAGAAAAATACTTTAACAACGATGAGTCTTCCATATCGAATAAGACCCAAGACTATACCTCTGATGAGATTTCGAATAAATTCAGATATGAAAGATCCTTTATTGCATCTGGTTGGAATCTCAATCTGAGTCTTGGCGGTGAGTACAATCAATACTATAACAAGAGTTTCCAGAAAGTATTAGTAAACGATCAGGTAACTGATTTAAACTACCTAACTGATCTAAGTCTGTTCAAATATGGACTATCAGCTCAGGCTGGCAAGAGTTTTTTCGGTGAACGTCTGAATGTTGATTTTGGGTTCAGGGTTGACGGCACAGACTACACAAAAGAGATGAATAATCCTATAAAACAATTCTCTCCTCGAATTGCACTCTCATGGGCACTGAATGAGAAATGGTCTTTAAATGGAAATCTAGGGCGATTTTTTCAGATCCCATCATACACAACATTAGGTTTCAGAGATAATTCAGGTGCGTTAATTAATAAAGAGAATGGTATCAAATACATCGGGATGAATCAAGTAGTCATGGGATTAGAATACAGGCCTAATGATCATTCACGTATAACGCTTGAAGGGTTTTATAAACACTACAACAATTATCCTTTTTCCACTCAAGACTCCGTCTCTTTAGCCAGCAAGGCTGTAGATTTCGGAGTGTACGGCGATGAAGCAGTTACTAGTACATCCAAAGGGAGAGCATACGGATTTGAGTTATTAGTTCGAACCAAGTCATTTTATGGCTTTAATATTATTATGGCCTACACCTTTGTTCGGAGTGAATTTACGGATGTGAATAATAAGTACATTGCATCGGCTTGGGATAATCGTCATTTGATTACCTCCACAATAATGAGAAACTTACCCAGAAATTGGGAGATTGGAATAAAATGGCGTTTTGTCGGAGGGGCACCCTACACACCTTATAATTACGAGCTCTCCTCAAACATTGAGGTCTGGAACTCTAGAGGAAGAGGCGTGCTTGATTACGCTCTCTTCAACACCCAGCGCTTGGGAAATTACCATCAATTAGATCTCAGAGTCGACAAACAATATTTCTTCCAGAAATTATCAATGAGATTCTATTTAGACATACAGAATCTTTACAATTTTAAAGGGGAACAGCCATCCTACCTTACAAACCTTACTCCCGAGGGGACACCAAACATTGATCCATCGGATCCAACTCGGTATATTTTAAGGACAATTAATAATGATGTAGGGCAGGTACTACCAACTATTGGTGTGATTATTCAATTCTAGGTTTCAGTATAGGCTATCACAGCTAGAGTGAGATCAACGGATTCCAAAATGGAGTCGCTTATATATTACTCTCACCAACCTTACCTATTCTGATATCCTTCACATTGATTTGAAGGTTAACCTTGCCATTATAATCATTCTCCTCGATATAATAAACAATGCTAAAAGTGGATCCGTTGGCAATTTCTTTAAAATAGTCGCCCATTTGAAAGGCTATTCCAGAGATGGGATAGCCACTTATGTGGCGATGAATAACCGAAAGTTTAATATGGTTTTTTCCAACCAATCTGGAGTATCCGGTATCATTAACTAAATCGGTTTGAAAAACAGGGGCAGGATTCCCTGGGCCGAACGGGGCGAACATTTTTAACGTTTCAAAAACCTTCTTATTAATCTCATTAAGGGTTATGTTAGCATCAATTTCGATTTCAGGAACCGGGGGTTTATCACCTAGAGCCTTTCTAGCGTAGGCTTCAAAGCGCTCAGTAAAGAGAGGTAGATTTTCAGGTTTTAAAGAGAGGCCAACGGCATACTTATGACCTCCAAAATGTTCCAGGAGATCAGAGCAGGCTTCGACAGCCTCATAGACATCAAATTCTTTTATTGACCTTGCCGAACCGGTAATTAAATTGGAGGTAGGCTCAGCGGTTTCGACATAGTCATCACCATCAAAGACTTTATTGTTCTTACTATTACAAAAGACAATAGTTGGGCGATAATATACCTCGGTGAGCCTACTGGCAACAATAGCGATGACCCCCTTATGCCAATTTGGTTCATAAAGGATTGTTGTCATATTATGACCAAAATCTGAACTCTTCTCTAATTTTAAAATAGCCTCTTGAGTAGTCAATGCATCGAGGTTTCTTCTCTCATTATTGCAGTTATTAATCGTCTCTGCAAGAAGTTTAGCCTCTTTAAGATTAGTAGAGACCAAGAGTTCTACGCTGGCTTTAGCCTCCTTTATTCTACCTGCGGCATTAATTCGAGGGCCAACACCAAATACAAGATCGTTAATTGTCAGTTCCTTAAGATATCTACTATCACTCTCTTTATCGGCCTTTGAGATACCACAAACCTCGATAAGAGCCTCAATTCCCGGACGAAGTTGTTTTTTATTCAACAGTTCGAGACCATAGTAGGCTAGTATTCTATTTTCACCCGTTAAAGGGACAATATCTGAAGCAATACTAATTACAACAAAATCAAGGTAACCCTTCAAAGCATCAATAGGTAGCCCTCGACGTTTAGTAATCGCTTGAATAACTTTAAAACCGACGCCACAGGCCGACAGTTCATCGTAAGGATAATGACAATCTGGCCTTTTAGGATCTAATATTGCAACTGCTTTAGGGAGTTCATCACCCGGACGATGATGATCACAAATAATAAAATCTATCCCTTGTTTCGCTGCCTGATCAACCTTATCTATAGCCTTTATTCCACAATCGACCGCAATTACTAGCGAGATTCCATTCTCTACGGCATAATGGATGCCCTTATCAGAGATCCCATATCCCTCTTTATCCCGATTTGGGATATGATAAAATAATTCGCAACCAAATTGTTGAAGGAAGGTATACATTAACGCGACAGCCGTAGTACCATCGACATCATAGTCACCATAGATAAGGATCTTCTCTTTTTGATGGATGGCTTGCTCAATTCTATCGATGGCAATATCCATATCCTTCATTAGAAAAGGGTCATGAAGGTCATTTAAAGAAGGGTAGAAAAAAGCTTTAGCTTCTCTGGCCGTAGAGATACCGCGCTGAACCAAAAGGTTGGCCAGCACCATATTAATGTCAAGTTCTTTTGCCAGTCTGACAATGACATCTGCATCACCCCTAGGCTTGAGAATCCAGTTTTTCTGCATTTTATTAATTGAACAGGTAAAGGTACGAATTTCCACCCAGATTAACCCGGCTGCAACCCGTTGCATGTCATTATGCGCAGCATTAAAATAACCAACCAACTTGCCATTCTACAAAATCAGCTTGCCCCATATTAGCCTTGATGTATAACCCTAAACGTAAGTTACCTCCTCCCCTTTTTGTATTAAACAGATAATAGTTTACCCCTAACTTATTAGAGTTAAACAATCTACCATCATACTTCTGATCAAGGATTTGCCTCGTATATCTCTTCCTAAAAGGATTAAAAAGATAGGCTCCTATTCTTGTATCAATACCAATATGACCAGCCATAAACTCGTGTCCAAAGTATAACACAAGAGTTGAAGCATTAAGCATTTGATCCTCGCTAAAAAGGTCTGTTCGTTCAATGAATCCTCTAAAGCTGGAGTAGTAGGATCCTGTCAGTATGACAAAGAAGTTATGTAGACGACTAAAACGATAATTCACTCCGGCTGATAAAGAGTAAATATGATAAAGCGGGCCATTAACTGGTTCTGTTGATTCACCAAACTCATGATAACCAAGACCAGCTTCCAAAAGAATCCTAAAATTAGAAGGAAGGGTATCGGGCTGAGCTATGAATCGATCTTTAAGTGGTTCATTTAATACAACCCCTAATGAAAATGTTGGACTATTGATTCCGAGGTTCGGCAGACAAGTATGTCCGTTGCTAAAATGAGAAAACCCAAGAGCCATTCGAAGAGCAAAAGAGGAAGATACCCTTTTTGACAAAGCAAATTCAACCGAAGTTATATTCGTCAAATGAGATCCTATGAGGGTATTTCCGGTATTAGAAATAGCATCAAAATGCTTTGTATAATAGGCAAACCCTAAGCCTACTTTAAACTCTTTCCTCCAATCAACCCCCTTAGTCCACGACAAAAACGGCATAACTGCGAATAAATTACCTAAGACAGCTTGATTACCTGTGGATCCAGCGGTGAGACTAAAACCAATGACGGGGTATCGAAAATCATGTTGCCATTCTGAGCTCCCATAGGTTTGCCAACCCATAGAAGCAGTGCATAAGGCCATTAAACCACGTTCAGGGAAAGAGGGATAATTTTTCAGAATAGAGCCAGTTGCTACGCTCAATGAATAAACCTTGGAGGTTGTTGTATCTTGGCCATAACACCCATAAGAGATAAGAGCAGCAAAGGCAAAAATGACCAGAACCCTCAATCGTAAACTGTAATCCCCCATTACTTTGTATTCATCACTTCAATACCATCCCAGTCTTCAGGAATTCCAACCTGCTGGTTCTTCTGACAACGGGATAAGTACAATTTAGAAGCCCCATCGTTCGGGTTTTCGTTAAGTATTTCAGTAAATAGATCTGAAGCAAAAACAAACTCTTTTCGGCGATAAGCTTCAATTGCCTGTGAAAACTTCTTACGCTGAACGATCTTAAGCTGACTCTCTTTACTCCATTCCGCATCCATGATCTCAAAGATGTAGACCGATTCCTTTTTCCCTTTCACCTTCACGATATCAAGAAAACGATATTGATAGGAGAGAGGGTTCTCAAGTCTTATCAGAGTATCTTGGCTAATAATTAAAGCTGCACTATATACCTTGGTTAGCCCCTCCAGCCTGGACGCAAGATTCACAGCATCAGAAATAACTGTTCCTTCCATTCTTCCATGGCCACCAACGACCCCCAGCATCAGAGTACCTGTATGCAAGCCTATGCCCATCTCGATTGGAGCGTCACCTTCAGACTTCCTCACTTGATTAAAAACCTCCAAAGTTTGCCTCATCTCAACTGAAGCACGAATGGCATTTTCAACATTACCAGGAAAGAGAGCCATAATAGAATCACCCATATACTTATCAATAAAACCATGATTTTTAGCGATTATCGGCTCCATCAAGCCCAGATAATTGTTAATAAAATCGAAGTTCTGTTGAAGAGTTAATGTCTCTGAGATTCCAGTAAAGTCACGAATATCCGTAAAAAGAACCGTCATCTCTTTTTCAACTTGATCACCAAGCGAGATTTCGGTAATACTCTCCTTATTAAGCATATCAAGGAATTGACGAGGAACAAACCGGTAATAGGCTTCATTAAGCTTATTAATATTGGAGATATAATTACTAAGACGAGCCACCATTTCATTGTAGCCTTCTGTCAATTGACCGATCTCATCATTTGTTCTAACTAAGGCATAACGCTCTAACTCCCCATTAGAGGTATCTCTCATCTTGGCTAGTAACTCTTTGAGAGGAATGACAATATCCTCAGTGTTCCATTTAACGAAATAAAAAATATAAATGAGACTTACTACCACACCTGCCCAGATTCCGATGAACATGATCAAGGCATTAATGGCATTAATATAAAATGAATCTTCCAGTTCTTTTACATTGACGAACGACTCGCCAAAATCACCAAACAAGATCTTAAGAGCAACCGGATTATTATGTCGAAGATCAATGTTCAAATCGCTAATAGTTGTCCTACTCTGATAGAGGTATATCATAACCAAAACCAAAGGGAGAAGGGTGCTAACACTACTTGACACCCATAATTTGGTTCTAATCCGTCCACTACGTGTTTTAAAAATCCTGATTCTAAGCTCCTCGTCCGTAAAAAAATGCTCAAGATATTTCAGCTGAACACGATGCTTTGTCCAGAACCATGCAAAAGTGACAACGACCAAGGATGCGATGAGAGAGACGAAGATAAACTGCTTATTGAAAGTAGCATAGGCATCCATTTGACCTTGAGCTGTATTCATGATGCTATTTACCAGATAGAGATGACCTATAATGAAGGCAGCACCAAGAACACTAGAATAAACGGTTGGAAGACGAACAATCCATTTCTTACAAAACTGTTGCAATCGAGGGGAGATTTGCCGATTCCTTGTTTTAAGCCAGAGATAACGTCGGAATGGGATTGAACAGGCACCACCGATAAGGATAGCAAGAAGGAACATCCTTATTTGGAAGAGATAGCTATTATCATCGCCTCGCGTATTCTCAGGTATCGTAAGATCTATATGAACCGATTCATTGTTTGTTTCCGGATTAATGGTCTCTTTTGTAATCAGATCTTGTTTCAGTTCATTAACTTTTGCGGGACCTTTTTTCAGTTCCTGTGCGGCTTGCTGTTGACCCAGTCTCTTTCCAAGATAATAGCCTTCGGCAAACCCTTTTCTAACATCTCCCGAAGCAGACGATTGGCTTATTGCAGCATTAATTACAGAATCAGTTATTCCTCCAGCTAATGTATCTGCAGGCTCTCCCGAAACAATACTTCCAAACTGCTTTCCACTACGCTGGATCTCAGGGGCATGTTTGACCGTAAAAACCAACACAAAAGGTAAAACCAGCAGATAGTAAATAACAACAGCTGCCATATGAACCCGAAATCCATATATACTGACTTTCTTAGGCTTAGTGACGCGTTTCTTTTTCATCTAAAGAATCATGAAAGAATAGAATCAGTAAAGTTAATTAGAATTAATAATGATAGGCCATATATTCTACGGATGATCAAATTGATTAATAATTTTTTCTGCCCATTTTATATAATCTGGCATCTCAACACTCTTTTCTATCACCACATTAGCTAAAGTAAATGGCAACCCCCAATCTTTCAAGTTTTCCCAGGGTGCAGATTGCTTTATTGCCACCATCACACCTGGGATTAGGCAACTCCGTAATATTGCTGACTCGCATACAACAATTCCATCAGGTTCACTTTGGCGAATCCAAAGATTGATTACCTCCTCAAGTTCAGTCTCAGAGCTTTGAATAAACCAAGCTTTCTCTGCACCAACTATAACCATCCTTGCCGTATCCTTGGATGGACACTCCATATTCTCTTCAATAATGGAATCAACTAAACGGGTCTTAGTATCGTATATGAGATCATCTATTTGATTACCTCCCCTCCCATTAGAAAGATTAGAGTGATCACCATGAAAACTTCCTTTAGACGCTCCTAACTTAACCACCTTCAATCCATAAACCTTGGTTTGCGAAGAAAGTAACTTAATAAGAGCTTCTACCAGAGTTGTTTTCCCGATATTTCTACCATTACCGGTAACCAAAATCAAATTAGGCATGTAAATCATACTTCAAATTTAATCGACAATCCGCTTTTCAAACCAAAAAAAAATGCAATTGATATCCAGCTCATTAGAAGTAGCTCTTCGCTCCCCCTTCGCTTCTTCTCCCTATATCTTTCCCTTAGTCCATGTAAAACCCATACTAAACAAAGCTAAATATGAAAAGTATACGGCATTAAATCATTATATAAGACACAATTCGAAATTAGGCCTTTTACCCATTTCATTCGGTCAATCAACAATACCTTGATTTACTATATGCAAATTAAATCAATTTCACCTTCTGTTTTACCCACAAAAGAGCGAACCTTATACGGAGAAGAAGCGTAGAGCGAACGAAGAGCCAATCTTTGCAAACAGTTATTCAGCTACTTACACATGAGGGGAAAAAACCTTTCCACTAAATTGAAAAAAAAAGAGAATTGACCGAAGGATTGAAGATAGATAGAGTGTCTAATCAACAAATCAAACATCATTTATATGAAAACAAACCTTTCAAATTTAATCTTCTCAGCACTAATTCTAAGTGCATCAACAGTAATTGGTCAAAATTCAGAAGTAACTAATCAGAAAGAGCCATTAGGTAGGAATGTAACGACACCCAAGACTCCCTCTTCAGCGCAAGCATCACAGTCTAATCAGGGAGGTGAGTTTAGGGGACGAAGAGCTAATTTCATTGACTCTGACAAAGATGGGATATGTGACAATTATTCAGGTTCTACAGGAGTAGGAAGAGGGGCAAATTACACTGATTTAGACAACGACGGAGTATGCGACCACAGAAAAGATCGTCGATTTGGCCATGGAGTTAAAAACAGATCTCATAAGGGTCAAAGAAATTTCAGAAATAGGGAGACCGGGCACAACTATATCGATGAGAATAAGGATGGACAATGCGATAATTATGAGCAAAGTAAAAGTGGAAATCCGACGAAATAGTAGCAATAAAACAAGACCGAATTAAAACATATTGTAATTTAGGGGACAAGATGAACAGACTAGGGTTGAAATGAAAGCCTTCAGTCTGTTCATTTATAAAGACATTTATGACCGATCATGAACTCATAAGCAGAATCAAGGAAGGTGATGAAAGAGCAGCTCGAGAGTTGGTTGATCAAAACCAGAAGATGGTGCTAAGAACAGTTGGATGGATAATAAATGACAGAATTTGCGCAGAAGATATTTCGCAAGAAGTATTTATTCAATTCTTTAAACACATAGAGACGTATCGTGGAGAGGCCTCGATTTCGACACTTCTATATCGAATGGCATTAAACTTAGCGATAAATAAGAAAAAAAGAAGTGCAAAGAAGTGGTTTCGTAACGCAACAGATCTCTTCACAATTAAAGAAGAAATACATAAGAATGATTCATTAAATGAGATCATAGATAGAAAAGATAAAGCAATGGTACTCAAATGGGCATTGAGCAGACTTCCGGAAAATCAAAAGCTTGCCTTCATTCTTACGAAATCTGAAGGGCTTCCGCAAAAAGAGGTAGCTTTGATTATGGAGACCACGCCTAAAGCCATTGAGTCACTAGTTCAACGTGCAAAAGTGTCACTTCGAAGTTATCTAGCCGAATATTATACCCATTAATTATGGAATGTCATACTGTAAGACATCAGATAATTACCTCAGGATCCAACTTAGAAGAGTATCCTGAGAATTTGCAACAGCATATGCTCGTCTGTACTACTTGCATGAGCTTATTCAAGAATATCACCGAGACGGAAGAGGAAATAAAGCTAAGCGATCCAATTTACTCGTCTGAGTTTACGGAAAAAGTACTGACTAAAAGTGGGTTTAAGCAAACGAGTTCACCATCGTCATTTGGAATTCAACGTAGGCTCATTTGGGTAACCTCAGCAGCTGCTATTTTCATAGGGTTCGTTATTGGGTTATCCATAGCCCCAAAGACAGAAGGGCTTTCATCGAGTGATACTATTGAAAGTGAAATAGCTGAGCTTGTCTTGAGTAACAGCGTAGCATCCCTTCCTGAGATACTAATCCAAACAGAATAAACCATGACACGAGACAAGTTTTTCATACCGTTTTTGGTGACTCTTTTTCTCTTTCTCATTACTACCACCATTCTTATCATGGTAGCTTTCCAAACCAGTAATCCCATTATGGAACAGGGGCAAGAAGTCAACTTAAACCTTAATAAATCCGATGTAACCTTAAGAGGATTAGGGCGTATTCCAGATTATCTTAGTCTTGATGAAAAGCAAATGATTTCATATAGTTCCTACAGAAGGATATATAAATCACAGATGGAGCAGCTAAATAAATCGGATCAAGATTTGAACCGTCGATATATAGAGATACTGTTTAAGACACCATTAGATTCTATAGCGATAGAGAAGATTGTTGATTCAAGTGCTGTTATTTTAAAACAGAAGCGTTCCGTTTCATTTAACTTCATCAAGTCGATGTTAAAGATTTGCAATAATGCTCAAAAAGAGAAGTTAATATCAATATTCAAAAATATGCAGGAT
This sequence comes from uncultured Bacteroidales bacterium, assembly GCA_964444785.1. GTDB lineage: Bacteria > Bacteroidota > Bacteroidia > Bacteroidales > TTA-H9 > JAJTBW01. Next base: position 13,130 of record CAYUII010000033.1, on the reverse strand, counting down.
GATCAGCAGAGAAAAGGGATGGGGCGAAAGAGGCATCGGTATGGTCAATCTGAGTAAAAGATTAACCCGAAGGAACAATTTGGCTTAGCATTTGTATTGATCATAAATTGTATATTTGTTTCATTAGATATAATAAACTGTTCTAAACCCAACGAGTATGAATTTGATTAAAAAAGGAATTACCTTTATGTTGCTTGCCTTTCTAGGATACGCGGCAAGTGCACAGACGATGGCTGAGGCCGGTGAAGCTTTTAACCAAGCTATAGCAAAGATGGAGACTGATATTGATGGTGCGATCTTAGGGTTCAAGAACACGATCGCTATTGCTGATAGACTTGGGGAAGAAGGCAAGGATCTAAAGGTTAAGTCTATTCAAATCATTCCTGGACTTTACCTGAAAAAATCGAATAACCTATATAAGGCCAAAGATTTAGCAGGTGCTATCGTAGCCGGGGAAGAAGCTATTAAAGCTGCTACAGAATACAACGATGAAAAAGTAAAGGCTCAAGCTTCCAATCTTGTTAGTCAATTCTACATGGTAGAGGCCAATGGTCAACTAAAGGCCAAGGAGTACGATAAAGCGATCACAGAGTTCAATCGTTCATTGGAGTTAAACCCCACTTTGACCAAATCCTTATTAGGTTTAATGTTAACATACAAAGAAAAGGATGATGAGGCCAATATGGTTGCTACACTTGATAGGTTGAATGCGATTGGGGCAGCCACCGAAGATGCTACAAAAGCAAAAACCGTATTACAATCCTATCTTTTATCTACTGGAGCTAAAGCTCTACAAGGAAATAAGCATGATGTAGCCGTTGAGAAGATCACCAAATCATTGGCTTATGGTGAATCAGCTGATGCATATTACTATTTAACAGCTGCTAACAACAAACTTCAGAAGTGGAATGCTGCAATTGAAGCTGCTAACAAGGGTTTAGCTCTTGAACAAAAAGATAAAAACAGGTTCTACTTTGAACTCGGAACGGCCTATGCTGGTTCAGGGGATGCTACTAGCGCCTGCACTAACTTCAAACTTGTTAAAGCTGGTCCAAATCTTCAATCTGCCCAATATCAGATCAAGACTGTTCTTAAATGCAAATAGTCATTTAATGATTTAACAAAAAGAGGATTCGCTAACTGGTGGATCCTCTTTTTTTATGGCTCTAACCCATGAATTATGAAGAAATCAACAGATTGCAACCTCGTATATCACTATTATCAAAACGCCCTAATACCTCAAAAGAACCATCACTAAAAACTCTTCCTAAATCTTGGGTGGATAAGAAGGAGCAAGAGTATTTATTAGCGAGATCAATAATATTAATTCCTCCTGTTCTACCAATGTTTGAGAAAGAGAACGGGTCATCAATATCTCTGATTAGAATTCTCATCCATGGCGGGCTGTAAAAAACACCTTCTCCTTTAGACCAACCTTGTGATAGTAATTCGGTCATCCCATATTCTGAGTGAATAACATCAGTATTAAAACTTCGACATAAATAAGCATGAAGTTCCTCTCGTATCATCTCTTTACGTCGCCCCTTCATTCCACCCGTTTCAACAACAATAACATTGCTCAAATCAGGTCTTCGTTCAGCCAGATCAAGTAAAGCAAAAGTAACACCAATCAACATTATTCTCTTATTTGATCTCTTTGCTTGGGAAATCACATCAATTAGTTGATCATGATTATAAAGGTAAAAACCACTCAAAGGATTCGAACTTGCCTTTATCAAATAATCAACCATAAAAACTAGAGAAGAGCCCGATCTCTCAAGATAACCAGGTAGAAGAGCTAAGAAGACAAAATTCTCCGGACTGCCATAAACTCTTTCAAAGCCTCTCATAAAACTCTCAATGTATAATTCCAGCTTAAAGATAGAATGTTTAGAGGTAACCATTCCAGTGGTTCCACTGCTAGAAAAAGTTATTTCAGGCGATGAGCTTTCGCAGTATATGTTATGTGACTTAAAAAACTCAATTGGAAGGAACGGGATCTGATTTAGATCATAAACCTGATCAGGTGTTTTTTTAAGAAGTTCACAAAACTGTCTATAAAGAACATTTTGTTCAAATTGAAATCGATAGGTCTCCAGACAAGATGAAAGAAATTGACTTTCATTGTCAATAGAAAAGATATCCAAGTCTCTGCTTTTCATAGCACAAAGATAAAGAAAGTAAAAATGTCGGATTAGGTTCAGAATTCATTCAACTAATAGTGAATTGCAATTAACCAGATCAAAAAAGCAGATTTGAAGTTGTTTTTCCGAACAACACCCAACCACATCATTTGAAATTATTAATAAACAGTTGTCCAAGGTCATAAGTTGAATTATCTTTAAGGACGATTTACAAACAACTTTTACGAAAACAAAGATCATGAAGAAAATTTTACTATTTGTGCTGGCCATGGTTATGACCGGCTATGTTATTGGGCAACAAGTATCACGGCAGATGGTAATCATGGAGGTTGGCACTGGAACCTGGTGTCAGTATTGTCCTGGGGCAGCTTTAGGGGCAGACGACTTGGTAGAGAACGGGCATCAGGTTGCTGTTATTGAGAACCACAACGGGGATAGCTATGCAAACCAGTATTCAAATTCGCGTAATTCGTTTTACGCGCTAACCGGGTATCCGACCGCCATTTTTGATGGGCTTTTAAAAAATGCAGGAGGACATCACACGAACAGTCTCTATTCGACTTATCTTCCTAAGTATAATCAAAGGATGGCTGTTCTTTCAGATTACACTTTAAGCATGGTAATTACAAATACCAGCGGAAGCACTTACCAGGCAGATGTTACGATAAAAAAAGAAAATAGTACCACTACATCAAACACCTTTAAGCTTCATTTTGCGATAACGCAAAGTCACATTTCACAGAATTGGCAAGGGCAGACCCATTTAAATTTTGTCAATCGTATGATGGTTCCAGATCAGAATGGTACAGCTATTGACATGACAGGCATTGATGAGAAAACGGTAACGCTCACATTTGACATGGCATCTAATTGGGTTCTTGAAGATTGCGAGTTTGTTACTTTCATCCAAGCCTCAAACAAAGAGGTACTTCAAGGTATAAAGAGAGGAGCTGTGGATCTCACTTTAGGCTTCGATGTAGACACAACTGTTGTGAATACTCATGTTCCAATTCAGTTTACCAACACAACATTTGGAGGATACATAGATGCTCCAGAAACATACGAATGGTCATTTCCAGGTGGAGAACCATCAACTTCAACAGAAAAAGATCCTATTGTTACCTATGATTCTGCCGGATTGTATACAGTTCAATTGATTGTAAACAGAGGCAGCCAGATTGACACCCTAACTAAAACTGCTTTAATTGAGGTTCAGAGTGCTGTCGGAATGAGCACTTTACCTTCTTTGTTAGCTCAAGTCTATCCAACTCCTGCTTCAAAAGAGATTAATATTAGACTCTCTTCTGTTCCAGAAGTTAATACTACCTATTCCATTATGACACTTACGGGTATTGAGATCATGAAAGGCCATCTACAAGACCAAGAAGAGACCTTAAATGTTAGTTCAATATCTAACGGGGTTTATATATTAAAGATCGAAGGATCTTCGCCAGTCATTAAAAAGATTATTATTCGTAGATAATATTAAGTAAACATCTTTTTCAGGGATTCATAAAAAACTTAAATAAGTTTGATATGAATCCCTGTTTTTTTTACTTTTACATCACTTTAAACCAAATTCAATTTCAACCCATGAAGAAATTTTCCTTTCTAGTATTATGCCTATTGACAGGCTTAATTGTTTCTGCCCAGCAGGTTCCACGCCAGATGGTTGTTTTAGAGATTGGCACTGGTACATGGTGTCAATATTGCCCAGGGGCAGCTCTAGGTGCAGATGATCTTATTGCAAATGGTCACAACGTTGCAGTAGTGGAAAACCACAATGGTGACAGTTTTGCGAATACGGGTTCAGATGCTCGTAACAGTTACTATAACATTACGGGATTTCCAACGGCGAAATTTGACGGTACATTAACTTACGAAGGGGGCAACCATACGCAAAGTTTATACAGTACCTACCTCCCCATGGTTAATCAACGCAATGCTGTTCTTTCTTCTTTTCTGATTGATATTAGAGGAACACATACTGGTGATACCTATACCATCACAGCAATCGTGAATAAAGTAGCTGCCTATACAGGTACGGGTCCTTTAAAACTTCAACTTGTTCTTACTGAATCAGAAATAGCCTTCACCTGGCAGGGACAATCTGAGTTAAATTTTGTAAATCGGGTGATGGTACCTGATTATGAAGGCACGTCTGTTAGCTTTGCTGATGGAAATATGCAAATCATTAGTTTAACTTTTACCAAAGATGCAGCATGGGTAGCTAATCATTGTGAATTAGTTGCTTTTTTACAGGATAATTCCACCAAGGAGATCCTGCAAGGAAACAAAGTTGCCCTAACAGCACTTCAAGCCCCCATGGCGGTTAATTTCACTGCTAATCAAACCAATTTTTGTGGTCCATCATCTGTCAACTTCACAGACCAATCAGCCGGAGCTACCTCTTGGAAATGGGAATTTCCAGGTGGAAATCCAGCAACCTCCACTCTTCAAAACCCTGTAGTGAGTTATGCAACTGCCGGTACCTACAATGTTTCTCTTACTGCTTCAAATGCAACTACGGGCAATAAAGAAGTCAAAACGAATTTTATCACCGTTAGGACTATTCCAGCAGCTCCAGGTAAACCTTTTGGACCAAGTGGGTTATGTATTAATCCAGTAGACCAATACTACTTTAGTTCTGCCTCTCCTACTGCCACTTCATATGAATGGGAAATATCACCATCTAATGCAGGCGTTTTGACTCCAGCAGGAACCAGCTGCAACGTTAATTTTGACGATGCTTTTATCGGTCAAGCTATTTTAAAAGTTAGAGGGGTTAATGATTGCGGTAACAGCCCTTGGTCAGCTATTCAAACTATCGATATCAGTGAACAGCCTGGTCAAGCTACTCAACCTGTAGGACCGACAACTGTTTGTCAAGGAACTGCCAGCAGTGAATACACAACAACCAGTCCCAACCCTGTTAGTGGATACAACTGGACCTTAAGCCCAGCAGCTGCAGGTACTCTAGTAACCGGTTGGGCATCGGTAACAGTTAACTGGGATCCCGCATTTTCTGGGACTGCTACTTTAACTGCAGCATCCTATAATGGATCTTGCAATGGTACTGCTAGTGCCCCAATCTCCGTAAATGTAACAGCTGCCCCAACAGTATACAATGTAACAGGAGGGGGTTTACTATGTCCTGGTTCTACTGGCGTTGAGGTTGGTCTTTCCAACTCAAGTAATGGAACAATTTACACACTTTACAAAGACGGTGCTGCAACAACACAGACTGTTACCGGCACTGGTTCAGCTATCACCTTTGGTCCTCAAACAGGATTAGGCTCATATACTGTTCAAGGTACTATTGGTGGAACTTGCTCTTCTACGATGTCAGGTCAAGCCACCATTTCACAAGGAGCAATCCCCGCTGTTCCTTCAACACCAACCGGACCCACTATTGTTTATACGGGGGCAACACAAACCACCGAATACGCCACTGAAATAGTACCTATGGCAACAGAATACAACTGGGCTGTTGAACCTTCAGTTGCTGGAACATTCCTCAACACCTCCAATAATACTACTATCGAATGGAATCAGAACTATAGTGGTACTGTTTCTGTTACTGTTAAGTCATCAAACGAATGTGGTACTTCTGTCGCATCAACCTCCATTTCTGTCGTAGTTGAAACAGGCGTTGGAGTTAATGATCCAGAATCTAATAACATGGTTCAATTCTTCCCTAATCCTGCTAGTAACTTTATTTATCTTTCTCAGAATTTAACATCTGTCTCTTCGATTAAGCTATACGATATGCAGGGAAATCTAGTTATATCGTTACCTAATCTCCCAGTTGATAAGAAAATTGATGTAAATAATCTCTCATCAGGAATTTATAATGTAACGATTATCAGTAACGAAAAAGTTTATACTTCAAAAGTCGTTATTAAAAAATAGTACAGATAGCTATCTGTCACTTCCCAAAACTATTTATTTATAAAATAAATAGACAACAATATAAAATGATTTGATAAAAAAAGCCGACTTACTGTCGGCTTTTTTTATCTTTATACTAGATATACAATCGTTTAGAACTAAATCTTTTAATAATGTATAAGAAACTCTGGATCGCAATTTTAATAGCACTACCCTTACTTTCTTACGGACAAGTAATTGATAGTCTATCATATAAAAATATTGAATTTCAGTTCAGCATTGCTGCTGATAAAGAAACATCCCAACCAGTTGAGATCTCGATAAAAACAATATCTTTTCCAGATACCATGACTGGAAGACTCATTAACCAATTAATAAATTCAAAAATCTATAGCTATAATGACGATAGTGTTGGATCAAATGTCTATTCTTTCACTGGAGCTTTTCTAGAAAACTATGGGGATTTCAGAAAAGATTTCCCCGATAATCCTATGAGTTGGAGTATCGACAGAAAGGCTTCTATCATTTGTAACAACAATAAAGTATTAAGCATTGAATTCTTTGAGTATGTATTTGAGGGGGGAGCACATCCATCTACAACGTATACTTTGATGATGCTAAATCCATCAGATGCTAAAGAAATTTCACTCGAGGAAATTTTAATACCAGGGTCTTACGATCCTCTTCATAAGCTCTGTGAAAAACATCTTAGAATTAGCAGAAATATTTCTACAGAACAAAATTTAGAAGATGAAGGTTTTTGGCTAGAGAAAGGAAAGCTTCCCTTACCCGAAAACATTGCTCTAACTTCTCATGGCTTACGATTGCTCTACAACAGCTATGAGATTGCTCCTTATGCCATGGGGCAATCTGACTTTACAATTCCCTATGCCGAACTAACAAAAATTCTTAAACCAGAATACTTGCCTTCTAAGTAGTAGACAATCTTTGTTTTCTTCCATCTCTATTCATATAGATGGAAAGCGTTAAGTTTAACCTATTTTTATTAACATAACACTACAAGTGATCTACCAATAAGACAGACATATTATAAAGGACAAAATTATAACTCACTGAGGAGAGTAATACTATATAAAATTTTAGCCTATTATATTATATTACAATAGGTTAAACCAAATTTCAATTCTTACCCAAAAGATCGATAACGATAATTTCCGGACGGTTACCTGTTCTGACAGGGGGCCCCCAGGTACCAAAACCTGTTGAGACGAAATAATGAGTATTACCCTTTTTAAGGTAGCCACTACTTAGCTCAAAGATTGCTTTAGTAATATATCCAAAAGGCCAAAGTTGACCATGATGAGTATGACCGCTGATTTGGATATCGGCATTAATCACTTTTGCATCGTTTAAGTTAAAAGGTTGGTGATCGAGAAGCACAATAGGTTTGCTATTATCCAGATCTTTCAAATAATCACCAATTGCTTTTCTTGGTCTACCAGCAAATCTGCCTCGATCTTTATCTTCTCTACCCACCACATAAATTTGTTCATTAATCAATATTGTGGTATCCCGTAAAATTTTAAGACCGTGTTTGGATAAATAGGCAACGGCAGATTCAGCGCCTCCAATGTATTCATGATTTCCGGTAATTGCATAGACCCCCATTGGCGCAGATAGTTTCTCTAAATATGACCCCAAATCATACCTCATCACTGGAGCAATATCCTCATCAACGACATCTCCTGCGAGTAAAATTAAATCCGGATTTTGACCATTTATCATTCTTACCAGATTTTTCACATGAGCAGGGCCGATAAGTGTTCCCATATGAATATCACTCGCAGCCACGATTCGAAGCCCCTTCGCTGGTATCTCCTTATCAATATTTATAGTATAATGATTAACTCTTGGGTTAGCACCATTAATAAAACCTGCAAAGACTACTGCTGAAGAAATAGTAATTACACCCCAAAATAGAAGCAAAGAATATTTTTCTGGATTTGAGGCTGTAATAGAATTCCAGAATGGCAGGAAGTAATTCACTATTCTTAATAGATCAATAACGAGAACACTTAATAGTAGATACACAAAAAGTGATAACCAAATTGACCCAATCCACATGAATATATCACTTACTGAACCGATCCAGAGCCGTTCAAGTAATCTAGCTATCACATAACTTGAAGCTAGCCCCCAATAAATCCAAGGGAAAAAAGATCTTATAGGGCTATTGGCCGGCAGAGCCAACATGCCTCTAGAAAAGATATAGTAATTGACCAGCGTATAAACAGTCAGAACTATTCCAAAGAACAATAAGAAGGATGATAATTTCATAAAATTCTTTATCTCTGTTTTCAAAAATTTGACAAGGATCTGACAATCATTTATCGTGCCGTGGATACATCGCGACAAATAGTCAGAAACGATCTACCTTTGGTCTGTGTTTATTTGGATTCTAGATAGAAACGATCTTATCAAATCTTAAAAGATTGAACAGAGGTAAGATTACCTTTAATGAAGCTAATCCTCTTATTATTGTTTAAAGATTCTTGTTGTAAGTTCCAACTTAGAGGAGGATAGATGAATGATATAACTTCCGGAAGGTAACGACATGACTGGTACAACGATTCTTCCGCGGCTACTACAGGCAATATGAGAATCCGAGACCAGTTGTCCGTCAAGATTAAATATTTTAACAAGGTAAGAGGATTCGGTCAGCATATTATTCATAATAGTTACTGAAGAGGAAGAAGGATTAGGATAGGATTGAGTTTGGTCAAATTTGGCCACATTGGGTAAACCTACCGAGTAATTACCCACCCAGATTCGTGCAGAATCAGCAATACCACCCTCATTCATAGTTACTTCTACATAAGGATGGGCAATCAACCCACTAAACCAACGATAAGTAGTATCCGTTGAGACAGTAGGAAAACCAGGTACCGTAACCCATCCCAGCAAAAAGACCTTCATAAGGGCATCATCAGTCTGAGTCATTACCGTTTTCTCTAATAAAGCTCCATCAAAATCTTGAGTTTTAAGTTTAAGTTTACCCCATCCCTGTACATTTCTGATGGTGTGTAACGTCATGATGTATTTAATGCTATCGGCAGTTGGCATACCATACTCCTCCCCCGACATTTTCACAACTAACTTACTTGTAGCATCAATGGAAGAGCCATAAGTATAAGGGAATACAAAAAGAGGAAGCGGAGGTGTTAAAGGTAAAGGCTGCACTCCATTTCCAGGATCGCCAACAGCACCTAACAACGAAGCCTCTTGATCATTTACTGCAATCATTCCATAGCCATCGGTCTGTTCCATAGCAACCGTTGCTGTTGGAAAAGCAGAACCAAAACCCGTTGACTCAACCGAAACATACTTAACGGTATCAGAGAATTGACTTTCGATCTGAGAAAAATCCCATAACAGATTTGTTCCTGCTCGTGCAAACTGAATAGTTGATGGGTTTATAACCTTATCAAAGAGTAATTTTTGACCTGGAAGAGGACTTTGAGCACTTGATAATACTACCTGAGCAAAAGAATTAAGTCCTAAGAAAGAGAGTAAAATGGTATAGATAAAATATTTCATTGGTTCTTATTTTGGAATGGTTCCATATTTACAATTACATAAAAACGCTAAAGCAACCTACGACCCCTTGCGATTATCCATAAGTCATACCAATCATTACGTGAAAGCATAAAACTTAAGGCTTTGGAAGCGGCCTTAATACGGTTAGGAGAGATAGTACCAATAACAGGTTCCACCCTCATAGGAAGATCCATAAGCCAGGCCAAAACGATTGCGACAGGCTCAACTGAATATTTCTCTGCAAGAGTATACACTTTTGTAATAATTGGTTTATCTGATTCGGGAGTACTATCAGTAATTGGACTACAAAAGCGCCCTTTATCCATTGACCCCCAAGCTTGAATTGATATATCATTTAACATACAGTACTCTGCCAATCCATGATTACCAGTTACAGATTGGCGCTCAGTATTAACCTCCACAATATCATCAATTATTCCGGAGTGGCCAAGGCTAAATTGCAATTGGTTAGCACGAATCGTTTGAGCAGTAAAACTATTAATCAAATTCAAACGAGGAGCAGACATATTACTAACCCCAAAACTTTTCACCCAGCCACGTTGGTAAAGTAAATCAATGGCTCGAGCAGTATCAGTAGGAAAAGCAAGTGGGTCTGGTCTGTGAAGGAGAAGCATATCTAAATACTTTACCCCAACTCTTTTCAAAATTTCTTCCGTTTTCTCAATAATATAATCACAGGTCAAATTATACCGATTCGATCCGTTATGAGCGACATGCAATTCAATACCTGTTTTAGAGTGTATTAATAACCGATCTCTTAGATCGGGTCGATCGATTAGCACCCTTCCGAAAACTTGTTCAGCCTTAGTATTAGTGTAAATATCAGCTAGATCTATCGTGTTGATACCAACCTCCAAGGCAGCATCGATTGCATCATGAGCCTCTTTAACTTGTTCAACTGTAATTGCGTTATGATCCCAAGGTTTTCCAAAAGACATGCCTCCGAGAATAATTCTTCTGGCAGGATGGACTGTTAACATATGTCTAATTCATTAAGTTGTTTATGATAAAGAAGAGCCATTTCAAGCATTTCATTATGATCGAAGGCCAAATCAGGTAGATTTCCCACATTAAACCACTCGGCTTTTGCGGCATCATCACCTGCAATCAGATGAATAGCATCCTTTTCTTGCACAACTGCGGTATAACCCACACTGATGGTTCTGCCTCTAGGATCACGATTCACCTTTCCAAATGTATGAAATTGGTTCAGATTAAGATCACCTAAAGAGGTTTCTTCCAGTAATTCCCTTTTTGCAGCTTGTTCTAAATCTTCATCCATATCCACGAAGCCACCGGGAAATGCCCAATGGCCAGCAAAAGGATCCGTGTTTCTTTCAATTAACAGCACCTGCCAACTGAGCTCGGTCTTCCGAAAAAGGACTATATCAACCGTTACAGCCGGTCGAGGATACTTATATGTAAAACTCATATTTATAAATCTTCTAAAAAATTCTCATTCAATTCTTCAAAAGCCCACCTTGGAGAATAGTGTCGTTTCAGCCAAACACTTAAGCCATCCAAACCTGGGAATAAAACTCGTTCTGTGATATTCGCTTGATCTAATTTATCTCGAATCTCCCATTTGAGACTGGCAGGTAAGATCAACCTAAAATAGAGATCTGAGTTTTGCAAGAGCCAGTCACTTAGTAAAGCTTCTGGGCGATTCATCAAAGAGAAAAGAGCATGTTGGTTGATAATTCGATCGTCGAGAGAAGGAGGCTCCAAGAATAAAATAAACGGATCTTCCTGTAAATGCTCGAAATTTCTTAATGTTCCACAAACGTTATCAAGCATCCAGGGGGTAAAGACGTTAGACCCTTCTAAGGCCAGCGCCTGATTTAAAACTTTAGGCAGATACTGAGTCGTTCGTACATAGTTTAAACACCAGATTACACCATCGATATTACTTTTTAAAAGATTAGAGGTAGCAAAGTGTAATGCGACGTATGGGGAATAAGTCCAATCGAGCAATCGGGTGGGTAGACCATGGTGTTGAGCAACGGCAAGCCAATTCCAGACCGACTCACCGGGAACGGTATTGCGCATAGCGTATTTCCGAAAGTTTCTCAGAAGATGCCTTTCAAGAAGATTATATTCACCACCAAGTCTCATAAGACTTGTTTTCAGTTCATAACGAGCATCTGAGAGACCTCTATAAACATAACCCGAGCGAAACCGATCGATTTTTTGATCCCAGCTATCATGGAACAACATCTCCTGAAGATGGCTCCAGTCTTTGATTATGATATCCCGGCCAGAAGTATATGAACTATTCATCTTCATCTCTATCTAAGTCATCAACCGCTTTCCTTTTAGAAACTCCCTCAACAATCACAACAATCTCACCTTTTGTTGAGTTACATGAATAGTATTTAGCCAGCTCAGCCAGTGAACCACGTCGATTCTCCTCGAATAATTTGGTCAATTCCCTAGATACACAAGCCCTTCTATCAGCCCCAAAGAACTCGGCCAATTGGGTTAAACTCTTACCAATGCGATGCGGAGACTCATAAAACACAATTGTAAAGGGGTAATTTGATAGCTCTGCTAGACGAGTCTGACGACCTTTTTTATGAGGCAAAAAACCCTCAAAGAGGAATCTATCGCAGGGTAAACCACTATTAACAAGAGCTGGTACAAAAGCCGTTGGCCCGGGTAAAGACTCCACAATAACCCCCTTTTCAATGCAAGCTCTTACAAGTAAAAAACCAGGATCACTAATACCCGGAGAACCAGCGTCACTTAAATAAGCTACACTTAACCCTCCAGCGATCATATCGGCGTAATTAACTGCTGTTTGATGTTCATTATGAAGATGATGTGCTTGAATTTTCTTGGAGATCCCATAATGTCTAAGAAGATTCCCCGTTGTCCTAGTATCTTCTGCTAAGACAAGATCGATCTCCTCTTTAAGGATTCGGAGAGCCCTTAGTGTAATATCCTCAAGGTTTCCTATAGGAGTTGGAATGAGATAAAGCTTTGACATTAATTGAGTAATTTCTTAAACAAAGGGCAAACGTAACCCAGTCTAATATCATGTGAATTTACGCCAAAAATGTTTGAAGAATAAAAAATCTTTGTAAATTTGCCGTCCCTAAAGATAAGAAGGGGCGTTAGCTCAGTTGGCTAGAGCGTTAGACTGGCAGTCTAAAGGTCATGGGTTCGATTCCCATACGCTCCACAAGGAGACCCTGTAAAATAAAAATTTACAGGGTTTTTCTTTTATCAGATGATATATTTCGAGACCTCTGCGGCACCCCTTCGCTCCTTCTCCATATAACCTCCGAATTAAAGCGGAAAAACCGGTAGAAGAAATTGAGATTAAGTGTATAGAGACCAAGCCACCGCAGAATAGAAGGAGTTCAAAAAGAAAAGAGAGACGAAAAAATGACTTCACTTATTATTTAGAGAAGAACTACCAAACCGACTCCGATCTTCATGGTTGAATGGAGCAAGAACGAAGAGGTTCTGTGTTGATATCCTAATTTCCTGACATTTTTTTTGTAATTTTGT
>CAYUII010000032.1:0-41426 GCA_964444785.1 uncultured Bacteroidales bacterium | reverse complement strand
CATTTTTTACTGACCCTAATAAAACCTATAATCATTGTTTTTCATACCGTACTCCCTCATCCAGACAATAATTTAAAGGAGAAGGTGCAGCGAATCGTATCTGCAAGTAATTCAGTAGTTGTGATGACAAACACTTCCTCTGAAATACTTGTAAATGATTACAATTTACCACGAGAAAGGATAACTGTCATACCACATGGAACTCACTTAGTCACCCATTTAAGTCAGACTATTCTTAAAGAGAAATATGGGCTGGAGGACAGGAAGGTTATTACAACATTTGGTTTACTCAGTTCCGGAAAAAGCATTGAAACCACGATTGAAGCTTTACCTGCCATTGTACAACAATCTCCTGATGTAGTCTTTTTGATAATGGGGAAGACTCACCCTGAGGTAATAAAACGAGAAGGAGAGAAATACAGGGAGATGCTAATCGAAAAAGTCAAAGAACTATCGATGGAAAATCATGTTCGGTTTATTAACAAATATTTAGCTTTACCCGAATTACTTGAATATTTACAGCTTACAGATATATATATATTTACCACTAACGATCCAAACCAGGCAGTTTCAGGAACTTTCGCTTATGCAATGAGTTGTTCTTGTCCAATAATCTCAACTCCTATTCCTCATGCACGTGAAATCTTAACTGAAGACACTGGGATCATTTTTAATTTCAAAGGATCGGAGCAACTGTCCAAAGCGGTCATTCTTCTGCTTAACGATGAAGAAATGCGCCTTAATATGAGTACCAATACGCTTCAAAAGATTGTAGCCACAGCATGGGAAAACTCAGCCATTGATCATGCTTACCTCTTCGAAAAATTAGGAAGAAACCAGTTCGAACTAAAATACAATTTACCAGAAATCAATCTCGAGCATTTAAAACTAATGACCACCGATGTCGGCATTATTCAGTTTTCCAAGGTCAACCAACCTGACATCGAATCAGGCTATACCCTTGATGACAACGCTCGTGCCCTCATTGCTTTGAGCATGTATTACAAATCCACCGGAGATAAAGAAAGCCTTCCTCTTATTCAAAGATACCTAAACTTTATTCAACTTTGTCAGCTGCCAAATGGTGACTTCGTCAATTATATAGACAAAAATCGCCAAATCTCAAAACAAAATAGCGAAGTAAACTTAGATGACTCCAATGGAAGAGCCATCTGGGCTTTAGGCCACCTTATATCTATAATTGGAGTAATCCCTTCAGAAACAATCTCACAAGCCATCAAAATCATAAAAAAAGCGATTTTTCATATAGAAAATATAAATTCTACACGAGCTATGGCTTTTGCAATAAAAGGGCTTTCTCTTTACAATACCACCATTAACACCCCCGAAAACCCAGTACTCATCAGATCATTAGCCAACCGTATAGTTGAAATGTATAAACATGAATCAAAAAAAGGTTGGGAATGGTATGAAGCATATCTTACGTATGCCAACAGCGTTATCCCTGAAGCCATCCTTTACGCTTGGTTATTAACAGGAGAAGCTGTTTACAAAAACACGGCTATAGCGTCATTAAAGTTCTTAATCTCGAATACTTTTAAGGAAAATGGCATTGAGGTTATTTCTAATAAAGGGCCTTTCCAAAAAGGAATGCAACCAGAACTCTATGGGGAACAACCTATTGATGTTGCCTATACTATTATGACTCTAAGTAAATTTTACGAAGCTCTTCACGATGAAGAATATCTCAAGAAGATGATCATAGCATTTAACTGGTTTCTTGGTAATAACCGCCTTCATCAAATTGTTTACAATCCCTGTACGGGTGGTTGCTATGATGGTTTAGAAGAGCTAAATGTAAACCTAAATCAAGGAGCAGAATCAACCATAAGCTACCTACTAGCACGATTAACCATAGATAAATATGCACGAATTGAAATTCCTATAAAAAAGGCAGTCAGAGTAAAAGTCTCTCTACCTCTATTAAGAAGACAGACCCCGGCCTTAGACCTTTTCGAAAATCAATACGACAATTACACATATATCTCATTGCCTGATTTTTCTTAAACATAATCAATGCCCTAATAAATCGAGATGCCACAAATAACAAAAAATGTTCTTCTTATTGTTGCTCATCCTGATGACGAGACTCTGTGGGCCGGAGGGACTATTTTAAGCAATCCCTCTTGGAATTGCTTTGTTATAAGTCTATGCCGAAAAAATGATTCTGATCGTGCTTCAAAGTTCTATGCTGCTCTGAAAATATTAAATGCGAATGGAATAATGGGGGATATGGATGATGGACCAGAACAAAAACCTCTCGACCAAAAAGATATTAAAGAAAAAATCATGGAGCTTATACCTCCTTCCCATTTTCATATCGTGATTACTCACAATCCCAGCGGAGAATACACGCGGCACCTAAGACATGAAGAGACAAGCAGAGCTGTTCAAAAACTATGGGAATACGGACAACTATTAACCGATGAGCTTTGGCTATTTGCCTATGAAGATAGGAACAAAGAACATTTACCAATGGCCTCTATCAAAGCTTCGATTTACAACTCCTTATCTAAAGAAATCTGGGAAAAAAAATATAACCTAATTACCCTTACATATGGCTTTAATAAAAATGACTGGGAAGCAATTATCACTCCTAAAGCGGAGGCTTTTTGGACATTTACTAATCCGTCAGAAATAAGCAAAACGAATATAACTATGTAATATCCTATAGCAAGTATTAATCAAATACTACCATCAACCGTTGTAATTAGTTGAGTTAAATTCAAACAGTGTATAACAAACTTACCAGAAATGAAAGTACTAGTATTATACGATTACCCTCCATCGCCTGGTGGCCTTGCCACTCAGGGAGACTTACTATATAAAGGACTTCAACATTTAGGTGTAGATGTACATGCCGTACATTTCGAGTCAGCGCAAGAAAAAGAATGGTATTATCGTTGGATGGAACCCGACATTGTTGTAGGAGTAGGATATTGGGGTCATACTCCTCAATTAGTTCTTCATCCTCAAAGATATGGAGTATTACCCGTGCCATGGCTCGTGGCAGACGGCTACATAGCAAATTACCAAGAGATACTCAATGATTTACCACTTATTCTTGTAACCTCAAATTGGGTAAAAGAGATGTATGTAAGAGATGGTATTAATGGCGATAAAATTGAGGTATTGCCAGTTGGATGTGATACCGACTCATTCATTCCATTTGAAAAAAATGACCCAAAGATTTTGGCCGTGCGCGATGCTTTAGGCATTTCGCCTGAACAGTTAATGATCCTCACCGTGGGAGGAGATGCGGCATCGAAAGGGGCTCAAGAAGTGATGCAGGCCCTTGCTCTTATCGACACCAAAGCACCTGATTGGAAATATGTCTGCAAAGTTTGGCCTCAGCCTAGAACTAAGATTCAAAACCTGCTCGATTTACAACTAGCAACCGATCTTGGAATTGACAAAAACGTAATGTACGAAACAAATAAAATATCTCGAACGTTCATGCCTTACTTAATTGGAGCCTGCGATATTTACGCTGCTCCATCTAGACTGGAAGGATTTGGAATGCCCCAAGTTGAAGCAGGCGCATCAGGAAAACCAGTAGTAAGCATCAAGGCGATGGGAATGCTTGATACACTTATCCATAAGCAAACAGCTTTCCTTGCCAATGTTTCACAAAAAATAGCAATCAGTCAGGTTATGCTTGGGGATGAATCGGGATACGACAGTCAACATATTGTCCACTTTGATACCCCCCGTACGGTTGATTATAGAGCTAGCGTACATGATATAGCAAAATATCTACTATTATTAATGAATGATGCTGATCTTAGAAACAAGATGGGCATGAAAGGTCGTGAAAGGGTTGTAGCAAACTACGATTATAGAATTGTTGCCGAGAAATTTATTAAAATAATAACAGAAAAATTAGGAATCCAGTAATTAAGGTTGATTTAAGAATGGGTACCTCTACTTTAAAGAACCTTTGACTACCAAAACCACCAACCTGCAGAATGGAGACCATTTTCATTCTTTATCTTTTTCACTTAATTAAACAAACCATTTTCCAAATTGACCAATGCCCCTCATAAACGATTTGAAATTTTCAGAAGCAAAATCAGCTGCACTTGAAGTACTGCTTCACAATGCTAATGGGCCATTCCAGGGCTTACCACGAACAGCCGGATGGGGTTATCCAGAACCTTACACTCGCGACCTGATGTTCTCAATTCTAGGAATTGCCGTTTCAGGTAACGAAAAATTACTGTCTAGTATGAGAAATGTTTTAGAAACATTAGCAATAAACCAAACCAAACATGGTCATATTCCGTCTCTGGTAAACAACAAGGATGACCGTGGGGCAAGCGACACAACTCCCCTCTTCTTATTTGCCGTTGGTATATTTAGAGAAATTACCCATGAGCCTAACTTTTTAAAGGATGCAGTCGAAAAATCGCTTGTTTGGATGGAATATCAAAGCCCATCAGACTACTACCTAGTTGCGCAGCAACCTACAAGCGATTGGCGTGACGAACAGTGGGTTTTAGGTTATGGCTTATACGTAAACACTCTTGTTTATTGCTACCTCCGTATTCTAGGTAAATTTGACAGAGCAGCAAAACTCAAACAAGAGATGGAGCAGTTTACCATAGCATCAGATATCAATCACCATCATGACCATGAAGGCTTAACGGTTAAATACAAACCTTATTATGCGCTCTATTCATACAAAATTCATAGTAGCACTCGTTTCGATTTGCTAGGCAATTGTATAGCTATTCTATCAGGAATTGCATCACTATCAAGGGCAAATAAAATGGTCTCTTGGATTGAGGATGAATGTGCTTCATTACAAGAAAAAGGCGAACTAACCTCTAATCTTCCTCCCAATTTTTTCCCATATATAGAAAAACATGATCTCGATTGGCACCCCCGCTATTCATTCTTTAATAACCCTGGTGATTATCACAATGGAGGTGTCTGGCCCTTTATTTGTGGATTCTATGTTGCAGCTTTGGTCGCCGCTAAAAGGTATAAACTAGCCAAAGAAAAACTCTCAGCTCTTACTCTTTCTATAGAACCCGCTAAATCAGAAAATGTCAAGTTTGGCTTTAATGAATGGATAAAAGCACAAACAGGAAAACCTATGGGCCAAGACTGGCAAACTTGGAGCGCTGCTCTTTATCTTTATGCCGTAAAATGCGTGGAAGATCAAAGAACTCCCTTCTTCGAAGAAATTAGAGAAAATCAGGATGAATAATCTTTATTTAACACAATATTCAATTCTATCGCTTGAAATTCAGTATCTTTAGTATCTGCTATCTCTATAGCTATCCGGAATAACTAATTTCAATTGTTGAGCAGTATGAAGCTACACATCAAAAATATGGTTAGTGATCGCTGCAAATCACTCGTTAAAACCGAACTTGAAAAGCTAAAACTCCATTACCTTCAGGTAAACTTAGGCGAAGTTGAGATCAAAGAAACGCTCACGCCAGAACAACTAACTCAACTAAACAGCGAACTCCTAAAATCAGGCCTTTCGCTAATTAACGATCACAAAAGCATCATTGTTGAACAAATAAAAAACACCGTTATAGAACTAATCCATCATACAGAAGGACAAATTAAATCAAACTTTTCAGATTATCTAAGCCAAAAACTTAACCACGATTACACTTACCTAGCCAATCTATTCTCTGAGAACCAAGGGATGACCATAGAACAATTCTTACTTAGCCACCGAATTGAAAAAGTAAAAGAATTACTTGGCTACAATGAAATGAACATCACTGAAATTGCATTCAAACTACATTTCAGCAGCTCGGCTCACTTATCAAATCAATTTAAAAAGATGACTGGACTCACTCCTTCTGACTATAAACACTTGAAATTACAAGAGCGCACATCTCTTGAGAATATCTGAAATCAACCCTAACCCATTAACAAATGACAAAACATGCTAAATCTTTGGAATCAAAGATGAGCGAAATTACCATAGAATATGATCTAATGGTCTCATTTGTAGTTTTCTTCTGTGACGCCGATTCAATGAAAACTTACTTCACCGGTAAATCTGATTTAGCAAGGAATATTGACATCGCTCAAAATACAAAATTCTGAATCGCAAGCATATCGAAAACCATCACAGCAATCGCTATCATGCAACTGGTTGAATAATAGTGCCGAACAAAAGCTATTATTCCTTAACACAAAAACAGACGGGAATCCTTTTATCAAAATATAAAATCAGTGTATTACCAGTGAACTAAGTTCATCCACCTTTGTTTAACCGAGGCCTTTTATGGTAAACTAGGAAGAAAGGCATATATTTTGATGTCATTGTCTTTCCATCGTTAACAATTTACATCAAGACTCAGAGAACTTAACAAAGTGAATTTTAATAACCTTCCAATAATTTATTTAACTCTACTGCTTCTCATCCTTCTCGAGAGTAACACTCTTTTTGCCATTGACCCACCAAGACTTACAGGAATAGTTCAAAATGAAAAAGGAGAATCACTAGCCGAGGCCCATATCGCACTTTCTCCCGGAAACATAAAAAGGGCAACAGACAAGCAAGGTCGATTTTCAGTAATTCTACCAGACACTGGAGTCTATACAATCCACATCAGCTATCTTGGCTACCGCTGTCTTCTGCCAAGACCTCACCATATCATCAAAGACACCACGATCATCTTCCCGATGACACTTGTTGAGGTTCCTCTTCCCGAGACCACTATTTCTTCCAGTAATCTAAGCAATAGAGAAGATCGACGGGCTATACCCTCTATTGTTTTAAACGATGATCAGTTGAAATCAAGAGCAGGTGCAACCTTTGTTGAACGCCTTACGGCAATTCCGGGGGTAAAACAAATGGCCATTGGTCAAGGTGCAGCAAAACCGGTCATCAGAGGGCTAGCCTTCAATCGAGTGGTTGTTGCCGATCAAGATATAAAACAAGAAGGACAACAATGGGGAGCCGATCACGGTTTAGAAATAGATCCATTTGAAGTTGAACAAACTGAGATTATTAAAGGACCAGCCTCATTAACCTATGGTTCTGATGCAATCGGAGGGGTAATCAGAATATTACCTGCACCAATACCGGGTGTTAACCAATTAAAGGCTAGTGGACAAGTACTTTATCGTAGTGTTAATGAATCATTCTCCCAATCTGTTTCTATTACCGGAAGAAAGCAAAAATGGCACTTTCGTGCGAGAGTAAGCAACTCAGAGTTCGGCGACTATAAAATCCCAGCTAATAAGTTCTATTACAACAACTGGTGGCTACCCATCTATAATCAAAAGCTAAAGAATACGGCAGGCAAAGAACAATCCCTCTCTTTGCAAATAGGCACAATTGGAGCCCATAGCCAAATCCTATTTAGCTATAGCTTGTTTCATAACAAAACCGGGTTCTTTGCCGGTGCACATGGTATACCTACGGTATCTTCAATGGACGACGATGGAGATAGTCGCAATATTGATCTGCCTTACCAACAGGTTACTCATCATAAACTTTTGATGCGCTATCTGAAAATTTACGAGCACGCTTTACTTACAGTAAATACCGGACTGCAATACAATCTTCGAGAGGAGCACTCCTCCCCTCATAGCCATGGATTACAACCCTTACCAGAAGGCACTCTTGAACTAGAAATGAAATTAGCCACGATTCAAAACACTATTAAATATAGTATACACCCAGGATCAGACAACGAATTCACCATTGGAACTGATTTTAGTTATCAAGATAACCAACGCGGCGGCTACTATTTTCTTCTTCCAGCATTTAATAAAACGTCAGGAGCTCTTTTTGCTACCTTCCAACATCATACATCCAACAAAGCCACAATATCCATGGGGATCAGAGGAGACTTGGCAGGCTATGCCATTAAGTCATACGCTGATCCATACATCTATCTAATCATCGATGATTCTGCCAAGGCGGAGCAATACGTTAAAAGAAGTAAAGGGGTTAATAAACTATTTACCGACCTGTCATGGAGTTTTGGGGTTAGCAAACCTTTCTCAAAAGATTGGATGTTTCGGGCTAACATCTCAAGAAGCTTCAGACTCCCATCAGCTATAGAACTCGCCTCTAACGGCATTCATCACGGTTCCTTTAGACATGAATTGGGTAATAAAGACCTACCCACCGAGAAAAGCTATCAAGCAGACTTCTCCGTAGAGTATTCTAAACCATCCCTTCAATGGTCGATATCCCCCTTCTTTAGCTACCATCCCGATTTTATTTTCTTAAATCCCTCCGGCGAGTGGTCTTATCTGCCCGATGCAGGGCAAATTTGGAATTATACTGCTGAAGAAGCCATCAGATCAGGGTTGGAGTGGCAACTTAAATGGACAATAAAAGAAAGAGTTACCCTTGATTTTACAGGAGATTACGTATACTCATATAGCCTGACAAGCCATTATCCTATACCCTTAACTCCTCCTCTTGCTTCCTCATTAACCGCTCAAACTGACATTCTAAACCACTATTGGCTCAACAAACCAATCTCCTTCTCAGCTACGCTCAATGCCACCTCAGCCCAAAACAAGGTAGCTCGAAATGAACTAAAAACCCCCGGCTATTTAACAGTAGATGCAAGAATCTCGACGGCAATAAAGATTGGCACTGCAAACAAAAGCAGTTTAAATGTTTATCTTAGCATAACAAATTTATTAAACAACAAATACTATAACCATCTTAGCTATTACCGATTTCTGGAGCTCCCTGAGCCTGCAAGAAACTTTCAAATAGGAATAGAAATAAAGTATCATTAGATAACAAAAATGGCTAAAAAACTAAAGGCAAAAATATATGCTTTTATTTTACTCTTAGTAGTAATCTCTCCGATTATTGCTCAGGATAGCCATATTATATTTCATCATCACCCTCATTTTCATAATGAACACCATACAGATTCTTTGTCGCTACTAGCCCACGAAGATCAGTGTCCTATTTGTAAATTTGAATTCGCTAAATATACCAAAACAGAAATCTGTGAAGAGCTTAGTCCTCGAAACATCCTCTTCGCAATCTTAGGTGAATCAATAGTTTTAATAGAATTAAAACCTAAGAACACCCACAATTATATTCGTGGACCACCTTTTACCCTTTAAATTTAAGGAAATATATCCTATTTTTATTTTATTCGGGTCAAGATTTGAGATGAACCTCATCAAGGATTAACCCATCTCTATCTAGTTCTATTTATGACAGATTATATTTAATAATCTCATAATTATTGCTATGATAAGAGATGAGCTTATAATATTCATCTCTCTATGTCATTATGACCTGTCTTTATACCAAACAAATTATTAGACATGACAAGAAAATTCATATTCCCAATATTTATTAGCTTATCGCTAATCTTAGTTTTAATAGGTGGATGCTCAAAAGACGAGGATAACACCAAACCAATCATTCAAGTAGCTGAGCCCGAAGAAGGAGACACATTACTTCCGGGTACGACTCTCCATTTCGAAGCCGATTTCAGCGATGACACAGAGCTTAAATCTTATAAAATTGACATTCATGGCAACTTTGATAATCATACCCATAAATCAGTAACTGCTGATAGCACCGTTTGGAGTTATCAAAATTCATGGGCATTTGAATCAGGAATGAAACAGTCGCATGTTCATCAACATGACATTACTATTCCTCTGACCATCGATGGGTTACCCATTAGGCAGGGAAATTATCATTTCATGATCTATCTTACCGATAAAGCAGGGAATGAATCTTGGATTGCAATCCCTGTAGTTATTAACAAAAACGGAACGGTACATCCTGAATAAAATCTAATTATGCATTTCAAGAGGATGTCTATACCTAGGCATCCTCTTTTTTTGAGCCTAAAAACCTTAATTTTTAACCTCTACGTTTTCAGATCCTTACAATTACCTCTTCGCTCCCTCTCCATTGCCTCTCCCTATAAGCGGTCTTACAACGCACCCTTTTCCATACTCGTTTAAGAAAAACCAGATATTGGCTAAGTAATCAATATAGTGAACCAGTGTCTCATCCATTTGATTAAACACTCTATTCAGAGTTTTAATGATCAACAAGTGAAGCCATTCGGATTCCTAACCGTTGAGGATTCGATTCCCACTTAACCGTTAAGAATATGGAGAAGGAGCGAAGAGCATAGGCAGAGCTATGGGTTATCGGTGCTTTAACCAGGGCCAATTAACATTCGTCAGAAGCTCGAGGTAAAAAAAAACATGATTCAGGAGAGAGTTTATCAGAA
Source organism: uncultured Bacteroidales bacterium (assembly GCA_964444785.1). Taxonomy (GTDB): domain Bacteria; phylum Bacteroidota; class Bacteroidia; order Bacteroidales; family TTA-H9; genus JAJTBW01. The sequence goes on along the minus strand of CAYUII010000032.1, from coordinate 31,185 downwards.
AATGAATATGCCTTTTATCAACGAATGAAATGTTAAAAAGCTACAGGTTTGAAAACAATTAATTATCAAGGCAATTCATAGGCTGCACACATAATCTTTTTATAAGTGGATAAAAAGAAAAAACACTCCCGATTTTTTATCCCACTTTTTTACTCTATTCACTTTTTAAAAGCAGTGAATTCCATATATTTGTCCTTATTGTCTTCCAAAAATCACCCAATGAAATTGAAACCGAAGAAAAGAGTAATCTACCAAATCTCACACAGACTCAAAGAACTTGATAATGAGGACTTATCTAACAAAAAAATCATTTCTGAGACCACTTTTTCTGAAGAAGGAATTCCTATAGAAGAGATTGGCTACGACGCTTTTGGTAACGTTGAACAGAGAAGTTTTTTAAAAATTGAAGATGGACTACGATTACAAAGCACTTTTGAAGACAATGTCATGGAGACGAAGGAAGATCGTTTTTATGAGTACAATGATCGACGACAAATAGTCAGGATGGTTCATCAATTTGATGATGGATCGACCACGGAAACGCTTTTTACCTACGATGAGAAAGGTCGTTTGAGTCAAGAGATGTTGATTGATAGCGATGAAGATTCAACCATAACAAAAAACTACATCCGTAGCAGTGATCAAAATTTAAAGATAGTGACCACTAATGAAGAGGATGAAATCCTTTCTGAAGAGATTATCGAATTCAATCAACAACAGAATGAAACCTCTCGTATAGAAATTAGCGAAGGGCAAAAAAGCGAAAAATTATCTTTTTATGATGAATTGGGAAGACTAACCCAAGAAAAGCTGATCGTCAATGGCCGATTGGTTGAAAAATTAACGAAAGAGTATACTGAAACTGGATATTCAGAGAAAAAAGAAGATATTCAGGGCATCTACCTTACAACGGTTGAACTTGACCAAAAAGGCCGCGAGGTTTTCACTGAGCGAAAGTTACTTAATGGAAAGCTAATAGACTCTCAGAAACATGAATATGATGATAACGATTATCATCAGAGTACTACATCCATGAAATATGATCCGCAAACAGATACTATTTCTTCCTATACGTTGCTTTACAGTTACGAATACTACTAAACAAAAGATACAACCTTAGACTGCTTTTGCTTGTCTAAATTTAGAGCCTCTTATCATTATCAATTTCTTTGGCAAATAGTGATATACGAATCGAAGATAAAATACGTACTCTTTTTTGGGCTAATGTTTGCTACTTTGGTCTCTTATTCTTTTTCAAAGGATAACGAGAATATTTTTGATTTTGGAAGGGAAGACATCAGCAGTATTCTTTATACGAATCAGCCACAATCTGACAAAGTATCTAACAGTACCCAAAAGGGAAAAAGGCTCGACAACTATATCGTGAAGTCTTTTAAGACATCCAATGGTTGGGGTTATCAGATCCTTAAAGACAAAAAGGTTTTGATTAACCAACCAACTATTCCTGTTATTGAAGGCAATAAAGCATTCTCTTCGAAAAAAGAGGCTCTTAAGGTTGCCAATCTGGTCAAAGTAAAACTAGAGAAGGGGCAATTCCCTCCCTCTGTTACCAAAAGCCAGATCGATAGTCTGAAAATAACCTATTGATTATATTTCCAATCCACGAATGAGGAACTGATGAAAACTATTAAAAGTCATTTTTACCTGCTTCTTTCCCTCATACTCCTCAAGGGAAGTCTTTTATTTGGGCAAGACACTTGGTTGCCGAAAACCTCACTTACAGGAGAATCACGACAGGGAGCTATAGCCTTTTCAATAAATGGGAAAGGATACCTCGGGCTGGGGTATAATGGATCTTACAAAAAGGATCTTTGGGAGTATGATCCTTTAACTGATTCTTGGACCCAAAAAGCTGACCTTCCTGGCTCAGGAAGAAGTGAAGCTGTTGTAATCCCTATCGGTAATGATGCACTCATAGCCACCGGGTACAATGGTAACTTCTTGAAGGATGTCTGGATCTGGTCTTCTACCAATAATACATGGATTCAGAAAAATGATTTCACCGGTTCGCAACGACAAGGAGCCATCGGCTTTGCCCTTTCTGGTAATGGCTATCTCGGATTAGGCTACAATGGAACCTTCCTAAATGACTTTTATCAATACAATTCAGTTAATGATTCCTGGATTCCTAAATCTAATTATCCTGCAGGAGGAAGAGCCTTCTGTGCTTCATTCACAACCCTTACTCATGGATATGTTGGGTTAGGCTACAATGCCGGATACCAAAACCAGCTCTATGCCTATGATCCTGCTGCCGATAACTGGACTCAGAAAAGCAACTTCCCCGGGTCTGCAAGAGCTTTCACCGTCAGCTACACTCTTAACAACCAAGGCTGGATTGGAACAGGTGATGACGGGGTCTCTTCGCTTAATGATTTCTGGCTTTACAATCCTTCTTTTGACGCTTGGGTTCAAAAAGCTTCCCTTCCCGGTCATGCTAGAAGACAAGCTGCTGCCTTCGTAATTGGAAATAATGCCTATGTTGTCTCTGGTGGTGATGCCGGACCAACCTATTTCAGGGATCTATGGCAATGGAATGGCGACTATTGCAATCTAAACATCCTTCCCGTCGTTCAACACCTAACTTGTCCTTCTGCCAACGATGGTTCTATTGCAGTCACAGCTTCTTCCTCCTATGCCCCTTATACTTTCAATTGGAACACAGGAAGTACAGCCTCCTCTTTAACCAATCTTTCACCAGGTACCTATTCCGTCAGTATTAAAGATGCTGCTAACTGTACCTACCAAGGCTCCTGGAAAATTGATGCCCCTACAGCAATCTCTTTCGGGGTTGATACCGCTACCTGGGGTATTACAAAAAAACTTGGAGGGCTAGGTGAAGATGCCATTATCGCATCTCTTTTCGATGCTTCCGGAAACCATTATGTAACCGGGGTCTTCTCAGGAACAGCAACATTTGGAAGTAATACTTTAGTCAGCAATGGAGGTACGGATATCTTTCTTGCTGCCTACAACACAAGCGGTGTGGTTCAATGGGTCAGGCAAATTGGTGGCACAAACAACGACGCTCCGACTGCAATCGCCATAAATAAATCGGGAGAAATCACGATCTCAGGTTACTTTAATGACTATGCGTTGTTCGGAAACCTAACAAAAAACAGCCAAGGAGGTGAAGATATCTTCATCGCTCGTTACTCTAACCTTGGCTCTCAACTCTGGGTCAGAACGGCCGGAGGTGCTCTTAATGACAGAGCCGGAGGAATGTTTATTGATAACAACGACAACATATATCTTACCGGTTCTTTTGAAGGAGCTGCACAATTTGGAAACCAAACGCTTGTTGCCAATGGAGGAAAAGATATCTTCGTTGTAAAATGGAACAGTGCCGGTATTCCTGAATGGATCAATCAAGCTGGTACTTCCTCTACCGAAAGCGGTACTTCTATTGTTGCTGATAACTCCGGAAATGTATATGTTACCGGCACTATGCAAGGTTCCCTAACCATTGGAGCCACTACTCTCACCGGTGCAGGAGGAAACGATATCTTCTTGGCTGCTTTCGATAGATATGGATCGTCCTCCTGGGCAAAAAATGCTGGTGGTCCTTTCGATGATTATCCTTCTTCTCTGATCATTAACAACAATCAACTGGTCATCGGCGGATGGTATGGCAATACCGCCACCTTCGGATCTCAAACGCTCACCAGTGCCGGCGGATTAGATATCTTTGTCGCCGCATGGGCTCTCAATGGCAATGCCGCATGGGCTCTCAGTGCTGGTGGTTCAGGTGACGACAAAGGTTATGATCTAACCACCTTTGCCAATCATGAGATGTTCTTAACCGGATCTTTCTCAGGCACGGCAACCTTTGGTACTGAAACCTACACATCTAAGGGTGGCCTTGATCTGTTCGCAACCAGAATAAGCAAAACAGGATCTATTCTTCACACCATCACGCATGGCGGTATAGGAAATGAAGTTGCTTATACCATTTCTTCAAATTCTGCCTCAAGCATTCTGCTTGCAGGTAGCTTCACACAATCTCTTTACTTCGGATCAACGCTTATTGTATCATCTGGACAAGAAGACGGGTTCTGGACCAAAGCAGCTATTACCACCAAATACATTGCCCCTATAGTAAACAAGGTTACTTGTCCTGGCGGTAATGATGGTTCAATCTTCACTAAAGTGACTGGAGGAACCAAACCTTATGGGTACCTCTGGTCAACCGGAGCTATAACCGATAGCCTTACTAATATAGCTACGGGAAACTATTCTTTAAGAATTACCGATGCAAATGGTTGTACAAAAGATACCACCTTTATAATTGGAACAGAAAACAACCCACCTGTTGCTCCTATAGTTGCTTCAACTAACCGTGATTACTTCTGTGAAACCGATGAAGGCAACATTACTCTTTCGGTAGCCGGAGGATCTGGAGATACTCTCAAATGGTATTTAGACAGCGCTTGTACCCAACTGCTTGGATCAGGATCCCCATTTACCCTTCCTTCTCCGAGTATAACTACGGACTACTTTGCCCGTTGGGAGAATCCTTGTGGCGTATCTACGCCAACCCAGCTTACCGTTCATGTTTTATTAAAACCAACTGAAGCGACTTCAATTAGTAACAGTAATCCAGATGCCTGTGCAGGTATAGGAAACGTTACGCTCACCGTTACCGGTGGTTCAGGCGATATCTTCAGATGGTATACCACAAGTTGCGGCGGTAACTACTTCTCTGAAGGTAATCCCCTTTCAATAGGCACTCCACTTACTACCACCGTTCTTTACGGTCGATGGGAAAGTAGCTGCGGCGTATCAGAATGTAAACAGGTCATTGTACATGTCAATCCCCTTCCTGAAAAACCTACTAAAATCACGGCTTCTGAAGTTGCTATTTGTGCCGGAGAGACAACTCCTATCACCTTAACGGCAGTGGGAGGTACGGGTACAACCTTAAAATGGACTGCAGGAAGTTGCGGTTCGACCCCCATCTATATTGGTAATCCAGCGATTATTAACCCTCCAACAGTTACCACTACCTACTACGCCTACTATGAAAATAACTGCGCTACCAGCCCCTGCGATTCCATTGTCATCACAGTGAAACCGCTTCCCGTAGCTCCTACAAATGCAACTGCAAGCACCACCACCTTCTGTAAAGGAACCCTTCCAGACATCACCCTAACAGCTACCGGTGGCTCGGGCGAAACGGTCGTATGGTATACTGGTTACTGTGGTAGTAGTCAGATTGTTGGTACAAATAGCCCATTAACAATTCAGGCTCCTTCATCTACGACTAACTACTTTGCTCAATGGACGAATGGTTGCGGTGCAAGTACCTGTGCCAATGTTCAGGTTGTGGTTAACCCAAAACCTGTTGCCTCGTTCTCCGGCTTAGAAGCTTATTATTGTGAAGGGGGCGATGCCGATACCTTACATGGAAACTTTACTACCGGTGGCAGTTTCTCTGGAACAGGTGGTGTTAGCACAACCGGCGGTATTACTACATTTAATCCTGCCGGTCTAACCAATGGAGCCATATATTCAGTAACCTATACCTATACAGCTCCCAACGGTTGCTCAGATGATACTACCATGACCACCTTTATTAGAGAAAAACCCTTTGTTTCACTAATCGGTCTTGAGTCTTCCTATTGTTTAAACGATGAGAATGACAATATCAATGGAAACAAAGCTCCCCAAGGTTATATAACTGGTACGGGTATTATTTCAACAGCGAATGGGGCCGCAGTATTCAGTCCCGCTACTGCCGGACCAGGAACTTATCCAATCACCTATTTTTATACTGACTATTATGGTTGCAGCAACTCTGCTGCACAGAATACGACTGTTTACGATTTGCCAGTAGTCTCCTTCACCGGTTTACCTGACACAGCCTGTATTGATGCAGGACTTCTTTCTCTGGTAGGAAATAATACCACCAACAGCTTCTTTGCTGGCCCCGGTATTGTAAATGGAGCCCCAGGCCAAGCAACCTTTGATCCTCAATCTGCTGGTATAGGTGGCCCTTATATGATAACCTACCAATATACCAATGCAAATAACTGTACAAATATTGCTGAGTTTGAAGTAACGGTTGCACCCCTACCTGAAGTCAACTTCAGCGGACTAGAAGCTTCGTATTGCTTTAATAGCCCCATTGATTATCTATTTGGTAACCATACAACCGGTAGCTCTTTCTTCGGCCCTGGTATCACCTCCAATACCAACGGAACTGCCACCTTTGATCCTGCAACCGCTGGAGCAGGTACTCACACCATTGGATACACTTTCACAAGTTCGGAAGGATGCGATGATACCATCACAAAGACCGTTACCGTATTTCCTCCTACAAGTCTTAGCATCACAGGACTTGATGCGGACTACTGTATTGATGCAGATCCAGTTCAAATCATTGGCAATAAAATTCCATTTGGAGTATTTACCGGCCCTGGCATTACTGACAATGCCAATGGAACAGCCACTTTCACTCCTTCTCAAGCCGGTGTTGGGGGGCCATTAGCTATTGTCTACACCTTTACCTCCAATGATGGATGTGTAAATAAAGATACCGCTTTAACCACCGTTCATGCATTGCCACTCGTTGCGATTACTGGTTTACCAGCCCGTATTTGTGCTAATGCACCAGCTGTAACGATTAATGGTACCCCTACCCCTGGAGGCACATTCTCTGGCCCTGGTATTACCGATAATGCTAACGGGACAGCAACATTTGATCCAGCAGCTGCAGGAAGCGGAACACATACCATTAAATATAATTACACAGATAGCTTTAGTTGTGAAAATGAAGCTACGGCCACCATTATCGTCAACCCATTGCCAATACCTTTAATTGAAGGACTTGAGCAGTCATACTGTATCAATGCTCCTAATGATACGCTTATTGGTAACTATATGCCTTTTGGTATCATATCAGGAACAGGTATAGAGAATCTAGGTATAGGTATGGGGGTCTTCAAACCGACCGTTGCTGGAGTAGGTGGTCCCTATGATATTACCTACAATGTAACCGACATAAACGGATGTCAAGCTGATTCGGTCTTTCAGACCACCGTTTATGCGCTACCTGAAGTCACCATTGCAGGATTAGATGCTAATTACTGTATTGATGACGAACCGGTTACTTTAACCGGAACCCCTGCTACCGGAGCCTTTACAGGAGCAGGGATCCAAGATAATGGAGATGGTACCGCTCTATTCACTCCTCAGAGTGCAGGTGCAGGGCTCTTTACCATTACTTATACAGCTTCAGATGTCAATTCGTGTTCGAACATAGCTACAGTTCAAACAAGTGTAAAACCACTTCCAGAGCCCGTCACATCTGTCTCTGTAAGTAGAAACTTTTACTGTCCCGGTGCTGTTACTCAGTTAACGTTCACCGCTACAGGAGGAAGTGGAGATACCCTTTTCTGGTATGCTAAAGCCGCCGGTGACTCACTTGTTGGCAATGGTTCACATGTTGTATTAACAGCTCCTAATGACAGCCTCTGGTACTATGCTCGTTGGGAAAGCAATTGCGGAGTATCAGATGCTGATTCCATTCTTATAGTCGTATTGCCTCTTCCGATTAAAACAGATTCAGTGTATGCCGATACTGCAAGTTTCTGCTACGGTACTATCACTTCTATCTCATTACATGCAGCAGGCGGAAGTGGAGATGTCTTAAGATGGTATAAAGATAGCTGTAATGGTCCCATAGTTGGGCTTACTCCCGATCTTACCCTTGCTGCGCCTTCCGATTCAACATGGTATTTTGCAAGATGGTTTAATGCTTGTGGAGTCTCAGATTGCGATTCATTGCTTATCGCTGTTCAGCCTCAGCCCCTACCTCCCGACAGTATTGCCGTTGACACGAATTTCTATTGTGCAACAACCATTACAAACATCACCCTTGAGGCTTTTGGAGGTATTGGAGATTCTATTCAGTGGTTTGCCGATGGTTGTGGTCTAACCCCTCTTATGACAGGTAATCCAATCACCATTCCGGCACCCGATACTACAACTACATACTACTTGCGCTATAAAAATGACTGTAACGTTTCTCTTTGTACCTCGTTTGATGTGGTCGTAATACCACAACCCATCAAACCTGATACACTTTTCTCTGATCAAAATAACTTCTGTACAGGCCAAGTAGGAGCCATTACCCTGACGGCACAAGGTGGTTTTGGCACTAATGTCAGATGGTTTAAAGACTCATGTACAGGAGAAGAGTTGGGTGTAGGTAACCCCCTACTAATTAATGCCCCATTAGACACAACCCTCTATTTTGCAAGGTATGAAAGTGTATGTGGTCAAACGGAATGTACCCAAATGCAAGTTGATGTTTATCCAAATCCAGGAACCATTGATACACTTGAGGCTAATCCTCCAATAGCATGCGCTTTGACGGGCACAGTTACGCTGACTGCAGTGGGAACCTTTACAGCTGTTGACACTATCATCTGGTTCCAAGACTCTTGCCGAAGCACAATCATCGGAAAAACAAACCCATTGGTTATTAACACCCCTGACTCCACAACTACCTACTATGCCGTAGTGGCAAATAGATGTGATACGACCAACTGTTCATCTGTGACCTTAATAATTGATACACCTTTACCCCCAGCCAGTTTTGCTTCTGATACAACCGACTTCTGTAAAGGTTATACTGGGAATGTCACATTAACAGCCAACGGAGGGAATGGAGCTTCTATTGAGTGGTTTGCTCAAAGTTGTGGCTCGGCAATTATTGGAACAACACCAGTAATCACGGTAGCTGCACCAGATACCTCCACTTGGTACTTCGCAAGATATACGAATAGCTGTGGAACGTCAAATTGTGACTCGACCCTCCTTGTTGTCATTCCTAACCCGATAGCTCCTGATACCATCCTTGCCGATTCAACTGATTATTGCATCGGAATGGTTCAAACAGTTACTTTATCGGTAGTAGGAGGTTACGGAGATACTCTATCAGCTTATGGAGAGACGGTTAGATGGTTTATTAATAGTTGCGATGGACCTGAGATTGGAACTGGAAAATCAATCGAGATACCAGCCCCTAAAGTTCCAACAAAATACTTTGCACGATGGGAAAACCATTGTGGTATTACCGCTTGTGCAGAAGGCGAAATCTTTGTAAACACCCCAATTCCTCCAACAATTGCTGAAGTTGACACTACAGGTTATTGCCCTGGAAATGTTAAATACATTACTCTTTCAGCATCCGGAGGTAATGGTACACTTATTCGTTGGTTTGAAGTTAGACCTACCGATACGATCGCCATTGGTAAAGAGAGCCCTTTGACCCTCTTTGCGCCGCAAGTAACCACCACGTATTTGGTTCGGAATGAAAACATCTGTGGAAATTCAGATTATGTTCCAATAATTGTTAAGGTTAGTGAAGCCATTAAACCCGACTCAATTAGTGCAGAAAAGGATAAATTCTGTGATATTGAAAACGGAAACATCACTTTATGGGTAGAAGGTGGTAATGGTGATACAGTAAAATGGTATGTTAATGGTTGTCGTGAAACACTTATTGGAATTGGAGATACCCTGGTTGCTCCTATTCCACCTGAATCTACCTACTACTTTGCTAACTGGAACAGTTCATGCGGTATAACCGAGTGTGTGAGTATCAAAATTAAAATCAGCACAATGCCGACCGTGGAAGTGGGTCCTGACGATTCGATCTGTATAGGTTCAAAATTCACCTTACATGGGGTTACTTCGAATGACTGCATAAGCCGGGAATGGACATCCTCTGGCGATGGGGTCTTTGATCAACCTTACGAAAAGAACCCGACTTACACCCCCGGCGAAAATGATGAGAAGAATGGACTTCCTATCTACCTAAAACTAACACTAACAGGGGCAGCTCCTTGTGGATATGCTGTAGATAGCCTGAAACTCACTTTCATGCCGTTACCCGATATAACAATAACTCAAACAGACACCACTGTCTGCCGAGACTCTTTGTTTACCATGGTGGCCTCAGGTGCTGTTGAATACACGTGGGACACAACGGCCACTCTTAATACATTGGTTGGACCTGTAGTTATTGGAGCACCTAAAGTATCTGAGATTTTCGTAGTTCGCGGTCGTTCAGACTTTGGTTGCGTTGATACAGCGACAGCTAAGATTAATGTAGTACCAAGACCTTTCGTTGATCTCGGACAAGACTTGAATATCTTTACCTGCGAACCCATCACATTAGATGCGGGAGTCTCAACAGGTAACCAATACTATATGTGGGATGACCTCTCACAAGGAAGAAAACGTCTCGTTACCGAATCAGGAACCTACTATGTTACCATAAGCAATGAGGGTTGCGCCGTAAGTGACACCATCAGGGTTGAAATGTGTAACTCAGGTATCTTCTCAGCTCCAGACGCATTTACCCCTAATGGAGATGGCATTAATGACGTGTTCCTCTTTACCTCCTCTGATCCAACAATGAAGTTTAACCTTACTATCTTTGATAGACATGGAATGGTTATTTATCAATCAGATGATATCTATGAGGGCTGGGATGGTAACATGAATGGGAAACCATGCCCTTCAGGTGTATACATCTACTTGGTTAAGTATGTTGGTTCAGGTTCTATTGACCCTGGTACCGAAAGAATCCAAACTGGAAAAATCGTCTTAGTAAAATAGCAATACCTTAAATATTGCCTGTAACCAAAACACCCAATAGTCGTCACACTATTGGGTGTTTTCTTAATTCCAAAAATCAATTGAGAACCTAAAGAAACACCTCTTTTCTCGTAACAATCAGATTAAACTGTAAAACAATGTTTCCTCTATACAAAAAACCAATAGAGAAAACCCAACAAATGGATCAGTTAACTCTACATACAAAATCGTCCAACCGAAAACAAATCAGGTTATACCTATCTTTTCTATTTATTTTGGGATTGGGAGGAGGTGTCTTTGCCAAAATACTTCCAGAAAATAATCCCAATAATACCATCGAGATATCAAATCTTCTGATCGAAACCAACCTTGATCGATTACAAGATCCCATTCCAGAAATCAATGAAGTGACGATCCCATTAAAACGAGCTGGCCAACTTTTTCTAATCGATGCAAAAATTGATGGCGTAGAAGGAAACCTTCTCTTTGATACCGGCGCATCTGCCGTAACACTAAATATTAACTACTTTCGAAATCACTTACATACCAAAGAGATCACAGGAGCCGGAATCAATGGAGCCGTTTCTGAATCTGGAGAAATAACCGTAGATACCTTGAATGTCGATTGTCTTCGGTTTACCAAACAACACGTATCCACCGCCAATTTAGGCCACCTCGAAAATTCAAGAAAAGTTAAGATTCTAGGCCTTTTTGGTTTCTCTCTACTTCGGAATTTCGAAATAGTCTTTATGCCAGCTATGAATCAACTTAAGCTGATTAAACTAGATTCTAAAGGAAATAGGCTAAATAATGAACCAGAAGAAACTGAAACTAAAATTGATATTGACTTTAAAAACAATATTGTTTATCTTGAGGGCAAAATTAATGGGAGAAGGCTCAATTTCTGTTTTGATACGGGAGCAGAATGCAATGTCTTAGACAACAATTTAAGCAAATCCATCCTTAGTATGGTAAATATAAAAAAGAGATCCTCTCTTAAGGGAGCAGGAAACCGAACTGTAGAAATCCTTACCGGAGACCTTTCCGAACTTATTATTGGAGATATCAAACATACAGATATTAAGGTTCTTTTAACAAATCTAAGCCCAATGAGTGAAGCTTATGGTGTATCAATTGATGGAATGTTAGGGTATGATTTTTTCATTGACAAGATAATTACTATTAATCTAAGAAAAGAGACCTTCTCTTTTTCACAAACCTCAAAGGAATAAATTTATCCCCCGCACTTCATCCGAATTCTTGAACACGAAGCAGAAAATTAAACGACATGAAAAGGTATCTATATATCATCTTTATATGCTTCTTCTGGTTGATTATCCCTCGACAAGTATATTCTCAAATCGAACAGAATATTTGTCATATCGTCAATGGAAAGTTAATATTCGATTTACGATTTGATTATGATCAAGATGAAATCATGCAACTTGAAGATTTATACGGGTTAGATTCTTCCCTTTATCATCTAGCGACTCAATTAGAACCAACCTTCTCATATAACGGAGAAGTCTGGTATACAAAAAAAAAGAAGGGAAAAAAATTTCTCCTTTGGAAAGATATCGATCAAAAAGATGTTTCTATTGATATTAACCTCCCACTAATTTCTAACCTATTTAACTTCTCGTCCCCCCCTCCTGCTCCTCCTAAACAAACTAATTGGGGCTACAATAAACTGCGTAACGAAAAAGCTGTAACTATTAAATCTGATAGTGCCACTTTTAATCTATTTGGCTTCACTGAAGCTAATCAGGTTATTCTCTCAGGATCATTCAACAACTGGAGTACCCATCAGATTAAAATGAACAAGACAAATCTAGGTTGGTCAATTACAATTCCTCTTAAACCTGGATATTACCAATATAAATACATCATAGATGGTGAATGGAGAGCCGATCCATCAAACCTCCTTTCGACCGATGACTTACAGGGTGGAGTTAACTCAGAACTTTACATTCCTAACCATACCTTCGAATTGCTAACCGAGAATAACTATAAACAGGTCTATCTTGCAGGCAGTTTTAACGATTGGAACCCTTCCAATATTAAAATGAAAAAAGATGGGAAGAGATGGTATCTCAAAGCCTGGCTTAAAGAAGGCACCCACTCTTATAAGTTTATTGCAGATAATGCTTGGATGTATGACGTATCGAATCCAAATAAACTACCCGATGGGCATGGCGATTACAATTCAGTATTTGCCATTGGAGATACGGTGATGTTTCAGCTTGATAACTATTCAAATGCTCAAAGTGTTATTCTTGCAGGAAGCTTTAATAACTGGAATACCCAAGAACTTCATATGAAAAGGAAAGGAGACTCATGGGTTTTACCATATGTACTTGGGGCAGGAAATCATGAATACAAATTCATTGTCGATGGACAATGGATAACTGATCCAAAAAACGCACTAACGAAAACCAGTTCAGGAATAACGAACTCCCTTCTCATTCTTCATCCCAATCACACTTTTGTCCTTAATGGAAATAGTAATGCGAAAAAAGTAATTGTAACTGGCACTTTTAATGATTGGGACAAAGAGGGGTTTTTAATGAAAAAGGTGAATAATCAATGGGTGTTTCAACTCCATCTTCCACAGGGCAAAACTCTTTACAAGTTTATTGTTGACGGTAATTGGATTATTGATCCAGAAAACGGAGATTGGGAAGAGAATGCAGAAGGTACGGGTAATTCTATCCTTTGGGTTACAGAATAAACAACAAAAAATGAGCTGTAACGCAGATTCCAAATGATCTCTCAGTACAGAATAATCGATATAAAAATAATAAGAAAGAAGTAGTTTTTATAAAAGCTAAAAGTGCATAAAAAAAGGATCATTAGAATTCACCAATGATCCTTTTTTATCAATAATAGATCTCTTATTTACGAACTCTGGAGACTTTCATTTCTTGTACAATTGGAATAGTCATAGACTGAGGGCCACTAAGTGCCAGTGTTAATTGCGTGTTATTTACCCCTTCTTCTTCGAAGATAACTCCAGTCTTAACTTCAACCCATACAGTCCCAGCAATTTTTCCAGTTCCTTCAATCTGGAATTCCATTCCTTGCATAGAAGTTGAACCTTCACTAGAAATATTAGAGACGATCTTCATTTCGTAGCATTTTGTAGATCCCTTTTTTACTTCGCCAACAAAAGTATATTCAGAAGCTGTTGTGTTAACAAGCGCTCCTCCCATAAACTCAACTGTATCGGTTCTGTCGGTAGTCCAAGAACCACCAACGTTAATCTTACCATCAGGTATTACTATAAAGGCAGAAGAACCATTTATGCCACCTAACATCGAACCCATTCCAGCTGATTTACTTTGGGTCTTAAGGCTTTTCTTAGATAAAACATTTCCCAACTTATCTACAACTGTGGCATAATCTTCAATCCCATCTTCGCCAGGCTTCATGGTTGTATCCATCGCTGCTGAGGAGATCTTCACAAAATCTATAACGGTTTTCTCGTTATACTGAACACTTCCATCCGAATTAATTTTAGTAAAGGAGACCACTTGACTACCTTCAGATTTAGTTGTCATTGTCATCTCCTGTCCCATCATACTCTGAGTCATTTTCCCATCGACTGTCATAGTATAACTGACTTGACTACCCGCTTTTGGCTTTAATTTGAAGCTAACTTCCTGTGCATTACCAATACTAATTAGTGTCACCAGGACTAATGAGAGAATAATTCTTTTCATGAGATAATTATTTGTTTTTTTAATGGTCACATGGAATTCGCAAAACTAACCAAAACCACCGCTATTGAAGAGATCGAATCAATTATTGCAATTACATGCTTTTTTTTGCTAAAGGTAATAAATTTAAAAATTCGACTAATAGGTATTTATTTCGTTACTTATTCTCCATGCGGTAAGGAAAGCGAGTCGAGCCACTTGAGCGGCTTTCTCAAAGTCACACTTCGATACCTCATCGGTCACCCGATGATAATCTTTATGTATTCCGGTAAAGAAGAAAACAAAAGGAATTCCGTTTTCGGCAAAAGGAGCATGGTCACTACTGCCTTGAAATGCATTTCCTTTTGGGGTGATGAGTTTAAAGCCAAATTTGGTATTCTTCTCCTTAACTATTTGAGTTAGTTCAGGACTATTGGATGATCCCTCAAGGTATAATGTATCGGCGGCTCGACTAACCATATCAAGATTTAACATAGCTTTAAAGGAAGAGATAGGAACAGGTGGCCTTTGAACAAATGACCTTGAACCCCATAACCCTTTCTCCTCTCCAGCAAATAGAACAAATATGACACTTCTTTTAGGCTTAACCGGTTGTAAAGAAAAATCTCTAGCTATCGATAGTACAGCACTGGTACCAGAGGCATTATCATCAGCTCCATTAAAAATGTGATCATCACCTTTTGAATATCTCCTCAGTGTACCTAAATGATCATAATGCGCCCCAATTACAATCACTTGATTATTCAGGTCAGGATCTGAACCAGTAATAACAGCGGCTACATTATCAGCACTTATCGGTTCGTCATAAATCGTGGATTTCATTGAAACTAAAGCTAATGAGGGTTGTAATGACTTCAACGATTCACCACTATTCAATCGTGAAATCAGCTGTTTAAAGGAATTAACACCTCCAAAGACATTATTAACAAAAGCCTCGCCAACATGAAAAACGGGGATTCTCTGTTGTGCTGTATCAGCTAGTCGCCATGGAGCCGCATCTAAAGGAAAATTCTTATAAAGCTCAGGCCAAGGATATCCTACTGGGTTTAATAGAATGTGCTTTGCAGGATCGGTAATAACTAGTACTCCACAAGCACCTGCTTCCATAGCTAAGTGCACCTTTGATTCTACTGAATACTTAGGATCATTAGGGAACTTAACAAAATAGCTAGAAGAGTCTTTAGTAACCGGAACTCCAGTAAGAATTACAACAACCCGACCCTTTACATTTAGGTCTTTATAGCTGTTATAATTTGCATCTTTAATACTTAACCCATATCCTGCAAAGACAACAGGGGCACTTACTGAATCATCAGATGAGAAATCAAAGGGAATGAAATCAGCCTTGATTTTATAGAGAGTCGTATTCCCAGCGGCATTGCGAGTGCTAAGCAATGCACCAGGCCTTAATTTAACTCTTGAAAGCCCAAGACTATTTCTATATGTCGGATAGGCTGGAGGTATTCCTAAGCTAATAAAGGCTCGCTCAATATAAGCCGCAGCAGAATCTAGTCCTACTGAAGGGGTATTTCTTCCCTCTAATTTATCAGATGCTAAATAATTTAGGTGCGATGAAAGAAATAAAATATCCTCACGCAGAGATTTTAGTTCCTGTGATTTTAATGATGAGAAGGAGTAGAATACGATGAAAACTACAAAGAAACTTTTCAGATTATTCATATTAAAAAAAAGCCGGAGGTCTAGGCTGGCTCCGGCTAAATTACAGAATTTAGTTATAATCTAGTGAGTAATATTTGTTTAATCTTTTCCGCATCAATATTTCCAAGTTCCCCCAATCGACGTGCACCAGGAGCATTAAACCGATTAAAAATCTCATTGATAGTATCCATTCCAACATTATGCTCTGATAATCGAGTAAGAATCCCGGTTGAGCGGAAAAAATCCTCGGTAAGTTGAATACTCTTCTCTATTCGTTCCTCCTCAGAGCCCTCACTCACGCCCCAGATCCTTTCACCATATTGAAGCAATTTAACCCTCTTTTGGTCCTTCATCACTCTTAATAGACCGGGCAAAACAATCGCTAATGTAACGGCATGATCAATGCCATGCAAAGCAGTAAGCTCATGTCCTATACCATGGGTTGCCCAATCATTAGGCACACCAAGGCCAATTAGCCCATTTAAAGCCATTGTACTTGACCACATCAGATTAGCTCGATTCTCATAATCGGGACTATTGCTTAGGGCTACTGGAGTTAACTCAATTAAGGTCTTTAAAATAGACTCTGATAAGCGGTCATTCAGTGGAGCATCCCCAGAGATAGTCATATATTGCTCCATGACATGTACAAAGCTATCGACTAACCCATTTGCAACCTGACGTTTTGGCAAGGAATAAGTTACTTCAGGATCAAGCACAGAAAACACTGGATAGACAAATGGAGAAGCAAAAGCTAGCTTTCTATGAAGAGTTGCGTTTGTGACTACCGCATTACTATTCATCTCCGATCCAGTCGCCGGCAAAGTAAGGACAGCTCCTAGCTTAACTGCACCTCTTACTCGTGCTCCTTTTGCCAGAATATCCCAAGGTTCCCCCTCAAATGGAATAGCCGCTGCTATAAATTTCGTTCCATCTATAACCGAACCACCTCCTACAGCAAGCAGAAAATCTACCCTTTGCTCTCTTGCAACCAACACAGCTTGCATTAAAGTCTCGTACTGAGGATTGGGTTCAATACCACCAAACTCAACAACTTGAAACCCTTTTAAGGCCTCAGAAACTTGATTATACACCCCGTTCTTAAAAATGGATCCCCCGCCATAAGTCATCATCACTTTTGATCCTTTTGGAACTTCAGCCTGAAGCCGAGCAATCTGCCCTTTCCCAAATAATATCTTTACCGGATTTTGATAAATAAAATTTTTTATACTATAGTTTTTATTCTTAACTCTTACAATTTTGCTTCAAATTTATATCATTCTGAGTTGGTAAAAACCCAAAAATCTATATCTAATAACAGCTAAAAAATCAAATTGTCAAAAATTTAAAGGAAAAAACATACTTAGCTCGAAGAATACCATAGAAGTACTATAAATTTCCTACATCTGAATAACTAAATTAAGTAGTGATAACCTTTGCTTTTGTAATTTTGCCGAATGAAAAGCCTCAAAAACAAGAACAATTCCATTTAAACTGGATTGGATACTGATATGAAAACGAAAAACCTCAAAAAGACTATTACACGTTGGGTCTTACGTATTGTATTGTTTTTCTTTTTATCGTCTTTAGCAGCTACAATTATCTACAGTTTTATACGGGTTCCCATTACACCTCTGATGATAATCCGTCTTACTGAAGGTCTATTTTCAGGAGACCCGGTAGGAATACACAAGAAATGGACTCCAATAAAGGAGATCTCGCCAAACATGGTCAGAGCGGTTGTTGCCTCTGAAGATCAACTATTCCTAGAGCATAATGGGTTTGATTTTAATGCAATTGACAAAGCAAGAAAACACAATGAACATAGTCGACGGAAAAGAGGGGCTTCTACTATTTCACAACAGACCGCTAAGAATGTCTTTTTATGGCCAGCCAGAACATGGTTTCGTAAAGGATTGGAAGTCTATTTTACGGTACTAATTGAGATTTTTTGGAGCAAAGAAAGAATTATGGAAGTATATCTCAATGTTGCTGAGATGGGGAATGGATATTATGGAGTTGGTGCAGCAGCACCCCATTTCTTTAATAAAAAACCATCCCAATTAACGAAGGCAGAAGCGGCTGCAATAGCGGCTTGCCTACCAGATCCAAGAAGAAGAAACCCTGCTAAACCTTCACCATATGTAGCTGGAAGACGTAATGCAATCTTACGCCACATGAATCAAATAAACCCTATAGACTTTAGTAAATAATTACTTTTGTTTTCTATAGTGCATACACCCATCTCATATCAACTTGCAAGAACAAAGATTAATTATAAATTTCGATAAAATGAGAATAAGTAAGAAAGCCTTAATCGTTTTGGTTACATTAACATCTTCCTTCTCCTTTCAGGCAATAGGACAAAAAATAAACAACGATCACTTGCTCAATGCAACCATCTGGTACCAGCGCTCTGGAGAGATGAAGGCGCTCTGTTATCAAGCTTATAACCTGGCTCAGCTGAGACTTGATCAAACATTAAGCAAACCGCTCTCAGGGAAGCTAGCCATCGTAGTAGACATTGACGAAACCGTTCTTGATAACAGTCCTTTTGAGGCTAGATGTATTGTAAACAAAACGGTCTACCCTAAAGGATGGAGTGAATGGATTGCAGAAAGTAATGCCGTTGCTATTCCAGGCGCTGTCGAATTCCTAAATTATGCTACCTCAAAGAATGTTGAAGTCTTTTATATCTCCAATAGAAAAGTCGATGAGATGCAAGCTACTATCATAAACCTAAAAAAGGCAGGATTCCCATTGGCTGATGAAAAACACCTAATGCTTAAGACCTCAACATCTAACAAAGAAGAACGTCGTTTAAACCTCTTAAAGACTCATAATATTATTATGCTTATTGGAGATAACCTAAACGACTTCACTAATATCTTCGAAAAAAGATGCCCATATGAAAGAAATTTCATTACCGATAGTGTAAGAAATGAATTTGGAAAACGTTTTATCGTACTGCCCAACCCGATGTATGGAGACTGGGAATCTTCTCTGTTTGATTACCAAAAACTAACTCCCGAAGAACAAGCCAAGCTCAGAAAAGAATTTTTGCGTCTAAATTAATCCATACTCCTCCATTGATAATTGATATAGACTAGCCGTTTTCAGGTTGAACTTGATATTATAGGAAAAGAGACTTATCAGCATTCAATACAAATGGTACCACTTAAAAAGGATTAATTAAAATTAATCTCTTCCTAAACACATAATAAAGGGCTATCTTCAAAAGACAGCCCTTTATTTTTATTCTGAAGGCAGAAAAAAGACAGCGCCTAGAAAAGCAAACTCTTTCGCATTTCAAAGCGGAAAAACTTACCCTACCTCTTTTATCCTATAGTATTTGGATCAATTTCCACTCGTCTAGTTGGTGGGATCGATGCATTTCGCAATGCAACTTGCCTAGCAACTTCGGAAGCAAGTTCATTAAAAGCATTTGATTCTATAGTTCCATCTTTTAATGCAACTGGTTGACCAACCTCGCCCCCATCACAAATAGACTGGACAATAGGTATTCTACCCAACAATGGAACATCAGCTTCATTGGCTAAACGTTCGCCTCCTCCATTTCCGAAGATATAATACTTGTTCTCGGGAAGCTCAGCAGGAGTAAACCATGCCATATTTTCTACAATACCTATAACGGGTACATTTACTTTATCACCAGTATATAAATCAAGTGACTTTCTTGCATCTGCAAGAGCCATCTCTTGAGGTGTAGTTACAATAACTACTCCCGTAACAGGCAATTGTTGTACTAATGTTAAATGAATATCTCCGGTTCCTGGAGGCATATCAATAACTACATAGTCTAATTCGCCCCACTCAGACTCACTAAACAACTGAATCAGAGCATTGGATGCCATAGGGCCTCTCCAAACTAACGCCTTTGCCGGATCAACAAAAAATCCTATCGAAAGTAGATGTACTCCATACTTCTCAATAGGGACAATTAAGTCCTTGCCCTCTTTTTTTATTGCCGAAGGACGGGCATCCATAAGGCCAAACATCAGGGGAACCGATGGACCATAAATATCAGCATCAAGCAATCCAACCTGTGCACCAGTCTTGGCCAGAGCAACTGCCAAATTTGCAGCCACTGTGCTTTTACCTACTCCACCTTTACCAGATGAAACAGCTATTATGTTCTTGACGCCCTTCATCATAGCCTCGGCCTTGTTACGTTGACTGGTAACCCTGGAGGTTAATGCCGCCTCAACAACAACATCGCTTCCAATATAAGTTTGTATCGCATCAATACAATCTTTTTGAATCATGTTTTTCATAGGACAAGCAGGCGTCGTCAAAACGATCTCAAACCTAACCGTCTTTCCTTCTACGATAACATTATCAATCATGTTAAGCGATACCAAATCCTTTTTAAGATCCGGATCGTTAACGTGCCTAAGAGCATCTAAAACTTGCTCTTTTGTAATATTCATAGCTGTTATTTTAGTTATTTATAAAATTCGTTATTCTCAAGATATTCATTGACTCGAAGCCTCAAATAAAATGCCACCCCAATCAATTACCTCAAAAAACCATTATTAATAAGGTGACCAATAGAAGAATATGTCGACCTTATTTCTTTAACAATCAACCAAAAGAACTGTAAATCAACTCATCAGGGGTAATAACATAGTCCATTGCCAAATCATGAGGTTCGCATGGAATATTATCAAAAAGCTGACAGGAATAACAAATGCCTACACGTAAGGCTGACAAACTTTCTAGTAAATGGTCATAATAGGCCTTTCCCCGACCCATTCGCTGCAGTTTCCGACTAAAAGCTACTCCCGGTACAACGATTAAATCTATTACTGATGGATCAGGAATTTCAGATCCAACCGGTTCTGGTATAGAAAATAGATCCCCAGGTTTAAGTTCTGATAAACCTGTAAACTCCTTTAACAGTAACCTATCACCATCAACAACCGGAAGGATCACTCTTTTGGTCTTTGACCATCTAATAATTGCATCTTTAATATCAATCTCATCATCCATTGACCAGAATGCCATAATCACCTTCGCTGAATTAAATGGCGCAAGATTATCCAGTTCACTGATAACTTTCTTACTCTCAACCTGAGCCAAGGATGGAGACATCTCCCTTTTTAGAGCTCGGACCTGCTTACGTAGCGCTTTTTTTTGCTCAATTATTGTTTCCATATTTAAATTTAAGGGGGGCCGATTACTAAATCTGCCCCCCATAAGTAATCCTAAATAATGTAATTACTAATAGAATCTTATATCCATGGGCATTCTAGCTTGAACACGATCTCCTTCCTTCATTAGGTGAAAAGCCTTAACAGCATCCCCAAGAACTGGAAGTTGATTTGCCAACTCATCCACCATAGCACTTTTTTTTCCGAAAGAACTTAATATCTCTTCGAAAGGATCTTTCTGGGTTGGATAATCAACCACACGATACTCATCAAGCTTCGCCAATGAGGCAGCTAACTTAATTGCATCGGTTAAATTACCGAACAGATCAACAAGACCTATCTGCTTTGCATCAATTCCACTCCAAACGCGTCCTTGTCCAATAGAATCAACCTGGGCTTTAGTCATTCCACGACCCTCAGCAACATGAGAGATAAATACATCATAAACCTGCTCTACACTCTTTTGAGTTACAGCAAGCTGGTAGGGGGTCATAGGAGAGACGAGACTTCCATAACCAGAGTTAGCATTAGTAGAAACTTCATCAAAGGTAACACCAACCTTCTCATTAAGGAGTTTCTTTGCATTAGGAATCATTCCAAAAACACCTATGGATCCTGTAATAGTTGTTGGCATTGCCATAATGGTATCCGCAGCACAAGCGATGTAATAACCGCCCGAGGCAGCAACATCCCCCATAGAAGCAATAACAGGTTTAACTCTTTTAGCAAGAACCATTTCTCTCCAAATGACATCCGAAGCTAATGCACTACCTCCAGGAGAGTTAACCCTTAAAACAATAGCCTTAACTTTATCATCAAGACGTGCTTGTTTAATTGCTTCGGCTATTCTATCTGAACCAATAATCACATCGGAACCTTCACCAGATTGAATTTCCCCTTGAGCATAGATAACTGCAATCTTTTTGCTTCTAATGGTTTTCTTCTTTACCGGATCAGGTGCAGTAAAATAATCGGAGAATTCCATCATATTTAAGCTATCAGCGTTGGAAATGCCCACTTTCTGCTTCAAAAGATCAACCATCTCATCGCGATACTTTAGGCCATCTATAAGCTTACTTCGCAAGGCTCCTTTACCATCAAAGGCAATCATGCTATCAGCAACTTGATTGACCCTTTCCGGAGTGATTGAACGTGATTTAGCAATTTGCTCAACCAAAGTTTGCCAAATACTACCTACAAACTTTGTGGTCTGTTCGCGGTTCGCCTCACTCATCTTATCGAGAATATAAGGCTCAATAGCACTTTTAAACTTTCCATGTCTGATGATCTGCATCTCAACACCCACCTTCTCTAACAGATTTTTATAGAACATGATTTGAGCATTTAGCCCCTTAAGCTCTATTCCTCCCTCTGGTTGAAGGAAAACCTGGTCAGCAACGGAAGCTATATAATAGGCTCCTTGACTCATCCCTTCGCTATAGGCATAGACAAATTTGCCACTATCCTTGAACTTTAGAATTGCATTACGTACCTGCTCCACAGTAGCCATATTACCCTGTACAGTGGTGAGCTCTAGTAATAAACCGCTAATATTCTTATCATTAGAAGCTTTTTCAATATTCTCAATAATCTCGTTTAGGCCAACAACCGAGTTATTTTCCATACTAGCAAAACTAAATCCACTAAAAGGATTGTTTGAACCACGCTCCAAGATAGGTTCATCAAGCCTCACAACCAGTACCGTCTTCTCAGAGGGAAGGTTAACCTCCTTCTTGGAGAATGTCATTATACTAGCCACCATTCCAAAGAACAAAAGGACTAGTAGAAATAGGCTAACTATTGTCGCTAACAATGAAGCCAAGAAATACTTTAAAAACTGTTTCATTTTGCGTACCCTTTAATTTTATTTACAATATTACACAAAATATCTGCGTCTGTTCAATTGTTTCTTTACCTTCTGCTATACGATTCTTAACTTTGATATATGATTATAGACCCTTTACATACCTCCGTTATTTTATTAGGCAGTAATTTGGGCGACAAATTCAAATTGCTCAATGATGCAATGAATAAATTATCGCATTCTGCTGGCAAAATAAAAGTGACCTCCTCCATTTACGAGTCTCAAGCTTGGGGTTTTGAATCTGATTCAACCTTCTTTAATGCCATCTTAGTATTATCAACTCCTTTAGACCCATGGCAATTATTAAAAGAATGCCAACGAATTGAAATGGAATTAGGACGAGAAAGGGAACCTCAATCCATGGATCACGAAAGTAAAACAAGAGAATACTCCTCACGCACTATCGATATTGACATTTTAGACTTTGATGGACTAATTACAAATACCCCTACCCTTATTCTCCCTCATCCTAAATTACATCTAAGGAAATTTACCCTCTTGCCTCTTCAGGAAGTCATGCCAGAATGGATACACCCTATTTTAAAAGTCGGGGTAAAAGAACTTCTTACAAACTGTAATGACATTGGTGAGGTGAAGATCCTCCCTGATATTTCCTTGTTTAAAGCTAATCATGATGGAAATTCCTTATAACTATATAATCATTGAAGGCTGTATTGGCGCTGGCAAGACCACCTTTAGTAAGATGCTTTCAAGCGATCTTAACGCCCGGCTCATTCTTGAACAGTTTGAAGACAACTCCTTTCTTCCAAAATTTTATAGAGAGCCAGAGAAATACGCTTTTCCTTTAGAACTCTCCTTTTTAGCAGAAAGGTACCAACAATTAAAGAAAGAAGCTACGCCTGGTGATCTATTTCACAGACATACCGTTAGCGACTATTTTATCCAAAAATCATTAATTTTTGCTAAAGCCACTTTACAGGATGATGAGTTCAATTTGTATCAAAAACTCTTTCAAATCATTCACCCTCAACTACCCTCTCCCGATCTAGTTCTCTATTTATATAATCCAGTAGACCGGCTTCTTGAAAACATTAAAAAAAGGGGTAGAAGTTATGAAACACAAATTCCTTCTGATTATCTTGAACGCATTCAACAAGGTTATCTCGATTATTTCAGGCTTTTCCCAAATAATCGTATCGTAATCGTTGATGCCAGTCGATTAGATTTTGTATCAAGCCAGAGTGATTACGAATATTTAAAGGATTTACTTCTAAATGACTACTCGATTGGGATTAACAGAGTGTAATCATTCTAAAATTAGATGGGTAGAACAAAATAACAAGGAACTTAGAATAAAACATCTCGATATAGTATTTGATACATATCTTAAAATTTATCATAAAAAAAAAGGCCACCAATTGGTGGCCTTTTTCAATGAAATCAGAAACTATTCAACGATTTTGCGGAATTCCGGTAGGTCGAAATACTTCGCAAATTCTCTATCAGTTTTAGCTGAAGATTTCAGAGAAGCATTTTCTTTAACGGCCTTCTGCAGATTTTCGTATAACATTGTGGTGTTATTGGTACGAGCACCAAGAACAGCACTTAAATAATATACATGAGCATCTTTTGGAGCACACTCAAGAGTACGAGCAGCATCACCATTATTTTTAGCTAACATTTGAGCTAGGGCTAAGTTATAGCTGCATTTTTGATCTTTTAGACCAGGTAGAGCCTCACTATATTTACCCTTTGTAATCATGATAGTAGCAAGGTTATAACCCTCATTAATACCAAGCTTTTTAGCCTTTTCAAAGTTCGTGTTAGCCTTATTCAGGTCACCCCGTTTTGCATAGAGAACTCCTAAGTTATTAATAACCTCACCATTATCTGGAGATAGCTGATTAGCTTTATTCAAATAACTTTCAGCTTTTTCAAGGTTATTTAATTTCATCTCAGCAACACCGGCATTATTGTTAGCTTTCCAGCAATCAGGGAAATTAGCAGCAGCTGAACGGTAAATAGCAGCTTGTGCTTTGGCATCCTGTGTCAAGGTAGCAGCAAACAGCAGCTCTTCCTTAGTTAATTTGGAAGGATCAGTAGTTGCTAACTGAGCAATCTCCTCATTAGTTCTCTTGGGTTCAAAAGCATTAACTGCGATCTCACTACGACGGAGAGGAGGAAGAATATCCTTTTCAATTTCAGGATAAATAACGATCATGTTACGAATTTCCTGTTCTTTCTTGCTAGGATCAGCTGAATTAACAACATTGAGAATGGTGGACTTTTCCTTGATATTAGAAGCTTCGATAGCCTTCATAAATCCATTCCAATCTGGGCCATTACCGGTAACATTCCAAGTATAATCCTTTGCAGGGTCGCCAATGGTAATGGTAGTATTCTTTGCTTTAGCAAGATCTTTCTTCATCTTGTTAAGGTCGGCAAGAACAGCTTTTTTAGCTGACTCACCACGTTTGCCTGACAAGTTTTCATTGAAAGTTTCTTCACCTTCAGGAGAAGCCCAAGCTGAGATGGTAATATCCTTTACTTTATATCCTTTAGAGATATAGTCAAAAAGTTGAGCACGAGCCTCACCATTAGCTTTGTCTTTATTTAGACCAAACTTCAGGTCAACTTTTTCTTTATTCTTTGGGTAATAGATGTTAGAATTCTTGGTAAGAACAACGACCGATTGATAACCATGAGCTGAGGTAGAAGTGATTTGGTCAGCAACGATTTTCTTACAAGTGTAGATAACACCGTCAGCGAGTTTACGATCATCTAAAGATAGAGTCTTGTAACGGGTGCTAATTTCTTCAGGATTCATCTTAGCACTTACAGGATCTTTCTTCGGAGTGAAAACGATAGGAGCAACGTGAACCTCACAAACATTTAACTCTGGGCTGTAAGGAATAGTTGTTTTGTAGGTAAATGAACCACCATTGTTATAGTTGATAACATCACCATCGCCTTGAACCTGCTCACCACGTAACATGATGGGCTTTAGTTTCATCTCTTTATCACCGTATTTAACAACGGGTTGGAAATACATAGCAGCCTTCTTGTTGAAATATTTGGGAGGGAATACACCACGAATAACAACAGGAATTGAATCACCATGAGCCTCTAAAACCTCAGGTTCTACTGTATATTTTACTAACCCATAATCACGTTGCATTTTCTTAATGTTCGAACCGGCGCCGAATTTATAAGTAAAGCCAAGAGAAGTGTAGCTATAGAAGTCATTCTTAATTTCTTTAGCACCACCTGAAACGATATCCATGCCTTCTGTATCAGTAAAACGAACTGAAGACTCAATATTCATATCCCATTTCTCAGCTAAACGGAGGTTAATACCAAGACCAGCAGGAACCATTCCTACAACACGACGGCTTGCAAAACCCTTACCGCCTTCACCATTCGTCTCATCGTAACCACGTTTTACAACGGAATAGGTATTAAGGTCAGTTTTCTCAACACGATATTGGGTATTACCAATACCTAAGAATGCATAAACACCAAGAAAACGATCGGGATTATATCCCATTATTAAACGATCGAGATCAAAAGTGGCTTGCAGTGAATAGTCAATCCAATCACCACTAACTTCCTGATTGTAAATTCCTGAAAGATAAGAATACTCAGCACGGTCTTCAACACCGGCATACTTGCCATAACCAAGTTGACCACGTACTCCAAAGAATGGAGTTAATTGACGACCAAAAAGACCACTAAAACCAAACTTAATATGATCTCCATCAGGCATTACACGATATTTGGTAATATCACCATGCAATAGACTCAATCCAGCATTGGCACCTACATACCAATATGGATCAAACTGACTACGAGCCGAAGGTTTTTGCGCTTTCTGCCCGTAGAAAACAGTCGGACTCAAAACTATCAGGGTCAATAACACGACCTTGATTACCGAAACATAGATTTTTTTCATGGGAGCGGATTTATAAATTAATAATTTCTGAATTTCACCTACAAAAATATAGTATTTTATCAATTGGATATATACTAATCTCTTAGATTTTATTTTTTTTTACATCTGTATCAGTCTTTTCTACGCTTTTAACATAAAAAAGTTTCACTTTTCGAAAATTTTCAGTATGACCAATATCAACATTACGGATTTATCTGACACTTAATGAATGAGTTTAGCGAGTTAACGCCACTCTTGATGTAATCTTCGATACTGTTTATACACCTCCCATAGAACAACACCACCAGAAACAGCAACGTTCAGTGAATGCTTTGTACCTGATTGAGGTATCTCAATGGCAAAATCGACCAACTGCATTACCTCATCAGAGACACCATCTACTTCATTTCCAAAAACCAGCGCTAAAGGTTGATCGAAAAGAAAGTCATATTGGTCTAAACTCCTATGCGGCTCAGCTTGCTCAATAGCGGCAATAACATAACCATTCGCCCTTAAATTGTCAAGAACCTCTACTGTTGATGGTGAGTAACGCCACACTACGGTCTCTGTTGCGCCAAGTGCAGTCTTCTGAATCTCTCTATGAGGAGGAGTAGCTGTGATCCCGCATAAGACAAGCTCTTGCATCCGAAAAGCATCACAAGTACGAAAGAACGAACCTATATTGCTTTGACTTCTAATATTATCAAGAATAACAACAACGGGTATTTTAGGAGCCTCACAAAAAGCGATTTGATCTAGCCTATCTAGTTCACTGTTGCTTGTCTTTCTCATGCTTAGATTTCCTTTTGATTGATAAATCTTGCGATTTTCATGCCAAAGTTCTTAAAAAAGATTACATGTTTCCTATTTTCAGATAACTTTGTGTATATATCTTCTCTTTTAAAGCCAAACAAAGTTGACTCAAAAAGAATCTAATCCTATTGCCGACACGCCTTTAATGCGGCAATACATGAAAATTAAAGCCAAATATCCCGACGCTGTTTTGCTTTTCAGGGTAGGCGATTTTTACGAAACCTTTGGTGAAGATGCAGTTAAAGCCAGCGGCATTCTCGGTATTGTTCTTACTCGACGAGCCAACGGAGCGGCATCTTTTGTCGAATTAGCCGGATTCCCACATCACGCTCTCGACACATACCTCCCAAAACTCGTCAGAGCTGGACTTCGAGTTGCTATCTGCGACCAACTGGAGGATCCGAAATTGACTAAAACAATTGTTAAAAGAGGTGTTACTGAACTGGTCACTCCCGGAGTCTCCTACAATGATAAAATATTAGAACAAAAGGAGAACAATTTCCTGGCCTCGGTCCACATCACTGATGGTCAATTTGGCATTGCTTTTCTTGATATTTCAACCGGTGAATTCTACGCTGCTCAAGGCTCCCCTGATTATACCGATAAACTCTTTCAAACTTTTCGCCCCAACGAGGTCATCCTTCAAAAGGGTCTTCAAAGAAAATTCACCGAGCTATTTGGGGACAAATTCTTTACCACTGTCTTCGATGACTGGGCATTTACCTTAGATTTCGCCCAAGACATCCTGACGCGTCATTTCCAAACCGTCAACCTACGTGGTTTTGGAATTCATGAAATGCCTCTCGCTATCGTTGCAGCCGGCGCAGCACTACATTATCTTTCAGAGACTCATCACGATAAGACTGCGCATATTACTTCAATTGCTCGTCTGGAAGAAGACAAATATGTCTGGCTTGATCGCTTCACCATCCGCAACCTTGAACTGATCTATGGCCTTAATGAGAATGCACGTTCTCTTCTTGATGTCTTTGACCATACTACCTCCCCTATGGGGGCTCGACTTATCAGACGTTATCTTACACTCCCTCTAAAAGAGAGACAACCTGTTGAAGAGAGGCACGAAATGACAGCCTGGTTTACGGAGCATTCATCTGAACGCGAAGAGATCATCTCTTACTTAAAACAGACTGGCGACTTAGAACGACTTATTTCAAAAGCTGCAGTGGGTAGAATTAACCCACGTGAGATGCTGCAAGTAAAAAAAGCACTCGATTCTGTCGGGCTAATTAAAAACAGACTCATCGAAGTCTCCTGCCAACCCCTTCAACGACTTGCCCACCAATTGAATCCTTGTGAAATCATCACTTCAACCATCCATACTCACATTCAACCTGACCCTCCGGTTCAAGTTAATAAGGGCGGTGTCATTGCTCAAGGAATCAATCCCGAACTCGACGAGTTGAGAACGCTTCTTAATTCAGGAAAAGAATACCTGAACATGATTCTTCAACGCGAGATTACTAATACTGGCATAACCTCTCTAAAAATCAGCTTTAACAATGTCTTCGGCTATTATCTTGAGGTTACTAATGCCCATAAGGAAAAAGTTCCCGCAGAATGGACTAGAAAACAGACACTGGTTAATGCAGAAAGATATATCACTGAAGAGCTAAAAGAGTATGAACAAAAGATTCTTGGTGCTGAAGAGAAAATCTTAACCATCGAAACCGAACTGTTTAATAAATTGGTTCGAGAATTGGCTGAGTTTATCCAACCTATCCAGCTTGATGCAGCTATCCTCGGGAAGATTGATGTATTAGTTTCATTTTCAACTGCCGCATCTAAGTATAACTTTACCAGGCCCATCATGACCGATGGCACAACATTAGAGATCAAAGGAGGACGACATCCGGTAATTGAACGACTTCTCCCATCTGGTGAAAGTTATATCAGCAATGATTTATGGCTTGATCGTGATTCACAACAAATCATCATACTCACCGGCCCAAACATGTCCGGTAAATCGGCTCTACTTCGCCAAACAGCATTGATCGTACTAATGGCTCAAATAGGTTCCTTTGTTCCTGCAGAGAAAGCCACCATTGGCATGGTCGATAAAATCTTCACCCGAGTCGGGGCAAGTGATAACCTCTCAACCGGTGAATCTACCTTTATGGTTGAGATGACCGAAACAGCCAGTATTCTCAATAATGTTTCAGATCGAAGTCTAATCCTTCTCGACGAAATAGGACGAGGTACCAGCACCTACGATGGAATATCGATAGCCTGGTCAATAGCCGAATTCCTTCATAACCACCCCCTCTTTCGACCTAAAGTTCTGTTTGCTACTCACTATCACGAACTGAACCAAATGACTCAGCTTTTCCCTCGTATCAGAAACTTCCACATCTCCATCAAAGAGATTGGAAAGAAAATCATTTTCCTAAGGAAACTTGTAGAGGGAGGTAGCGAACATAGCTTTGGTATCCATGTTGCCAGAATGGCCGGTATGCCACAAAAAGTCGTTGATCGTGCCGGCGAACTGCTGGAACGTCTTGAGGAATCACATAACGCCGAGGTGATGAGCAAAAGTTCTGATAAAACTCGAAACAGAGGAAAGAAAGGTGACCCAGGTCCAAACTATCAACTTAGCTTCATCCAACTAGATGATCCTCTATTGCTTCAAATCAAAGACGAAATAATTGATACCAATATTGATACCTTAACTCCGGTTGAAGCGTTGATGAAACTTAATCATATTAAGGGACTTTTAACTAAAAAGAAGTAAAGGCCTCTTCATGTAAAATCTCATTTTTTTCAAAAGAGATTTGCACAATTCAAAGAGCTTTTCTACATTTGCACCACCAAATCGTTGCGGAAATAGCTCAGTTGGTAGAGCACGACCTTGCCAAGGTCGGGGTCGCGGGTCCGAGTCCCGTTTTCCGCTCAAGTCCCGACTACCGATGTATTCGGGATTTTTACTAAGTTGTGAGTTTCTTTGAAATAGAAGACCACAAGCCCTGGTGGTGGAATGGTAGACACGAAGGACTTAAAATCCTTTGGCCTTTGCGGCTGTGCGGGTTCAAGTCCCGCCCGGGGTACCAAGTAATCAAAAAACCCTCTGTAGATTTAGAATTTACAGAGGGTTTTTAATTTGTTGTGATAGTATTTCTTTGATCAAGACCAAAAAGGGAACCGTTTCAAAAGAGGCCAGGTTTGCATCTGTTATAAAAGTTGAGTCACAATTGACCTACTTCAAGAGATAAAGAGAAGGTAGTTAGTTTCGAATCTGTTTCGAAAGTTGAGGAGAAGAGATGTTGAGAGGAGAAGAAAAATGGATCGGTTTTAAAACCGTTGAGTAGGAATTAGAACTAAAACGGATTAGTTTAAAAAGAAAAGCCACCTCTTTGGGTGGCTTTGAGCGGAAAACGGGACTCGGACCCGCGACCCCGACCTTGGCAAGGTCGTGCT